>NZ_FNXE01000014.1 GCF_900108395.1 Paenimyroides marinum | reverse complement strand
CGGGATTTTTGCGTTTTGTGACTTTTTAGACAGCCTCTTTTTGTTTTCTTATTAAGGTCTTTTTCCGGTAATTAATCGGTATAAGATAGCAATCACTGCCAAAACCAATAAAACGTGGATAAAACTTCCTACGGCATCTGCGAACCCAAAATATCCCACAGCCCATAAAATAATTAAAACTACGGCGATAAGCCAAATTAAATCTCTCATAGCATACTATTTTAAAAATTAGTACTATAAAGTTAGTGAAAAAAATGTTAAATACTTTAACTTTTATATTTTTTACAAATTTTGGTAGCTCAAATACATTTTAGTACTTTTATCAACCCACAATAAAAACAAAAAGCGATTATGCTTACAGAAAAGAAAGATGTTGCAATTGCTGGTGCCGGTTTGGTTGGTACGCTTTTGGGTATCTATTTGAAAAAGAAAAATTACAAGGTTACTATATTTGACAGAAGTGCCGATATTCGAAAAGTTAAATTTTCAGGGCGATCAATTAATTTGGCAATGTCAACGCGTGGCTGGAACGCCTTAGATCGGGTAGGTATTGGCGATGCGATACGAAAAATTGCAATTCCAATGGATAAACGTGCTATTCACCTGAAAGATGGTTCGTTAACGTTTCAGCCTTACGGAATCAATGGCGAAGCAATTTATTCCATCTCGCGTAGTGGTTTAAACCGGCTAATGGTCGATTTAGCAGAAAAAGAAGGAGTGAATTTTGAATTCAACCAAAAAATATGGGACGTAAATTTAGATACGGCTACCTTATATATCGGAGAGAACGAACACGGACCTTTTGAACAGAAAACGTTTGATATGGTTTTAGGTGCCGATGGGGCTTTTTCCCGAATTCGTCACCGTATGCAACGCCAAAACAGGTTTGACTATTCACAGTATTTTTTAAATATCGGGTATAAAGAACTTACCATTCCTCCAAATGCCGACGGATCGCATAAAATTGACCCCAACTCCTTTCATATTTGGCCACGTGGCGAATTTATGCTGATTGCTTTGTCAAACGATGATGGTTCGTTCACTTGTACCTTGTTTATGCCTTTTGAAGGAGAAAATTCGTTTGAGAAAATTCATACAGAAGAAAAATTAAACGTTTTTTTTAATGAATATTTTTCAGATACAAAAGATTTAATTCCCAATTTACAGCACGATTATTTTACCAATCCCACATCATCATTGGTTACCATGCAATGTTATCCGTGGACGTATAAAGACAAAGTAGCACTAATTGGCGATTCGGCTCACGCAATTGTTCCGTTTTACGGGCAAGGCATGAATGCGGGCTTTGAAGATATTACAGCATTGAGCGATTTGTTAGATAAATTCCCGGATGATATACAAATGGTTTTTGAAAAGTATCAGGCAATCCGAAAGCCGAATGCAGATGCCATTGCCGAATTATCGTATCGCAATTTTATTGAAATGAGTACTAAAACAGCCGATGCCGATTTCTTATTACAGAAAAAAATTGAGGCGTGGTTTACAAAACTGCATCCCGAAAAATGGTTGCCTTTATATGATAGGGTTACTTTTAGCCTGAATCCTTATGAAGATGCGTTGGCGATAGGCGATTCACAAAAAATGGTAATGGACGAGGTCATGAAACTACCAAACATCCATGAAAATTGGCAAACTGCCGAAGTTGAAAATTATATTTTAGAATTATTAAGAAAAAATAAAACAGACATTTAGTCTGTTTTATTTTTTTAACATTTTTGTAAGCACACCAAAAGCTCCGCGTATAAAAGTAGCACTGGTTAATACCTTAACAACCTGTTTGGTAAAAAAGCCATCGTCTTTCTTTTTAGGAGTAGCGGTTGTTTTAGACTTTTTTTCTGCTACTGGTTCTTCTGCTTGAATTTCACTCAATTTTTTGTTTAGCAATTCATAAGCACTTTCCCGGTCAATAACGTTATTGTATTTGTCTTTTAAAGTCGATTTATGAATCAAACCGTCAATTTCCGCCGGAGTCAAAATATCCATTCGGCTCATGGGAGCCTGAATCATGCAAACAGCAAGTGGCGTTGGAATTCCTTTTTCGTTTAAAACCGTTACCAATGCTTCGCCCGTTCCCAATTGGGTAATGATTTCATTGGTCTTGTAAAATTCGGTCGACGGAAAGTTTTCAGATGCCAATTTTATCGCTTTACGGTCTTTATCGGTAAACGCTCTTAAAGCATGTTGAATTTTTAAGCCTAATTGCGCTAAAACACCATCGGGCACATCTGTTGGGTTTTGAGTGATAAAATACAATCCAATGCCTTTTGAACGGATCAGTTTTACAATGGTCTCTATTTGATCTAAAAGTGCTTTACTGGCTTCTTTAAAAATTAAATGGGCTTCATCAATAAAGATGACTAACTCTGGTTGCCCGCTGTCACCTTGTTCGGGCATGGTATTATAAACCTCGGCAAGTAAGCAAAGCATAAAGGTTGAAAACAGTTTGGGTTTGTCTTGAATGTCGTTCAAACGCAAAATGTTGACATATCCGTTGCCGTTTTCGTCAATCCGCATTAAATCTTTAATATCAAATGATGTTTCTCCGAAAAACAAATCGGCATCTTGCTGTTCCAGTTCAATTAGTTTGCGTAAAATAGCTCCGGTTGATGCCGTTGAAACACGACCGTATTCCTTTTCTATATCACCTTTGCCTTCATTGGTAATAAATTGAATCACCTTTTTTAAATCTTTTAAATCTAATAAAGGCAGCTGGTGGTCGTCGCAATATTTAAAAATCAATGACATTACGCCCGATTGTGTATCGTTTAAATCTAAAATACGCGACAAAAGTACCGGACCAAATTCTGATATGGTGGCACGTAATCGTACGCCGTTTTGTTTACTTATGGTAAGTAATTCTACTGGGAATGCTTTGGGTTCAAAAGGTAAATTCATTTTTGTGTGGCGATCTTCTATAAAAGGCGTTTTTTCGCCGGCTTCGGCAATTCCGCTGAAATCCCCTTTTATATCCATCATTAAAACGGGAATGCCTTTGTTGGATAATTGTTCAGATAATACCTGAATGGTTTTTGTTTTTCCGGTTCCGGTAGCTCCGGCAATTAAACCGTGCCGGTTCAGTGTTTTTAAAGGGATGTTTACAAAAAGGTTGGCAACTGCTTCGTTGTTTACCATTGCTCCGCCAAGCGTGATGTAATCGGTTTTAAAAGAATAGCCTTCTTTAATTTGTTCGGTAAATTTTTCTATTTCCATTTGATTAATTGTTCGTTCTGTACAGTTTCTCCTTCCTACATTAGTATAACTTATAATAAGAAAATGTTTTATAAAGATATAAACTTCTGTGAATTTAAAAAATTCAACAAAAATGAAGATTAATTAATTGTTAAGAACTTTTTACAACATAAAAGCAATAATAATGAAAACAAACCGTTTAATGATTTTGGGGATGCTAAAAAAATACTAAAAGGTAAAATAATTGTTTCTTTTTGGTTAATTTTAAAGCCTTGAAAAATGTGAAGCAAAAAAATATTTTTTTATTAAAAGTAAAAAACTAAATTTGCTACGCTTGAAAAAAGTAAAACTAATTTTAAAAATTGAGTAAACATTAAATTTAAATTTTATTAAGATGACACAAACAGTTGAGAAAAATCCAAGTAATTCAGGATTATCAAACGTGGCGGCGGCGATTACAGTAATAGTATGTCTTTTGGTTGGTTTCACTATCTGGCATTTCTTATTAGGTAATCCAAGTAACTTCCAGAATGGAGATCCTTCAGGTGAGCCTAATCCAGGAAACTTGTTAGGTATGATGTATAAAGGGGGACCTGTTATAGCTGTATTAATTGGATTATTAACTACAACTATTGTTTTTGGTATTGAAAGATGGATTGTTGTTAGCAAAGCAGCTGGAACAGGAGACGTTAAAGGTTACGTTGCTAAAGTACAATCATTAGTTAATGCAAATCAAATCAACGAAGCTATTGAACTTTCTGACAAACAAAAAGGTTCTGTGGCAAACGTAGTAAAAGCGGCTTTGATTAAATTAAAAGAAGTTAAAAGTGAAGGTTTTGATGCTGATAAAGCTACAGAAACCATTCAAAAAGAAATTGAAGAAGCTACAGTATTAGAAATGCCCATGTTAGAGAAAAACATGATTATCTTGGCAACATTAGTATCAATTGGTACATTAGTAGGTTTGTTAGGTACGGTAACAGGTATGATTAAAGCGTTCTCGGCTTTATCAACTGCAGGTTCGCCAGACTCGGCTGCATTGGCAACCGGTATTTCTGAAGCGTTGATGAATACTGCTACTGGTATTGGTACATCTACATTAGCTATTGTATTCTACAACATATTCACCACAAAAATTGATAAATTAACACATTTTATCGACGAAGCCGGGTTCGCAATTACACAATCTTACAGAAGACACAATAAATAATTCAACATTTATTGTAGTTTGTAAATATTGTATAATCCCAGATTAAAAATCTGGTTAAAAAAGAAGAAAGAATATGGCAAAAATGAAAAAATCAAGTACAAGAATTGATATGACCGCAATGTGCGACGTATCGTTCTTATTGCTAACATTCTTCGTTTTAACCTCTACAGCAAAAACTCCGGAAGTTTATCCGGTAGATTTGCCGGCGTCAACAAAAGAAACTAAAATTCCTTCAGACGATATTTTAAGTATCACTGTTGGTCAGGAAAATGTTTTCATTGGTTTGGCAGGCAGAGAAGATCGAATTGATGTGCTAAATAGAATGGGGCAAGAATATAACATCGAATTTACCAAAGAAGAACAAAATACCTTTGCAGGTATGGAAAACTTCGGTGTTGATATTCGTGAAATGAAGAGCCTGTTGGCAAAACCCTCAAGTGAGCGAATGAAAAAAGAATTGCATAAAGGTATTCCTTATAAAGATTCTTTAAACAATCAGTTATCATCTTGGGTACAAAAAGCACGTGAATCATCTTGGCAACGTAAAGAATCATTCTTAAAAGTTGCAATTAAAGGTGATGCCAACGAACAATATGGAACCATTAAAGAGATAATGGATATTTTACAGAAACAACGTCAAAACCGCTTCTACCTTGTTACAGGTTTAAGATCAGACGACTTTTAATCACTAAAATTTAAAAAGAAATGGCAGAATTAAATACCGGTGGTAACGAAGGAAAAGGCGGCAAAAAAGTAAGAAGTAAAAAACAAAATGCCGGCGTTGATTTAACAGCAATGGTAGATTTGGCATTCTTATTGATTACGTTCTTTATGTTAACCACCTCTTTATCCAAACCGCAGTCAATGGATTTGACCATGCCGGATAAATTAGAAGAACCGGATCCTACTAAAATACAAGATGCAAAAGCCTCTAAAACCATGACTATTTTAATAGGTAAAGATCGTAAGTTAAAATATTACATGGGTTTGCTAAAAGAGCCTTATCAAGGAGTTGGACCAACAGATACACCTTATGGCAAAGAAGGTATTCGTCAGGTTATTTTGCAAAAAATGGCGAATTTAAGAGCCGCAGGGCATGAGGGTAAAGATGGAATTGTTGTGTTAATTAAAGCAACCGAAGATGCAACTTATACCGATATGATTGACATTTTAGATGAAATGGCAATTACAGGAGTTGAAATCTATGCGTTGCAAGACATGACAGAAGACGAAAAAGCAGTTATGCAGTAAGCATAACATAAAAAAATAAACTATTATGGCTAATATTAATTTATTTGGAAAGGATTGGCGGAACATTGTATTCGAAGGTCGTAATAAGGCTTACGGAGCATACAAGTTACGTGAGGAAAATCCTAAAACTACACTGCTTGCATTATTGCTTGGGGTAGTTTGTATTGGGTTAGCTTTTGGTGGATCGGTTGCATACAAATCACTTTTTGGAGAAAAATTCAACAAAAAGGTAAATGATGCGAATGTAGAAGTGACAGAAATTGTTTTGCCAGAGTTACCAGAGCCAGAGCCACCTGTTGAAGAGGTTAAAGAAGAACCAATTCCTGAGCCTGAGCCTGAAGTAGCAGATGCTTCAAAATCTGTACAAGAAGAAGTGAAATTTCTTGAAACGGAAGTAAAGAAAGACGAAGAAGTAAAAAATGAGCAAAAAACAGCTCAAAAAGACTTTGACGACACAAAAACTTCTGGACGTGAAGACCGAGAGGCTGATAAAGACGGTGATACTAAATTTGATGGTAAACAAACCGGTGGTGCTGATAAAGGTTCGCAAGGAACAGGAACGGGCGAAAAATTCTCTGATGACGAAAATAAAGTTTGGGGATTTGTTCAGCAAAAGGCAGCACCAAATGAAGGTATGCAGAAATTTATGAGTAATTTTGTTCGTAAATTTAACGCACCTGATGTGGGCGGTAACGTTAAACAGATTAAAATCCGTTTAAAATTTACTGTTGAAAAAGATGGATCTTTTACCGATTTAGAAGTTCTTGACGATAAGCAAGGAGCAGGTAAAGAAGCTATGCGCGTATTAAAATCGATGCCAAAATGGAAACCGGCACAACACAACGGTAAAACGGTTCGATCTAAATTTACCTTACCAATTACCATTAATGTAAATAACTAATATGTTACAAAACATTGTAAATAATTTTAAACAAAAATCGCTGTTACAGCGATTTTTGTTCTTTACCGGATTACTGTTTTTGGTATTATATTTTGTGTTGGGATGTATGTTTATATTTTGGAAAACCATTCCTTTAGAGCTTTCTTATACCCGTAGGCTACTCTTTGGGGTATTGCTTATTATTTACAGTATTTTCCGGTTTTTCAGAATCATTAATATAAGACAAGAATAATTTCTTGTCTTTTTTCATTTATTCAGATAATAAAAAGAAAATGTTTTACGTTATATTACAAAAGTGTGTTTTTATTTTGTATATTTAGTTAAAATATTTAGTATGATTTGAAAATTTACTCTTAATTTTAAAATATTTCAATCATGAACAATTTAAATTTATTTGGGAAAGAGTGGCTTAATATTGTGTTTGAAAACCGCAATAAATTATACGGAGCCTATAAATTACGTAAAGAAAGTAACAAAACAACTTTTATGGCATTGGCAATTGGTTTAGGGCTTATAAGCTTGGGCTTTGGCAGTTCTTATTTATATGCGTCTAAAAGTGAAGGAACGGTTATTATTGTAAATCTGCCAGATGAAGAAACTCCAACGGTAGCTCCTAAAAATATTGATACGCCACCAGAAAAACCGAAAGATATTCAAAAAACACCGGTTGAGCCAAAAGTACCTGAAGAAAAAACGGCTTCGGCAAGAACTTCCGTTCAAAAAGAAATTGAATTTAAAGAAATGCGTGTAGAAGAAGATCATAAAGTTACCAACGATAATTTGGCAGCACAAAGTGATTTTACAGACGAGATTCAATCGGGACAAAAAAACAATGATGCAGACTTGGAAAACGGCGTTTTAAAGTCGAACGGCGGAATAACAGGTGATGCCAAAGACGGAACCGACGGCAAAAAACCTGGCGATGACGTGGGAACAACAACTACGGATCTGACAAATAACATTGTAAGATTGGTTCAACACAAAGCCATGCCAAATGAAGGCTACGATAAATTTTTTGAATCATTTATCCGTAAGTTTTCAAAAAACAGTATTGAAAGTAACGAGAAAGAATTGGTTATTAAATTGCGTTTTGTTGTAGAAAAAGACGGATCATTTACCGATATTCAGATTATAGAAGATAAATTTGGCTTAGGTAATGAAGCTGTTCGCGTTTTAAAATCAATGCCTAAATGGAAACCCGCGCAACACAACGGAACCACCGTTCGTTCAATATTTACCTTACCCATAAAAGTAAGAGTCAACAATTAAAATAAAAGCCCGTTCACAGCGGGCTTTATATATTGCACATTCAAAAGTTTTTTGGGATTAAATGAATATATTTTCGTCTAACATTTTTTTGAGTGTTAAAAATGCAAAATTTGTAAAGTTTATTAAAAAAAAAATTAGTAGATTTAGCAATCAATTAATAGGGTACATTTATGAAACAGATAATATGGTCTGTGATAGGGTTAAGTTTGTTGGTTTCGTGTAAAAAAAGTACAGAATCAACAACCAAAATAAAAGAAGCGTATGATAAAGGAACGACACAAATGTACGTTGAATCATCTGTTTACCCTGTGGTTGATGATATTAATGAAGTGTTTAAATCATATTATACCAATGCAGACATCAAGTTAAAGATGCTTTCGCAAAACGAGATTTTAAATGCAGTTTATAAAGACTCTAATCGTTTGGCAGTGTTGCCTAAAACATTCTCAGCAGAAGAATTAGCAGTTTTTAAAGGGAAAGTAGTGCCTAAAATTACACCAATTGCTAAAGATGCGGTGTTGTTTATCACACAGAAAAATACAAATGATACATTAATTAATTATAACGATGTAATTGAAATTTTTAAAGGAACAAAAACATCCGATAAGATATTTGTGTTTCACGATGCAAATTCAGCCATTGTATCAAACATAATGAAAGATGCCAAAGTTGATAACATAAGTAAAAATGTATATTACACCAAAACGGTAGAAGAAATTGTATCTTATATTAATAAAAATAAAAACGCCATTGGCGTTGTGGGAATCAACTGGATGCTGCAACCCGATGACAAAATAAAAGAAAATATTAAAGAACTGCGGTCAATGTGGGTTTATAACGATTCGCTAAAACAATATTTTGCTCCGTCGCAAAGCACCATTGCAGACAATACCTATCCGTTAATAAGAACAATAAACATTATTGATGTTCAGGGAAAAACCGGATTGGGAACGGGCTTTGCAAGTTTTGCAGCATCAGACAAGGGGCAGCGCATTGTTTTAAAATCGGGATTAATGCCGATAACATTACCAAAACGAGAAATAAACATAGTTGAATAATCTAAATTTTTTCAATATAATTGTAAATTATGAATAAAAAAATTACATTAAGTTTAGCTTTATTATCATTTATCTTCAGTGTAAATGCCCAAACGGGTACTGACGTAGATACAGCAATAAAATACGGAAGGTACGATGTTGCAAAAAAAGATTTATATAAGCTTATAAGAACACAACCCAATCAAGGAAGAAACTTTTATCGCTTAGGAACAATTCATTTAATCGAAAACAATCAGGATTCGGCAAATTATTACTTCAAACAAGGTTTACGGGCAGTTAAAGAACCGGGTATTAATAATATAGGAATTGGTAAAATATCTTTGTTGAACGGAAAAGACAAAGAAGCAAAATCGAAATTTAACGCAGGAACTAATAATTTACCGTTAAACGATTACGAAACGTTCTTGGTTGTAGCAGACGCATATACTAAAGCTCCAAAACCTGATTTTGACGCAGCTTTAGATTATGTAAACTATGCCTTGCTTGTCGATTTAAAAGTTCCGGAGCCGCACATTGCCCGCGGAGATATTTATTTTGCGGAAAAACGATTTGTTGATGCCCGCAGAGTGTATTTTGAAACGTCAAAAATGTTTCCTGAAAGCCTTTTGCCTAAAATGAAATTGGCAGATGTGTTCCGTGCAGGTAATGAATTTGGAGAGGCCATAAAAGTATATGATTCTATTGTAGCAAAAAATCCTGATTATATCGATGTTTATAAACAATTGGGATTAACGTATGCAGATTACGCCCGTTTTGAAGACGATAAATCTTTATTAGATAAAGGAGTTGAAAATTATTTTAAATACCATGGTTTAATTGGCGAAAGTTTAGATTCCGACAATGAATTAGCAACGTATTTAATCAAAAATAAACATTACAAGGCATTAGGTGATTTGGTTAGAACCAAATGGTACACCCGCGGAGATAACTTCTATATGTATCGTTACCGTGCCATTGCCGATTTCCAGAACGGTAAATTTGCAGATGCAAAAGAAAGCATCAATAAATATTTTGATGTTCAGGATAAAAAAGAAAATATTTTACCCATTGATTACTTATATAAAGGACTGTCAGAATTAGAAACATCTCGTAATGAAGATGGTACTTTTAATGAAGCGGTTTATAAGAAATCAATCGAAGAAATGTCTAAAGCTGTAAAAGAAAATCCACAATTAGGAGTAGCCTTGCACCAGTTAGGAGTTGATTTGTTTAAAGACGAACATTTTGAACAAGCTTATTTTGTGTTTGATTTGGCATCTAAAGATGAAAAATCGCCTTATTATGTGTACGATATGTACTACAAAGGAAATGCACTTTATATGGCAAGTGACAGTCCTATGTTTAATGACCAGTTACAAAAGGCAAAAAGCGATTTAGATAACTCATTAAAGAAAACACCTACTTTTGAGGCTTATTTAATCAGTGCCCGTGTAAACAGAAATTTAAATACCCCAACCTCATTAGCCCAAATGGAGAAAGATTACGAAGGGTTTATAAGCTTGTTAACAGAAAAGGGCAGAGCAAACGATGCAGCTTTTAAAGAAGCTTTAGTTGAGGCTTATACTATGATTGGAAATTACAATAAAACAACCAATAAGGAAAAAGCAACAAACGCATTTAAAAAAGTACTGCAATTAGATTCAAGTAACGAATACGCACGAAAGCAAGTGCAAAATGCTAATTAAATAAAAAAAAGAGCAACTTTAAGTTGCTCTTTTTTTATAAGAGAAATTCAAGAATTGTATCTTTGCAGAAAATTTTAATAATGATAAATAACAGTCGTTCAAATGAAAAGTTACCTTTAATGGAAGCCTTTTACACCATTCAGGGAGAAGGTTTTTACACAGGGCACGCAGCTTATTTTATACGTTTAGCAGGTTGTGATGTGGGTTGTCATTGGTGCGATGTTAAAGAAAGTTGGAACGAGAACCTGCATCCAACCATTGCTATTGATGAAATTGTAGCTCAGGCTGAAAAACACGGAAAATTAGTCGTAATTACCGGTGGAGAACCATTGATGTGGAATTTAGATGCACTGACCTCACAATTAAAACAAAAAGGAATACAGACCAATATGGAAACGTCGGGTGCTTATGAACTTTCGGGCTTTTGGGATTGGATCTGTCTATCGCCTAAAAAGACAAAATTGCCCACACAAAGCGTGTACGATGCAGCGAACGAATTAAAATGCATTATTTACAACAAACATGATTTTACGTTTGCAGAAGAACAAGCTGCCAGAGTAAATAAAGCTGCAAAACTGTATCTGCAGGTAGAATGGAGCAAAAAAGATGAAATGCTTCCCGTATTGATAGAATATGTTAAGAATAATCCTAAATGGGCTATTTCTACACAAACACATAAATATTTGGATATTCCTTAAAATATTATAACTTTACATAAAAAAGTTATGAAAAAAATAGTTTTACTGCTTTGCATTTTCCTATCTGTAAACGGTTTTGCGCAGGCAAATAAAAGCGATGTAATTAAACTTGTTGAATTGTCGGGCGAAATCAATGAATTTTATAGTATTGCTGATGAAATCTCAAAACAACTTTCACCAAACAACCGGGAAAGTTTTAAAAAAGATATGGAGCCTTTACTTGCCAAACAAAAAAACAATTTGATATCTTATTATTCCCAAAATCTGTCACAAAGCGAAGTAGAGAATCTTATTGAATTCTACCAATCACCATTGGCAAAAAAATTCATGATGGTAAAACAGAATTATGCCACGGTTTTAAGCAATAAATCAGAAGCCTTTAAGGCAGAGATCCAGGGAATTATTATGAAATATATGATGTAAAAAGAGAAGTTTTAACTTCTCTTTTTTATTTTGTAATTCGAGCCAGATAATCAAAATTTTTACCTTCGTTAATCAATTCACAATGTAGATTTTGTGCCAAACAGGCATTTTGCAAGGTATTAAAATCTAAATACAACCAGTTAAAAGGTTCTTCTTTTTCGCCTTTGTAGGTCAGGTTAAAAACCAATTCGCCGTAATAATCGCCGTACATCGGAATCCATTTGCCACCGTCTTCATCTTCATCAAACATATAAATTAAATCAGAACTGTCAATTAAAATTTGTCCGTTAGCATTCAGTAAACACTTTAACTTTGATAAATAAAGATCGATATTTTTCAGTTTGCCAAAAATTCCGGTTCCGTTCATCAAAAGCAGAATCGTATCAAATTTTTCCAAATCATCAACTTGTAAAATATCCATCTGCACTACGTTTTCAACACCGCGGATCTTACAGGTTTCCACAGCATTGGGCGAAATATCAATAGCTAAAACATTCAATCCTTGCTCTTGCAGATATAACGAATGGCTTCCGGCACCACACCCCACATCTAATACCTTACCGCGGGCAAGTTTTAAAGCTTTTTGCTCTAATTTGGGCATTTCTTTAAACGAACGAAAAAGATAAGAAACATCCATTTCATCGGCTTCGCTGATAGTGGTTTCGGTAATTAAATTCTCTGGTTGATTATTTTGCACGTAATCAAGCATTGCTTTGCCAAAAAGATCTTTAAACATAATTGATTATTTGTAATTTTGCATTTTAAAATTGCAATGGAACAGTATTTAAAACAATTGCCAAAGTTAGCAAAAGATAAGCATACCGAAAACAAGAAGTATTTTGATAAGCTAAAGAAAAAGACACCTAAAGATTTAGACTATAAAATGCAGCTTATTCACGACGATGTATTTAAGAAAACCGATTGTTTAAAATGTGCAAATTGTTGTAAAACCACAGGACCACTGTTCACTCAGGCTGATATTGAACGTATTGCCAAATATCTGCGAATGAAACCACAGCAGTTTACCGACAACTATTTGCGGATAGACGAAGACTGCGATTATGTGTTACAAAGTGTTCCATGTACGTTTTTAGACGCTGAAAATTATTGTATGATTTATGATGTGCGCCCGAAAGCCTGCAGAGAATTTCCGCATACCGACCGGATAAAGTTTCAGCAAATAAGCCATCTTACCTTGAAAAATGTTGCTATTTGTCCGGCAGCTTTTGCTGTTGTTGAAGAAATGAAAAAAAGAGTGGTGTTAAAGTAAGTACGAAAATAAAGTAATTTTATATATTTGTGATATTCAAAAAATACCAAATGAGTTAAAAAATAAATAACATATAACAATATTAGCGTTTCGCTTTAAAAATTTCCTTGACTGAAAAGGTCGAAAATTTTCAATGACACAAGGAAAGTAAAAGTGGAAACGCCTACGGTAAAGCGTGGGCGTTCCTTTTTGCTTTGTGTCAGGGTATTCGACCACCTTCAGTCAGAGTTTAAGGAATTAGCCTACGCTGTTTTTTTGCTCTTTACGGAAAACCGTAAAGAATATTAAAAAAACGCATATAAATTGCCAGACCGTAGAAATTATAAATGAAATCAATACTAAACAACCCATACCGAATTGCAGGAATTATTTCCAATGCTTCTGCAAGAGAAATTCAAAGTAGAAAAGGGAAAATAACGGCTTACGCAAAAGTTGGAAAGGAAATCACTTCTGAATATGATTTTCCGTTTTTTGATTCCTTGCAAAGAAGCAGTGCAATTATCGATAAATCTTTTTCTGACATCGAACAAAATCAGAATAAAGTAACTCATTCCCTATTTTGGTTTATCAATCTAAATCCAATTGATAATACTGCCATTCAACATTTAATCAATGGAAATAAAGAAAAAGCAATTGAAATCTGGGAAAAGCTAACCGATGAAAAAGAAGTAAATCCCAAAAACTTTTCGGCTTTCAATAATATAGGAACGCTTTATTTATTAGAAAATTCCAAAAAAAAATAAAACAGGGAATTACCGCCAAAATCAAACTGATATCATCCGAACATTTTAAAGACTTTGTACATACGGTTGCTGACGAAACTTTTTCCATTGACAAAAACAAACAAATTGAAATCTTGATTGATGAATTGCTAACGCAATTCAAAAACAAGTATTCCATTGCAGAAACAATGGAATTGTTCAGCAATTGCACAGGAACTACACAAAAATATCTTTCCAAAAAATTTACGGAAGAACCTGTTCATAAAATTGAAACTCAAATTGAACAATGCACTAAAAAGCGAACAAATAACAAAGGCAATGCATATAAATTTGGAACAGATTTATACACTAACATCAAAAGCGAATTAACTCTTTTAAAATCTATTGTAGGTAATACTAATCTACAATACAAAATGTTGGCTGATAATATTGCGAAAGAGATATTGCAATGTTCTATAGATTACTTCAACGAAAGCCAAGAGCAAGAAAAAAGCAACAATTACCTTGAAGAAGCTATGAAACTAGCAAAATTAGCTGAAAGCGTTGCTGTAAATGATGCTACGAAGAACAGGGTAAAAGAAAAATCAATACGCTAGAAGGAATGAAAGACAGAGAACTTAATCAAGCGATTGAGGTTCTAAAATCCGTAAAGAATGCTTATGAAAGTAATAAAACAAAAATTACGAGAGAGGTTTTAGCAATGCCTTTAGGTTACAATCAGTCAATAAATTGGAGCAAAGTAAATAAAGCAATAGAAAACTCTCTTGATTGGGATAAAGTCGTTGAGTTAGTTAAGAAAACAATTCCACATAAAAATGTTGAGAAAATTAAAAACATAAACAATTTAACTCAAATAAATGAATATAAATCTTTGGTCAACTTCTTATTCGAGAAATTAAGCTATTCTCAAGTAAATCAAGTTAAATATATCTGTTATTGGAAAACAATTTCTACTGCACCACCAACTTCAAACAGACCAACAAGTGTCTATACATCAACAACAAACAATAGTTCAGATAATGCCAATTCTGTTTCTTGGTTTTATTGGGTTTTTGGAATCATAATTTTTATAATGATTGTAAAAGCTTGTAATTAAATAATTTATAGATAAAAAAAACGATATTCATTCCCATTCTTCTTTGTGCAACAACACTTTTTGCACAAAAACAAGACAGTTTGTTGTTACAGAAACAACAGCAAGAAATAACTGTATTAAAACAACGGTTAAACAATCAGCAGAAAGAGATTACACAACAACAGTCCTATTTGGACAGTCTTTCTACACACACAGTAAATCAAAACAAACGGATTGATAGTCTGAAAACTGCAACAAGTCAAAACGTTCAAAATATTCAGGCAATTGCAGAAGATTTAGGAACGAAAATCCAACAGACAGAAATAACTGCAAAAGACAACATTTCTCAATTGGATAAAAATGTAAGTAAAAACCGTTTGTATTGGATTATAGGCACATTGATAACCTTGCTTTTGGGAGGGATTTTGTATTGGCTATTGGGAAAACGCATTGCCAACAGCAAAACCGATGTAGAAACTCAAATCAAAAACACCAAAAAATCTTTGGAAGAAGAAAGCATTAAGTTGGACAGCAAATTGGTGGAAGTTCTAGAATTGCAGTTGAAATTGAAACAAGAGGAAAAAGCTCCCATAAAAGAAGCGGAAGAAAAAGACCATTCTTTGGTTCTTAAAGTAGCGGATGAAGTAACTCGTATTTTAATGAATCTGGAAGTGATGGATAAAGAAATAAGAGGTTATAAACATTTAAAAAAATATTCTGAATCCATTTTGGATAATCTAAAAGCGTATGGATACGAAATTCCTGTTTTAATAGGTCAGCCATATAGTCCAGGACTTAATATGGTTGCAACTTTAGAATTTGACGAAAATGTTGAACAAGGAAGACAGATCATAAAACGCATTATAAAACCACAAGTTAATTATAACAACAAAATGATACAAGCAGCAAAAGTAATTGTTGCCTTTAACGAGTAAAACTTATTAAAAATGGCAAGATTAAAAATAGATTTCGGTATTGATTTAGGAACTACCAATTCAGCAATTGCTGTAATAGAAAATGGTAAAACAAGAGTTTTCAAAAATGACTTACTTGGAGAAACAATGTCTTCTTGTGTTTGGGATAGAGGGAAAGCATATTTTGTAGGTGTAAAAGCATATGCTCAATTACCTGCAGACAAAAGAAGAGCATTTAAAGACCGTGATTTTGAATCAAATATTTTTATTGAGTTCAAAAGAACAATGGGAAATTCTACCAAAAATAATAAGGGGCTATCTTCGGAAGAATTATCAGCAGAAGTTCTTAAAACGCTAAAATCTTATGTAAAAGAAGAGGATGTGAAATCGGCTGTTATTACTATTCCAGCTGCATTTGAAATGAATCAAATTAATGCTACTAAAAAAGCAGCCGAATTAGCAGGGATTGAATACGTAGAATTGATACAAGAGCCTTATGCAGCTGCTATAGCTTATGGTGTTTCATCTTCGAATAAAAATGGCTATTGGTTAGTATTTGATTTTGGAGGAGGTACATTTGATTCTGCATTAGTAAAGGTTTCTGATGGAATCATCAAAGTAATAGATACAGAAGGAGACAACTTTTTAGGAGGTAAAAATTTAGATGAGGCTATTGTAAACGAAGTATTTATCCCATATTTCAAGGAAAAATATTCCATAAATTCTATTTTAGAGAACGAAGATAGATTCAATGCATTCAAAGAAATGTGGAAACCACTTGCAGAAGATGCTAAAAACCAGTTATCGTTTAACGAAAATTACAATGTATTAGCTGATTTGTTTGATGAATATGGCGAAGATGATAATGGAAAAGAGTTTGAGATGGATATAACGATTACACGAACTCAACTCAAAGAAATAATAAAACCATTTATCCAAAAAGCTATCGACTATTGCAAAATCCTTTTAAAAAGAAACAACCTTGACGGACAAAAATTAGATGAATTGATTTTGGTTGGAGGTCCCACACTTTCTCCGATTGTAAGGGAAATGATTGCCGAACAAATCAAAACGCCAAACACAAGCATTGACCCGATGACCGTTGTTGCACAAGGTGCAGCGATTTATGCCTCTTCAATTAACAATCCTGTTGAAAGTGATAATGATAACATAGATAATTCAGTAGTTCAATTGAAAGTTGATTATGAATCTATGGTTGTTGGAACAGAAACTTATGTTACACTGAAATTGAAAGAAAATCAAAAAGAGAAAACGGTTTTTGTTGAAATTGCAAGAAAAGACGATGCCTTTAAAAGTGAACGAGTTGAGCTAAATGAGATAGGAGAAGTCATAGAATTACGATTGGTTGAGGGAAATAATAACGGCTTTGAAATTATAGCTTACGATGAAAATGGCAATAAATTAGATTGTGAACCCAAATCATTTGATATAAGAGAAGGTTCTGTACCAGGTGGAGCACCAATTCCTCACGCAATTTGCATAGAAGTGATGGACAAAATAACTGGTAAGAAAATTATAAAACCATTAATCGGTTTAGAGAAAAATAAAACTCTACCATCATTTGGAATTTACAATGATTTGAAAACACAAAAACTAATCAGACCGGGAATGGATGATACAATTGAAATCCCGATATATCAAGGGGAACCCAATACAAAAGCAGTTATTAATAATCACGTTTCTACAATCAAAATTTCAGGAAATGATTTACCTGCATTGCTGCCAGAAGGAAGTATCATTAATCTGAAAATAAATATTGACAGGTCAAATATAATGACAGGTGTAGCAAGTTTTATTGATATAGATTTTGAACATTCATTCGATGTTGGTTCAATTGAATCGGGTGTAAAACCAGAATGGTTGGAAGAACAGATTCAATTAGTAAAAGAAAGCTATAGAGAAGTGTCTGAAACACTTGATGAAAATAAAAGAAACGAGATAAAAGATGATTTAGAAAGAGTTGAAAAAATATTTGAATCAAATAAAACAGAATCAGGCAGATTGGAAGCAAGGTCTGAACTACAAAAAGTTGCTAAAACTATTGATAAATTAGAAGACGATGCAGAATGGCCAAAATTGGAAGAAGAACTAAAAGAAGAATTTTACCGTTTAGAAAAAGTCAATAAAGATTTAGGAAATGACCGTTCAACGCAAGTTGTTAATCAATTACGTAATCAATTAGAAGAGGTTTTGAAAACGCAGGATATTAAGTTAGGAAAAGTCTTGGCAGAAGAAATACATTCAGCATTTTTCCAATTGGCATTTATCTACCAATTGATTAATTTCATCAGGCATCACAACCAAAACTTTGGTTCTTACAATTGGAAAGACAGCCACAGGGCAAGACAGTTACTTAACGAGGGCTTACAGCAAATCGGAGAAAACCCAACTACAGAAGATTTACATCCGATTGTGATTGCATTGATTGATTTATTGCCAATTACTGAAAGACCAAGCGGAGATGGAAATCTTTTGGAGGGATAAAAACGAAATTAGACCAAACTTTAAGATTTTATACAGTTTGGTCTATTGAATTCAATTTTCTAAAACTTGCTAAATACAACAAGTTTTGTAAAATTCAAATAAAAAACTAAATTTGCTAAAACTTGTAAAATATAACAGGTTTTAGTAAATTAAAGATTATGATACAACGAACGGAATATCTTGAAATTTTAAAGAGCTTAAAAGACAAAAATCTTATTAAAATGCTGGTTGGTGTTCGCCGGTGTGGTAAAAGTACCATTATGCAATTGTTTCGGGAGTACCTGAAAACAGAAGGTATTTCAGAAAAGCAAACTGTCTTTTTAAATTTTGAAGATTTCGAAAATCGAAAATTTCTAAACGATATAGACAGTCTGTATTATCACATTGTCAATCAGCTGGATTTGTCTAAACCTTGTTATGTGTTTTTAGATGAGGTTCAAAATGTAAAAGAATTTGAGCGTGTTGTGGACGGTTTATTTGTAAAACCTAACATTGATGTTTATGTTACAGGTTCAAATGCCTACTTACTAAGCAGTGAGTTAGGTACTTTACTTACAGGACGTTACATTTCCATACCTGTTTATCCGTTGTCGTTTAAGGAATACGTCAGTGCTTTTGAGGACAAAAGCCGGTTGGATTTGTTGTTTACGCAGTATTTACAAAACGGAGGAATGCCCGGAATGCTCGAACTTCCGTCTAATCAAACGGAAAAATACCTGCAAAACATCTACAACGATATTGCACAAAAAGACATTTTCATTCGGCATAACTGGTACAAAGAAGGAAATTTTGAACGGGTTTTAAAATTTATGCTGGACAATATCGGCTCACCGCTTTCAAGCTCAAAAATATCGAATGTGCTTAAAAGTGAAGGAAATACAATATCATATCATACCGTTGATAACTATTTGAATGCACTAACCGAAGCGTATTTGTTTTATAAAGTGCCTCGCTACGATATTAAAGGGAAAAACCTGCTTCGTACACAAGAAAAATATTATGCAGTTGATTTAGGTTTCAAAGAAGCATTGCTTGGGAAAACGAAAAACACCGATTTCGGACACAATTTAGAAAATATCGTTTTTCTGGAATTGCTTCGCAGGCACAGGCGTGTGTACATTGGCAAAGCCGACAGGACGGAAGTGGATTTTGCGGTAATGACTAATGAAGGGGATTGGGAATATTACCAGGTGGCGTGGAGTACAAGGGAGCAAAGCACTTTTGAACGGGAAATGCGACCATTTGAAATGATAAAAGACTACAACAAACGAACTTTGCTTACGATGGATGTAGAACCTGAAAGTTCCTATAAAGGAATACAGAAAGTAAACGTAATAGATTGGTTGTTAAAAGAATAAATTAATAAATGAGTATATTATCCAAAGGTCAAAATATTGACAATAAATATTCTGTCAGTTTCTTTCTGAAAAAAGGAAGCTATGCCGAAACGTATCGTGTACAAAACGAAGCGAAAGAAACAAAGTTTTTGAAACTGTTTGATTACAGCAAATTGCATCGTACACAATTTACCGAAAGTGGAGATATTTTGGAAGTAGAAATTCTAAAACAAATCAAACACCCAAATTTGGTAAAATACAACGACAGCGGAAATGTTATTATTGATGGTCAAAAGTTTGCATATGTGGTCTTAGATTTTATTAGTGGAGAAACTTTGTCTGATAAAATGAAACGAGAAAACATTCTTAATCTTTATGAAACAAAAAGTATTATTTTGAGTGTATTAAACGGCTTGAATTATCTGCACAATAAGCAAATCATTCACAACGATATTACCAATCAAAATGTAATGTTGGATTTGTCGGGCAAGGTTGCCATCCCTAAAATCATAGATTTTGGCTACGCCCGTTTTCTGCAACAATCCAATAAAGATTTTTTAAAAGACGGCTTGAATCTGTTTTATACAGCCAACGAAACTTTTAATAAAGTCTTTTCTTTCCAAAGCGATATTTATTCAGTTGGTGCTTTATATTATCATTTGCTGACAGGATTGCCGCCTTATTTTGTGGAAATTTCAAAATATAAATCTGATAAAATGCAGTTGGAAGAAACCATTTTAGAAGAACGGAAAAAAACTTTGAAATTTTCGGATAAAACAGACGAACAAACGCAAAATATTATCTTAAAAGCGTTACAGCCAAAAGCGGAAAACCGTTTTAAATCAGCCAAAGAATTTATACAGGCATTAAACGGAGAAATGGAAGTGGAGCTTTCTGTTCCCGAAAAGAAAAATACAAAAGTTCAGCTCAAAGAAAAGAAAAAAGGTAAAGGATTTTCAGCCATTGCAGGAATGAAAGAATTGAAAGCACAAATGCAATTAGATGTGATTGATGCTTTGCATAATCCTGAAGAATATGCCCGATTTGGCTTAACAATACCAAATGGAATGTTGTTGTATGGTCCGCCCGGTTGCGGAAAAACATTTTTTGCCAAGCATTTTGCGGAAGAAGTCGGATTTAATTTTATTCACGCGAATCCGGGAACTTTGAAAAGCCGATATGTAAATGCCACAGAAGAGAATATCTCAAAAATGTTTCAGGAAGCAGAAAAAAATGCACCTACAATTATTTTTATAGAAGAAATAAGCGGATTATTCCCAAGTCGGGACAGTGATGCCCACGAAATGTCAAAAAATGCCGTCGAAGCAATGTTAGCAGAAATGGACAGAACAGGAGAAAAAGGAATTTTTGTTTTGTGTGCAACCAATTATCCCGATAAGATAGATACCGCATTATTAAGAGCAGGTCGTTTAGACAAAAAGTTTTATTTATCTCCTCCTGACTTTGAAGCAAGAAAAGCACTGTTTGAAATGTATTTAAAAGTCCGCCCGATTGATTTTGGGATAGATTATGACAAACTTGCCGGCTTAACAGAAAATTTTGTTTCATCTGATATAAAAGATTTGATTGTTGATGAGGCTTCAAGACAAGCCTTAAAAACGAAATCCAGAATTACAATGAAAATTTTGGAAGAAGTCATCAAAAACACAAAACCGTCCGTTCCATTAAAAGAATTGAAAAAATATGAAGTTATAAAAGCACAAATGGAAGGAGAAAATATTGAGCAAAAAAATGAAAGACCAAGAATAGGATTTTGAATATAAACCGGATAGATTTTTTTGTAAATTTACGATAACCAAAAGCGGGAGTTATGGAACAGAACAAAATTATAAAAGTTCAAGGAGTTGATGTCATAATTATATGAAGATAGAAAAGAAGATTATATTTCTCTAACTTACACATTATAAAAAACAAAGAGTCTGTCGTAAAGAATTTGATGCGGTCACACACTAACTCATCATTAGAAAACAATAGTATTAAAAAATTTAAAGTAAACTAAAAAAATGCCTTTGTAAAAAAGGCATTTTATATAAAATTATGTTCGTTCTCTAAATAATTTTTTAAGAAATTTTGAGCATCTTCCTCGTCGTCAAATGTATCAATAACGTATTCTACCAAATTTAGAATAAACTCTTTAAAACGCTCAAACAAATCAACAACACGACCTACAATGCGAAGAAACCATTCGTAAAAACATTGAAAACGGTCGATAATAGAAAAAATCACGTTGGTGGTATCCATAACAATTCGTTTTTATTTAACTGTACCAAATATAGTGAAAAACTTATAATTCGTAAGGTTTGTAATGATAAATTGAAGTTAAAAATCACTGTAAAGTAAATATTTTTCACGTGTTTTTTTAAATCTTTCTAAATCAGTCAGCCACGATTTTTTTATTTCGTTTTCTGATAAACCTTTTTCAATTTGTTTTTGTAGTTTGTCGGTTCCGGCAAGCTTGATAAAAAAGTTATTAAAGAATGTTGATTTATCACTTGTGTATTGATACGCTTTTAAAAGCCATTGCAAAGATAAGCCGTTAATGGTTGTATGAGCCGATAAATCTTCGCCATAACATTTCACCCCATTATGAACCGGGTCTTTTGCCCCTTCGTTTGGTTTGGGCGTAAAAGTAAAATTCATGTTTTTTAAATAAGGCGAACCATAAATCTGGAACTGTTTATTGGTTCCCCGACCCATACTTACATTGGTTCCTTCAAAAAAACATAAACTTGTGTACAGATTAATGGCTGTATCATTTGGTAAATTAGGTGATGGTTTTACAGGCAATGAATACGGCATACTTTTGTTGTAATTTTTAACAGGGATGATTGTTAATTTTGCCTGAACACCATTCTTCAACCATTTTTCGCCATTAATCATTTGTGCATATTCGCCAATGGTCATTCCGTGTAAAACAGGAATTGGGTGCATACCAACGAAACTTTTGTTTTTTAATTCTAAAACAGGTCCGTCAACCGTTGCTCCTTTCGGATTTGGTCGATCTAAAACAATCAGCGGAATATTATTTTCGGCACAAGCTTCCATTAAATAGTGTAACGACGAAATATAGGTGTAAAATCGCGCACCTACATCCTGCAAATCAAAAAGCATTACATCAATGCCGGCAAGCTGTTCTTTAGTCGGTTTTTTGTTGTTTCCGTACAACGAAATAATCGGTAAACCGGTTTGGGTATCTTTCCCGTCTTTAATCAATTCACCGGCATCGGCAGTTCCGCGAAAACCGTGTTCGGGTGCATATATTTTTTTAAGGTTGATTTTTTCTCTAATTAAGAAATCTATTACTGATTCCGTATAAATGCGAGGTGGTATATCTGTCATTTTAACAAATCGCCCTCTGGAATCATAAATTTCACGATTACCTTCTTTAACTATATAGTTAGTAATTCCTGTTTGATTCGTTAAAACTCCCACTTTTTTATCTTTTAATAACGGAAGATAAACCTCTGGTTGCTCTGCACCTGTTTGTATTTGCGTTTGATAATCTTTTGACTTTTGGCTTTCGACTTTTGACTTACTTTGCGCATAACCAATAAAACTTAAACTTGTAAATACTGTTACAAAGAAAAATAAAAATGTATTTTTGAAAAGAATTTTAGATTTCATAGCCTTGAATTTATCTTATTTTATTGCTAAACGGTTAGCAACTTCTAAAAAGTATAAAAATAGTGTTTCTGCACCAATTATAAAAATCGCTATTGCTGCAGTAGCCATCAGCGTGGTAATGATGTTGGTTTCGGTGGCTACAGGTATGGGTTTGCAACAAAAAATCCGCGATAAAATTACATCGTTCAACGGTCATGTGGTGATTTCGAATTTTGATAACAATCAGTCCGAAATCACGTTGGAACCTATTTCTACCCAACAGAATTTTTATCCGAAATTTACCGAAGTACCTGAAGTTACAGCAGTGCATCCGTTTGCTACAAAAGCCGGAGTGGTTAGAACCGATAAATCGTTTGAAGGAATTGTGTTTAAAGGAGTAGATGAGAATTATCAATGGAATTTTCTGCGGGATTATTTGGTAGATGGTAAATTACCCCAATATGAAGAACAGGGAATGACCAACGAGGTTATTGTTTCCAGTTTTTTAGCGAACCGGTTGGAATTAAAAGTAGGGGATAAGCTGCCCACGTATTTTTTACGAAATCAAGAAGCTGAATTGCCCACCGTGCGTTCTTTTACCATTTCAGGCATTTATGATTCGGGTTTTCCGCAATTCGATGAAACTTTTGTTATTGGCGATTTAAAACACGTACAACGATTAAATAAATGGCAGCAAGATGAAGTAGGAGGTTTTGAAGTGTTTGTGAATGATTTTACCCAAATTGAACAGATTGCCGATGAAATTTACAGACACATTCCATCTACTTTAAACAGCGAGCCTATTACGACCAAATACCGAAACATTTTTGAATGGATGAGGGTATTTGACCTGAATATTTATATTATTATAGGCTTAATGATTTTGGTTGCTGTGATCAATATGGTGGTTGCGTTGTTGGTCTTGATTTTAGAACGTACACAAATGGTTGGTCTTCTAAAAGCAATGGGAGCAAAAAACTGGACAATTCGCAAAATATTTGTTTACAATGCTACCTATATTGTCGTTATTGGCTTGCTAATAGGTAATGTAATAGGTTTAAGTTTGTTATTTATTCAGCAACAATTTGGTATTATTACGTTAGACCCCACACAATATTACGTAAAAGTAGCGCCGGTACATATTTCCATAATCTACGTGTTGCTGATTAATGTGGCTTTGGTGGTTATCTGTTATTTAATTATGCTGATTCCATCGTACTTAACCACAAAAATTTCTCCGGTAAAATCAATTAAGTTTCAATAAAAAAGTAGATAAAAAAACTGCAAAATCTTGATAGGTTTTGCAGTTTTAGAACTATTGATAATAGGTGTTATTTTTCAGAAACCTGCTCTTTGGATAACAAATACCTAATAACCGTTTCAGCACTGTGCAGACCAAATAATCCCGGCATCCAGCTGTTGGTTCCAAAAAACGATTTTTTGAAATTCGTTCCATCAGTCATTTTTAAGCTGGTTTCATCTGCTTTTTCTAACGAGAAAACGGCTTTTACACCACTTTTAACTCCCATTTTCCGCAAGCGTTTGCGAATTACCTTAGCCAGCGGGCAAACATCGGTTTTACTAATGTCTTTAACCACTACTTTGTTGGCCAACATTTTTCCTCCGGCACCCATATTCGAAATAATTTTCACTTTTGCTTTTTTGGCAGCTACAATAATGTTTAATTTAGGGGTTATACTGTCTATACAATCTAAAACATAATCGTAATCACTGGTAACAATTTCATGAGCGCGTTCCGGAGAAACAAACTCCTGAATTCTGGTTAAGTTTAATTCCGGATTAATGTCCATTAAACGATCGCCCACAATCTCTACTTTTGGCTTGCCAATGGTACTGTGCAAGGCAGGTAATTGTCGGTTAATATTTGTAATATCTACCGTATCACCATCAACAATAGTAATGTTGCCCACGCCTGCACGTGCAATAAATTCGGCTGCAAACGATCCCACGCCGCCCAAACCAATAATTAATACATTTGCGTTTCTTAAGGCTTGTAAACCTTTGGTTTTAAATAATAATTCTGCTCTTTCTTGCCAAACAGCCATTCTAAATTAAATTATGTAAGCTTCCCCGATCGAAAAATCGGTTTCACATTACGGGTTAAAAACTCTGTTATAATTTTTTTCAATTATACTTTTTACATCTAACTGTAATATATCTTCGGCTTTGCGGTATACGTCAAAAATGGTGTGTTCCATCATATCGGTTTCGAAAAAAATACGGTTAACAGGTATTTCTTTCAATACAATGCTTAATTCTGGATTCAATAACAGATATTTTCCAAAGGAAAGATAAAAACCATTTTTAATTAAGCTTGCTGCCACCTGTCCGTTTTTAGAAAATCCGTGAATGATTAACGGAATGCTTAAATTCAGTTGTTTTTTTATCTCAATTATTTCCTGATATGCCGCAACGCAGTGCAAAACTACAGGTTTTTTATATTTTTCGGCTAAATATAATTGCGGAATTAACACTTTTTTTTGAACTGTTATCGATGTTTCAATTCGTTTATCCAAACCACATTCGCCAATTGCTTTACATTTAGGATGCTGAATGATTTGTTCCATTTGCTCCATATCGGCATCTAACGTATTTTCATCTAAATACCATGGATGAATACCCACTGAAAAGAGATCGTTTTGATAATTGATTTCATCAGGATATTGATTGACCAATTCTGTTACTTCCGGGTGATAGGTGGAATGATGTGTGTGGATATTATAATACATGCTTAAAATTTTACGCCGGCAAGTACCTTAATGTTTAAAAAATTCACATCGGGTGTGATGGGACAAGAATATCCCGAAGTATAGGCACAATAAGGGTGGTACGCTTTGTTAAAATCTAACCAAAGAATATTTTCATCGGGAATTTCAATGTCTAAATATCTGCCGGCACCATAGGTTTCGTTTCCGCTTGTTAAATCAATAAAGGGCAAAAACAAGTGTTTTTCATAGCCTTTGCGTTTAATCAAATTCAGATTTTGATAAACCTCTAATTCAAAATTTTGACCATAAATGTTAAATTTTAAAATGCCGTATCGTTTGTAATCCTGGTTTTTTCCACTCGATGTCGGCATTTGAAATGTTTTTTCGTTTTCTAATTTTTCTAATTTAGCCAAAACCACAAAATCAGCATTGTATTCATAAAAGACCAGTCCGTTAAAATGGACTATTTCTTCTGGTTTTAAAGGAGTTTCTTTTGCATCAAAATAAGAATCGTTTAAGGCTTTTTGATATGTTAAAACTTCATTTTTAGACTGTTGTGAAAACGTTAAACTTGACGTAAACAGAAGAAATATTAGTAAATTTCGCATATGATTTTTTTTCAAATTTACTATTTATTTTATTAACACTTAAAATATTTAAACATATGAAAACAGTCAGATTATTTTGTTTAATGCTATTATTTACAACAACTTCATTTAGAATTAATGCTCAAATTAATCAAGATCAGATGGATACAATCAACACAACTTTTTCTGTTGAAATCAATGCCGATAATACTTTAGAAGAATTAACGCAGATTGAAAAAATGCTCAAAGAACAATACAATACCACTGTTACTTTTGAAGATGTAAAAATTGATACTAACAAAATTGTAGCACTTCGAATGAAACTGGTTAACAAAAATCAATCGTTTATGAAAACTATTGATAACGGAAATCTGCCTATTGATCCTTTCAGAATTATTATTAATGAAAAAGAAAATCAGAATTGGGTAAGTATTGATGACGAAAGCAATACATTTGGATTTGATTTTTTCGGTAAAAAACAAAGTGATTTATTTGAACCTTTTTCAGAAAGATTTCCCGAAAGGAATATCAATTTTGATGATTTTAATGCACATTTTGGTCAATTATTAAAACAAATGGAAGCAACCAATAAGCGATTTGAAGAAATGTATAAGCAATTAGAAAATGATCCTGAAGCAAAAAAAGAAATCATTAACAATGAAGACGGATCTACTACAACGATTATTTCTAAAAAGGGATAATTTTTGTACCTTTAATTAAAATTCTTACAGATGAAAAAAGCTTCTTTTATGTTATTTTTAGCAACATTAACGGCTTGTCAAACCAAATCGCAAGTAGTTGATTTTAAAGAAACGTTTGCTTTAGACAAAACACATAAAGAGGTTTCGGGCATGGTGTTTCACGAACCCACTGACAAACTCTGGATGTTACAAGACAAAGGAAATCCGGCAGAACTATATGCTTACACTACCAAAGGAACATTTGTTCAAACATTGAAAATCATCAATCAGGAAAATACCGATTGGGAAGATTTATCGCAAGATAAAAACGGTAATTTATATATTGGTAACTTTGGCAATAACGATAATAAACGACAAGATTTGCGAATTTTAAAAATAGACGGTACAAAACTAAACGAGTCTGTAACAGAAGTTTCGCAAATAACAACGTTTACTTATGAAGATCAAAAAGATTTTCCGCCTAAAAAAAGTAATTTGTTATATGATTGTGAAGCTTTTGTTACAACTGCTAATTACTTTTATTTATTTACAAAGAACAGGTCAAAAGGTTTTGACGGTACTTTTTACGTTTATAAAATTCCTAATAGACAAGGAAGTTTTATTGCAAAAAAAATAGCTACTTTAAAAACTTGTGAAAATTATAAAAAATGTGCTGTTACAGGTGCTGCCATGAATAAAGCTGAAACTAAAATTGCTTTAAGCACACATGACAACGTTTTTCTGATTGATTTTAAAAACGAAACTTCGTTTACACAAGCAAATATAAAGTCTGTTGCGTTACATCATAATTCACAAAAAGAAGCCCTAACTTTTTTAGACGATGAAACACTGCTGATTGCAGACGAAAAAGAAAAAGGCGCTAATGGCGGAAAAGTTTATACATTGGGTTTGCATTAAAATGTAAACCCAATACCAAAACTTACCAAACTGTTTTCTTTACTTGTAAAAATGCCGGTATGCGCCGTAAAAGAATCTAAAGCGTTTAACCATAAACCACCGCCATAACTGTGATACCATGTATTACTAACGGTATATTTATTCCAAATCCTTCCGGTATCGTACCCAGCATAAATACCATAACTTAGCGGAATGACCCCATTAGTGATATGTTTCATTTTATAACGAAGGTCCTGACTGGTAACAAAAGCAGCATGACCAATAAAACGTTGTTGACGGTAGCCTCGTAATCCATTATTTGAACCAATAGATGCTGCCTGATAAAAATGATAATCATCTCCAAATATCTTCTCAAACAGATAAGTTGACGACCAGGTAAGCTTTTTATTGTTGCTGACAGGCACCACAAAATTTAGTTTTGTATTT
This sequence comes from Paenimyroides marinum, assembly GCF_900108395.1. Lineage (GTDB taxonomy): Bacteria > Bacteroidota > Bacteroidia > Flavobacteriales > Flavobacteriaceae > Flavobacterium > Flavobacterium marinum. Next base: position 36,408 of record NZ_FNXE01000014.1, on the reverse strand, counting down.
AAATATTGATGCGATTTGCTAAAATCGTCCATATAATAACGCGTACCAAATAAGGTCATAAAACCTAAACCAACAGTTGGCTCTTGAATATTGTCATAATTTTCAAACTGATATTTTAAACGGGCACCTAAAAAATGCTTGCGCGTGTAAGTATCAAACAAATGCGTTAAAAGCTCTTCATCAATTAAACGACCATTTGTTTTTTCAATTTTTGTAGATTCATAAGTCGCTCCAATTAAAAAAGAACTTCCGTTTCTGCCTTTCCATTCGTACGAAGGCTTAAATTCTAACTGAGAAGTCCTTACTCTGTAATAATTATCCTTAAAGAATTTATTGTTATAAACAGCAGAGTTATGCAGACCAAAATAATTTCGGGTAAAGTTTGAAGATGTAGCCAAAGCTTCAACAACCCAAAAACCGGTGTTTGAATAATCTTTAAAACTACCGTTATAGGATGTAAAAATACCCGAAGTTGCAAAATTGTATTTTACCCGTAACTGGTGCTTTTGCGAGTACGGATTTTGATTGAATTTTTTTATGGTGTAAATCCCGTTCAATCCCAACATTACACCATTGTCACGGTTATAACCGGCATCGGGTAAAATGGTTAATATATTCAATGGTGCTTTGCGGTAGTCGTATTGGTTTAAATTATACTGATCGCGCAAAATTAAACGAGTATTCTTTTTGCTTTCAATGGTAATGGGTTTTGAATAATAATCAAAAACTTTTGTTGGTGTTTTTCCGGATATATTGTAAATATCGTTATTTCTACCACCGATTAACTTTAAATGAATAGGCGATTTTTCACCCACAACTTGTATCTCATCGTCATCATCTAAACCGTAAATCCAAAGTTCTTTTGTGGTTTTTGGGAAATACGTATAAGTTTGAATGAATTCATCGCCCGATTTTTTAATCCGGAAATAATCTACCGTTATTTTATCTTTAGAAGTATTTACTACAAAACGATCTTTTTTATTGGTACCAACAACGATTCCATATTTAAAAAGTTCTTTATAATATTTTGCGGAAAACGCAACTAATTTAGACCTGCGTTCTTTTAAAACGGTAATAATATCGTTGGTGTATTGATCTTTGATTTCTTCTGGCAGATCATTAAAAGCGTCATTAATCACCTCGTCTGTTAAATGATCTACAATTTCCTGTGCTGTGTTTTGCCAGTCTTCTAAAGACGTATTTTGCAGAAAAACTTTATCTAAAGGAAAAGCCGATTTGGTAATCCAGCGGGGTTTTCCGTAATTTTCCTTAAACGTTTGCATGTGTCGCAACGGGTTTAACTTATTCAGCAAATGCAATAATTCTCCGTCGATTTTTGCAAAAGCCTGATCGCGATCTCTTGGAATGGGTTGAAACACGATCTCGTTACCTACTTTTTTCTCTACCCAGCGCCATTGGTCGGCATGACGATCCCAATCGCCAATGACAAAATCAAAAATACGTGCGCGCAAATACATTTTTTCATCCACCTTATATTTTTCGTCTTTTTCTAAATTGGAAAGCAGGTCTTGTGTGCTGATGATATCGGATCCGTTTCCTAAAGAAGCTGTTTTGGCTTGAGATTTATGTAAACGTTCTTCGATCATATATAATTCGTTGCCGTACGTTTCATTATATTTTCCCAAAGCATCTTGTTTAGGAACATAAAACATTTTGGGATTTGTGTGATATAAATTAACCGCATCAGATAATTTTCCGATAATGAAAGGCGTAAATGGATGAGATGTGGTGTAATAATCATCGATAAAATCAAGTACATAAGTATCTTCTAATTTATCTTCGATATAAGTGTTTTTGAAAATGGCAGATTGTAAAAACTGTTTAGAGCTTTTTCGCAATCCGCGCATTACGTATTGTTTTCCGTCTTTATCTTCTAATCTTAAAGAAAGTGATTGATTTCCGCCCCCCGAAATAATTGGTTTCAATCCGCCGTATAAGTTATCCAGGTCAGCCACCGGTGCATTAACATTTGTGCCATAAATACTGCGGTAATGCTGACCAAAAAGAAACTTGTAGGTTTTTGATTTCTGAGTGGCTTTTAACGGATAAACCGATGCCTGTGTGACGTTTTGCGTGATTGCCGGAAATTTTTTATCATAATCGTCCGGTGACATAATTGTTTTTTGAAAAACAACCTCATTGCCTTCATTGGTCATTTTATGAAATGCAATATCCACATTATTGTCGTCATAAATTTTTAAAGTAACAAATCCTAAACTTCCAATAGAATAACTGGTTGGCTGTACGCTGCGTGCTTCTTCGGTTTTAGAGCCTGCACCGCTGATTAACTGTTTAATGCCGTTGTGTTCTATATATTGTAAATTGTGTTCGTGACCTGAAACAAAAACTACTTGTTCCTGATTTTTAGTTAAAGTGGTTAAACGATCCACTAACATTCGGTAATAAGTATATTGTATATCTGCCGGACTTGCACCTGATGTTTTTCGCAAATAATTAGCAATGGTACCCAATACGGGTAACGGAATGTTTTTATACGGAAAAATGTGGTTGCGAAAAGAAAAATACCCGCCATGTGAACCATTTGTAATCATTGGATGATGAATGGCCACCACAGTAACTTTATTTTGATTTTTATTGATCAGACTTCTGAATTCTTCAAAAAAATCTTCACGGGTTTTAACCACACTTTCTTCATTAATATTAGGATATTTATCCCAATTTTGAATGAACCATTCACTGTCAACAGTAATAATTGTTAGTTGATCGTTTACTTCATAGCTGTCAATCGCGTCGTATTTTTTTGGCAAAAATGACTTTTTTCCTAATTTACTTTCAACGTAATTTTTTTGTTCGGTTAACCCCTCCAAGCCGTGATACCAATCGTGATTTCCGGCTAAAAAAATGGTTTTTCCATGAACATCTGCGGCTAAATTAATCTGGGCATTTAGCTTTTCTTCTGCTAAAGACCGGTTTTTATCATCTGCTAAAGGCATTCCCAAAGGATAAATATTATCACCTATAAAAAGCAACGTTTTATCATTGCTGTTTTGCTGCAAATATGCTTTTACGGTTTGTAATAACTGCTGACCTTTTTCTTCGTTGGCATTACCTGCATCACCCACCACAATAATTTCATGTAATAAATTCTCTTTTTTTACGTTAGTAATCATATTATGAGAGAAATTGTCGCCTATTTGTTCATGAAAAGAAGCACAGGCGTTTAACAATAAAATAATAAGAGCAAAAAGTACAATTTTTGCGGTATGTAAGTTAAATTTCATAATTTTAACGTATCAAAAGAGTCATTTATGGAACTTTTACTAAAAGCCGAAGCTTATATTTTTAACCTATTCAAAGATAAACTATCTTCTGAATATATTTATCATGATTATTTACATTCTTTACGGGTGGCGAATGCTGTAAACGAATTAATTGAAGGAGAAAACATTACCGGTCAAGATGCTGTGCATTTAAAACTTTCCGCCTGGTTTCACGATTCGGGATACATTTACGGAGCTGAGAATCACGAAGAAAAAAGTTGTGAGATATTTAAAGATTTTATAAAGGAGAACGATTTTAACGATGTCTCTATTGATGCTGTTTGCCATTTAATTTTAGCAACAAAATGCAATTATTTGCCCCAGAATTTATTGGAAATGTGTATAAAGGATGCAGATTTTTATCATTTTACATTGGAAAATTACGGCGATCTTTGCGGTTTACTGAAAGAAGAGTTGGAAACCGTTTCTAACAAGAAAATGACAGATATTGAATGGTGCAAGCAAAATTTAAATGTTTTAACAAAACAACATTATTATTTTACCGATTATGCCAAAAAGAACTGGCAACCTAAAAAAGAACAAACCATTTTCACCATTGGAGAAAATTTAAAAAAACAACAATCTGACAAAAAGGGGAAAAATAAACAGATAAAAGAAAAAAAGCTTGAAAAATTGGAACGTCCTGAGCGAGGCATTGATACGCTGTTTCGGGTTACATTAAACAATCATACGCAATTAAGTGCCATTGCCGATAGCAAAGCCAATATTTTATTGTCTGTAAATTCAATAATTATCTCTATTTCATTAACGGCAATTATTCCAAAATTAGACAATCCAAATAATGCCCATTTAATTATACCTACTTTTTTATTGCTGATTTTTAGTGTAATAACGATTGTTTATACCATTTTGGCAACAAAACCTAAAGTAAGTACGAATCCCAATATTAAAAACGACATAGAAACACGCAAAGCGAATATCTTGTTTTTTGGTAACTTTCATCAGCTGCATTTGCAAGAGTTTAATGATGCAATGAACGATTTAATGAAAGACCGTGCTTATTTATATGATACCTTAATTAAAGATTTATATTATTTAGGTTTGGTACTGAATAAAAAATATAAAATGCTGAGCATTTCTTATACTGTTTTCATGATAGGAATTATCGTATCGGTTTCTGCATTTTGTCTGGCTTTTATTCGGTTGTAGTTACATAATTAATAAAATCGGTATAAGAATAAATAGTGAAATCGTCTGTATTAAAATTTGAATTAATGGTTAAACGAATCGCTTGCAAATCGGCTATGTCTTGTAAGTTTTCAACCTCTAAAAATTCTATTTCATCTAAAAAATATCCTTTATACTGTAAAAAATGAATGTAATTTAAATAATCGGTTTTATCGTTTTCATTTAAATAAACAATGGTAAGTTTGTGTGGCTGCACTAAACGTTCCTGGCGATCTTTTACCATGGCTTTTGCCAATCGTTTTTTCATTAGTTCGTAACGGATATCGTCATTGTTTTCAACATCAAAACGTTTTTCGTCCATTCTAAATTTAATAGCAATAGGATCGCTAAAAACTATGATCAAGCTGGTTAAATCCATGTTAAAAGCTAAGTTTGGTTTTGTTTGTTCGTGTAACATAACCATTTTGCACATTACCTGCATTTGCCATAAACGCAAGTTGTATAAATACATAGAATCGTAGATTTGTGTAGGCGTAATACTGCTGCCAATAAACAAATTATGTTCCACGCCATCGGTTCTAAAACGTTCAAAATAATGCGGATACACTTTTTGAAGTGCAATTTGTTCATAATCTAAAATTTCAGTCAGATTTTTGTTAATTGTTTGTATGGCTAAATCGTACTTTTTACGCTGATTCCAGAAAAACTGATGTTTTTCATCTAACTGTTCCCAATACTTTTGAATGCGTTTTTTATATTCTGATCTATCGCTTAGCTGTTTAAATAACGGATGGATCGTATCTGTTATGTATCTGTGAATTTGAGCTTCGGCAATAAATTGTTGTGTTTTTAACTGCTTTTGAAAATATCCGATTTCATTGATGCGTTGCTGAAAAAGAAAAGTTTCCTCGTGGGGTTTGATGTATTCCAATACGCTTAAAATTTCTTTTAACTGCTTGTTTAAATCGGCAAGGGTTGCTTTGTTTCTAAATTTTGTTGACGATTGAATATCTGTTTCACCATATAACGGAAAAATGTTTTCAAATTCAATTTCTTTTAAAACCGTTGCGGTATTGTGTGTTTTTGCAAAGTAAAAATTCTTTGCCTGCTCTTCAAATTTCCAGTTAACACTTGGGTGTATGGTGGTATATTCGCGCTGAATAATCGCATCTAACTCGTTTTTAATGTCGTTGTGATAGCGTTCAAACGTATCGCGCAATAAAGGCATCACGTCATTTAATTTATTTGCGTTAATGGTGTGCAATGCGTAAGGCACGGGACTATACAATTCAATATATGCATGAAAACCATCGGTTTTATTAACAGGAGCCAGTATAAAGCTGCGAACACCTTGTTTTTGTAAATAATCCAGGTAAGGAGTCCATTCTTTATTTTTGTACAATTCTACAATATCTGTCACGCAATAATATCCCTTAATAGATTTTATTGCCTTAAAAAATTTTTTAGCTGCATTAAAAACATCTTTTGAAACCTTTTTGTCCATTATATCAAAAACACTTTTTAGATCAACTCTGGCAGGAAGTTCTATAAAATCTCTTGATTCATCATGTAAGAAAAAAATACCGAAATCAATATCGTTTAATTTAAAAAAGGAGCGGAAAATACTTTGAGCTGTTGAAACGCTTAATTGTTCCTGACCGGCTTTTAAAAGATTTGTTTTAATATTTGAGATACTGTTTTCCATAGTAACTTCAAATAGCGTTAGGATTCCGAATCCTTTTAAAATCCAGCTGTGCTGCGGAAATTTCTGTTTCCATATATCAATGTTGTCAAAGCTGTTTTTTAATAATTTGATGTCGTCTTGCGTAATTTTCAAAGCATCTTTTGTGGGAATCAGTTCACAAAAATCGCCGTTGTAAATAATTCTGTAATGACGGATAATTCCGTTTTTATCAGGAATATCATAAAAAAGTGGACGGCTCAAATCAAATTTTTCTCCGTAATGCGTGTTTAAAATTAAGCAGCAACTAAAAATATAATATTGATCGTTTGTAAAATCACGAATGTTAATTTCAAATTCTTCTCCCGCATCGTTTATGATTTGTTGAAAACGCTTGGTAAAATTGAAATTGAAGTTTTGAAAAGGTAAACTTACTGCCTTAATTTCATTATACGTTAAAGCCGTTGGAAACAAATCTGCCAGTAGATTGTGAATTAAATTTAAATTTTCATAGATGGTTTTTTTGTGCGTAATACCAGTATATAATTCAGGGATTTTGGCTACTTCTTTCAACAGTAATTGTGCATAAATTGCCCGATAAGGAGCGTCGTTTTCCTTAGCAATTTCTTTCAAAGCGTCAATTACCTTGTGAAAAGATATGACTGATTTAAACGGACTGACATTAAAATAATCTATATCTAAATCGGAATTTTTTCCCATACTAAAAGCTTTTATAACAAAAGTACGATTTTTAACGTTAGGTATTTAAACGGTATTTTTAGTTAAAAAACTATTTTTTTAGTTGTATAACTAATTTTTTAGTTTACATTTGTACTGTAAAAACAAAAGTCATGGAAAAACTAACAAATAAAGAAGAAGAAATAATGCAGGTAATCTGGCAGTTAAAAAAAGCGTTTGTAAATGATATTTTAGAAGAAATGCCAGAACCAAAACCGCATTACAACACACTTTCAACCATTGTTCGGTTATTAGAAGAAAAAGGGTTTGTAGCACATAAAAGTTACGGAAAATCGCATCAGTATTATCCCGTTATTGATTTAGAAGCGTATCGCAGTGTTTTTGTAACCGATTCTATAAAGAAATATTTTGGCAATTCGGTTTCAAATTTGGTGAATTACTTTGTAAAAGAAGAAAAATTAACCAACGCCGAAATAGAAGAATTAATAAAAATTATCGAAAGCAATAAAAAATAGCTTATGAATTTAATTGTTTTATACCTTTTAAAAGTAAATGCCCTGTTAGTTGTATTCTGGCTTTTTTATCGTTTGTTTTTACGAAAAGAAACTTTTTACAATTCTATTCGGTGGTATTTTATCAGTTCGCTTTTGCTTTCATTTGTTCTTCCGTTGATCACTTACACAAAAACGGTGATCATTGAACAAACAGCTGTTTTCAATGATGCAGATTGGGAAAACACTATTTTACCAGAAACAATGGCACTACAACCTGAACCTGCTTTTTGGGAAACAATAACCTGGCAATCGGTGGTTTTATACGCTTTGTTGGCAATTAGTATTTGCTGTGTGGTGAAATCGCTTTATCAAATAATAAAACTGTACATCAGCATTAAAAAGTTGCCCGTTTTAAACAATTCGCAAATTAAAGTAGCAGATCATCAACAAAATATTTACTCTTTTTATCAATGGATTGTTGTTCCTGAAAACAAACTTTCTGCTGCTGATTTAGAAATGATTTTAGCACACGAAAAAATCCATCTTAACCAAAAACACACTTTTGACTTGATTTTTATTGAATTAGTTTCGGCTGTTTTCTGGTTCAACCCATTGGTAAAAAAACTTCAGAAAGACATCAATACGAATTTAGAATTTATTGTTGATGAAAAAATGATAGCCCTGTATGACCCCGTTTTATACCAAAAAAGTCTTTTAAACGAACATTGCAATTACACCTTAAAATACATAAACGCTTTTAATACCAGCGATTTAAAAAAACGAATTATTCAATTAAACACTCAAAAATCAAAAAATATGAAAAAATTAAAATTTTTAGTAGCCGCACCGGTTTTGGTAACTTTTTTTGTTTTGTTTCAAATAGAAACAGTTGCACAAATTAAAACCATTGAAGTGCAGGAAATATCAGAAGAGGAAACTTCATTTATCGTAAAAGAAAACTTTACCAAAAAAGATTTCGAAAAACTGACCAAAAAGCTTAAAGATGAGTTTGATATTGATTTTGTTATCAATGAGATAAAATATAAAAACAACAACATTGTTGCTTTGAATTATTTGATTCGAAATAAAGACCTTAAAATATCTACTTCTGTATCATCGGATAAAAATATCGACCCATTTATGATTGTTGTTCATTTGAATGATTCAAAACCTTTCAGTGTAGAAGAATATTCAGAAAAAGCCAAATATTATTTAACGGTAGATAATGAAAAAGACCCTGATTTTGTCATTACCAAAGAAGAATGGAAAGACAAAAGCTGGATTGAAAAAGTAAGTAAAAACCAAAAGACCATTTTTCTGATTGACGGCAAACAAAGTTCTGAAACAGAAGTTCGCAGATTAATGCCTGATGAAATTTTTACTATCAACGTTCATAAAGACGAAAAGACAATAAAAAAATATGATCCAAATGCTGATACTATTGTACTTATTAAAACAAAAAAGCAAATAAAAAATGAGAACTTCAATCAAAATCAATTATCAGAAAAGGAAAAAGACTTTTTTATGCTTTTAGAAAGTGTTGAAAAAGATTTAGAAATATTAAAAAACGATAGAAAAACGTTTGATAAAATTGCTTCAAAATTTCCCATAGTAGTGAACGGAGCTTTGTTGAACAAAAATGAATTGAAAAATTTTAATACTTCTTTAATTCAATCTGTTTATATAGATGCAAGTAATCCAGATAAAGGTACTATTGTAAATTTATCAACTAAAGATGATGATAATTCTGGTAGCCGTATGTTTTCATTTAAAATTGCAGATGAGAACAATTTAAAAGCTACAAGAGGCTTTGATTTTAATAAAGAAGGAAGTATTAAAATTAATGGTAAAAACGCTACGTTAGAAGAATTAAAACAACACATTGATGCTGAAAATAAGAAAAAAGATTCTCTTTTTGTGGTAAAAAAAGCACAAATACAGAAAAAAAATGATGAAGTTACTTATGTAACCCTTAAAGGGATAGGAAGTGTGTCTAACAAAAATATAATTTACATTGTTGATGGTAAAGAAATGAAACCTGAAGATTTTGGTAAGATTAAACCAGTTGATATTGAACGGATTGATGTTCTAAAAGATCAAAAAGCAATTGAAAAATATGGAGCTAAAGACAAAGATGGAGTAGTTATAATTACCACAAAAAAGAGTAAAAAAAACTCTTTACAACACAAAAAAACTGCTTTAAAAGTAAGAGAATTAGCCGTTAAAGAAAAACAAGAATCAATCGATAAACAGAAAGAACAAATTGTTCAACGTAAAAAAGAAATCGAAAAACAACGCCAAGAACTTTTAGCTAAAAGAGAAGATTTATTAAAAAAATCAGAACAACGCCGAAAAGAATTAACCTCAAAAAAAGATGAAATTCAAAAAAATGTTGAGCGCCGTAAAAGAGAAATCGAGAAATTAAAACAGGAACAGGAAAAGTCCAGAAAAAATCATAAATATGTAACTGTTTCAAATAAAGGAGATAGCAAACTGCTTGAAAAAGATTACGAAACGGTAAATACTATTTTTAAAGATTTCAAAGAGATTAAAAAGATAGAAGATGAAAATATTAAAATTACTTCTATTTCAGCATCTATCACAAGAGAAGACGGCACAAAAATAGAAATAGCAGAAAATTATTAGGATATGAAAAAGAAGCTATCTTTTTGAGATAGCCCTTTTTTGTGTAAAGCTTTACAGTTTTTATGATCTAAACTAATCCACCCTAAAAGATACTTTACAAATAACTCCGTAAGTAGTTATTTGACCGTCTTTTACATGGCATTTCATGTCTTTAACATAAACCGAATCAATGTTTCTAACGGTTTTAGAAGCTTCGGAAACGGCTTGTTTAACGGCATCGTCAAAACTGATTTCAGAATGCGCAATAACTTCAATTACTTTTACAATTCCCATAACATTAAATTTTTAGATTATTTAAATATACTGAAAAATTATAAAATATTCAAATGAACTTTATACCCTTCGTAGCTTCGAACATTAAAAACAGTTCCGTTTTCAAATAATAAATACTGACCTTTAATACCAATAAGCTTTCCTGAAAAAGTAGGATTTTTCTCTAAATTCAAGCTGTTTAAAGTGGTGGGATATTTCTCAACAGGATAATTTAATTGAAAAATTTCGTGGTTTGTTTGTTGATAATAAGGAATAATTTCTGCAGGTAAAAGCGGTTCAACTTCTTTTACTGCTGCATTTAAATCAACATCTAAAATTTGATTTTGTAACATTTTACGCCAGTTGGTTTTATCGGTATAATGCTTTTTTAAAGCAACTTCTGTAACGCCTGCCAAATATCTGTTAGGTACTTCGCTTACTGCAATGGCAAACGATGCACCTTGATCAATCCAGCGGGTTGGTACCTGCGTTTTACGTGTAACACCAATTTTCAAATCGCTTGCAACGGCCAAATATACAATATGTGGTTGCAGCTGAACTTTTTGTTCATAAACCAAATCGCGATCGGCAATGCCTAAATGTGCAGTGCTTAATTCAGGACGCATAATCCAGTCGCCCGCAGCCGGACTTTTCATAAAACAATCATAACAAAAGCCTTGTCTAAAAATTTTCTTTTCTTTTTTACAGTTTAAACATTGATAGCCAATATGTTGAATTTCTATGTTTTTTTTGATTACCTGGTTTAAATGAATAAATGCCTGATCAAAAACCAAATAATATTGTATAGGATTTAACAATTCGGTATGCATTTTATTTAAAACTCCTTCGTATTGCATCAGATTTTTTTTATTTTTGAATGAATTGTAAAAATACAAAGTAAAAAGCACACTTTGCATTATAGCACAATTAAAAAAAAATGGCTTTATCAATTATTAACTCTATTGTTTCGTGGATTCTAAAAAAGAGGATTCATCAGATAGAATTGTTTATTAAATATCCGCACGAGGTACAGAATGAATTGCTGTTAAATTTAATTCAGCGGGCAAAGTTTACCGAAATAGGGAAGGAGTATGATTTTTCTTCCATATTAACTTATCAGCAGTTTGCCGAACGTGTGCCAGTTTCTGTTTACGAAGATATTGAGCCGTTAATTGAACGCACGAGGCGAGGCGAGAATAATATTTTTTGGGCAGAACCTATAAGATATTTTGCAAAATCAAGCGGAACTACCAATGCCAAAAGTAAATTTATTCCGGTAAGCAATGATGCGTTAGAAAATTGCCATTACAAAGCGGGGAAAGACATGTTGTGTTTGTATTTAAACAACAATGAAGATTCGCAGCTTTTTACAGGAAAAAGCCTTCGGTTAGGGGGCAGTAAGCAATTATATGAAGATAATAATACCATTTTTGGCGATTTATCGGCGATTTTAATTGATAATTTACCTTTTTGGGCAGAATTAAGCTCTACACCAAGTAACAAGGTTTCGTTAATGAACGAATGGACAGAGAAAATGAAAGCCATTGTTAAAGAAACAAAAAACGAAAATGTAACCAGTTTGTTAGGAGTACCTTCGTGGTTACTTGTTTTGCTGAATAATGTGTTACAAGATACTTCAAAAGATAATTTGCTGGAACTTTGGCCTAATGCCGAAGTTTATTTTCATGGCGGAATAAGCTTTGAACCTTATCGCGATCAGTATAAGAAATTGTTTCCAAAAGATAACTTCCGTTTTTATGAAAATTACAATGCTTCCGAAGGTTTTTTTGCCATTCAGGACCGCAATAATGCCGACGATATGTTGCTGATGTTAGATTATGGCATTTTTTATGAATTTATTCCTATGGATACTTTTGGAACATCTAACCAAAAAACAGTATCTTTAGCCGATGTTCAAATGAATAAAAGCTATGCTGTTGTTATTACCACAAATGCAGGTTTATGGCGCTATTTAATTGGTGATACCGTTAGGTTTACATCGGTAAATCCGTATCGAATTAAAATTACAGGCAGAACAAAGCATCACATAAATGTTTTTGGCGAAGAGCTAATGATCGAAAATACCGATACTGCTCTTGCAAAAACAGCTCAAGAGTTTAATGTGGCGATTGTTGAATATACCGTAGCTCCTATTTTTATGACAGATTCTGATAAAGGGGCACATGAGTGGATGATTGAATTTAAAGAGAATCCAAAAGATCTAAAGGCTTTTACAAAAAAGTTAGATGAGAATATTCAGTCTTTAAATTCTGATTACGAGGCAAAAAGGTATAATAGTATGACATTGAATGAATTGGTTTTAAATGTTGCCAAACCCAACCTTTTTCATTTATGGCTAGAAAAAAAAGATAAATTAGGCGGACAAAATAAAATACCCCGTTTATCAAACGACCGTTGTTATTTAGAACAATTAATAAATATGAATAATTAAATAGTAAATAAATAATATGAATGATCAACCGGTAAATATTAATTTTAGATTAATTAATATTACAACAGAAGATTTTAAGTTGAATGAAGTAGAACAAGAAAACGGAACGTTAGATTTAAACTTCGATTTTCAGTTCGGAGTAAACAATGAAAAACGTTTTGTGAAAACTATTGCAAAATTTAAATTTTTATTAGACAAGGTAGATGTAATGGAAATTGCAGTGTCTTGTGAGTTTGAATTTGAACCGGCAGGTTGGCAGTTCTTTGTTAAAGGGGAGCAGTTGGTGTTACCCAAAGGTTTATTGCAAGAATTGGCAATGTTTACAATGAATACAACACGCGGTGTGTTGCATAACAAAACAGAAGGTCATAAACTAAACAAAATGTTTATACCAATGATTGGTGGCGAATTTATCAAACAAGATTTGGCTATTCCGTTAAACCCAACAACGGTTAACTAAAATTAAATATCAATTAAAAAAGGCTGTTTCAAATTATGAAACAGCCTTTTTTAAATTCATTTATTTTATTCAAATAAAAAAAGCCCCGCTTTGCGAGGCTCATTCTTTTTCTAATCATTAAGAATTAGTTAGCAGGAGTTTCTTCAACAGCTTCTGTAGCTTCAGTTGCAGTAGCTTCAACAGCTTCTGTAGCTTCAGTTGCAGTTTCTTCGATAGCTTCTGTAGCTTCAGTTGCAGTTTCTTCTACGTTTTCGATAGCTTCGTTTGCTGTTGCTTCAACTTCAGCTTCTTTGTTAGTATCTTTACAAGATACGAAAGCAACAGAAGCAACTAATACTAATGATAATGCTAATTTTTTCATTTTTTAATTATAAAAGTTAATTATTAATTCTCTACAAAGATAGGAATTTTTTTATACGTCAATATTTTTTTTATAATTTTTTTATAAAATATTTCTTATGTGTAAAATATTGAAAGTTAATGTTTTGATTTCTTGTTTTCTTTTGATTTTACAATTTTTATTTCATCAATTAAATGTTTGGCATCTGCGTATTTATCAATAATAAATAAAATGTAGCGTGTATCAACCATAATGTTTCTGCAAATTGCCGGATCGTAATGAATATCGCTCATTGTTCCTTCCCATACACGGTCAAAGTTTAAGCCAATTAAATTACCGTAAGCATCAATAGCCGGAGAACCTGAATTTCCGCCCGTAGTATGGTTTGTAGCAATAAAGTTTACCGGTAATTTTCCGTTTTTATCTGCATATTGACCAAAATCTTTTGCGTTGTACAAATCAATTAATTTTTTAGGAACATCAAATTCGTAATCACCCGGAACATATTTTTCCATAACACCGTCTAAATAAGTAACGTGGCTGTAGGTAACGGCATCACTTGGTTGGTAACCATTTACTTTACCATAAGTTACGCGAAGTGTTGAGTTGGCATCTGGAAAGATACGGGCATCTGGAAAAAGTTCTAATTGAGCTTTCATATACGTACGCTGTAAGGCATCTAATTCTAAATCCATTTTATCATACGATGGAGCGATGTTTTCAAAATAGTTGTTTGATAATTCTTTTGCCAATGCATAACCAGGATCTTTCTGCAGGTTTTTAATAACATCAACTGCTTTTCCGTTCAATATTTTTTTTAATCCTTCGTAAGAAGTCAATGCCGATTTTGAATAAACAGTATTTGCTAAAGCTGAATAATCTTTATTTTTGATTGCGTCAGGGGTTAAATTTTGCGGTGCTTTTGTACCATATAAAGCAATAGTTGCTTCAAAAATACCCTGATCTACGTTTTTGTTGTAATCTTTATATAAAGACTCTAAACCTTTAATTAAATTTTCTTTACGATCATTAAAACCTTGTTCCCCCACTTTTTCATAGGCATTTTCTAACTGGAACAGACGAAAACCAACCGACAGTAATTCATTGTTACGCAAAACAACTTCCATAAAATAATCACGGGAAACGGCATAAGGTGTAATGTCTTTATAAATTTTTTCGAACTGAGGCAATAAATTACCGTATTCGTTCATTTTATTTTCTTTTTTTGCACGCTTTAAAAATTCTTGCTCAAATGATTTTTTAACAGTAACGGCATTAGATTTTTTTAAACCTTGACTTTCACCAATCCATTTTTTCCAGTAGTTTGCAATACGTGCAAACTTAGAGGCATACTGAATTTTAATAGCCTGATCCTGACGCATAAATCCATCGGTAACCTTTAAGGCTTTGTCACGAATTTCGATTTTTGCAGGATTTAAATCATTAATGATTTGTTCTACAGCAAATGAAGGCAGGTATTCTTGTGTACTGCCCGGATAGCCGTAAACCAATGTAAAATCGTCTTGTTCTACACCGTTAATAGAAACAGGGAAGTAATGCTTTGGTGTGTAAGGAACATTATCTTTTGAATATTTTGCCGGACGGTTGTTTTTATCGGCATAAATACGGAATAACGAAAAATCGCCGGTGTGACGTGGCCAAACCCAGTTATCGGTATCCGAACCAAATTTTCCGATTGATGATGGCGGGGCACCTACCAAACGAACATCTTCAAAAGATTCTGTTACAAACAACATGTATTGATTTCCTTCAAAAAAAGTACGGATCATTACACTTTGCCACGCTTCACGCTGGTACGATTTCTGTAAATCGTTTATGTTTTTTTGAACCAATGCTTTTTTGTCGGCTTCGTTTGTCAATATTTCCGTTCCCTTTAAAATATCTTTAGTAACATCGTGAATACTTACGATAAAAGTAACTTCTAAATCGGGATTAGGCAGTTCTTCTTCGTACGATTTTGCCCAAAAACCATCTTGCAAATAATCGTGTTCAACGGTAGAATGCGATTGAATTTCGCCGTAACCACAGTGATGATTTGTTAAAAGTAAACCTTTAGCGGAAATTACTTCGGCGGTACAGCCACCGTTAAATTGCGGAACCGCATCTTTTAAACTTGAAGTATTTACATCGTAAATATCGGCAACCGACATTTTCATTCCCAAACTTTTCATTTCCTGTTCGTTCATACCTTTTAATAAAGAAGGAACCCACATACCGCCTTGTTGTGCAAAAATGGGGAACGAAACAAATAATACTAATGCTCGTAGTAATTTTTTCATTTATTAGATTGTTAAAATGGTGAAAAATTAAAGCGACTAAGATACAAATTTTAAACCGATTTTTTTAAGTTTACCAGTCAATTCACTGTATTTATGAAGTTTTTAAGATTTAACCAAACGTATTTTTTTATTGCCTTAATTTTATTTGTTGTAGAGGTATTGATTGCCTTGTATGTTCACGATGATTTTATTCGTCCGTTTGTGGGCGATGTCATTGTAGTTTGGTTTATTTATTATTCTATAAAAACGTTTGTTGGGATTAAAGCTTTGTACATTGCCGTTTTTACGTTATTTTTTGCTTTTGCGGTCGAAACGGCACAGTATTTTCAATTGATAAATATCCTGGGTTTACAAAATGAACAATGGGCACGAATTGTTATAGGCACATCTTTTTCCTGGTGGGATATGCTTTGTTATATTGTAGGTTTTTTATTTCTTTTTGTAATAGATAAAAAGTTAAGGAAAAATCATTAATTATTAATACTTTCCATTTCGTTACGGTTGTGTTTGTATTTAAAAAGTAGTGCAAAAAGAACTGTTACAATAAGAGCGTAGCCGGCAAAAATAAACCAAGAGGTTTTCCAGCCTTCTAACTGCATATTGATATCTGTTTGGTTATATACAAAATGATTTACAACATATTGGGCAGCGATCATACCAATAGTAGCGCCAAAACCGTTTGTCATCATCATAAACACCCCTTGAGCTGATGAGCGTATATTTTTATTGGTCTCTTTGTCAACAAATAAAGAACCCGACACATTAAAGAAATCAAAGGCTATCCCGTACACAATCATTGATAAAACAAACATCCAAACGCCTGTTCCCGGATTTCCTGTTGCAAATAATCCAAAACGAAATACCCAGGCAAACATTGCCAATAACATTACTTTTTTAATTCCGAAGCGTTTTAAAAAAAAAGGAATCAATAAAATACAAAGTGTTTCTGAAACTTGCGAAAGAGATATTAATGCATTGGCATTATTTGCTCCCCAACTATTTGCATATTCAGGAATGTCTTTAAAGCTGGCAATAAAAGGGTTGGCATATCCATTGGTAATTTGAAGCGAAACTCCTAAAAGCATTGAAAAGATAAAGAAAATAGCCATTTTTCGTTCTTTAAAAAGGGCAAAAGCTTTTAAACCCAATACATCTGACAAGGTCTTTTTCTCGTCTGTTTTATTGATGGAACAATGAGGCAAACTAAAAGAAAACAAAAACAGAATGATTCCAAGAATTCCCGATACATAAAACTGATGGTATGTGTTTTGAAAACTTAAAAAACCTTCAATGTTGTCAAAATTAAACGAAAAAGTTCCATTGAGCATTCCGTTAAAATTCACGAACAGCATGGCACAAATAAAACCAACGGTTCCCATGGTTCTAATGGGCGGGAATGCTTTTATGGTATCATAATTATTATTTGTTAAAACAGTATAGGCGACAGAATTTGACAGTGCAATGGTTGGCATATAAAATGCGACACTTAATGAATAAAGTGAAAAAAGTGTTGCAAAATCGGTATTAGAACCTGCTGTATATCCATAATATCCGGCAGAAATAATAAAAAGTGCGGCTAATGCATGACAATAACCCAATAAACGCTGAACAGGAATCCATCGGTCTGCAATAATCCCCATGATTGCCGGCATAAAAATAGAAACAATTCCTTGCATTGCGTAAAACAATCCAATTTTTGAAGCCATGCCTATAGATGCTAAATAATTTCCCATTGAGGTTAAATAAGCACCCCATACGGCAAATTGTAAAAAACTCAAAATTGTTAATCGGAATTTCAGACTCATTTCAAGAATTTAATAACCTTAATTAATTCGTTCGTTAGCCAGCTTTAAAATCATATTGAACTGTTCTTCTTTTGAAAGGTTTGAATTATCAATTACCACGGCATCTTTAGCTATGATTAAAGGTGAATCGGTTCGGGTAGAGTCCATTTTATCACGCTCAACAACATTTTTCAGCACTTCATCAAACGGCGTATCCATCTTTTTCTGCTGCATTTCTAAAAATCTTCGTCGTGCTCTTATTTCAGGCGAAGCGGTCATGAAAATTTTTAATTCGGCATCAGGAAAAACAACCGTTCCAATATCACGACCGTCCATAACCACACCTTTGTCTATTCCGTATTTTTTTTGTTGTTGGACTAATTTTGTACGGATTTCAGAAACAGTGGCAATTTTACTCACCAATTTTGATACTTCGATGGTTCTGATTTGATCTTCTACCTTTTCGTCGTTCAGATAAATTTCAGCAAAACCCAAATCGTCATTAAATTTAAAAGATAAATAAATATCATTTAGATTTTCGATAAGTTTATCGGTATAAAAATAAGTTTCTGAGATGAAATTTTGTTGTATGGCGTATAAAGTCACCGCGCGGTACATGGCTCCTGTGTCAACATAAATGTAATTTAGTGCTTTTGCCAGTTGTTTTGCCAAAGTACTTTTTCCTGTTGACGAATGCCCGTCGATAGCTATGGTTATTTTTTTCAAAGTAAAAAATTTTAGGCAAAAATATTACAGTTGAACCGATAAGCCAAATAAATTGGTGTTTCCTCCCAAAGTAAATCTGTTGTAAGCGTATTCAATGCGGAAACGTTTCATTTTTAAGCCAAATCCTGCGGTGAATCCTGCAAAATGCCGTTGTTCGATCAATTTCATTTCTTCTCCGTTTTTAAAGTTATACCCTAAACGGATGTTGAAATTTTTCTCGGGAAACAATTCGATACCAACTACTATGTGGCGCATCAGGTTGTTTCCAAAAGTAACTTTTTCTTCGGTAACATTGTTTTCTAAATCTACTTGTGAACGGTTGGGATTTGAAAAAGAAATATCCCATTTCTGCAAATTATCTAATGTTAAATGCCAACGGATAGGCACGTTTTCTAACAGTTTACTGAAGCCTAAAACGGTTCTAAATGGCAATGATTCGCGCATATCTTCGTAACTTGACAATTGGCCACCAAGGTTTCTAAAAGTTAAACCAACTGTCCAGCCGGTTTCTTCATCGTTATACAAACCACCAATATCGGCTGCTACAGCAAATGAATTATAACTTTCTAACGTTGAAGAGATGGCTTTAATATTTGCACCTACCGAAAAATTAGTGTCTTGAAAAGGGTGTGCGTAACCTACAGAAACTGCGATGTCATTTCCGCTAAAAGTGCCTGTTGCTACGCCGTTTTCGTCGTAACCTTCCATAGAGCCGTAATTTAAAAAAGTAACGCCTACGTGAACGTTGCGGCCGTTTTTAAATTTATGGGCATACGCTGCTGATCCCAAGCTTATATCGCCATAATATCTGCCAAAATTTACCGCCAGCATATTATTCATTTCATCATTTAATGCAGCCGGATTGTACAGTACCTGATTTACTTCGTTACCGGTTATGGTTGCGTTGGTTCCGCCCAATGCGGCTTGCTTTGGCGATGTGGGCATTTGTAAAAACTGGTAAGCGTCTTTACCGCCTACCTGTGCATTTACAGTTGTTAAGGTTATTAAAGAAACTAAAGTTAATAGTTTGCGCATATTAGGTTGAATTACGTAAAAACGAATATATAACTTTATAACGACAGAATAAAAAAAATGGTATGTTTTCGTGTGGAAAATTATTATAGTTTTAAAATATTATTCTAATGATTTATTTTGAACATTTCATAAAAAGACTTTATCAATCTTTTCTCTATCATAATCCAATACCCAATCATTATATTTTTCATAAAGTGATTTTAAAATTTCTTTATCTGAAGCAATTATATCCAAACCTCTGTCGTCATACATATTAAAAATGATTTTCTTTGAAAGATTAACAAAGTAAACTTCCTTTGAAGAAAAGCACGATTTATCTAATCGAGGCTCTCTATCCTCAAAATCAGAATTTGCAATTGCTTTAAAAATATTTTGAAAAATCACTTCTTCTTTTTTTGTCTTAATTATACAAATATTCGAAGTGCCTGAATAATACTGGTTCTCTTTAGTGAAACACAAATTAATTTTTTCAAGATTTTTTATTTGTTTAAATATATAATTTGAAAGCCTTATTTTACTTCGTTTATTCTTATAATCCATGAAAATTAAAAATATTGAATCAGATGTTTTAAAAGCGTCGTTAAAGATAGAAGATGCACGAAAATTCACTTCATGAAAATAATCCTCATCATTAGCTGCATCTATTTGCAAATTAAATCGGATTCCAATATCCCATGAATAAAATAAAGGTGTTCTAACTTTCAAGCCTTTAAAGTTATTATCTAAAAAAGTTCTGTATTCACTCTTATGCATTTCATTTAAATTTAACTTTGAAAGATAAAAATAACAAAAGCTAATACATTTCTGTACTAGCTTTTGTTATTAATTTTTATGAAATTAAGCTTCTTTAACGGTAAGCTCTTTTGCATTTTTAACTTTTTGGTTTGTTAATGCTAAATCGATTACTTCAGTCATTTTATCAACATAATGAAACGTTAAACCTGTTAAATATTCAGGTTTAATCTGATCGATATCGCGTTTATTCTCTTTACACAGAATAATTTCTTTAATATTTGCTCGTTTTGCTGCCAAAATTTTTTCTTTAATCCCACCCACCGGAAGCACTTTTCCACGCAAGGTAATTTCACCGGTCATGGCTATATTTTTCTTGATCTTGCGCTGTGTAAAACTTGAGACCATTGAGGTTAACATGGCAATACCTGCCGACGGACCGTCTTTTGGTGTAGCACCTTCGGGTACATGAACGTGAATTTTGAATTTATCAAAAACTTTAGCATCAATACCGAACAAGTTGCTGTTTGATTTTATATATTCCAATGCAATTGTGGCCGATTCTTTCATTACATTCCCCAGATTTCCGGTCATTGTAAGTGTTCCTTTTCCTTCAGACAAAATCGATTCGATAAACAAAATATCGCCTCCAACGCGTGTCCATGCTAAACCTGTAACCACACCGGCAACATCGTTATTTTCGTATTTGTCATAATCAAATTTTGGTGCACCCAATATTTTAATAATATCTTCTTCGGTCAATTTCTGATTGAATTCTTCTTCCAGCACAACCGATTTTGCAATGTAACGAACAATAGTGGCAACTTCTTTATCTAAACGTCGAACACCTGATTCACGCGTGTATTTCGTAACGATAAATTCCATTACTTTTTTAGGAATGTTGATTGCTTTAGCATCTAACCCATGCTCTTTTAACTGTTTAGGAAGCAGATGTTGTCTTAAAATCTCTGTTTTTTCTTCAATGGTGTACCCGTTCATTTCAATAACTTCCATACGGTCTAACAAAGCCGGCTGAATCGTATTTAAACTGTTTGATGTTGCAATGAACATTACTTTTGATAAATCGAAACCTAATTCTACGAAATTGTCGTAAAATTCTTTGTTTTGTTCGGGGTCTAAAACTTCTAACATGGCGCTTGATGGATCGCCCTGATGACTGCTTGACAACTTATCAATTTCATCTAAAACAAAAACAGGATTCGATGTTTTGGCTTTTTTAATCGATTGAATGATACGTCCCGGCATCGCGCCAATATACGTTTTACGGTGACCACGGATCTCGGCTTCATCTCGTAATCCACCTAACGAAATACGGACATATTCACGCCCCAACGCCGTTGCAATGGATTTGCCAATAGATGTTTTACCAACTCCTGGTGGACCGTACAAACACAAAATAGGCGATTTCATATCGTTACGAAGCTTTAAAACAGCCATGTGTTCAATGACCCGACGTTTTACATCTTCTAAACCATAATGATCTTTATCTAAAATCTTTTTGGCATTTTTTAAATCGAATTTATCTTTGGTGTATTCGTTCCAAGGCAATTCTAACAAAAGTTCCAGATAATTCCGTTGGATAGAAAATTCGGCAACTTGCGGATTCATACGTTGCATTTTGCTTAATTCCTTGTCAAAATGTTCTTGTATTTTTGCGTCCCATTTTTTTGTTTTTGCCTTGTTGCGTAATTCTTCAAATTCTTGTTCATGCGAAACACCACCCAATTCTTCCTGAATGGTTTTAATTTGCTGATGAAGAAAATATTCTTTTTGTTGCTGGTCTAAATCGATTCGTACTTTGGTTTGAATATCGTTTTTCAACGTAAGCTTTTGCAGTTCTAAATTCATTCTGCGAAGCGTTTCAAAAGCACGTTGCTTTAAATTATTGATTTCTAACAAAGCCTGTTTATCTGCAACATCAAGATTTAAGTTTGATGAAACAAAATTCACCAAAAACGAATTACTTTCTATGTTTTTTAAAGCAAATGCCGCTTCAGATGGAATGTTTGGATTTTCACGTACAATTTCCTGCGCAGTTTCTTTAATAGATTCAATTAGTGTTGGAAATTCTAAATCGTCTTCCTCAGGTTTTTCATCAATAATATCCACTACTTTTGCTTTTAAATAAGGATTTTCCTGAGTGATTTGATCAATAGCAAATCGTTTCTTGCCTTGTAAAATCACTGTAATATTACCATCGGGTAATTTCAAGGTCTTTAAAATCTTAGCTACGGTTCCAAAACGGTAAATGTCATTTCCGTTAGGAAATTCGATTTGTTCGTTAATTTGAGCAACAACGCCAATGGTTTTATCACCTGCCAAAGCATCGTTGATTAATTTTATCGATTTATCACGCCCGGCAGTTATCGGGATTACCACTCCTGGAAACAACACCATGTTGCGCAAGGGAAGGATACTAAGTTCTGTGGGAATTTCTTCCTTATTCATTGCTTCTTCATCGTCTTGTGAAAACAAAGGAATGAATTCTGCATTTTCATTTAAATCTTGTAGTGACAAATTGTCTAATGATATGATTTTTTCGTGTGCCATAAATATATTATAAGTCAAAATGTCATTTATTGATGTAAATAACATTTAAAAACATTAAATTTCGTGTACTTTTAATTTAACTACTTAATGTTTCAATATTTATGCCAATAAAAAAACCTTACAACAGTAAGGTTTTAATGATAAATATATTAATTAGAATTATTCATAGTGAATGTAACTGAATTGCCCGTTTGTAATTCGTTGAGGTTGTAAAGATAATTCTGTTTCTTCCTCTTCATATGGATAAAGGATATAATCAAAATTACCGTTCATATATTGTGCTGTACCATTTACGTGGGTTATATTGGCATAACCTGCATTTTGGTTCTCATCTGCATTATTTGTAGAGTATTCTATCCATACTTTCTCTAATTCTTCTTCCTCATTTGGTATTAATTCCTGAATACGTAAAGTAGCACTACTTAAATAATTGCTTGGATTATCGATACTTAATGTTGTTGGAAAATTACCAATTTCCATAGCACTAAAATTAATATAAAGATAAGCAGCTTTATAACGAGTTTCCGGATTTGATGTATCTTCAGTGTTAACTATTGATAATTTAGAAACAATAGACATACCTCCGCCTGAGAAATCTACTGAAACCTCATCAGTTATAACAGTTTGTTTCGAGTTTAAATCAAAACTAAGTATAGGGTTTCCGGGTAAACTGTCATCTTTTACTTTTTCATCAATGGCTTCAGTCTCACACGCTGCAAATCCTGTTGCTAAAACGATTGATGCCAAAATATATTTTAATTTTCTCATAAGATTTAGTAAGAATGTTAAATTTATCCAAATATAAAATTATTTTTTTTACATACGAAAAGATTTGTAAAAATATTATTTATTTTAACTAACCGCTTGTCTTTTGGATGTTTTTATCAGTAAAATAATACCTATTGCGAAAAAAACAATCAAAAATAAAATGGCATTTTGCATTTTTCCTGTTATTTGGGCAATGATACCGTAAACCAGCATTCCTATAACAATACCTATTTTCTCGGTTACATCATAAAAGCTGAAAAAAGAGGTGGTGTCTTTAGTGTTTAATGGCAATAATTTGGAATAGGTGGAACGTGACAATGACTGAATACCGCCCATTACCAAACCAACCATAGCGGCTACAATGTAAAAACTTGTTGGTTTTACTACAAAATAGGCACAAATACAGATAATAATCCATGCGGTGTTTATAAGGATCAGTGTGTTAATGTTTCCAAATCTTTTTGATAATTTCGATGTAAAAATGGCTCCGGCTACAGCAATTAATTGAATTAAAAGAATGCTTACAATTAAACCCATCTGGCGTTGATCGTCACTTTCCCATTGCACTTCCTTTTCGCCAAAATAAGCAGCAATAATCATAACTGTTTGTACTGCCATGCTGTAAACAAAAAAGGCACCTAAATATCCTTTTAAAACGGGATATTGCTTTAATTCATTGAAAATTCGTTTTAATTCTCTGAAACCTGAAAAGAATGCTTGTGAGTTGATTTTGTTTGCATTTCTGAAATTAGGTAAGAATCTGTAAGAAATCTGACTGAAACCCAACCACCAGATTCCAACCAATACAAAGGATACTTTCATTGCCTGCATGGGACTTTCAAATCCAAACCATTCACTTTTCATAATCATTATTAAATTAATGATAAGGAGTATGACCGAACCAATGTATCCTAATGAATATCCTTTGGCTGAAATGGCATCTTGTTGTTCAGGAAAAGCAATATCGGGCAGATAAGAGTTATAAAAAACCAGACTTCCCCAAAATCCAATCAAGGCAAGCATATAGAAAAACAGGCTGAAGTACAGATTTTCAAGGTTAAAAAAATAGAGCATCATACAGGAAATGGAACCAATAAAGCAGAACAGCTTCAGAAAAAACTTCTTATTTCCTAAAAAATCTGCAACGCCCGAAAGCAGCGGAGATATAAAAGCAATTATTAAAAAACCAATGGCTGTTACATAGCTAATTATAGATTCGCTTGGTGTTTCGATGCCAAAAAAAGTTGCAGATGTTTTGTTTTCTAACCGAAACAACGCACCATAAAACAAAGGGAAAATTGATGAGGAGATAACTAATGCATATACAGAATTAGCCCAGTCGTAAAAAGCCCATGCATTAAGCACTTTTTTTTCACCTTTTATAGTTGTTTTCATAAGAGAAAGTTAAGGCAGTTGTTACACTGCCTGGTAGTTAAGTTAATATTTTTTGCCAAATTTAGCAGCTTCTGCTTTTGCTTCGGGGATTAATTTTTTAATGTTGGCGATACGGGTTTGATCGCTGGGGTGGGTGCTTAACAGTTCGGGAGTTGATGAACCTCCGCTTTTATCAGACATTCGCTGCCAAAAACTTAATGCTTCGTTGGGGTTATATCCTGCAACAGCCATTAAAATTAAACCTATTTTGTCGGCCTCTGATTCGTGTTTTCTACTAAACGGCATCATGCCTGCTACATTACTTCCTGCTCCATAAGCCATCATCGCTAATTGTTTGGTTTGATCGCTACTGCTATTTGTAGCCACACCAACGCCAACAGCTCCTAATTGTTGTAATACAGAAGCACTCATTCGTTGTTGCCCGTGATTGGCTAAGGCATGTGCCACTTCGTGTCCCATTACTGTTGCCAGTCCGGCTTCACCTTTTGCTACGTTCATTAATCCTGTATAAACCACAATCTTTCCACCAGGCATACACCAGGCATTAACAGCGTTATCTTGTACCAGTTTATATTCCCATTTATAATCTTGTAAATAATTAGAGTAACCATTGGCAGATAACCATTGTTGTGAAGCTTTTCTTATTTTATCACCAACTTTTTGTACCATTTGTGCGTCTGAAGTTCCGGTAACAACTTTATTTTCCTTTATAAACTCTGAGTATTGCTGAAACGATGAAGTAAATAAAGAACTGTCAGGTACAAATGCCATTGTTTTTTTTCCTGTAAACGGATTGGTAGCACAGGCTAACAATAGCGCTGCAGCTCCGCATAATATAATTGTCTTTTTCATAGTTGTAAGTTTTAATTTTTTCTAAAATTATGAAATAATCTAACGAATACCTTTTAACTTTGTTATGTAAAATTATAAAATTATGGCGCAAAAACAAGCAAAGGTTTTAGAAGTTCCTGCTTATATAAAAAATACATCAAAAGTTTTAAGTAGGCTGAATAAGAATCTGGCAGCTGCCTTTGCCTTAAAATTATTTGAGACACCTATTAAATATAAATTGCCTAAACGCGAACAGAAAATGTACGAGGTTTCGCATAAATCAAATTTGATATTACCCGAATGCCAAAAAGAAATAACGGTGTACGAAAACAAATTTGGTTCAAAAAAAGTACTGCTGGTACACGGGTGGAACGGTCGCGGAACACAACTGGTATCTATTGCCAAGGCTTTTAAAGGCTTAAATTATTCTATTATTAGTTTTGATGCTCCGGGGCACGGTAAAAGTCCGAAAACCACAACCAATATGAAGCATTTTATTGAAGCCATTTTTGAACTGGATAAAAAATACAATGGTTTTGACGTCATTGTGGGGCATTCGCTTGGTGGTATGAGTATTATCAATGCGTTAGGCAGGGGTTTATCTACCCCAAAAGCAGTTATTATTGGCAGCGGAAACAAAACAAAGGATATTACCGATGATTTCTTGACGACTATTGGCATGAGCAAAAAAATGACGCCTTTTTTAGTTAATTTATTTGAACGAAAATACAATGAAAAAATGGCTAATTACGATGTGGAATTGCACGCCGGAAAAGTTCAGATACCCGTTCTGGTGATTCACGATAAAAATGATAAAGATGTGCCTTTTACATCAGCAGAAGCAATTAATAATCAATTGATAAACGGCGAGTTGATGATTACCAGCGGATTAGGACATCGAAAAATATTAGGAGATGAACAAGTTATTCAGAAAATTATCCAGTTTGTTACCAGTTAAATTATTTTGGATCATTTTATGTGTACAATTTATAAGCTGTAAAGAACAAACCGCAAACGCACAAATATTAGAACAAATGACAGAACAAGATTGGAAAGAAAAATTAACTCCCGAAGAATATTATATTTTAAGGGAAAAAGGTACCGAAAGACCTTTTAGCGGCACATATAACGATTTTTTTGAAAAAGGACATTACGTTTGTGCTGCCTGTGGCAATAAATTGTTTGAATCAACCACCAAGTACAACTCATCTTGCGGGTGGCCATCTTTTGATCAGGCGATCGAAGGCTCGGTAAAATACACAAAAGATACATCGCACGGAATGATTAGGGTAGAGGTAACCTGTGCAAAATGTGACGGACATTTAGGGCATGTTTTTGATGACGGACCTAAAGACACTACCGGAACCAGATATTGTATGAATTCGGTTTCGTTAAAATTTGTACCTGAAAATTAATACATCAGTTTTACATCTTTCAAATTAAAACATTGTAAATCGTCATTCTCAAGCTGTATAACCAATTGACCATGACGGTTTACTTCTTTAATAATCCCGTTGAATTTTTTACCGTTTTTATCCTCAAAAACACTGATAACGTCTTTTTTAAATAAATGGCTGTGGTAAAATTGCCATTCTTCTTCAATATTGTTTTTTAGATTCAGTGTGCCTTTTTTTATGTTTTCAACGATATTATTCAATAACAATTCAAAATTAACCGTTATTCCATATTGATTTAAGATAGATGATGCTTGCGGAAATCCATTAAAATTTGTTTGGTCGCAATTAATTCCAATACCGATTACCGAACTTATACTGCCATTAGCATGTATGCTGTTTTCAATTAAAATACCGGCAATTTTTTTATTGTATGACAAAATGTCGTTAGGCCATTTTACATAAATATTCGTTAAATTTAAAGCAAATAATGCTTTTAATACCGCATTGGAAACTAATATGTTAAGAGAAAATAACCGATCAACAGTAAGATAATCTCCATTTAGAAAGATGCTGAATGTAAGGTTCTTAGCCTCATCGGTAACCCAGGTTGACCCCATTTGTCCTTTTCCTTTAGTTTGTACAGCAGCCCAAACTACAGTAAAATCAGCCAAATTATTGGCAGCTGACAAATTTTTTATAAAATCATTCGTAGAAGATATGGCATTGAGTTTGATTAAATACATTATAAATAGTATCTTTAGGAACTTTAGGACAAAAATAACTTAAATAACCCGATACAATTTGATAAATTTGCAATAATTAAGTACAAAATACATACATGAACGAAAGCAAAAAGAACAACGAGGCGTTATTAGCCTTGATTATTGAAGGAATAGACAACGTTAAAGGAGAAAATATTACCATTTTAGATTTAAGAGCCATTGAAAACACTGCTTGCGATTATTTTGTAATCTGCGATGGAAACTCAAACACACAGGTAAATGCTATTTCAGGATCTATACAGCGTACCGTATCTAAAGAATTAAAAGATAAACCTTGGCACGTAGAAGGTACCGATCAGGCAAACTGGGTATTAATGGACTACATAAACATTGTGGTTCACATTTTCCAGAAAGAAACCCGCGAGTATTATAATATTGAAGACCTTTGGGGCGATGCGAAAATCACACAGGTAACTTCTAACCATTCACACAGTAATTAATTTATGAAAAATCCCGTAAATAACAAGCCCAAGTATAATCCTTGGATGCTTTATGCAGGTTTAATATTTATACTTTTTGCCATTTCGTTAACAACAGGCGGAGGTAGTTTTGGCGATGGTAAAACAATTGGCTTGTCTAAATTCTACGAATATTTAGATAACAGTCAGGTAGAAAAAGTTGTTTTTAACAATTCATCAGCTCAGGTTTTTTTGAGTGAGTCAGCAAAAAGCAATCCGGAACACCAAAAAAATAACAAACCCACTTTATTAAGTTCAATGAGCAGCGGTCCGGATTATGTGGTTGAAATAGCTAATAAAGATCTGTTTGAAGAAAAATTAATTCAGGCATCTTCCGAAGGAAAGATCGAAGAATTTAGCAACGAAAAAGAAAGCAACTGGGGCGGTATCCTTTTATCATTATTGCCAATTATCTTAATTCCTGTAGTGTGGATTTTTATGATGCGCAAAATGAGCGGCGGATCAGGAGCCGGTGGCGGACAAATTTTTTCAATAGGAAAATCGAGAGCCAAATTATTTGATGAAAAAAACGATATACGTGTTACATTCAACGATGTTGCCGGATTAGAAGGTGCAAAAGAAGAAATTCAGGAAATAGTTGAGTTCTTAAAGAATCCTCAAAAATATACATCTATTGGAGGTAAAATACCAAAAGGTGCCTTATTAGTTGGACCTCCGGGAACAGGAAAAACGCTATTGGCAAAAGCCGTTGCCGGTGAAGCACAAGTGCCGTTTTTCTCATTGTCAGGTTCCGATTTTGTTGAAATGTTTGTTGGGGTAGGTGCTTCTCGTGTGCGCGATTTGTTTAAACAGGCAAAAGAAAAATCGCCTGCCATAATTTTTATCGATGAAATCGATGCAATTGGTAGAGCTCGTGGAAAATCTAACTTTTCAGGTTCAAATGACGAACGTGAAAACACATTAAATCAATTGTTAACCGAAATGGACGGTTTTGGTACCAATACCAACGTTATTGTGTTAGCCGCTACAAACCGAGCCGAAATTTTAGACAAGGCATTAATGCGTGCCGGACGTTTTGACAGACAAATCTATGTAGATTTACCGGATGTGAACGAACGCAAGCAAATTTTTGAAGTTCATTTAAAGAAAATTAAAAAGGTTGATAACCTTGATATTGATTTTCTTGCAAAACAAACACCTGGTTTTTCAGGTGCCGATATTGCCAATGTTTGTAACGAAGCTGCCTTAACAGCTGCCCGCAAAAACAAAAAAGAAGTTGATAAACAAGACTTTTTAGATGCTGTTGACAGAATTGTTGGCGGATTAGAAAAAAAGAACAAAATCATTACTCCCGAAGAGAAATATGCTATTGCTATTCACGAAGCCGGACACGCAACCGTTTCCTGGCTTACAGAACACGCTGCACCTTTGGTTAAAGTAACTATTGTTCCCCGTGGAATGAGCCTGGGAGCTGCCTGGTATTTACCTGAAGAACGCCAAATTGTACGCACCGAACAAATGTTAGACGAAATGTGTGCAACAATGGGAGGTAGAGCTGCCGAGAAAGTAATTTTTGATAAAATTTCAACAGGAGCCCTGAGCGATTTGGAAAAAGTAAACAAACAAGCCCGTGCTATGGTAACCATTTACGGTTTAAATGATTCGTTAGGAAACATTACTTATTATGATTCGTCGGGTCAAAGCGAATACAATTTTTCAAAACCGTATTCAGAAGAAACGGCTAAATTAATCGACAAAGAAATTTCGGCATTGATTGAAGGACAATACCAAAGAGCCATTGATCTTTTAACCGAAAATAAAGATAAATTAGTGCAACTGGCTGACTTGCTTTGTGAGAAAGAAGTAATCTTCCGCGAAGATTTAGAAGATATTTTTGGCAAACGTTCCTTTGATAATAAAGATATAATTGATGTAACATCAGAAAATGAATCTGAAGTGGTTTAAAATTAATTCTTTAACATATTCATACAAAAACTTGGCTTAACATTCTGTTAAACCAAGTTTTTTTTTATCTTTGAACTAAAATGCCATAAAGTCCCCTGTTTTAAATAACAAATGAATATATTTAAAAAAATTTTAAGCACTTTTACGTCTTCTCGTCAAAATAAAGAGGAAGAAGAGAGCAAATATCTTCCTGAAAAAGAAATTCCGGTTGATGAGCAATTTACCTGTAACTTTAAGTTAAACGGAGGTAAATTTTTATATTGTGAAACAGAAGAAGAGCTTGAAGAAAATTTTATAAGTATTTTACAGGAAAACGACTGGTTTGAAATCGAAGCTTTGACCTTTGAAAAAGACCTTCAGCATTATTTGTCAGAAAATAAATTAAGCTATAAAAATCCAAGCAATCCAATGTTTTTGCTAACCGGTTGCGAAAGTCTAATTGCACAAGACGGTTCTGTTTTGTTTTCGTCTAAACAACTGTTTCATTATAAACCCAACGAATTACCTAAAAATATTATTGTAATTGCAAAAGCAAGCCAGATTACGCGTTCAAAAAGCGATGGTCTTCGCAATATTAAAATGCGTTATGCAAACGAAATCCCAACCAATATCACAACAATGCAACATTTTAAAGAGAGCAAAACCGATAATTTTTTACAGTACGGTATTCAGGCTAAAAACCTTTATTTATTATTGTTAGAAGATTTTTAATATGAATGAAGTTGTAAAACGTACCCTTTCGGGAATTTTATATATTGCACTGTTAGTTGGTGCAATTTTGTTTTCAAAGGATACCTTTCTTATCTTGTTCGGTTTCTTTTACATAGTGGCTGTTTTTGAGTTTTGCAGATTGTACCAAATCAACAAAATAACGGGTTACGCCATTTCAGTAATATTTGCCTTATCGTTATTCTTTATCAATAATAATACACTTAACAGTACTTACTTAATAGTATTACCGTTTAGTTGTTATCTCATTATTGATCTTTTTCAAAACCAGTTTTCTAAAGAAAATTCCACAATTAAAAAATACCTGCATTTAATAGGTTATGTAGTAATTCCTTTTTTAATCATTACGCAATTGCCTTATTTAAATGAGGCATACACCCCTTTGTTAATATTAAGTATTTTTATAATGATATGGTGTAATGACACTTTTGCTTATATTTGCGGCAAGCTATTAGGAAAACATAAACTCTATGAGAAAATATCGCCTAAAAAAACAATAGAAGGTTTTATAGGGGGTGTTGTTTTTACCCAAATTGCTGCATTTGTAATATTCAAATTTACAAACACACAAGCATCATTGCTATTCTGGATATTGATAGGTTTAGCCATAAGTGTTTTGGGTACTGTTGGCGATTTGGTAGAGTCAAAATATAAGCGTCAGGCGGGTATAAAAGACAGTGGAGCAATCATGCCCGGTCATGGTGGTATTTTAGATCGGTTAGACAGCATATTGTTTGCTGCACCATTTTTATTTTTAATTTATAAAATTGTTATGTAATGTTTCATAAAGAAGGAGCTAAAATCATTTTCTTTTCACTTTTAATTGCAGTTGCAGTTATAATAGGTGTTGAATACATCATTGATATTCCATGGATTATTAAAAGTGTACAAATACTAGCGTTACTTTTTTTAGTAATTATTTTACAGTTTTTCAGAAATCCAAACCGGGCGCTAAATGACATTGCTGACCATTTGATATTAGCACCGGTAGATGGTAAAGTGGTTGTTATAGAAGAAGTTTACGAACCCGAATATTTCAAAGACAAACGTTTAATGGTATCTATATTTATGTCGCCCATAAATGTTCATGTTACCCGATATGCTTTAAACGGAATTGTAAAATACAGTAAATACCATCCTGGGAAATATTTGGTTGCATGGCATCCAAAAGCAAGTGAAGAAAACGAACGTACCACTGTGGTTATTGACAATCCCGTGTACGGAGAGGTAATGTACAGACAAATTGCCGGAGCTTTGGCTAAACGAATTGTAAACTACGCAAAAGTAGGTCACAGAGTTAATCAGGGCGATGATGCCGGGTTTATAAAATTTGGATCCCGTGTTGATTTATACTTGCCGTTAGGTACAAATGTAAATGTGGTTCTTAATCAAAAGGCACGCGGTAACAAAACGGTAATTGCCAATAAATAATGCAAAATATAGACGAATTATTTCAAGAAGCTTATCAAAAAGCATCGACTACAAAAGTAGAATTACCACCCGATATCCGATTGCGGTTATATGCTTATTATAAACAGGCAACCTTAGATTATTTACATAATTTTATACATCAGGAAATGGATCTTGTCCGCGGTTTCAAATTTAATGCATGGAAACAAGTTCTACATTTAACACAAGAAGACGCAAAAAAATTGTATATTGAACTGGTTAACTCATTAAATCTATAATTGTATGAAAAGAAACGTTTTATTATTAACAGCAATTGCTTCTTTTATCATTATTAGTTGTAAAGATAAAGAAGAAATGACCGAAGTTCAGATTCCGGATGCTACAGAAACCGCTTCAGTACCGGTAGATGGCGATCCAAAATCGGTAGTTGCCAATCAAGGAGCCTTTCAAATGAAAGGATTAAACTACGGTTACAACGATTTAGAACCTTATATGGATGCACAAACGGTTGAAACACATTATTCTAAACACCATTTGGGCTACTGTAACAAGTTAAACGATGCCGTGAAAGGAACACCTTTAGAAACCATGTCTATTGAAGAGATTTTGAAAGGATTGGATTTAAAAAACAGTACCCTTCGCAATAATGCCGGTGGTTATTACAACCATAACATCTTCTGGGAAATCATTGGACCAAAAGCGGGCGGTAGAGCAACAGGAAAAGTAGCTGAACTGATTAACAGAGATTTTGGTAGTTTTGATGAATTTAAAACGCAGTTTACCGAAAAAGCAAAAGGATTATTTGGTTCAGGCTGGGTTTGGTTAGTTTATCAAAACGATGGAACATTGAAAATTACCACATCGGTAAATCAAGACAATCCGCTGATGCCTAATGCAGAAGTAAAAGGCTATCCTTTAATGAATATCGATGTTTGGGAACATGCTTATTACCTAAAATATAAAAACGACCGACCAAAATATATCGAAAATTTCTGGCAATTAGTTGATTGGAATAAAGTAGAATATCGTTTGTCTTTGATAAAATAAAAAAGAGAGGATGTGCCCTCTCTTTTTTTAGGCACTGAAAATCAAAGATTTTCGACTAAATCTTTACGAACTATTTTTCGATAAACATATCGACAAATCAGCTCAAGTTATTACAGACGACTGGAAAGAATACCGCCCTAAAAAAATTTAATATCATTCAAATCCCAAGTAATAAAGACAGAAATTTTCCAATACTCCATACGATGGTTCACCAAGTGAAATTGTGGATAAAAACTACTTATTTTTGTGGTTCGGAGTTCAATATCAACCGATATTTAAGCGAATTTTGTTTCAGAATCAATCGTTCTCAATCCAAACAAACGATATTCAATAACCTCATTAAAAGAATGATTAAAAGAAGCTCCGTTGCAAAAGCCGATTTTATATGTAATTAAGTTATCACCTTTATAATTTTATATGAAACTATTAATTAGCACAATAGCTTTACTTTTAGCACCAGTTTATTTAAACGCTCAGACTGATTGTGAAAAAATTTTAGATCAGAAGATAAACTTACATGAAGATGACTTTGAAACGATACAACAAGAATTGGTTACTAATTTTTCAAAACTTATTGATTGTGGATTGGATAAAGTAGATATGGTCTTTTTTGGACAACCTCCTGTTTTGGCAGCTTTAGTGATAGGTTGGATGAATGATGATCCCGAAAAAGTGACTTATCAAAGATTATTGGATGAAATTCTTAAAATGAAAGCTACTCCGGAATATACTGAATCCGTGAAATTTTATAATGACTTTCAACTTTTGAGAAGTAAAAAAATAGATCTTGAAAATTGGGATATTGATAGTAAATTGTTGCTAAAGTTAATGAAAGACGAACGGTTAGTAAATGCCATTTACCACGTGATTGAACAAAATCCAAATCAATACGATACGTACGGTGCAATGATTGATGATTTTAATAAAATGGCAGATTCAATGATTGATGTTAAAGAACCTGTCGAAGAATTGCCTGACTTTTTTAAAGATGCTGAACTTATTAATTATAATGAAATGCTTGAAAATGCAAAAGTGTCGGGTAAACCTTTACTGATCTTTTTCACTGCCTGTGCCGATGTTAATTCCAGAAAAATGGAAGATGCTTTTTTGTACGACAACGATATACAAAAACTTATTGCATCAGATTTTTATACAGTTACATTATTTGTGGATTCAAAAAAAGAAGTTCCTAAAGAATACATTACAACCAATCCAAAAACAGGGAAGGTAATGAAAACGTATGGTTCTTTTTATATAAAGATACAAGAAGAACAGTTTAAAAATCAAAACCAGCCGTTCTTTGTAATTGTTGGTAATAAAGGAAAAGTACTGAAAACACACGGTTTTACATTGAATAAAAAAGAATTTCAAAAATTTTTAAAATAAATGGTTCAAACAATCTTATTTGTATGTTCTGCTAACAAACAACGCTCTAAAACAGCTGAGGATTACTTTAGTAGTAAATATGCTGACATTCATTTTTTATCAGCTGGAACGAATAGCAAAATTTGCGAGCGTGAAGGAACCAATCCATTGACTATTGAAGTATTAGAACAAGCGGATTTAATATTTGTCATGGAACAAAAACACAAGAAACAAATAAGTGACTATTTGAACGGAAAGTTAAAAAAAGAAATCATTGTTTTAAATATTCCTGATATTTATAAATACTACCAAAAGGAATTGCTTGAAATTTTAGACCGAAAGGTAACACCGTATTTTAAATAACTATTGGATGTCAGATTCGTCATCTTCATCTAAAAAATTGAGTTCATCGCTTCGTTGCTCATAATCGGGTGCAATACCGGGTGGATTAAATAATCCCCAATTGTCTGTGATAAAATGTTTACTATTGAAGCCGGCAACCCATTCTATAAATAATAATCGAAACTCTTCAATCTGCTTGCGGATCAATTGGTAGTATTCCAAATCTTCAAAACCGAGCATTTTTAAGGTGTGATAGGACACCATCAAGTCACGTGCTGCTTTTCGGATTAAAGTTGCATTTTCCATTTTTAGATCATATAATTTCACCCCAAATGCGCCGGCTAATTTTGCTTGGATGAGCATAGCATCGCCTAACAACTGACCTTTTAAATCAGACAGCATAGGGTCATCCTCAGGAAATAAGTCGGTAATCGCTTTTAAGGTTTCAAAAATTTCTTCCGATTTTTTATATATGGGTGTGTGTAAGTAATTTTTCATTTATTGTGTTTTTTTTCCTTTCTCCGTTAAATAATATTTTTGATTTCGACTCGTTGGTTTATCAGGAATGGTCAATGCAATTAAACCTGCTTCGATGGCTGGTTGTAAGTATTTTTGCCTAAAATTTTCTCTATCAGATAAGCCTAACATTTCTTGTAATTCGCCACGGCTATGTGTTCCTTTAAATACTTTCAAAAGTTCTTTAACTTGCTGGGTATCTTGCTGGGTATCTTGCTGGGTTTGAGTTACAGATTCTGTTGAAGGCAACGTAACTCTTAAAAAGTTCTCAGAAAAATGAAAACAATCTTGTGTGTAAGCCTGTAAAATTCTTGGAATTCCTGATCCTAATTGTTCTACCAAATCTAAATCTTTGAAAATACGCATCAATTCTTTGTTTCTGATGATGGAATATCCTTCAAAAAACTCTTCTTTTGAAAGCCCTTCGGGTAAACTGCCATAAGAAGTGATTTCCAATCGGTCGTCAAAAATCTCGAATTTAGGAGCAACTTCTTTTGTATAATCATTATGCACAAACGCATTAATTACGGCTTCACGCAACGCAATAGCATTCCATAAACGCTGTTCTTTACGCTCTTTAGGAGTAATTTTAGCTAACGTTCGGTTTTCCAAATTCAATTTCACTACTAACCGACTAACTTTTCAAAATTAAGGAGCTTCCCATTGTGGTTAGCTCCTTTTTTCATATTTTGGTTTTACGACAAATCAAAAATATGAGCAATAAAGATACAGAAAAGAAATTAGTCGGTCAGCCGATTTTCAAACAAATCATCAATTTTATTCCAAAAGATAAATTTGATATGCTTGTCTACAAGCATA
>NZ_FNXE01000008.1 GCF_900108395.1 Paenimyroides marinum | reverse complement strand
CAAGGAGTGCAATATGCCACAAAGAAATTTACCAATGTACTGGAGTCTTACGGCGTAACCCGAAGCATGTCACGAAAGGGAAATTGTTGGGATAACGCAGTAGCGGAAAGCTTCTTTAAATCACTGAAAACCGAGTTAATATACGGGAACAAGCTC
Organism: Paenimyroides marinum; assembly: GCF_900108395.1. Classification (GTDB taxonomy): domain Bacteria; phylum Bacteroidota; class Bacteroidia; order Flavobacteriales; family Flavobacteriaceae; genus Flavobacterium; species Flavobacterium marinum. The sequence goes on along the minus strand of NZ_FNXE01000008.1, from coordinate 80,645 downwards.
GTTACAAAGCAACAAATGGAAATAGAAGTTTTTGAATATATAGAAGTATGGTACAATAAAAAAAGAAGACACCGAGCACTGAATTACAAAACAATAGAAGAGTTTAACAATCAAAATAAATTTTACAAAAATGTCGCTTAACTTTAACTGGAATTTTTATTTGCATATCCAGTTGTTTTAGTCTTTCAAATTGGATTGCTTTTTCCAAAGTATTTATTACCGAATCCAGATATTTTTTCTTTTCAACAGCAAAAACACTTTCGTTGGTCAGCAGAATACTGTTTTTGCTTTTAGAAAATTGTACTTCTTTTCTTAAACTTTTATTTTGGGTAGAAAGTTCAACAATCTGTTTCGTTTTGGCTTCTAAATCGGTTTTGTTTTTTAATAGTTGAGCTTTCTGAACTTTAAATATTTTCTCCATATTCATCAGTGTTTTCTCGGTTTTCATTCTTTGAAATCCTAAAAAGTCCGGCTCTTTGATGATGAGTTCTTCAAATTTTTCGTGGGTTATTCCGGAACAGAAATAAACAATCGATCCTCTGGTATTTTATCTATCAATGCTTTCAACTTCTCTTCTTTCTTAAGCTGTAACATCTTTTGTTTATATTCTTTTTTACTGCATTTATCTGGACAAAAAACAGAAGTTACTCTTTTGGGATCAAATTTCCCCTCACAGACAAGACATTGTTTTTCATTTTATTCATCGCCGATATTTATCATAAGTATCTATAAATTCCATTTATCTCCCTTTTAAGTTCCAGTACAATTATCTTAAAAAAAGCAACTAAAATAGCGTAAAAACAAAAAAGAATAAAAATTAAAAACGCTGTAAACATAACATTTACAGCGTTTTATTGCTTATTAATGGTTGATATTAATCACTAATTATTTCACTTCTTCATAATCTACATCTTGTGTAGCATCACCGCCTTCTTGGTTTGGCTGTGCTTGTTGTGCATCACCTTGCTGTGCATCGGCTTGAGCTTTGTACATTTCTTCAGAAGCTGCTTTCCAAGCTTCATTGATTTTGTCTAAAGCCGGTTGAATAGTCGCAACGTCACGAGTTTCGTATGCTTTTTTCAATTCTTCCAATGCGCCTTCGATGTTCGATTTGTTACCGTCTGATAATTTATCTCCAAACTCTTTCAACTGTTTTTCGGTTTGGAAAATCATTCCGTCTGCTTCATTTAATTTATCGGCAGTTTCTTTAGCTTTTTTATCTGCTTCAGCATTTGCTTCTGCCTCTTTCTTCATTTTTTCAATTTCTTCCGGTGTTAATCCTGAAGAAGCTTCGATACGTATGTCATGTGATTTACCTGTTCCTTTATCAGTTGCCGATACTTTAATGATACCATTTGCATCAATATCAAAAGTAACTTCAATTTGTGGTACACCGCGTTGTGCTGGCGGAATTCCGTCTAAATGGAAACGACCAATTGTTTTATTATCGTTTGCCATTGGGCGTTCACCTTGTAACACGTGGATTTCGACCGACGGTTGATTATCTACTGCTGTAGAGAATACTTGTGATTTCTTTGTAGGAATGGTTGTGTTCGATTCGATTAACTTTGTGAAAACGCCACCCATTGTTTCAATACCTAATGATAACGGTGTAACGTCTAATAACAATACGTCTTTTACGTCTCCTGTTAACACCCCACCTTGAATAGCTGCTCCTAAAGCTACTACTTCATCAGGATTTACTCCTTTTGATGGTTTTTTACCGAAGAATTTCTCTACTTGTTCCTGAATTACCGGGATACGTGTAGATCCACCAACTAAAATTACTTCATCAATGTCTGATGTTGACAATCCTGCATCTTGTAATGCTTTTTTACAGGGTTCCATTGAACGGCGTACTAAATCATCTGACAATTGTTCAAATTTTGCACGGGTTAATGTTTGTACCAAGTGTTTTGGACCTGTTGCAGTAGCTGTTACATACGGCAAATTGATTTCTGTTTGAGCTGATGATGACAACTCGATTTTTGCTTTTTCAGCAGCTTCTTTTAAACGTTGCAATGCCATTGGATCCTGACGCAAATCTACACCTTCAGCACTGTTAAATTCGTTTGCTAACCAGTTGATGATTACCTGGTCAAAATCGTCACCACCTAAATGGGTATCTCCGTTCGTTGACAATACTTCGAAAACACCATCACCTAATTCCAAGATCGAAATATCAAATGTACCTCCACCTAAATCATAAACCGCAATTTTTTTATCTTGTCCGCCTTTATCCAAACCGTAAGCCAACGCTGCAGCAGTAGGTTCGTTAATGATACGGCGTACTTTTAAACCTGCAATTTCTCCGGCTTCTTTAGTTGCCTGACGTTGTGCATCGTTAAAATAAGCTGGTACGGTAATAACCGCTTCAGTAACCGACTGACCTAAATAGTCTTCTGCGGTTTTTTTCATTTTTTGAAGTGTCATTGCCGATAATTCCTGTGGTGTGTATAAACGTCCGTCAATATCAACACGCGGTGTATCGTTATCGCCTTTAACTACTTTATAAGCAGTATGCTTTAATTCATCCTGAACTCCAGAAAATTTTTCGCCCATAAAACGCTTAATAGACGCTATGGTTTTTGTAGGGTTTGTTACCGCCTGACGTTTTGCAGGATCACCCACTTTAATTTCTCCGCCTTCAACAAAGGCAATTACAGATGGTGTTGTTCTTTTACCTTCTGCATTTGGAATTACCACTGCTTCATTACCTTCCATTACAGCAACACAAGAGTTGGTAGTTCCTAAGTCAATTCCAATTATCTTACTCATATCTTTTTATGTATTTTACTTTGTATTTTATTTTGTGATTTGTTCACGGTTTCTATTAGTCAAAGGTTGTGCCTAAATGAAAAAACATAAAAAATGTCATAAAAAATAGTTTTTTTAATGACACAGTGTCATAAAAAGAAACAACGAATGTTTTATTTTAATGCCAAAATTGCTTAAACAAACATTTATCACATCTAACAAAAATTTAAAAAAGTTCCGTTTATTTTTCCGTATCTTCGTCTTATTATTTTTTTGATAAATTATGGAATGTATTTCGGTTTTTGATATGTTAAAAATTGGCGTTGGTCCCTCAAGCTCCCACACATTAGGTCCGTGGCGTGCTGCCGAACGTTTTATTGCCGAATTAATTGATTTAAATATTTTTGAAAGGATAGAACGCGTTACTGTTGATTTGTACGGGTCGCTTTCGTTAACCGGAATTGGTCATGCTACCGATTTGGCTGTTATGCTGGGATTAAGCGGTGCCGATCCAGAATACGTTCCTGTTGATGATATTTCCGGAATTATCAATGAAATTAATGAAACCCATTTATTGAATTTGGGTAATGTCAGAAAAATACATTTTATTCCAAAAGATCATATTGTTTTTAATAAAAACTTTTTGCCTTTTCATGCCAACGGATTAACTTTTACTGCATTTTATGACAATTCGCAGTATATTTCTACCTTCTACTCTATTGGTGGTGGATTTGTTGTAAAAGAAGAATCGGCCGGAAATGCAGAAAAAGAAGAAATAAAAGCTACTTTTCCTTTTCCTGTTGATAAAGCCGAAGAATTATTGGCATTTTGTAAACAAGAAAACAAATCGATTTCTGAATTGGTTTACCAAAACGAATTATCGTTACGATCGCCTGAAGAAATCGACAGAGAATTGATGCGTATCTGGAATACCATGTTGGAATGCATCTATATTGGCTGTCATACTGAAGGGACATTGCCGGGTGGCTTAAATGTACGTCGCCGGGCGTTTGATACATACCAAAAATTAAAAAGTGATTTACCTTATAATAATCCGCAAGAATGGCTACAAACCATTCGTAAAACAAAGGTTTATTTCCGTCAGATTTTAAAATGGGTAAGCTGTTTTGCGTTGGCAGTAAACGAAGTAAACGCTTCGTTAGGTCGTGTGGTTACCGCACCAACCAACGGAAGTGCCGGTGTTATTCCTGCCGTTTTAATGTACTATATGGTAATCGAAAATCACAAAGCGGGTGAAAAAGAAATCAAACGGTTTTTAATGGTTGCCGGCGAAATAGGTTCTATCTTTAAAAAAGGAGCAACTATTTCTGCTGCTATGGGTGGGTGTCAGGCAGAAATTGGTGTGTCATCGGCTATGGCTGCTGCGGCACTATGCGAATTAATGGGCGGAACACCTGAACAGGTTACCGTTGCTGCCGAAATTGCCATGGAACATCATTTGGGCTTAACATGTGATCCTATTGCCGGATTGGTTCAAATTCCGTGTATTGAACGCAACACCATGGGTGCCATTAAAGCTATTAACGCTGCCGAACTGGCATTAGACACCGATCCTAAAAACGCAAAAGTTCCGTTAGATAAAGTAGTGAACACGATGTGGCAAACCGCACAAGATATGAACAATAAATACAAAGAAACTTCAGAAGGCGGATTGGCTGTTGCCGTAAACCTTTCCGATTGTTAGTTTACTTCTCACAATAACAAAAAAATCAGGTATTATTTAAGTATAATACCTGATTTTTTATTCTTTATATTTTTATTCTATAAAATCAGCATGGCATCACCATACGAGTAGAATTTATATCCTTCTTTTACCGCTTCGTCATACGCTTTCATCATTAAATCGTGTCCTGTAAATGCAGAAATCATCATTAATAATGTTGATTTAGGCATGTGAAAATTAGTAACCATGCAATCTGCTATACTAAAATCATAAGGAGGAAAAATAAATTTGTTCGTCCAACCTTCAAAAGGATTCAATGTTTGATTTGATGAAACAGAACTTTCTAAAGCACGCATTGATGTGGTTCCCACAGCACAAATTTTCTTTTTGTTAGCTTTGGCTTTATTTACAATATCACAGGCTTCTTGCGTAATGATCAATTCTTCAGAATCCATTTTGTGCTTAGACAAATCTTCTACCTCTACCGGATTAAATGTTCCCAAACCAATATGTAACGTAACTTTTGCAAAATCAACGCCTTTAATTTCCAATCGTTTTAATAAATGTTTAGAAAAATGCAATCCTGCTGTTGGTGCAGCAACGGCTCCTTCTTCTGTAGCATAAATCGTTTGGTAACGCTCTTCGTCTTCCGGAGTTACCTCTCTGTTGATATATTTAGGAATAGGTGTTTCGCCAAGTTCGCGCAATTTCAAACGGAATTCTTCATAAGAACCATCGTAAAGAAAACGCAAAGTACGTCCGCGTGAAGTGGTATTATCAATTACTTCTGCCACTAAAGAATCGTCGTTACCAAAATATAATTTATTACCAATACGGATTTTTCTTGCCGGATCTACCAAAACGTCCCACAAACGTTGTTCTTCATTTAATTCGCGTAACAAGAAAACTTCGATACGTGCACCGGTTTTTTCTTTATTACCGTATAAACGGGCCGGAAAAACTTTGGTGTTATTTAATACCATTACGTCGCCCTCATCGAAATAATCTATTAAATCTTTGAAAAGTTTGTGTTCTATTGTTCCTGCTTTACGATTTACAACCATTAAGCGGGCTTCATCGCGGTTTTCTGCAGGAAATTCTGCTAATAATTCAGGTGGTAAATTAAAATTAAAATTTGATAACTTCATAATGAATCAGAGTCCGTTAAGTTTAACTCAAAAAAAGATTGAGCTTGCAAATATACGATTTGAAAACAGGGTTTGTCAAGTAATTACCTATATATTTTCTAAAAGGACGAAAGTGCAATAACCACCGTCTCAAAATCGCATCAAATTTTAGAAATAAAAAAAGAGGTTTTTAAAAACCTCTTTTTTTATTAAACGTGCAACGCTCTGTTTTCTGTAGCTGCTAAAGCAGCTTCTTTAATAGCTTCTGCAAACGTTGGGTGTGCATGCGACATACGAGAAATATCTTCTGCAGATGCTCGATATTCCATAGCAACAACAGCTTCTGCAATTAAATCGGCAGCACGGGCACCTACAATATGGAATCCTAAGATTTCATCGGTAGTTTTATCTGCTAAGATTTTTACAAATCCGTCTAAATCAGCACTTGCACGTGCACGACCTAATGCTTTAAATGGAAATTGACCTGCTTTGTATTCTTTATTTTCAGCTTTTAACTGCTCTTCTGTTTTACCAACAGCAGCAACTTCAGGCCACGTGTAAACTACACCCGGAATTAAGTTGTAATCAATATGCGGTTTTTGTCCGGCTAATTGTTCCGCAACCAAAACACCTTCTTCTTCTGCTTTGTGTGCTAACATGGCTCCGCGAACAACATCGCCAATTGCATAAATGTTAGCAGCTGTTGTTTGTAAATGATCGTTTACTTCAACCTGACCTCTTTCTGTAATTTTAACACCTGCTTTATCTGCGTTTAATCCATCTGTATAAGGACGGCGACCAACACATACTAAAGAGTAATCACCCTCTAACGCAACCACTTCTCCTTTAGCGTTTAAAGCTTCAACCAAAACTGTTTCTCCGTTTCTTTCTACTTTTTGAACTTTATGTGAAGTATAGAATTTCATACCCGCTTTTTTCAAAACTTTAGTCAGTTCTTTAGAAACAGCTCCATCCATAGTTGGTAACACACGATCTGCATATTCTACAACAGATACTTGTGCACCTAAACGTAAGTAAACCTGACCTAATTCTAATCCAATTACACCACCACCAATAATGATTAAGTGTTTAGGTACTTCTTTTAATTTTAAAGCTTCAGTTGAAGTAATGATGCGTTCTTTATCGATAGAGATAAACGGTAAAGACGATGGTTTAGATCCTGTAGCAATGATGGTGTTTTTAGCAGAAATCTGCTCAACAGATCCATCGTTTTTTGTTACATTAACGGTAGTTGCATTTTCAAAAGATCCAACACCTTCAAAAACAGTAATGTTGTTCTTATCCATTAAAAACTTGACACCGCCGCATGTTTGATCTACAACTGCTTGTTTACGGGCAATCATTTTTTCTAAATCAATTTTTACCTCACCTGGTAATTCGATACCGTGATCCGCAAAATGTTTGATTTCATCCACATGGTGTGATGATGCCAATAAGGCTTTTGAAGGAATACATCCTACATTTAAACAAGTTCCTCCTAAAGTAGGATATTTTTCAATGATTGCAGTTTTCATTCCTAACTGAGCACAACGGATAGCCGCTACATAACCTCCAGGTCCAGAACCTATTACAACTACGTCAAATGAATTCATATTAAATATTATTTTAGTGTAAAATTAAAAAGTATTACAAAAGTACAATTATTTATAAAGACTCTTGCTAAAAAATAAGTAAAAAAAAGACCATTAAAGTGGTCTTTTTCAAAATTATAGTTTTACCATATTGGTAGCTAAGGTTTCAATAAATTTACTGATAGGACCTTTAATCATCATTGCCATCATTGGGTTGAAATCTCCTTCAAAAAACAATTGAACAGCTGTTTCTTCCGCTGCTTTTTCATCTAATTTTGCCGTTAATGTAAATGGTAATTTACTGCTTGCCGCGCCTAAGACAATTTCTGATGTTGGCGTAGCTGTTTTCTTTACCAGTTTAATTTCAGGCATTCCCTTTAAACCAAATTCAAAACAATTTTCATCAATTACCTCAAATTTAGCAATATTCTCGGGCATTAACTTTTCAAAGTTTTTAATATCAGATAAAGCTTCAAATAAATAGGCTGAAGATTTAGAAACAGTTACTTTTGGACTTTCTAAGTTCATAATTCTTGTAAATTTTATATTAAACACCCCAAGTTGATGGAGATTTGCTCCAGGTTGATAGTGTTTCAACATCTTCCTGAGAAATATATTCTTTTGCTACTGCCGATTTTAACAAGGTGGGATAATTACTTAAAGTAACCAATTCAATGTTGGCGTTTTTAAAATTTTCTGCTGCCACATCAAATCCATAAGTAAAAATAGCAGCCATTCCCAAAATATTTGCGTTTGCTGCACGCAAGGCTTCAACTGCCTGCAAACTGCTTTTTCCCGTACTGATTAAATCTTCTACAACCACAACCGATTTGCCTTCTTCAAACTGACCTTCGATTTGATTTTGACGACCATGCTTTTTAGCTTCGGGGCGTACATAAATAAAAGGTAATTCTAAAGCTTCGGCAACCAATAAACCAATACCAATGGCACCTGTTGCTACGCCTGCAATATAATCGGGTTTACCGAATTTTTCTACGATGTTCGTTGCAAATTCATTTTTTAAAAACGTTCTAATCTCTGGAAAAGAAAGTGTTATGCGATTATCGCAATAAATTGGCGACTTCCATCCTGAAGCCCATGTAAAAGGATTTTTTGGATTTAATTTAATTGCGTTTATTTGTAAAAGCAATTCCGCCGTTTTCTGTGCTGAGTTGTCATTAAAAATCATAGTTACAAATGTATAAAGTTTTTATTAATGATAAACCACTTTTTTTAACCAGTAAGTTAGAAAAAGAAACTAATTTTCAATATTTTTTATTAGACACTGTTGATATTCAGAAATTAATAGCACAATATTTTGCAGGTCAGGTTACAAATGCTTATTTATATCATCCCGATGAAAATTATTTAATAAAGCATTTAAAAGAAAAAATCACCATTAATAAAGCGGGTGGCGGTTTAGTTGAGAACGAGAAAGGACAGATTCTTTTTATTTTTAGAAACGGAAAGTGGGACTTACCAAAAGGCGGTATCGAAAAAAATGAAACCATTGAAGAAACTTCCATTCGCGAAGTAGAAGAAGAAACGGGCTGTAAAAACCTTAAAATTAGTGAACGTTTAGAAAAAACCTATCATATTTTTAAACGCAACGGCGAATACAGGCTAAAAATAACCCATTGGTTTGCTATGAAAACAGATTATCAGGGCGAATTACACGGGCAATTAGAAGAAGGTATTGAAAAAGTAATTTGGGTAGATAAGAAAAATATTCCTGAATTATTAAAAAATTCATACCAGAACATAAAGTTGTTGTTTAACGAAGTATAAAATTTATTTTTTTGAAAACAACCATTATCAAACTGATTTTTTGATTAGAAGTAAAAAGTACATTCTCTTTTTTCTTATTTTAGCCATTTAATCAGTTAGGTTAAAACCATTTAATCTTTATAACTGCTAAACAAGCAAAGTGTACGCAATAATAGATATAGAAACCACCGGAGGGCAATTTAACAAAGAAGGAATTACCGAAATTGCCATTTATAAATTTGACGGAGTTGAAATTGTTGACCAGTTCATTAGTTTAATAAATCCCGAAATTCCTATTCAGCCGTTTGTTGTAAAACTTACAGGAATTAACAATGCGATGTTGCGACAAGCTCCAAAATTTTTTGAAGTAGCAAAACGCATCATTGAAATTACCGAAGGCTGTATCATTGTTGCTCATAACGCTCCGTTTGATTACAGAGTTTTAAAGTTGGAATTTGACCGTTTGGGATATCCGTTTAACAGACCTACGTTGTGTACCGTTGAACTATCTAAAATTTTATTGCCCGATGCCCAGGCTTACAGTTTAGGAAAACTGGTTCGGTCTTTAGGTATTCCCATTGCTGACCGCCACCGGGCAAGTGGTGACGCGTTGGCTACACTTAAATTATTTAAACTGCTGCTTGATAAAGACACCGACAAGCAAATTCTTAAACAACAGATTAAAAATGAATTGTACAAAGGCATCTCGCCTAAATTGTTTGATATTTTAGAAAAAATTCCTTCATCTGTGGGAATATTCTATATTCATAATGATAAAGGAAACATTATTTTTATAGGTAAAAGCAACAATATCCGTAAAAAACTCAATCAGATTTTTACTGCCGACAGCAAAATTGCCAAACGTATTCAAAAAGAAGTTTATACGGTAACATTCGAAGAAACCGGCAATGAGCTATTCGCTCAGTTAAAAGAACGTGAAGAACTACTGCACAACAAACCTGTTTTAAATACCGTACAAAGAAAATCACCTTATTTATGGGCTGTTTATCAAGAAAAACTGGAGAACGGTTACGAAACATTGAAAATAAATAAAACCAACGGACGAAAAAAAGCCATTCAATCTTTTAAAAATCAAAAAAATGCGTTACAGTTCATCAACGAATTATATCGGGAAAATGAAATTGTAGAAGAAGTTCAAAACGCACTTACATCTGGAGAAAATGTGAATTATCCAACAGAGATGCACAACAAATTATTTGATTCTTTAATTGAAAGCAATCAATTAAAATACAACAATTTAATCATTGTTATGAAAGGCAGAAATTTAAATGAAAAAAGTGCAATTTTAATTGAAAACGGTCTGTTTAAAGGTTATTGTTTTTTCGATTTAAATTATCAGATTTTAAACCTTCAGGTTTTAAATAAGATCCTAATTCCGCTTATTTATACAAAAGATGTTCTTAACACAATAAAACATTATCTTTACACAAAAAAAGATTATAAAATTATATCGTTTTAAAGTGAAACATATAAAAACGAAATACGAAATATTACGCCAAAAAACGTATATCTTAATTCACGGATCGGGCACTATAGCCGGTAAAACGTTTGATTTAATTTTATTAGGAGTGATTCTGTTAAGTTTACTTTTAATAATGATGGCAAGTATTTCAAAGTTTGACAACAAATACCACTCCTTCTTTTACATAAGTGAATGGATTATTACCGTCTTTTTTTCAATTGAATACATATTACGGATTATCAGCAACAAAAAGCCGTTAAGCTATATTTTTAGTTTTTACGGCGTGGTAGATTTATTGTCTTTGTTGCCAATGTATTTAAGTTTTTTTATTCCCGGTTCCGAAGTTTTAGGTGTTATCAGAACATTGCGTTTGTTGCGGTTATTTGCCATTTTAGATTTAATTCCCATTTTAAATCAATCGTCGCATATTAAAGAATCGTTGCGGGCAAGTATGAACAAAATCATTGTGTTTGTGTATTTTGTCATTGTAATGTCGATTGTATTAGGAACAATCATGTTTATGGTAGAAGGTGGTCATAACGGTTTTAGCAATATCCCCAACAGTATTTACTGGTGTATTGTAACAATGACAACCGTTGGCTATGGAGACATTGCCCCTATTACCCCTATTGGTAAAACCATTGCGTCTTTTATCATGATTATGGGGTACGGGATTATCGCGGTTCCCACCGGAATTGTAACAGCCGAATTATCGAGAAACAGAAAAAGTAAAGACATAAAAAATAACTGCCCTCGTTGTAAAACATATATTTACAATGAATTTGCTAATTACTGCTATAATTGCGGTGAAAAACTTATAGATGGAACAGTTGAAATTAACTAATTATTTAATTGTAATTGTGGGACCAACTGCAATTGGCAAAACCGCTCTATCCATTCAGTTGGCAAAATATTTTAAATGCGATATTGTATCCTGCGACAGTCGACAGTTTTTTAAAGAAATGGCTGTTGGAACCGCAGTACCTTCCGCAGCAGAATTAAGTCAGGCTCCACATCATTTTATTCAGAACAAGTCAATTACCGAAAATTATAACGTGGGTGATTACGAGCGCGAAGTGTTGCCTTTATTAGACGATTTATTTTCACAAAACAATGTGCAGATTGTTGTTGGCGGATCGGGTTTATATGTTGATGCCATTATTAAGGGATTTGATGAATTTCCGGATGTATCTGATGAAATCAAGTCTGAAATCAATGCCCGATATAACGAAAAAGGAATAGAATATCTGCAAGAAAAATTACAAGAATTAGACCCCGATTATTTTGATTTCTTACAGCAAAACAATCCGCAAACACTCGTAAATCAACAACGAATGAAACGATTTATCGGTGTTAGTATGGCAGCAAAAGCTCCTTATTCTTCTTTTTTAAATCAGGAAAAAAACAAACGCAACTTCACTCCTATCCTCATAGGTTTAGAAGCACCGCGCGAAGAAATGTATCAACGAATCAATCAACGGGTTGATTTAATGATGAACAATGGTTTGCTGCACGAGGTTGCCGGTTTAAAAAGCCACCAAAACCTAAATGCTTTACAAACGGTTGGTTACAGAGAATTATTTGACTATCTTGACGAAAAAATATCCTTAGAAGAAGCCATAGAAGAAATTAAAAAAAATACCCGCCGTTTTGCCAAACGACAGCTAACCTGGTTTAAACGGAACGAACATACTCAGTGGTTTTCTTATAAAGAGCCTTTACAAAACATTTTAAATTACATTAATGAATTTACCCGATAAATTTTCATCAATTTACAAAGGTTCTTGCGAAATTACCATTGATCAATGTGCCTTAAATTCAAAAATGCGCATTGCCGATTTGTTAAAAGTGTTACAGGCTGTTGCCGGAAAACACTCAGATTTGGGCGGAATGAGTTATGACGATATGCAAAAAAACAGTCAGGCATGGGTTTTAAGCAGTATGCGACTTGAAATGGAACATTTACCACAATGGCACGAAACTATTGAAGTGGAAACATGGATTGAAACCCTTTCAGGTATCAAATCTATTCGTGATTTTAATGTGTTTTTAAACGGTCATAAAATTGTTGGAGCCAACAGTCTTTGGGTGGTTTTAAATACCGAAAAACGCAGACCGGAAAGCATAGCAATTTCTCATAATCATTTAGAGAAATATCCCGAAAAGAAACCTACAATACAAAGTTTTTCCAGAATTGATCTCACCAAAAACACCCAATTTATTAAAGAACATCAGGTTGTTTATTCAGATTTAGACGCTTTAAATCACGTAAATAATGTTAAGTATATAGAATGGTGTTTAGATTGTTTACCCATTGAAATACTTCAGAAAAACACCATTAAAGGCATTGACATCAATTACCTAAAAGAATTAACATATCATCAAAAAGCCGCTATTTTTTATTGCAAAAATGATAAAGAAGTGTATTTTTATATTAAATTAGATGAAACTATTTGTTTTGCAATGAAATTAGAGTTAAACACTTAATATTATGAAAAAAATACTACTATTTATTTTTACAGTTTTATTACTTACCGCCTGTCGAGATGATTATTATGAAGGAGATGAGCGTATTATAATAGAAGGGAAAGTACTTTATAACAATCTTCCGCTAACAAATGCAGAAGTACGAGTATACCCTGTGTACAATGCAACCCCAAACTCTGGAGTAATCTCTGAAATCAACTACAATAACCCTGAGAATAATGCTAACTATTACTCAGACAACGGTAATACCATTTCAAAAACATACACGAATAATTCCGGCATTATAAGCCTAAGTATTCCCAGAAATATTAACACAAGTGTTTATGCTATAAAAATATCAAAAGGTTATGATAGCAAAGTCTATGGATATATTTCGCATTATAACACAATCAATTATTATGTTAATTTAGGAACATTAAATTATTAATCATGCAAAAAGCTATTCTTCTTTTATTTGCATTGATAGGATTTGCAGGTAAAGCACAAACAGAAAATTCAGAAAGCCATCAAAATATCTCTTTTGTAAATACTTTTCAGTTTACCATTGGTTTTTCAAATTTATCACCCAATAAAAGTATGATGGGCGATGCTCACGAAGAAGCTTTTCCTTCAATTACTGCGCGTTTAGGTATATTTAGTTATAATCGTTTTACAATTGGTATCCATGCAGCATTACACAGAATGAGTGTAAAAAACAATCAATACTTTGGTGAATTTGAAAAAACAACTGTTTTTACGCCTGGTTTTTATTTGAGTTATTATCAGCCAATAACATCTGAAAGCCTTTTTGAGCCTTATATCTCTTATGATAATTCAGATTACACGACAAAAGGTTATGAAAAAGAACTTAACTCTAAAAGTGATGGTTTAGGTTTGGGGCTTGATTACCAACATAAAATTGGTAGCAAAGCTTATGTAACTTTTGGCTTAAAATATTCTATCAATAAAATGCGCACTAACACGCATCCCGATTGGGAAAAATATATAAACAATTATAATTTTTTATCGGCTAAGGTAGGTTTTACGTTTTCAAAAGATAGGTTGTAGTTTACATTTAATACATAAAATCATTATTTTGATAAAATTACATAAATGTAACTCAAACCTGCTTTCAGGAAACAGCCGGTTGATATACGCTTTCAAACCTTCACGGACTTTCGGTTCATCATCAATAATAACTATAATCAGGTTGTTCATAATAGTAGTGCGTGTGTTATGTTTTATCTATTCTTTCTTTACATATTTCAAATTCAGACTGTTCATAGGATTGGTGCCTAATCCGTGAACGTTATTTTGCGTAAAACGAGCTACTTTATCGTAAAACAAAATGATTACAGGAACTTCTTCTGCAATAATGGCATCCATTTGTTTGTAGATTTCTGCACGTTCCGTATCGTTTACGGTTTGTAAAGCTTTTTGATACAACGCATCAAATTTCTCATTTTTAAAATGGGTATAATTCGGTCCGTTTGGGGTAAAATTATTGCTGTAAAACAGTGATAAATAATTTTCTGCATCGGGATAATCTGCAATCCAGCTTCCGCGAAAAAACTCCAGTTTATTCGTAGCGATTGCCTGACGCAGCGTGCTTGGCGGCATTACATCTATCTTCACTTTTATGCCTAATTTCTCCCATTCGCGCTGCAAATATTCTGCAATATCCAAATAGGTGTTATTGGTACTCAGCGTGATTTCGAGGGGTGTTTTTCGAATGTTTTTCACTTCGTTAATCAACTCTTTTGCTTTCGCCGAATTGTACAAATGATCCTTTGCCGGCACAAAACCTGCCAAACCATTGGGAATAATACCGTTTACCATTCCATCGCCCATTCCGTTACGTAAATAAGCTACTAATTTATTTCGGTCAAAACCGTAATTCAATGCTTGTCTGATTCTTTTTTCTTTCATCAACGGATCGTTCATATTGAATCCCAAATATTCGGTATTCAAATACGGACCGGTCAGCATTTTTATTCTATCCTCATATTTTTCCTGCAATTTTCCATCAGGTTGCAATATTTCGTCTTTGTACGATGGGTCTAATCCCGAAATCAAATCTAATTTCCCTTGAATAAACTGTAAAAATCCGCTTTGTTTGTCCGGCAAGAAACTAATTGCAACACTTTCCAAATAAGGTAATTGCTGTCCTTTTTCATCTTTTTCATAATACAAAGGATTTTTTCGAAAAACCAATTTCACGTTTTCTTCCCAGATTTTAAACTGAAAAGGACCTGTTCCGATGGGATTGGAACGAAAATCAATCTTTGGGTCTTCGGTAATTTCTTTGGGAACTACCGATGCGTATTTCATCGACAACAACCCTAAAAACGCAGGAAAAGGCTTTTCTAAATAAATCTCAAACACCGAATCATTTTTCGCCTGATAATCTTTTACATTTTGAAAAACCCACGTGCCAGGCGATGCCAGACGTTCACTCAAAACACGGTCAAAGCTGTATTCAAAATCGTGTGCCGTAACCAGACGTGTACTGTCTTTTCCGAAATTGCTGTGTTTGTGAAAATACACATCATTCCGCAGCGTAAACTTATAGTTTAAACCATCCTCAGAAATCGTCCAGCTTTTGGCAATATCGGGTTTCACGTGCAGGGAATCATCCAACTGAACCAAACCGTTAAACAATTGATTGCAAGGCCAGATAATCGCCATATTTCGGGCAAATGCCGGGTCTAATGTTTGAATATTGGCACTCTCGTTGTAACGGAACACATCGTTGTCTGTGAATTGATTTTCTTTTTTAGCACAACTTACTAAAAATAAAATACTTATAAAAAAAAGGTAGTTAAACGGATATTTCATCAAACCAAATTTTGTTTGTAAATTTGCAAATTACCAACTGTAATCAGTTAGTAAAGATAAATGAAATTTTACACTACTTGTAGTGATGATTATGGAAAACAGAAAAAAAGTAGCGTTTTATACTTTGGGATGTAAGCTGAATTTTTCGGAAACATCGACCATTGCCCGGAGTTTTTCCGAAGAAGGTTTTGATCGTGTTGATTTTGAAGATGTTGCTGATATTTACGTGATAAACACCTGTTCGGTTACCGAAAATGCCGATAAGCAATTCAAACAAATTGTTCGAAAAGCATTGAAAAACAACGACAAAGCTTTTGTTGCCGCTGTGGGATGTTATGCACAACTAAAACCCGAAGAGTTAGCCGCCGTTGACGGTGTGGATTTGGTTTTGGGAGCTACTGAAAAATTTAAACTGACCGATTATATTCACGATTTATCTAAAAACGATATGGGCGAAATCCATTCGTGTGAGATTGAAAAAGCTGATTTTTATGTTGGCAGTTATTCAATTGGCGACAGAACCCGTGCTTTTTTGAAGGTTCAGGACGGTTGTGATTACAAATGTACTTATTGCACGATTCCGTTGGCCCGGGGAATTTCCCGATCGGATACGATGGAAAACGTGATGAAAAACGCAGCCGAAATTTCTGCCAAAGGAATCAAAGAAATTGTTTTAACGGGCGTGAATGTCGGCGATTACGGCAAAGGCGAATTTGGAAATAAAAAACACGAACACACGTTTTTCGATTTGGTTCAGTCTTTAGATACCGTTCCGGGAATTGAGCGTTTGCGTATTTCTTCCATCGAACCAAATCTTTTAAAAAATGAAACAATTGATTTTGTTTCAAAAAGCAAGTGTTTTGTTCCGCATTTCCATATCCCGTTGCAATCAGGTTCTAATACCATTTTAAAGAAAATGAAACGTCGTTATTTACGGGAGTTGTATGCAGAACGTGTAGCAAAAATCCGTGAAGTACTACCCAATGCTTGTATTGGTGTGGATGTGATTGTTGGTTTTCCCGGAGAAACAGACGAGTTATTTTTAGAAACCTACCATTTCTTAAATGACTTGGATATTTCGTATTTACACGTATTCACTTACTCAGAACGCGATAATACCGAAGCTGTTTTGATGGATGGCATAGTTCCTGCGAATGTACGAGCAAAACGCAGTAAAATGTTGCGCGGATTATCAGTTAAAAAACGCAGAGCTTTTTATGAAAGTCAGTTAAATACACCACATACCGTTCTTTTTGAAAGTGAAAATAAAGAAGGATACATTCACGGATTTACCGAAAATTACGTCAAAGTAAAAGCCCCCTGGAATCCGGAATTGGTCAATACGTTGCACGATATTCATCTGACAAAAATAGATGAAGACGGTTTGGTACGGTTTGATTTTGTCAAAGAATTAGTATAGAATTAATAAAAATACGCATCTTTAGAATAAGATGCGTATTTTTTATATCTTAATCCCTACTGCTAATAACTCGCGATATCTTGGATTTTTCTTAAAAAAAGTTATGATGTTAGAATTTACAGGAACAATTCTCAATCGTTTTTCTTCTGCTTTATCTAAAATACTTTTAATAAAATCGTTTATTAAAACCTCATCATCACAACCATTCGTGTTTAATTTTGTTAAAAAAAGTTTTCGTTCCTGTATAGAGTATTCAATAATAAGATGTCTTTCTCCACATTTTGCCTCAAATTGTCGTAACAATTCATTATTTTTAAATTCCATATAACTTTTTTTCTATTATATTTATACCACGTTTTATAAATAAACAAGAAGATCTTTTTATACTTAAAAAGTATTTTTAAAAATTAAATCTTAATATCTTATTCATTATTATCACAAATTAATGAAATATTTTTTAAAAACGCAACAAATTTCTATTAATTACAAAGAAGCAATTAGATGAAAAGCATCTATTTTATGCCGGGAATGGCGGCAAACTGTGAGATTTTTGAAAATATAAAATTAAATGATTCTAAATACAATTTACATTTTATTGAATGGTTAGAACCTGAAAAAAAGGAATCTTTAGAACACTACTCTAAACGAATAGCCTTAATGATAAAAGAAAAAAATCCTATTTTAATCGGCGTTTCTTTTGGTGGAATTATTGTTCAGGAAGTCGCAAAAATAATTCCGGTTGAAAAAGTCATCATTATCTCCAGTGTTAAAGATCCTTCAGAATTTCCTGTTCGGATTCAATGGGCAAAAAAATGGGGATTGTATCATTTTTTTCCCACGTCTTATGTTACTTTAATTGAAAATATTACAAAAAAAATAGTATCTTCAAAAAAAATACACCAACGAATTGATATGTATAAAAAGTACCTGTCGGTACGTTCTAAAAATTATCTCGACTGGGCTTTTAAGAATATCATTTTGTGGGAAAATAAAAATCCTGTTCAAAACGTTTATCATTTACACGGCACAAAAGATCATATTTTTCCGGCTAAAAGAATTAAAAATGCCGATTTTTTAGAGAATGGAACACATGTTATGGTTCTGATAAATGCCCGATGGATCAATAAAAAATTGTTAGAAATTTTAGAAAATAATCATGAAGAAAACGTATAAAAACATTATCCTTATCTTGGGAATTGTGACATGTAGCACATTGTTTTATCAATTTACATCGGTACATAATCAAACTGCGGAAACAACCTTTTATATCAAAAATATTGATTTTTGTGGCGAACGTGTACCTTTAGAAATTATTGATGTTAAAGAACGTTTAGACCGTGAAATGGTGGTAAATATTAATTTGCATTCCGCAACTACTTTAATTATTAAGCGGGCAAACCGTTATTTTCCGGATATTGAACCCATTTTAAAACGCAATGGCATTCCTAACGATTTTAAATATTTATGCGTTATAGAAAGTTCGCTGACTAACGCCACCTCATCAGCCGGTGCTAAGGGTTTTTGGCAGTTTATGCCCGATACTGCCCGTGAATACAATTTGGAAGTTAGCAGTACCGTTGATGAACGTTATGATGTTATTAAAGCTACCGAAGCAGCTTGCAGATATTTTAAAAAAGCTTATGCTAAATTTGGAAACTGGACATTGGTTGCTGCTGCCTATAACAGAGGAATGGCGGGAATTGAACGTCAAATAACCGCACAAGGTGTTACAGATTATTACGATATGTATTTAAACGATGAAACATCGCGATATGTTTTCAGAATTTTAGCGTTAAAGGAAATAATGACCAGCCCGGATAAATACGGCTATGTTTTTTCTAAAGATGAATTATATCACCCTGTTAAAACAAAAACGGTAAAAATAAACAGCAACATTGATAATCTGCAAACCTGGGCTTTGGAACAAGGCATTAATTACAAGCTTTTAAAACTGTACAATCCGTGGTTAATTGATACGTCATTGATTGTTAAGGAAAATAAAAGTTTTGATGTTTTAATACCCACTGAAGGTTTTAAGAGAAAATAATTAAATCATCCCAAATTCGTATAGACTTTGGGATTTTTTATTCTTGATAATCAGATTCAGCAGGGTAACTGTCAATAATCTTTCCTTTTAAATAAAAGAAAACAGCTTCTTTAACCAGTTGTGCGTGATCGAATCTCAACTCTTTAATAATTTCGTTTTTACTAGAAATAAATCCATACTTACTGTTCTTTTTAGCAATAAATTTATTAGATGCGTAAATAGCTTCCAAATAATCATATTCAAACGGAATAATAATTTCACCTTTATAATTTACAACACCGTATTTATTGCCTTCTTGCAATACAAAATAATTTCGCTTAATAATCCTAAAATGATTTTTATTGCGGAATTTGTAGTTTGAATTTAGTTTTAAAGTTGATTTATCCTCAATATTAAAAATCGTTAATTGATTGTACTGTTCAACTAAATAAAACGATTTATAATATTCGTAAATTTTATATTCTTCAGGAATAACAACATTTAGTTCAGAATCATATAAGCCACTTAAATTATTATCATTTACAACATATAGATAATCGCTCAAAAAGTGTGTTATATGTTTATATTTTTTATTTAAAATTACATTACTTTGTTGATACAATCCTTTTAAATTATCTTTACTAACAATATAATAATTGTCTTTAAATTGATAAATACTCGAGAAATCTAAAGGAATAACAATTTGGTTTTTGTAAGTTACAATTCCCGTTTTTTTGTTTTTTGATACTTTTAAAACATTGTTTATAAATTCTATTTCGTTGTAGTTTGATTCAAAAAGATTCATGTTTTCTAAATTGCGTAGAAACATTTTATTCAATTTTTTATTTGAAACAATTAATAAAGAATCTTTCATGTCTTTAATCTCCTCATCTTTATTAACAGTATAACTAATAGTACCTTGTTTATTCATAAGAAAATCGCCCTGACTGTTTTTAAGTAGAATATAATCTGGAAAGATATCAACCAAATCGTCATAAATAAATTCAGAAACAAACTTATTTTCTTCAGAAAAAACCGCAATTTTATTATTCTTTTGAACCAATGTAAACTCGTCATAATTTCTGATCAATTCGTAATCTATAGGTAAAATATAGTTTCCTGTTTTATTTAACATACCATATTTCTTATCTTTTTCTACAATTAAATAATCACCAGATTGGTATACATAATCGTAAATAAATGGGGTAATTTGTTCACCTTTGTCATTTATAAAACCACGAAAAAACAGCTTCCCTTTTTTTATCCCGGCTTCGGCTATTCCGTTACGAATTGTAGAAACGTAATCAAATATTGGTTGAGTGATAAAAACACTGTCTTTATTTATAAGTCCACTGTTTCCGTTTTTAGTTCGATACCAAGTAACATCAGAATTACCGAAAGGATACATATATTCAATGTCATTAAACGTAACCTGTCCAAACAAATTAAAAGTAAAAAATAAGAATAGAATGCTTAAATATTTCATATTAAACAACTTTTTATAAATTTAATAAAAAACTGCTCAACAAATTAAAATTAAAGCTTGCTGTATTTCAAATTTCATCTTCTTCTAATTTTTTAATTACTGCTCGCAAGCAACTTTCGTTATAAGCTAGCCAATTATCAATAAACGTTGGTGCATCAACATTATTAAATGTTTTCTTTAAAATTTTATAAGCTTTCTCCGCGTCTTTTTCATTATAAAAAACATGTTTCCAAAAAGGCGGTACACGATTCCATTCATATAAAAACAATCCGTTTCTTGCGTAAAGGAACGGAGAGTGGATTCCTGCTGTGTGAATTCCGTTAAAATCTCCGTACATGTGTACCCGCATATATGCGGCAATATATTTTAAATTTAAAACCAGTCTTTGCTTGATTTCTTCTTCCGTTTCGGGTTGCACCGGTTTAAACCGCCATTGATTAAATGGTAAGGAACGAATGTCATTTTCTTTTCCTAATGCTTCAAAATCGGTTTTTAAATTCAGGTAATAATTGGTATTTCCGTCTAATTCAAGCATCATATCGCTCTTATACGCTTTAAAATCACCGTAGACTTGAATGCAATTGTTTTCTTCCTTAATAATTTTTAGCGGAAGTTCCCCAAATTCTGCTGATTTAAGTAGAATTTCATCTTTATTGATTACCGAATAAGTTCCGTACATAAAATGATTTCCTATTAAAAAAGTAAAATCATTATTTGGTTTTAGTGACAAGTACGAATAAAAAACAAATGATTCTTGACTTTCAGCATCCGGAGAAATATTATCAGGCAATCGGTTTTTAAAATCGGCATATTTTTTTTCATTAAAAACATTGATGATCCTAAAATCACGATCTTTAGAAAAATCAATTGCACGCTCTTTATTCTCGGATTTACAACCGAAAAAACATACACTTATCAATAGCAATAAAAATTTGTGATACATAGTATAAACTTATATAACGTTAAAAAAGCCATTCTAAACGAACGGCTTTATACGAATATGTTGTAAAATTAAAATCCTCTTTTTTTACTGTGGTTATACCACATTGGGATTTTTTGACCACGAGCTTGTTTCATTTGTGCCTCCATCATGCTAATTTGTTCTTTCAGCATTCCTTTAGCATCGTGTTGTTTAGCTTCAGCAATAAGCTTTTGTGCTTCCGTTGCCCGGTTTTTACTCATTGCAACTCCGGCTAACTGTAATTTTGCCACAGCAAGATCTTCTTTTTGATTTAAACCTAATTCTAATGCTTTACGAAAATCTTTTTCGGCCTGATTTAAATTATTCTGCGCATTAATAATTCCGTTTAAATAATGATAATACCCTTGTTGGTTTTTTATTAAAGCGGTTTGTGGATTTATTTTATCTAAGATTTTCTTAGCACCCTCCATATCTTGTTTTCTGAATTTAAACAAGGTTACAATAAGCATTTCATTTTTAAAATAAACCAATACCACTAAAAGCATTAGTATTATTAAAAAAATTCCGTTACCAATATAATTTTCTGAGAACTGCCAAATTGCGGTTGCTAATAGAGCGGCTGCAACTATAATTTTTATATTCTTGTTAATCATTCCTTATTATTTTTAACTTTGCAAATGTAGTAAAATCCTGCAAGGAATAAAACCCCTTTTTGATTATCACAGTACGATAACAGAAATATTAATATTTTTTAAAAAACAATTTGTGAGTTTTAAAAGGATTTGTATATTTGCAGTCGGTTTTGGAGCACTGTTTTCAAAGCTGAACATTTGTAAAATACATATTTAAAGATAGAAGCAATGAGTAAGAGAACGTTTCAACCATCGAAAAGAAAAAGAAGAAACAAACACGGTTTCATGGACAGAATGGCTAGTGCTAACGGAAGAAAAGTATTAGCACGCAGAAGAGCTAAAGGAAGACATAAATTAACGGTTTCTAGCGAACCAAGACACAAAAAATAATGATATTCCATCATAAATAAAGGCGTTACTTTAAGTGTATCGCCTTTTTTTATACCTTTTGGTTTTTGTCTTTTTTTTTAAGATGATTTTCAACTAATTATCAGTAAATTTACTCTAAATAAATAACAACATCTCTTTATAAATAATGCCTAAAGATAATTCAATTAAAACAGTTTTAATCATTGGTTCTGGTCCAATCATTATTGGGCAGGCTTGTGAGTTTGACTATTCAGGATCGCAATCGGCTCGTTCGTTGCGCGAAGAAGGAATCAAAGTAATATTGATCAATTCTAACCCTGCAACCATCATGACCGACCCGTCTATGGCGGATCACGTTTATCTAAAACCCTTAACAACCAAATCACTCATTGAAATCTTAAAAGCACATCCGGAAATAGATGCGGTTTTACCAACAATGGGTGGACAAACAGCGTTGAACCTGTGTTTAGAGGCCGATGAAAAAGGTATTTGGCAAGATTTTAATGTAAAATTAATTGGTGTTGACATCAATGCCATTAACGTAACAGAAGACCGAGAACAATTTAAGCAGTTATTGTCGAAAATCGAAATTCCTTTTGCCCCTGCAAAAACAGCTACATCTTTTCTAGAAGGAAAAGAAGTTGCACAGGAATTCGGCTTTCCGTTAGTAATCCGCCCTTCGTTTACTTTAGGAGGCACAGGAGCTGCTTTTGTTCATAAAGAAGAAGAATTTGATGCCTTATTAACTTATGGTTTAGAAGCCTCTCCTATCCACGAAGTGTTGATTGACAAAGCTTTGTTAGGTTGGAAAGAATATGAATTGGAACTGTTACGAGATAAAAACGACAACGTGGTTATTATCTGTACCATTGAAAACATGGATGCCATGGGAATCCATACAGGAGATTCAATCACTGTAGCTCCGGCAATGACCTTATCAGACCGTACATTCCAACGCATGCGTGATATGGCAATTAAAATGATGCGTTCAATTGGTAATTTTGCCGGTGGATGTAACGTTCAGTTTGCCGTTTCTCCAGATGAAAAAGAAGATATTGTGGCAATTGAAATCAATCCGCGTGTTTCTCGTTCTTCTGCTCTGGCATCAAAAGCAACGGGTTATCCTATTGCTAAAATCGCTACAAAACTGGCGTTAGGTTATACATTAGACGAATTACAAAACCAAATTACCAAATCTACTTCGGCTTTATTTGAACCTACTTTAGATTATGTTATCGTAAAAATCCCTCGTTGGAATTTCGATAAATTTGAAGGTGCAGACCGTACCTTAGGTTTACAAATGAAATCGGTTGGTGAAGTAATGGGGATTGGACGTTCGTTCCAGGAAGCACTTCAAAAAGCAACACAATCATTAGAAATAAAACGTAACGGAATTGGTGCCGACGGAAAAGGTTACACCAATTATGACCAGATTTTAGATAAATTAGAAAACGCTTCGTGGGATCGTGTATTTGTGATTTATGATGCCATTGCATTGGGAATTCCATTAAGCACTATCCACGAAATTACTAAAATAGATATGTGGTTCTTAAAGCAATACGAAGAAATGTATGCTTTAGAAAAAGAAGTACGTACGCATAAATTAGATACTTTACCAAAAGATTTGTTGTTAGAAGCGAAACAACGTGGTTTTGCCGACCGACAAATTGCACATATGTTAAATTGCTTAGAAAGTGAAGTGCACAAATTGCGCGAACAAATGAACATTAACCGTGTGTATAAACTGGTTGATACCTGTGCCGCAGAATTCGTTGCACAAACACCTTACTACTACTCTACTTTTGAAGCAGACATTGAGAAAGCAGACGGTACGGTTTATTCTGCCAACGAATCGGTTCGTTCTGATAAAAAGAAAATAGTTGTTTTAGGTTCAGGTCCCAACCGTATCGGTCAGGGAATTGAGTTTGATTACTCTTGTGTTCACGGGGTTTTGGCTGCATCAGAATGTGGTTATGAAACCATTATGATTAACTGTAATCCTGAAACGGTTTCTACCGATTTTGATACGGCAGACAAATTGTATTTTGAACCGGTTTACTGGGAACATATTTATGACATCATCCGTCATGAAAATCCGGAAGGAGTTATTGTACAGTTAGGTGGACAAACCGCTTTGAAATTAGCCGAAAAATTAGATAAATACGGAATTAACATTATTGGAACAAGCTACGAAGCTTTGGATTTAGCTGAAGACCGCGGACGTTTCTCTGAATTATTGACCGAATTAAATATACCGTTCCCTAAATTTGGTGTGGCAACTACTGCCGATGAAGCTTCTAAATTAGCTGATCAGTTAGACTTCCCTCTTTTAGTACGCCCGTCGTATGTTTTAGGAGGTCAGGGAATGAAAATCGTTATCAATAAAAAAGAACTGGAAGAACACGTTATTGATTTATTAAAATCAATTCCGGGTAATAAATTATTGTTAGACCATTATTTAGCCGGTGCTGTTGAAGCGGAGGCTGATGCAATTTGTGATGGAGAAAACGTGTATATCATTGGAATTATGGAGCATATTGAACCTTGTGGTGTACACTCGGGCGATTCTAATGCTACATTACCACCATTCAATTTAGGTGAATTCGTTTTACAGCAAATTAAAGATCACACCAAGAAAATTGCAGTCGCTTTAAAAACAAAAGGTTTAATCAATATTCAGTTTGCTATTAAAGACGATACGGTTTATATTATCGAAGCCAACCCACGTGCATCTCGTACCGTTCCGTTTATTGCCAAGGCATACGGCGAACCTTATGTAAATTATGCTACCAAAGTAATGCTGGGCGCAAAAGTGACCGATTTTACTTTCAATCCGCAGTTAAAAGGATATGCGATCAAACAACCGGTATTTTCTTTCAATAAATTCCCAAAAGTAAACAAAGCATTAGGTCCTGAAATGAAATCAACCGGAGAAAGCATTTTGTTTATTGATAGTTTAAAAGATGATGCATTCTACGATTTATATACTCGCAGAAAAATGTATTTAAGTAAGTAATACTTTATCCACCTACCTAAAAATCTCACTTCGTTTGAAGTGAGATTTTTTATACAAATAATTTATGTATTT
Organism: Paenimyroides marinum; assembly: GCF_900108395.1. GTDB lineage: Bacteria > Bacteroidota > Bacteroidia > Flavobacteriales > Flavobacteriaceae > Flavobacterium > Flavobacterium marinum. The sequence continues at coordinate 54,988 of NZ_FNXE01000008.1, read as the reverse complement.
AATCACCTGAAAAGTAAATACAATTTCTCACTTTTTTGTATCTTGCACTTCCACAGGATGATTTCTCTCCTAATAAGTAGGAATGGCTTATTTTAAACGTAAACTAAAATCTTATGAATAGTTTATTAACAAGTAACGATGCAATTGCATTAGAAGAAAAATACGGAGCACATAATTATCACCCGCTTCCGGTTGTACTTACAAAGGGTGAAGGCGTTTTTGTTTGGGATGTAGAAGGTAAAAAATATTACGATTTTTTATCAGCTTATTCAGCAGTTAATCAAGGACACTGTCATCCAAAATTAGTAAAAGCATTAACAGATCAGGCACAACAGCTTACGTTAACTTCACGTGCGTTTTACAACGACAAATTAGGTGTTTACGAAGAAAAAGTTGCGAAACTGTTTGGTTTTGACAAAGTTTTACCAATGAATTCGGGAGCCGAAGCTGTTGAAACAGCTATTAAGCTTACCAGAAAATGGGCATATGAAGTAAAAAATCTGCCTGAAGAACAAGCGGTAATTATTGTATGTGAAAACAATTTCCACGGACGTACCACAACCATTATTTCTTTTTCTAACGATCCTGACGCACGCAAAAATTACGGTCCATATACCGAAGGTTTTGTTCGTATTCCTTACAACAACATTCAGGCATTAAAAGAAGTTATCAGCGGTAAAAACGTTGCAGGGTTCCTGGTTGAACCCATTCAGGGCGAAGCCGGGGTATATGTTCCTGATAATGGATATTTGAATGAGGCTTACCAATTATGTAAGGAAAATAATGTGCTGTTTATTGCAGACGAGGTTCAAACAGGAATTGCCCGTACAGGGAAATTATTGGCAGTTGATCATGAAAATGTTAAACCCGATGTGTTGATTTTAGGAAAAGCATTGTCTGGCGGAATGTATCCGGTTTCGGCCGTTTTGGCAAATAATGAAATCATGAACGTAATAAAACCGGGACAGCATGGTTCAACTTTTGGAGGAAATCCTTTAGCAGCAGCAGTGGCAATGGCTGCTTTAGATGTTGTTATCGATGAAAATCTTGCAGAAAACGCAGAAAAACAAGGTCGTTTATTCAGAGAAAAATTAAACGAGTACATTCAGAATTCTACTATTTGTACAACGGTTCGCGGTAAAGGTTTGTTAAACGCCATTCTAATTAATGATTCAGAAGACAGCGATACTGCATGGAATATCTGTCTGCGTTTACGCGATAACGGATTGCTTGCAAAACCTACACATGGAAATATTATTCGTTTTGCTCCGCCTTTAGTGATGAACGAAGAACAATTGTTAGATTGTGTTCGCATCATTACTGATACTTTAAAAGAGTTTGAAAAATAAAATAGTTAAAAACGCCCCGATAAATTGGGGCGTTTTTTTATATCATCTACTCTGTACCATTTTAAAAATGAAAATTTATATATTTTAGCTAACTTTAGCCCTTAAAAATATATTTGATATGTTTAAAGAAATTCCTATTATATATGTTGTCGCCCTTTTATTTTTAATGTACTTAATAGCTTATTTTGTAAAATTTAAAAATAAAAACGTTGATGCCTTTGAAAAAATGAAACTTTCATTAATTCTTTTCGGAATTTATTCTGTGGTTTTATGGCTTTGCGTTCCGTTAACACCTACATTGGAAACATTTGGGTACCCTGAAACGGTTAACGATATTAAAACCGATGCCCAAATTTTAAACCTGTTGCAAGAATATAATAAAGCCATTGTACGCACAACCGATATTTTAAAATGGTTCTTGTTTGGATTTATCTGGTTTTTTATGACCAATATCTATCTTTACACCACGCATCGTGAAAACGAATTTAATCCTAAAAATAAAAACTAACTTTTCCTGACTAAAAATGAGCTTCAAATCAAAAGCAAATATTGTTCGCAGAAAAATAATGCATTCGCTAACACATAATATCGGTAAAAAATCAATTAGCGAAATGCAGAAAAAAACCGCTAATTTTAAAGTAAACCGCGTGTTAATCAGTCGTCCAAATCACCGTTTGGGAAATATGCTTTTAATTACGCCCCTTGTTCAGGAAATCATCAACACGTTTCCCAACTGCACCATCGATTTATTTGTAAAAGGAAAAATTACCCCAATTATTTTTAAAAATTATCCGCAGGTTAAAAACATTATCGAATTACCAAAAAAACCAATGAAAGATTTTTCAGAATATCTAAAAGTTTGGTTTTCGTTAAAACGCACAAAATACGATTTGGTTATTAATGTAGAAAAAGGATCCTCATCGGGAAGGATCTCAACAATCATTCCGTCAGCTGATTTTAAATTTTATGGTGATGATTTTGAAGAATTGAAGAATAAATACGACGATTTTGATCATATTTCAAAATATCCGGTATATAATTTCCGTAAATTTATGGAAATCCTTCATCAACAACCGCAAAATGGTGGTGTTCCTGTGTTAGATTTAAAATTGTCGGCAGAAGAGAAAGAGAAAGGAAAAAATGATTTATTGGCTGTAACCAAAGGTGATCAAAGAAAAACCATCGCTTTTTTTACGTACGCCACAGGTGCAAAATGTTATCCGGTAGAATGGTGGTCGGCATTTTATGAAAAGTTCTATCCAAAATACGTAACCGATTTTAATTTAATTGAAATTTTACCGGTTGAAGATATTTCTCAATTAGAACGAAAATTACCTACCTATTACAGTAAAGACATTCGTGAAATAGCTTCTTTAATGGCAAATTGTGAAATGGTTGTAGCTGCCGATTCGGGCATGATGCATTTAAGCAGTGCCGCATTAACACCAACCATTGGGTTGTTTTCGGTTACCCGAACAGAGGTTTATGCACCTTATGGCAACAACAGCACGTTTATTAACACCAACTATCAATCGCAAGATGATATTATTGCTAAGATGGAGGAAATATTAAAAAAATAAAAACACTTTTAGTACCTTTAAAAGAAAAAAATGAAATTAAAAGACTTATCAGACCAGCTGAACATATCGTTAGAAAGTTTACAAAATTTTATTTATGATTTCAATATCGATTTAGGATTTTGTATCGATGAACAATTTAATGTTACAGAAGATTTTCATCAGTTTACGCTGAAAAATATCGATTTTTTAAAAAAATATGCCGAAGATCGTTCTAAAGAAAAAACCATTGCTGATATTGCAAAAACCATCAATGTAAAAGAAGAAGATGTTTTAAATTTCTTTGTATCAAACGGAATTCCGGCAGAAGTTGCTCAAAACATAAAAACCAATTTGTCAAGTTATTTGATTCATTTATATATCGGTGGTGAATACAAATTTATCGACGAAGCTTTTCCGGAAACAGATAACTATGCCAACAAACGTTTAGTGGGATACACCGATTTGTATTTTCATTTAAACGATATGCTTGATCCGTTTATAAACAAAGATCAGTCAACTATCTGGGGGATTTCTAAACCGGCAGGAATTGTTTTATATGGTCCGCCGGGAAGTGGTAAAATATTCTGGGCACGTAAAATTGCCCAAATGATTGGATACGATTTTGTCCACGTTTATAAGGATTATCTTGCCGGAAATTTAAAAACAAACAAAAACTCCTTCACACATTTTTTAAATTCAAAAATGCAACATCCCAAAACGCTGCTTTTCATCGATTCGTTAGATGAATTGTTGAGTAAAAAAGGGGAACAGAATTTTTTTGCAGAAAATATTGAGTTAATCAACACCATTTTACGACACACTCAAAAAGACATTCATCAGGAATTGTTAATGGTAGGATCAGCCGAAATTTTAAATTTATTTAATGATGAAGTTTTAGCTCCGGGTAGATTTGATATGCAAATACCTATATTTCCGCCAAATTCTGACGAACGTACTCAATTAATCATTTATCATTTAACCGAAAATTTGGTTGAAAACTCTCCTTTACTTGAAATTTTGAAAAAGCATAACGCTTTATCAAAAACCTTTTGGGAACCAATTGCTGCTGAAATGAGATTGTTTTCAAATACCATGATTATTGATTTTACGCAATCGTTAAAAAAGCGTTTATATGCATTGCACCGAAAAGATGAAACTAAAAATATCGAATTAAGCGACAAAGTTTTAAGAGCGTCATTTAACGAAGCAAAAGCCAAATTAACTGCCGAATATTTAAAACGTTGTGCCATTTTTCTAATAGAAGCAAAACAAAGCGTAGGACAAGATTTTCCCCACAGAGTTTTAGAATTAGAAGCGGATTTAGAATCATATCAGGCAAAAAAAGTACCGATTAATAAAATTGGTTTTAAACAAGAAAACGAAGAAAAACCAAACACCGCAGAAAGTACAAATGAAAACGATCCGTTAGATTTAATGGTTTAATACAACAATGAATACAACACAGGAACATAACGAACGAATTGCTAAAATGACCTTTGCTTCCGTTTACCCGCATTATATTACGAAGGTTGAACGCAAAGGCAGAACAAAAGAAGAGTTACATCAGGTAATTGAATGGCTTACAGGATTTGACGAAAAGAAACTGCAAAAGTTTATAAACGATAAAGCAACATTTGAAACATTTTTTGAAAAAGCAACATTAAACCCTAATGCACATTTAATAAAAGGTGTAATTTGTGGCTATCGGATTGAAGAAATCGAAAATCAGTTAACAAAGCAAGTAAGATATTTAGATAAGCTGATTGACGAGCTTGCAAAAGGTAAAAAAATCGAAAAAATTTTAAGAGCATAAAACCGCTCAACATCCTCAAAATTAGATATTTTTTGTTTTATTCGTTTATAAAACAACAATATTTCATTTTCCTTAGGCAAATTAAAACAAGTTTTATATTTTTGTACATCTAAAAAACAATAGGTAATGAATTTACACGAATTTCAAGGTAAACAAATACTTGCTAGTTACGGCGTACGTGTACAACGCGGTCATGTAGCTAATACAGCAGAAGAAGCAGTAACAGCAGCAAAACAGTTAACAGAAGAAACAGGTACAGGCTGGCATGTGGTTAAAGCACAAATTCATGCTGGTGGTCGTGGTAAAGGCGGCGGTGTTAAATTGGCAAAAAATTTAGACCAGGTAAAAGAAATTGCAGGTCAAATTATTGGAATGGATTTAATTACTCCACAAACACCTCCAACCGGTAAAAGAGTAAATAAAGTATTAATTGCAGAAGATGTTTATTACCCTGGTGATAGCGAAACTTCTGAATTCTATATGTCTGTTTTATTAAACAGAGCAACCGGGAAAAATATGATTATGTATTCTACCGAAGGTGGAATGGATATTGAAGAAGTTGCAGAAAAAACACCTCACTTAATTTTTACAGAAGAAATTGAACCATCTGTAGGGTTACAAGGTTTCCAAGCAAGAAAAATTGCTTTCAACTTAGGTTTGTCAGGTGCTGCCTTCAAAGAAATGGTTAAATTCGTTGATGCACTATACAAAGCTTATGTTGGTTGTGATGCTTCAATGTTTGAAATCAACCCGGTATTAAAATCATCAGATGATAAAATCATTGCTGTTGATGCAAAAGTTACATTAGATGACAACGCATTATACCGCCATGCAGATTACGCAGAAATGCGCGATACTACGGAAGAACGTCCAATTGAAGTGGAAGCTAAAGCAGCAGGTTTAAACTATGTTGATTTAGACGGAACTGTTGGTTGTATGGTAAATGGTGCAGGTTTAGCAATGGCTACTATGGATTTAATTAAGTATGCAGGTTTTGAACCGGCTAACTTCTTAGACGTAGGTGGTACTGCAGATGCTAAACGTGTTGAAATCGCTTTCCGTATTATTTTAAAAGATCCAAACGTAAAAGCAATCTTAATCAATATTTTTGGTGGTATTGTTCGTTGTGACCGTGTAGCTCAAGGTATTGTTGATGCATATAAAAACATGGGCGACGATATTAAAGTGCCAATTATTGTACGTTTACAAGGAACAAATGCCGATTTAGCAAAACAAATTATCGACGAGTCTGGTATGCCAATTTTATCGGCTATCGAATTCCAAGAAGCATCAGATCGCGTTAAAGAAGCGTTATCATAATTCAGATAATTCTAATCAAATATATAGTAAGTCCGATATAATATCGGGCTTATTTTTTTATTAAATAGTTTAAAATATTTTATCTTCAATAATATTATTTAAATTTTTACGTTATTTTCATAAAACTTTCTAAATAATGCGTAAAATTATAATTTATTCAATACTGCTTTTAGCTTCAACATCGTCGGCTTATTCTCAATCAAAATATAAATTTGGTGCACGAGCAGGTATAGATCTACTTTTAACCAAAAACGAACCAAATATTTTTGATATTGCAATATACCCTGCAATACCTTTAAAAGCAGGTTTCTTTATACGACGTGAACATGAATCAATAGATTTGCAGGTTTCTTTAACTTACAGTCGTCAAAAATTTTCAAAATCTTATAATTTAAATTATAAAGAATTTGAGGATTATAAATTTGACGAATTTTATACCGATAGTTACTGGGATTTAGAATTTAATATTATAAAAAAGTTAAATAATAATTTTAGACCTTTTTTTGGGATAGGTACTGTTTATAAAAGAAATCCAGGTTATTATGCACCATTTATATATGAAAATAAAGATGGGATTAAGATACTTTCGACAGAAGAAATTAGCAATGACAAAAGATTTAATTTTTATATAAATACAGGTGTAAGTTATTTGTTCAAATCAAAAACAATAAATATAGAACCTAGATTATCTTTAGGGTATACATTTGCAAACAGAGATATCACACATATTCAATTTTACGATAACAGCAATGCTACATTATCTTACAGAAAGTTATTTTATTCTTTTAGTTTTAATTTTATATTAAATTAATTAGTATAAAATATTTCAAATAAGTCCAGTAAATAAACTGGACTTATTTTTTTATATCAACTCAAAAAAATAATTCAAACCTCGCAGAATAATAAAAAACTTCTTATATTAGTTAATATCAAAACAACTGACAAAAAAAATTAAGGTACAGATTTTGATATGTTAAAGTAACAAACCCTAAATATTATAAAAATGGACGATAATTTTTCACCAAGAGTAAAGGAAGTAATTACCTTTAGTAGAGATGAAGCTTTACGTTTAGGGCACGATTATATTGGTACAGAGCATATCATGCTTGGTATTTTGCGCGAAAGCCAGGGCGAAGCAATCACGATATTACAAAACTTATCAATTGATTTAGATTTTCTGAAAAACCGCTTTGAAGCATTGATTCCGGAAAACCCTAATAAAATTATAAACACCGAAAAAAAGAACATTCATCTTACAAAACAAGCCGAAAATGCCTTAAAAAGAGCTTTTTTGGAAAAAAAATTATATAAAACCGATATGATCAACACAGGTCATATCTTAATGTCGATTCTTCGTAATACCGAAGATCCAACCACAATTCTATTAAATCGTTGCAAAGTTGATTACGACAACGCAAAACAAGAATTTGTAAGCTTGCTTTCAAATTCCGAATCGCTGAGTGAACAACCACTAAACAGTGCTTTTGATGATGATGAAAGAGGTGACAGTATGTCAGATAATTTCAACAATCCGTCAGCAGGTAACAAAGCGGGTAAAAAATCTAAAACTCCGGTATTAGACAACTTTGGTCGTGATTTAACAGAGCTTGCCGAAGAAGGCAAATTAGATCCTGTTGTGGGTCGTGAAAAAGAAATTGAACGCGTATCACAGATTTTATCGCGCCGCAAAAAAAACAATCCGTTGTTAATTGGTGAACCAGGTGTTGGTAAATCTGCCATTGCCGAAGGTCTGGCTTTGCGAATCATTCAAAAGAAAGTGTCGCGCATTTTGTTCAACAAACGTGTAGTTACCTTAGATTTAGCAAGCTTAGTAGCCGGTACCAAATACCGCGGTCAGTTTGAAGAGCGAATGAAAGCCGTGATGAACGAATTGGAAAAGAACGATGATATCATTCTTTTTATTGATGAAATTCACACCATTGTTGGTGCTGGCGGTGCAACCGGTTCGTTAGATGCCTCAAACATGTTTAAACCGGCATTGGCTCGTGGCGAAATTCAATGTGTTGGTGCAACCACTTTAGATGAATACCGTCAATATATCGAGAAAGACGGTGCGTTGGAACGTAGATTCCAAAAGGTAATTGTTGAACCTACTTCTGAAGAGGAAACCATTATTATTTTAAACAACATCAAACCTAAATACGAAGATCATCACAATGTAATTTATACACCAGAAGCCATTGAAGCTTGCGTAAAATTAACAAGCAGATATATGACTGACCGTTTTTTACCGGACAAGGCCATTGATGCGTTAGACGAAGCAGGATCGCGTGTACATATTACGAATATTGAAGTTCCGGACGATATTTTAAAACTTGAAAAAGAATTAGAAGAAGTCCGCGACAAAAAAACCGATGCCGTTAAACGTCAGAAATACGAAGAAGCCGCTGCTTTACGCGATGATGAAAAACGCATTGAAAAAGACTTAGCCGTGGCGCAGGAACGTTGGGAAGAAGATTCTAAAAACAATAAAATTACTGTTACCGAAGAACACGTTGCCGATGTTGTTTCAATGATGACAGGTATTCCGGTGAATAAAATTGCACAAGCTGAAAGTAAAAAACTGGCTACTTTACCCGATGCCATTAAAGGAAAAGTTATTGGTCAGGACGAAGCGGTGGCTAAAATCGCCAAATCAATCCAAAGAAACCGTGCCGGATTAAAGGATCCTAACAAACCCATTGGCTCATTCATTTTCTTAGGTCAAACCGGTGTTGGTAAAACACAGTTAGCTAAAGTAATTGCTAAAGAAATTTTCGATTCTGAAGATGCTTTAATACGTATTGATATGAGCGAATATATGGAAAAATTTGCGATTTCACGCTTAGTTGGTGCACCTCCGGGATATGTTGGATATGAAGAAGGCGGTCAGCTAACCGAAAAAGTGCGTAGAAAACCGTATTCGGTGATCTTGTTAGACGAGGTTGAAAAAGCGCATCCTGATGTGTTCAATATGTTGTTACAGGTTTTAGACGACGGACATTTAACCGATAGTTTAGGCAGAAAAATCGATTTTAGAAACACCATCATCATTATGACTTCTAACATTGGTGCACGCCAGTTGAAAGATTTTGGTACCGGAGTTGGTTTCGGAACCAAATCAAAACAAGAACAACAAGAAGAATTGTCTAAATCGGTTATTGAAAATGCTTTGAAAAAAGCGTTTGCACCTGAATTTTTAAACCGTATCGATGATGTAATTGTTTTTAATGCATTAGAAAAAGAAGACATTCACAAAATCATCAACATTGAAATTGAAAAATTGTACCAGCGTGTAAACAATTTGGGCTATCAATTAGAATTAACTGCTGAAGCCCTTGATTTCATTGCCGATAAAGGTTTTGATAAACAATATGGTGCACGACCTTTAAAACGTGCCATTCAAAAATATGTCGAAGATTTGTTAGCCGAAGAAATCATCAACGGAAACATTCACGAAAACGATGTATTGCTGATGGATAAAATAAAAGATGAAGATGAGTTGAAGGTAACGGTTAAAAACACCAATTCTTCTCTAAAAAATTAATATCACAAAACTTTAAGAAAGTAGTAAGAAATACCTTGCTACTTTTTTTATACCTTTTCATCAAGTAAAAAGCTATGAATCAAATCAGGAAAATTAAACGTATTGGCAGCGTAATCAGCATTTTATCAAAATATGGTTTTGATGATATTATTGCACGTACAAGTGCACAAAAATTTCTGCCAAAAGGTTTTGTAAGATCAAAACGCGGCGAAGAAATTTTTAAGTTGGGTGTTTATAAAAGAGTGCGGTTAGTATTAGAAGAATTAGGTCCTACGTATGTAAAATTAGGTCAGATGTTCAGCAACCGCGAAGACATTCTCCCGCCTGAAATGATTGCTGAATTAGCCGAATTACAAGACAATGTTCCACCAGAAGAACTGGATATTTATCAAAAACTGTCCGATGAACTTTTAATCGATCCCAAAGAACATTTTGAATACATCAATCCCACTCCCATCGCTTCCGCATCGATTTCCCAGGTTTATATGGCGCGGCTAATCAATGGTGAAAAGGTCGTTATCAAGGTAAAACGTTCCACGATCGATGAAATCATTCGGTCTGATATTATGATTATGAAGGATCTGGCATCCATCCTTGAAAAAAATTACGATGCTGCCCGAAGAATGAGTTTAAAACAGCTAATCAATTCATTCGAAAACAATATGAACCGGGAATTATCATTAACCAACGAATTTCACAATATTGAGAAATTCCGTAAAAATTTTGATTCCCGACCTGAAGTTTACGTACCTGAAACCTACAAAGATTTATCAAACAATAACGTGTTGACAATGGAATTTATTGATGGTTTTAAGGTCAACAACAAAGAAAAAATCATTGAAAACGGAATGTTGCCAAAAGATGTCGCTCAATTAGGCATTGTTTTGTTTATGAAAATGGTTTTAGAAGATGGTTTTTTCCATGCCGATCCCCATCCGGGAAATGTCTTTATAATGACTAACCAAAAGGTTTGTTTCATTGATTTTGGTTCGATGGGACAAATTATGAAAGGGGATATGGAACTGCTAGAAGGAATTATTGAAAGCTTTTTAATGCAGGATGCTAAAAAAATTATCCGTTTAACAAAACGCCTGGCAATTGAGTATCATATTGAAGATGAAAAAACATTGGAACGTGATATTTATGATATTTTCCACATGCTGGAACATTCATCGCTAAATGAAATCAATGTAAACGATATTGTAGCAAAAATAAAATCGATTATGGCAAATAACCGGGTGTTGATGCCCGAATTTATTTATTTGTTACTGCGTGGCATATCCATTATTGAAGGCATTGGCAAGCAGTTAGATCCCGATTTAAACGTTATGGAAAGCATGCGTCCGTATGCCAATGAGCTGGCTTTAAAAAAATACGGTCCCAAACAAATTGCCCAAAAATCAATAAAACACCTGAAAATACTGGCATCAAATCTTCAAAATTTACCTGATGATTTAACCATGTTGTTAGAGAAGATAAAAGACGATAAATTAAAAGTGAATTTTGAAGTAGAAGGTTTGGAAGATATGCGTAAAACGCTGCAGAATGCATCGAACCGTTTAACCTATGCTATTATTATTGCTGCTTTATCCATTGGTTCTTCTATCTTAATGATGGCAAAAATTCCACCTCTTTTCTTCGGAAATTCGTTTTTGGGTCTGATAGGATTTTTAATTTCGGGGATTTTAGGGATCGCCATTATTTATTCTATCTGGAAAAAAGACAAATAATTTTACAAAACACGAACTTTTACTACATTTGCAACATGCAAAAAAGTATAAACATATTAAACAAACGCGCTAAGTTTGAATACGAATTTATTGAAAAATATACTGCGGGAATTGTTTTGGCAGGAACCGAAATTAAATCTATCCGTTTAGGGAAAGCTTCCATTGCTGATAGTTTCTGCGAATTTCAAAACGGTGAATTGTTTATGATTAATTCGCACGTTGAAGAATATTCTTTTGGAACGCATTACAACCATAAGGCAAAAAGCGAACGAAAACTGTTGCTTAATAAAAAAGAATTAAAATCTTTACACAAAAGCGTACAAAATAAAGGTTTAACCATTGTTCCCCTGCGTTTGTTTACTAACGAAAAAGGTCTGGCAAAAGTGGAAATTGCACTGGCAAAAGGTAAAAAACTCTACGATAAGCGCGAAACCATTAAAGACCGTGAAAATAAAATTAACTTAGACCGATTGAAAAAAGCTTATTAGAAAAACTAATAAAGCTTTTTTTATTTTTTACGAAAAAAATGTGGTTCTCTGTATTTTTCTTGAAAATATAAGATTTACAATTCGTTCTTCTGTATTTTTTCATCTAAATACGAAAACAGCTCTTCTGACATTTTTTCTATTTTTCGACGTATTTTTTTCAAATCTTTAACTTCTTTCAAACGATGCATTTTATTAGGGTGTACACCAATAGGCAGGTCCGATAATTCTTTTTGTTGATTTAAAAACACATCTTTTTGTTGATTTAATTTAGCTAATTCTGATCTCAAAATGGCATTTTCTGCTTTCAATTTTTCAAAATCATAGTAATTAGAAAGTATCGTTTGTTTTGTTGTTTCAAAAATATCAAATAGTTCTTTTTTAGAATTTGCTAAAGAATTAATTGCCGCTACTCTTTTATCAAGCTGAATATTGTATTTTTTCCAATTGATAATTTTTTGGTAGGCTGTGCCTATCGAAATCACATTTTTTATATTCTTAATTTCCAATTCAGAATATTCCTCAGTATTTTCTACAACATAACTTTTTAGATTGATGTAATGTTTTAGATTAACTTCCAAATCAATTAATGTCTTTTCATCATTAGAAGCAATAATACTATTCTTAATCTTGTATAATATCTCCAGCTCGTTCATCAAAATTTAGTGTTTCAAACATTTTTTCAAAAATATAATTTTTTGCATTAACATTAAGGCTTTTACAATGTTTGGTAAGTTCGTTAATTTTAGAAAATTCTTTTTTTGGAAGAATTAATTTACAAAATTCTTTAAACAAAATAGCTTCATTTATCTGGCTTTCCAATTCTTTCTCAATATATCTTTTTTCAATTTCTAAATCATTAATGATATTTTCTTTTTTAGAATTATAATAATCGGTAATTTGCGTATATGATATATTTTGTAAAGCTAATGCTTTTTCTAAAGACGTAATAACCTTCTTTTTTTCATATTCATCATTACAAAAATGTATGATCTGATGTAATTCTGATTTTAAAAAAGCTATTTCTAAATAGATGCTCGTTAACTTTTCTATAGAAATAGAAACTAATAAATAATTTTGAAAGTCGGTTAATTTATCATTTATTTCATCAAATGTCATTTTAATACTCTTTATTAAATTTACGGAAACAATTGTTAATTATATTTTCTTTGTTAAATAAATTCTACCGCTCGTCTTTAGAAATATAATATAAACAACCTGTGGTGCAACGGGGTATAAATAGTGCAATTTAAACTTTTTTTATAACAGTACACGACAAAAAAATAAGCCACAGATTATCCTGTTTTTTAGCCACAGATACACAAATGAAATTTGATCCTTACAATCAAAAATGAACACAAATAAATGCTTTGCACTTAATTCTGAAGTCTTTAAAATTTCGACTCGTCGAAATTATCTGTGTACATTATAGTAATTTTAAAGAAATTAAAAATATAAATCTGTGCATCTGTGGCAATTATAATTTTTATCGTGTACTAAACCTTTTATTTATACTCAAAAATCACTTATTCTTATCTTCCAGCATGGGAACAAAACGAAAATCTCCAAATTCGTGTTGTTCAAAATGTGTTTCAGAAGTACGAATCAGCAACGTCATAATCTGTTTCTCTTCGCCCACGGGAATCACCAACCTGCCTCCTATTCTCAATTGTGCCATTAAAGGCTGCGGAATGTTTGGAGCACCAGCAGTAACAATGATACCGTCAAACGGTGCATCGGCAGGCAATCCTTTATAACCATCGCCAAACATCATAACACGCGGCCGATAACCCAACTTTGGCAATAAAACCGATGTTTTTCTGTACAGCTCATTTTGGCGCTCAATGGTAAACACTTTGGCACCCATTTTACACAAAACCGCCGTTTGGTAGCCTGATCCCGTTCCTATTTCTAAGATTTTATCATCGGGTTTTAACTGTAACAACTGTGTTTGAAATGCCACTGTATAAGGTTGTGAAATGGTTTGCCCGGCACCAATGGGAAACGCCTTGTCTTGATACGCAAAATCTTCAAAACCCGATTCTAAAAATAAATGACGGGGAATTTGCGACATTGCCTGTAATACATTTTTATCGTAAATACCTTTTTGAGCTAATATTTGAACCAATTGATTTCTTAATCCTTGATGTTTTGCCGTATCTTTCACTTTTATCTACTTACTTTTAAAACCAAAATTACGCAATATTTCAGAGTTTACATACGCTTTTAAACGTATTATTTTTAACTTTCGGGTAACTTTCACGTTATAAAGCCCTTCGATTTTCAAATATATTTTAACTTTGTAAAAAACATTCATTATGTTAAAAATTGGCGTTTTAGGCGCAGGTCATTTAGGAAAAATCCATTTACGGTTATTAAACCAATCGTCAAAATACGAATTGGTTGGTTTTTATGATGCTATCAACGAGAATGCTGAGAAAGTTTCTGAAGAATTTGGATACAAAGCATTTAATACCATCGAAGAATTAATTGCTGCAGTTGATGTGGTTGATATTGTTACCCCCACCCTTTCTCATTACCATTGTGCAGTTCAGGCAGTGAAGTCCGGAAAACATATCTTTTTAGAAAAACCCATTTCAAATACGGTAGAAGAAGCCGAACACATTATACGGTTGACTAAAGAATATAATGTAAAAGGACAGGTGGGACACGTAGAACGATTCAACCCGGCATTTAAGGCAGTTAAGGATAAAATCAAAAATCCGATGTTTATTGAAACACACCGCCTGGCAGAATTTAATCCAAGAGGAACTGATGTACCTGTGGTTTTAGATTTGATGATTCATGATATTGACGCCATTCTATCTGTTGTTCAATCAAAAGTAAAAGATATCCACGCTACAGGAACGGCAGTTATCAGCGATTCCCCCGATATTGCCAATGCACGTATCGAATTTGAAAACGGCTGTGTTGCCAACGTAACTTCGAGTCGGATTTCGATGAAAAATATGCGCAAAGCACGTTTCTTTCAAAAAGATGCTTATATTTCGGTAGATTATCTGGATAAAATCTGTGAAGTAGTAAAAATGAAAGATGCTCCTGAAATTCCAGGAGATTTTGATTTAATCCTTCAAAATGCCGAAGGCGTAAAAAAACAGATTTATTTTGACAATCCAAAAGTGGAAACCAACAATGCTATTTTAGAAGAATTAGAAACTTTTGCCGATGCCATCAATAACAACACAACTCCGATTGTTACATTAGAACACGGCACAGAAGCATTGAGAATTGCCCACAGAATTATTGATTGTTTTGGAAAATAAAACCTTCACAATTGAGGTTAGATACAAATAATTAAACAAGATTCTAACGAAGTCAATCACAAATTAAACAAATAAAATTCAAACTAAAATAAATGAAAACAATAGCAGTTATAGGAGCCGGAACCATGGGAAATGGAATTGCCCATACGTTTGCTCAAAGCGGATTCACCGTTAAATTAATCGATATTTCAGACGCTTCTTTAGAACGCGGAATGAAAACCATTGCAACAAACCTGGATCGCATGGTTGCTAAAGGAACAATTTCTGAAGATGACAAACACAAAACCATTGGAAACATCATTACTTATACCGATATGAAAGACGGTGTAGCGGGTGCTGATTTAGTGGTAGAAGCAGCTACTGAAAACATCAATTTAAAGCTAAAAATCTTTGAACAGTTAGAAGAACTGACTAACAGCAATGTAATTTTAGCTACCAACACCTCTTCTATTTCCATTACGCAGATTGCTGCAGTCACTAAAAGAGCAGATAAAGTAATTGGTATGCACTTTATGAATCCGGTGCCAATTATGAAACTGGTTGAAATCATCAAAGGATATTCTACTTCAAAAGAAACATTTGACACCATTTACAATTTAAGCAAAACCCTTGGGAAAGTTCCTGTTGAAGTAAACGATTACCCGGGATTTGTGGCAAACCGCATTTTAATGCCTATGATCAACGAAGCCATTGAAACGCTTTATAACGGAGTTGCCGGGGTGGAAGAAATTGATACGGTAATGAAATTGGGAATGGCACACCCTATGGGACCGCTTCAGTTAGCCGATTTTATTGGGTTAGATGTTTGTCTTTCTATCTTAAACGTAATGTACGACGGCTTTAAAAATCCTAAATATGCACCAAACCCATTGTTAGTAAATATGGTAATGGCAGGAAAATTAGGTGTAAAATCGGGCGAAGGTTTCTACGATTACGCAGAAAGCAAGAAAGCAGACAAAGTTTCGAAACAATTCAAGTCTTAAAGTTCAAATGACAAACGTCTTAAAGTCGGTTATTGTATTATTACAAACTTTAGATTTTAAGACGTTTACATAAAAAATCAAATATCATAAAGTCAAATATTATTGTCATTATAAACTTTCGACCTTAAGACTTTTTACTATAAAAACATCATGGCAGAAATAATTCCTTTTAAAGCGGTACGTCCATCGGCAGATAAAGTAGCATTGGTGACTACCCGTCCGTATGACGAATATTCCGCAGCAGAATTGGCTTCGTGGTTAGATTTTAATCCGTTTTCATTTTTACACATTGTAAATTTTGCATACATCAATCAGGAAAAAATCGATCCTATTCGTCGTTATCAAATGGTAGCAACAAAATATTCTGATTTTAAACGCGACGGAATTTTGCTTCAAGACGAAAAACCTGCTATGTTTTTGTATCAAATCAAAACAAAAAAGAACAATTTTATAGGTATTTTAGCTGGAACTTCGCTGCAAGATTATCAAAATAACGTCATTAAAAAACACGAAAATACTTTACAATATCGTGTTGAAAATTTAAAGGATTATTTTAATGAAACACGTTTTAATACCGAACCGGTTTTAATGATGTATCCCGATTGTGAAGAATTACAACACTGGATGACAAAAAAAATGTTAGATACACCTTTGTATGATTTTTCGACCACCAATCGCGAACGCCATGTGGTTTGGAAAATTGATACTGAAGAGGAGCTGAATTTTTTAAAAGATACATTTGATAAATTTCCTAATTTGTACATAGCCGATGGGCATCACCGATCGGCTACTTCAGATTTGCTGCTAAAAGAAAACGGAGAACGAGCCAGCGACAATATGAATTATTTTATGAGTTATCTGATTTGCGAAACAAAGATCCAGATTAACGAATACAACAGATTGATTCATGATTTAAACGGAATGGAATCTGATGAATTTTTACATATTTTGAAAAAGGATTTTACTGTTGAAAAAGTACACGAATATTGGAAACCTCACAAAAAATATAGTTTTGGAATGTATTTAGACGGTATTTTTTATTCGTTAACATTGAAAAACATTCCCGATTCAGACAATGTGATCGAACATTTAGATGCCCAGATTTTATATGAAACCATTTTGCATCCATTGTTAAATATTAAAGATTTAAGAACCGACAGCAGAATTACCTATATTCCGGGTAACAAAAACATTGTGGAGTTAGTCAATAAAATTGATAATGGCGAATATAAAGTAGGTTTTATTTTGTATCCGTCATCTATCGAAGAAATTAAAACATTGGCAGACAACAATTTAACCATGCCCCCCAAAAGTACTTATATTGAACCCAAATTAAGAAACGGATTAATTATTTACGAATTTCAATAGCGATTAAATATGTCTATTAGCGAAAATTTATTACGTATTAAGAACAATTTACCTGAAAACGTCCATTTGGTTGCTGTTTCAAAAACCAAGCCTGTGGAAGATTTAATGGAAGCTTACCATGCCGGTCAGCGTATTTTTGGCGAGAACAAAATTCAGGAAATGACCGAAAAATGGGAACAAATGCCAAAAGATATTCAATGGCACATGATTGGTCACGTACAAACCAACAAGGTAAAATACATGGCACCTTATGTAAATTTAATTCACGGGGTTGACAGTTTAAAATTATTGATTGAAATAAACAAACAGGCAAAAAAATGGCGACGCGTAATTCCTTGTTTATTGCAAGTTTACATAGCCACCGAAGAAACAAAATTTGGACTGGCTCACGATGAATTGTTGCAACTGATTCATTCTGATGAATTCAAAGCATTAGAAAACATTAAAATTGTCGGATTAATGGGAATGGCTTCATTTACAGACAATAACGACAAAATACGGAGCGAATTTCAATCTTTAAAAGATATTTTCGATTATTTACAACCTTACCAATTGTCAAACTGCCATTTTCAACAACTTTCTATGGGAATGAGTGGCGATTACCAGATTGCCATTGAATGCGGAAGTACCATTGTACGAATTGGAAGCAGTATTTTTGGGAGTAGATAACCAATCCAAACCTCACAGGTTTTGAAAACCTGTGAGGTTTGGATATCTAATAATTTAGAAAAAGTATGAAATCAGATAATTTTGAATTAGATAATTTTTTGTACGGATTATTATTGTTGCTACTTTCATTCTCTATTTATTTTTTTAATAAATGGTGGATAAGGAAAATGAAAAGTAAAGGAGAGGAAATAGATAGCTATGATAAATCAATAGTTTCTAAGCGAATATTAGCTATATATGTATCCACTTTATTATCAATCGTTTTCTTTTTAAAAGCTTTTAAACTATGGGATTAAACCCTGCTGATTCAAGTGTAGTACTTGAAATAAAAAAACAAAACCGTTGCTTTCACAACGGTTTTAATATTATTCCCACTCAATTGTTGCCGGTGGTTTAGAGCTGATATCGTAAGCAACGCGGTTAATACCTTTAACTTCGTTTATGATTCGGTTCGAAACCAATTCTAAAAACTCATAAGGTAATTTACTCCAGGTTGCCGTCATAAAATCAATGGTATTTGCAGAACGAACAACTGCCGTATATTCATACGTACGTTCATCGCCCATTACCCCTACTGATTTTACAGGTAATAAAACCACGAAGGCTTGTGATACCTCATCATATAAATTGTGTGCATATAATTCATCGATAAAAATCTGATCGGCTTCTTGTAAAATTCGTACTTTTTCAGCATCAACTTCACCTAATACACGAATTCCCAATCCTGGTCCCGGGAACGGATGACGATAAACTAATTCTCTTGGAATTCCTAATTCAACCCCTACTTTACGGACTTCGTCTTTAAACAACTCACGTAATGGTTCTAACAACTGTAATTTCATATCTTCGGGCAATCCGCCTACATTGTGATGTGATTTAATAGTTGCCGACGGTCCTTTTACTGATTGTGATTCAATAACATCGGGATAAATAGTTCCCTGTGCCAAGAAAGAAGCATCGTCGAACTTTTTAGATTCTTCATCAAAAACCGCCACGAAATCACGTCCGATAGATTTTCGTTTTGCTTCCGGTTCGTCAATTCCTTTTAAATTAGTAAGAAAACGTTCAGAAGCATCGACCATTTTAATGTTCATATGGAAATGCTTACCATAATTTTCCATTACTTTTTTGCCTTCGTCTTTACGCAACAAACCTGTATCAACAAAAATACACGTTAGCTGATCGCCAATGGCGCGGTGAATTAAAACAGCTGCAACCGAAGAATCTACTCCGCCCGAAAGCCCTAAAATAACTTTTTTATCGCCAACAACATTTTTAATTCTTTGAATTTCGGTTTCGATAAAATCTTTTAAAACCCAATTTTTCTCTGCCTTACAAATATTAAAAACAAAGTTTTCTAACATTTTAGACCCAAATTCAGAATGTGTTACTTCTGGATGAAACTGAACAGCGTAAACTTTTTGCTCTTCGTTTGCCAAAGCGGCAATATCTATGTTTGATTTTCCAGAAACCACAAATCCTTCCGGAGCTTTTATTACTTCATCAAAATGACTCATCCAAACGGTTGATTTTTCAGCAATACCGTTAAATAAACTATTTTGTTTTAAGACTGTTAATTCAGATTTACCGTATTCACCTTTTACACCTTTCTTAACTTCACCGCCTAAAAGATGTGAAATCAGCTGCATTCCGTAGCAAATTCCTAAAACAGGCACACCCATTTCAAACAATTCTTTATCAACCAAAGCTGCATCGTCTCCAAAAACTGAAGAAGGTCCGCCTGATAAGATAATTCCTTTTGGATCATGTTTTTTAATTTCAGAAATCGGTGTATTGTAAGGGATGATTTCGGTGTAAACCCCGAATTCTCGGATCCGGCGCGCAATTAACTGATTGTACTGCGAACCAAAATCTAAAATAATTATTCCTTGTGTCATTGTGATGTTTATCTTTATGCAAAAGTAATTTAATTCTTGCATTTTTAAAACAGTAATAGTCTTTTTTACAATTATTTTTTTGATTTGTTAAAAAATGGAATTATTTTTGATAAGCACTTAATAACTTCTATCCATACTTACTATGAGAAAAAATATTCTTGTATTAAACATAATAACTGCGATTATCTTTTTTACAAGTTGCAAAAAAGACGATAAAGCTGTTGTTGTTATTGAACAATCGCTTTTAGATACTATTTTTTGTAATACCTATGAAGGGGTTATTCCTTGTCCTGATTGCCCAGGTATTGAAACTTCACTGAGAATTTATAAAGACAGTACGGTTTCAAGAACGATTTACTATCAGGAAAGAAATGAACTGCCCGAAACAAGAATTGGTACCTGGAAACGAAAAGACAGCGTGTTTATCGCAACGTTTGACCGCGAAAAGTTATTCTATAAAATAAAAAATCAGAACATTATTTTACGTGTAGGTAGTGATTTAAAAGAAGTAAAGGGAACTTTTGCTCCTGATTATATTCTATATAAAAAGAGTTCTTTTAAACCTGAAACCATTGAAAATGTTTACTTATCAGGCGACACCATAAATTTATACAACAAATTAGTTGTAAAACACGACAAAAAAGATACTTATAATTTGCTGTTGACCCATTTTAATAAGATGGATTCTCTTAGCAATTGTACCGTAAATTTAAAAGCTATGTTAGATAAAAGGTTTCAGTTAAATGCCGCATTAAATAAGACCGAAGGTAATTTAAGGGTTATTTTTACACAAAAAGAAGCCCACGTTTTATTTGAAAAAATTCCAAAAGATTCTGTACGGTTTAAATGCAATGACAGTTTAAAATTTGCTCCTTTTAACGGATCTTACAAAAAACAAACAGCACTTTAATTAAAGTGCTGTTTGTTTTAATATGATATAAATTTAAATTTTATTGTGCCTCCATATCCACTGTGGTTTCAGCAGCAATTTTTTTGTATGTACCATCGGTTAGTTTGCTACGGATTGCTTCAAATGCAGACAAAGTTTGATCGATGTCTTCAAATGTATGAGAAGCTGTTGGAATTACACGTAGTAAAATGATTCCTTTTGGAATAACCGGATATACAACGATTGATAAGAAGATTCCGTAATTTTCACGTAAATCGTTTACCATAATCATTGCTTCAGGAATAGATCCTTCCAAATAAACCGGCGTAACACAAGTATTGGTATCCCCTATGCTAAATCCGCGATCTTTTAAACCATTTTGTAAACGGTTTACATTTTCCCACAATTTATCTTTTAAACTTGGGTTTTCTCTTAACAACTGTAAACGTTTCAGCGCACCTTTTACTAAAATCATTGGCAATGATTTTGCAAACATTTGCGAACGCAAATTGTATTTTAAATAATCGATAATATCTTTATCAGCTGCAATAAACGCTCCGATAGATGCCATTGATTTTGCAAATGTAGAGAAATACACATCAATTCCATCCTGGCAACCTTGCTCCTCACCTGCTCCGGCACCAGTTTTACCTAACGTACCAAATCCATGTGCATCGTCAACCAATAAACGGAAATTATATTTTTCTTTTAATGCAATAATTTCTTTTATTTTTCCTTGTTGTCCGCGCATTCCAAAAACACCTTCGGTAATAACCAAAATACCACCGTTTTGTTCCTTAGCCATTTTGGTTGCACGTTGCAGGTTTTTTTCTAATGATTCAACATCATTGTGTTTATAAGTAAAACGTTTACCCATGTGTAAACGTACACCGTCGATAATACAAGCATGAGAATCAACATCATAAACAATCACATCGTTTTTAGTTACCAAAGCATCAATGGTTGAAACCATTCCCTGGTATCCAAAGTTTAATAAATAAGCTGCTTCTTTATGAACAAAAGCTGCTAATTCATCTTGTAATTTTTCGTGCCAGTCTGTGTGTCCGGACATCATACGGGCCCCCATGGGATAAGCGGCACCATATTCAGCGGCAGCATCAGCATCTGCTTTTAAAACTTCGGGATGCGTAGCTAAACCTAAATAGTCATTAATAGACCAGTTTAATACTTCTTTTCCCTGAAATTGCATTCTTGGTCCTAATTTTCCTTCTAATTTTGGAAATACAAAATAACCTTCTGCCTGAGAAGCCCATTTTCCTAACGGACCTTTATTATCGTGAATTCTTTCAAATAAATCTTTAACCATTTTTATTTGTTTTTTTAACGGTGCAAAGTTAATGTTTTTTTTTAATGTAAAAGGCTTAATTTATTAAGATTACAAACTGTTTCGTTACAATTATTTAAAACTTTAGATAATGTAAAACAGTGATTGCCAAAACTAAATAAGTGCACATTACAATAAATAGTATTATGTAAGCTTTTTTTTGCTCTTTGATGTTAGTTGATTTTATTGCAGTTTTTAACTGTTTGTAGCGCAACACGCAATAAATGGTTAAGCCAATAAATAACAGATATGTTATAAGCAAAGCAATTTGAAACCCGATCGAATGTCGCAAAGCAAACGCATCATTGCCTTTAAACATTTTTATACTATTTTTAAATGGATGCTGGTAAAGGTTTACCGCTTTTTTATCGATTAATTTATTAAGACTGCGGCTATGAATATAATCGAGTTCTTTTTCAATGATTTGTTTTTTAAACAAAGGTTCAAATCCTAAAATGGCGTAATGCTTGATTTCTTCCCTTCTTGATTGCAGCTTACCATCAACATCTAAATAATTTATCGTTACAGGAGTATATGTTTTTTCTAAAAAGTTAAACGGAGTAGAAACATTACTGGTTGCTCCTCTTTGAATAGACAACACCTCTAATTTTTGCCATTTTGGATGTGAAATTTTAAATTCTAATGATCTAAAAAAGGGAGAAAATGTATAAAACAAAGCAACTATTGAGGTAAAGGCAAAAAATAAATTCAAAAACTGGTGGTCGGATCTTTTTCTTGTTCCAAAAAAAGCACGATCAATAATTACAATCATAAAACTGATTATAAACCCGTAAATGAATAACCGCAAGCTGTTTAGCAATACAAAGACCAAAAACAGTATCCAAAGAATTATTTTAAACGGATTGTATTTCATTGTAAATTATAATTTATCAAATATAAAAAAAAGCACCTAAATAAGATGCTTTAAATAACAGAAACTATTTAATAGAATTTTAAAAAAATAAACAATCAATAAGTCTTTTATCTTTCGTCTATTTTCTTTTATCTGTTTAGTATAAACTTGGATATTTTGTTGGGTTTACCTCGTTCATTATGGCATAAACTTTTTCAAAAACATCTTCTACAGATGGTTTAGAGAAATAATCACCATCGGTTCCGTAAGCCGGTCTGTGTGGTTTTGCTGCCAATGTTTCAGGTTTGCTGTCTAAAAATTTGTATCCTTCTTGAACATCTACAATTTGTTGTAAAATATAAGCCGATGCACCACCCGGTACATCTTCATCTACCACCAACAAACGATTTGTTTTTTGAAGTGATTTTACACAGTCGTGATTTTTATCAAATGGCAATAATGATTGTACATCAATGATTTCCACATCAATACCAGTCTCTAACAATTCTTTTGCAGCTTGCTCTACCAATCGCAAAGTAGATCCATAAGAAACAATAGTTAAATCGGTTCCTTCTTTAATGGTTTCTACTACACCAATTGGCGTTGTAAATTCGCCAATGTTTGCCGGCATTTTTTCTTTTAAGCGGTAACCGTTTAAACATTCAATTACCAAAGCCGGTTCGTCAGCTTTTAATAAGGTATTGTAAAAACCTGCTGCTTTGGTCATGTTTCTTGGAACCAATACGTGCATACCACGAACGGCATTGATGATCATACCCATTGGCGATCCTGAATGCCAAATGCCTTCTAAACGGTGTCCACGGGTACGAACAATTAGCGGTGCTTTTTGTTTACCGGCCGTTCTGTACTGAACAGTAGCCAAATCATCGCTCATAATTTGTAAAGCGTACAATAAATAATCTAAATATTGAATTTCAGCAATTGGTCGTAAACCACGCATTGCCATACCAATACCCTGACCTAAAATACTTGCTTCGCGAATACCTGCATCAGCCACTCTGCTTTCTCCGTATTTTTCCTGTAAGCCTTCTAAACCTTGGTTTACATCGCCAATATTTCCAGAGTCTTCTCCGAAAATTAAGGCCTCGGGATAAGTTTCAAATATTTTATCAAAATTATCTCTGATGATTAATCGTGCATCTACATCTGTTGAATTTTCATCATAAACCGGTAAAATTTCAGTTATATTTTCTGATTTATTAGATGATTGCGACATTAAATGCGAACTGAATTTCGGCTGGATTTGGTAGATGTAATCTTTAATCCAATTTGCCAAAAGATCCTTACCGTTTTCCCCCACAACCATACGTAAGATTTTACGGGCTGTGGTTAAGTTGTCTTTGCGGATAGGTTCTTTAATAGCGTTTAAATCAGCAATCATTTTTTCAATGAACACTTTATTTGCCGATGAAGACGCTACCTGATTTAAAACAGCAATTAACGATGCTCTTTCTTCTTTGATAGGATTTAAATAAGCCTCCCAAGCTGCTTTTTTACCGTTTAAAACATCTTTTTTCAGCTCTGCATCCAGCGTATCTAATTCTTCGGCTGTTGCAATACTGCTTTCAATCATCCAGGAACGCATTTTTGCAATACAGTCAAACTCACTTTCCCATTGCAAACGCTCTGGTGATTTATAACGTTCATGCGAACCAGAAGTTGAATGTCCTTGTGGTTGTGTTAATTCTTTTACGTGAATTAAAACCGGTATGTGACTGGTACGAGCTATCTGCGATGCTTTTGCATAGGTATCGACCAAGGCAGGATAATCCCAACCGTGAACCGTTAAAATCTCGTATCCGTTGGTATCCTCTTCTTTCCGGAATCCTTTTAAAATTTCAGAAATATTTTCTTTGGTGGTTTGATGGCGTGCGTGAACTGAAATTCCGTACATATCGTCCCAAACACTCATTACCATTGGAACCTGCAATACACCAGCTGCGTTGATTGTTTCAAAAAACAGTCCTTCAGAAGTTGATGCGTTACCAATGGTTCCCCAAGCAACCTCGTTTCCGTTTATAGAAAACTTTTGATCTTTATCTGCATTCGGAAATTCGCGGTAAATTTTTGATGCTTGAGCCAAACCTAACAAACGAGGCATTTGACCTGCTGTTGGAGAGATATCTGAACTTGAATTTTTTTGTTGTGTAAGGTTTTTCCACTCGCCGTTTTCATCTAAACTGTGGGTTGCAAAATGTCCGCCCATTTGACGACCACCTGACATTGGATCCTGTTCAATATCCGGATGACCATACAATCCTGCAAAAAACTGTTGGATGTTTAACGCCCCGATTGCCATCATAAAGGTTTGATCACGATAATATCCTGAACGGAAATCACCGTTTTTAAATGCTTTTGCCATTGCCAGTTGCGGCACTTCTTTTCCGTCACCGAAAATACCGAATTTTGCTTTCCCGGTTAATACTTCTTTACGGCCTAATAAACTGCATTCTCGCGAAATGCGTGCTGTTTTATAATCGTTTAAAACTTCTTGTTTAAAATCTTCGAAAGTTAACGCTTCTTTTGTAGCTGTTTCACTCATAATATATAGAAACTGTTTTAATTCTGACTTGAAATAATTTACGAATTTAGGTATTTTTTCGGTGAAAAACTAATTTTATATAAAATCAAACGCCTTAATTTGATACTTTTTTAGTATATGTGTAAAAGAAAAAACCATCCAATAGGATGGTTTTTAGCTTGAGAAATCAGTTTTTACTATGCTTCTGCTTCCTGAGCTTCGCGGTGTAATCTTTCAATTTCTTTTTTATCTTTTCTTGGCATGGTATCAACCAAAATTGGCGTTGCAAGGAATAAAGATGAGTATGTTCCTACAACAATACCTACCAACATTGCAAATACAAATCCGCGGATTGATTCTCCACCAAAAATAAACATGATTAATAACACTAAAATTAATGTTAACGATGTATTGATGGTTCTTGACAACGTGGTGTTTACCGAATCGTTTACAATGTGGTTGAAATCTCCTTTTGTTTTTCCTAAAAGGAATTCCCGTACACGGTCAAATACAATTACGGTATCGTTCATTGAATATCCAATTACCGTTAAAATTGCCGCAATAAAGTGTTGGTCCATTTCCATGTGGAACGGCATAAACTTATATAGTAATGAATAAGTTCCCAATACAAAGATTACATCGTGAACTACTGCTGCAACAGCTCCTAATGAATATTGCCATTTGCGGAACGATACCATTAAGTAAATAAACACAACGATCATAGATCCCACTACTGCATAAACCGAGTCTGTTTTAATGTCTTCAGAAACCGTAGCACTTACTTTAGAGGCAGAAACAACGCCTAATGTTTTAGTCTCTGATGTTTTAATGAAATCATCATAAGTCATGTTGCCAGTGTAGTATTTCTTTAAACCTTTATATAATAATTCGTTTACTTCCTGATCAACTTTTGCAGACTCTTCATCAACTTTATATTTAGTGATAATACGCATTTGATTTGCACTACCAAACTGTTTTGCTTCTACGGTAACACCAAATGTAGCCGATAAATCCTCACCAATTTTTGAAGGATCAACCGGTTTTTCAAACTTAACCTGGAATGTACGTCCACCTACAAAATCTACCCCTTCGTCTAATCCGTTTACTGCAAATGAAACACAACTGACAATAACTACAAGTGCAGAAATTACATAAGTTACTTTTTTCATTTTTAAGAAATCGAAATGGAAGTTTGTAAACCAGTTTTTAGTAATTGATGTACAGAAATTTACAATTCTTCCTGCGGCTGCATCTTTGTCCAGGAAGATACGTGCAATGAAAATAGAGGTAAATAACGATGTAAAAATACCAATTAACAAAGTAGTCGCAAATCCTTTAATTGGTCCGATACCAAAAATGAATAAGATAATACCTGTTAAGATATGTGTTACGTTTGCATCTACAATAGCACGCATTGCTCCGTGCCAGCTATATGACGAAGTAATGGCTTCTTTTAATGTTTTACCATGACGCAATTCTTCTTTTGCCCGTTCGTAAATAATGATATTCGCATCAACCGCCGTACCCATTGTTAAAACGATACCGGCAATACCAGGTAATGTTAATACAGCACCTAAACTTGTTAATATTCCGAATAAGAACAATAAGTTTACCATTAAAGCAATGTTCGCATACCAACCTGCTTTTCCGTAATAGAAAACCATCCAGGCAGCTACTAAGATTAACCCTACAACAGATGAAAGTAATCCGGCATCAATTGCAGCCTGACCTAATGATGGTCCAATAACTTCTGAAGAAACAATATCAGCCGAAGCCGGTAATTTACCCGCTTTTAAGATATTTGCTAAATCTTTGGCTTCTTGAACGGTAAAATCACCTGAAATACTTGAGCTTCCTCCTGCAATACCACCTTGTTGAGTTACCCCAGGTGCAGAATAAACAATATTATCTAAAACAATTGCAATATTTGATTGTTGAGCGTTTGCTTTTCTAGTTAAATCCTCCCATATTTTAGCTCCGTTAGGATTCATTTGCATTGAAACTACTGCTTTGTTAAGATTATCATAATCTTGTCTTGCCTCAGTAATAACTGCTCCTGATAAAGGCGGAACGTTTTGCGCGTTACCTCTTAAAGCATATAATTCTACAATGTTTGCATCTTTTTTAGCTTTACCCCAGGCAAATTTCACATAGCGTAAATCTCCGTTTAACAAACTGCGAACCTGTGGATCTTTCAAATACGAATTAATTTGTGCCGTATCTTTTGTTGCAAAAAAGGCAATAATCGGCGATCCCTGATAGCCCGGAGCTTTGATTAAAGAAACAATTGGTCCTAAATCTTGTTGTGCATTTGCAGTGGTATCTTTAGAAACACCAGTTAATAATTTATCAACATCTGTTTCTGCTTTTTGTTCTTTAAGCGTATCTTTTGAAACCTCTGGTTGTTTTGTTTTTCTCTCTTTTAAAACATTATTGGCAGCCATTAAAAACTGTCCGACTTCTTCACCTTTAAAAGTTTCCCAAAATTCTAACTGAGCAGTTGATTGTAATAAGTTTTTGATACGGTCAATGTCTTTAGCACCAGGTAATTCTACCAAAATTCTACCCGACTCACCTACTTTTTGAATAGTTGGCGATGCTACACCAAATTTGTCGATACGTTCACTAATTACACGGAAAGCACTCTCTACAGATTCGGCAACTTTTTTATTTAAAATAGTTTTTACCTGTGCATCTGTCATTGAAGTGTTTACCTCTTGTAAGTTTCTGTTTGCAAAAATTTCTGAAGAAGATAATTTTACGCTGCCTTTAGACAATTTATCGAAAGTAACATAAAACGATTCTAAATACGATTGATTACCTTCCCGGTTCTTTTCAGCTTCAACTAAAGCTTGATTGAACACCGCATTTTTAGAATTGTTTGCCAATCCTTTTAAAATGTCTTTAACAGAAATTTGAAGCATCACGTTGATACCTCCTTCAAGATCCAACCCTTTTTGTACCTCTTTAGAACGTACTTCAGCAAAAGTTTGACCTAAATAAACCTTTTCGTTTGCAATTGAATCTAAATAACGAGCTTCTTTGGTTAAATCACCTTTAGCAAATTCTTTTGCTTTTTTCTCGTAATGATCCGTTACAAACGTAAAGGACAATTGGTAAATACTTACCAACGCAAAAATAATCGCAATAAACTTAACGAGTCCTTTATTCTGCATTTTTAAAAAATTAATAGTTTTTAAATGATTTTGTTTGATACTTTTTTGCGTCTTAAAAACGAAAAAATGTTATAAAACGGACAAATATATAACTTCACAAAAGATTTAACAATAAAAAAAGATGTTTATTTGAACATCTTTTTAGGTATTTGTTAACAATTGTTGCAAATAAAAAACCGACAAATTGTCGGTTTTTCTAGTATTTTTAAGCGTCAATTTTTGCATAAACTGCATTTTTCTCGATAAATTCTCTTCGTGGAGGTACTTCGTCACCCATTAACATAGAGAATACACGATCTGCTTCTGCCATATTATCTACAGTGATTTGACGAAGTGTTCTGTGTTCAGGATTCATTGTGGTTTCCCACAACTGCTCTGCGTTCATTTCCCCAAGACCTTTGTATCGTTGAACAGATGACCCCTGCCCCATTTGCTCCATTAGCTCAATACGTTCTTCATCAGTCCACGCATATTGCTTCTTAGTACCTTTTTTAACCATATATAATGGTGGGGTTGCGATATATACGTATCCTTTTTCAATGAGTTCACGCATATATCTAAAGAAGAATGTTAAAATTAATGTAGCAATGTGGCTACCGTCAACATCGGCATCACACATAATTACCACTTTGTGATAACGCAGTTTTGATAAGTTCAACGCCTTACTGTCCTCTTCTGTTCCAATGGTTACCCCCAAAGCTGTAAAAATATTGCGAATTTCTTCGTTTTCAAAAACTTTGTGTCCCATTGCTTTTTCAACATTCAATATTTTACCACGTAATGGCATAATTGCCTGAAAGTTACGGTCACGACCTTGTTTTGCGGTTCCACCTGCAGAATCTCCCTCAACAAAGAAAATTTCACATTTTTCAGGATCCTGTTCTGAACAATCTGATAATTTCCCCGGTAAACCGCCACCGCTCATAACTGTTTTACGTTGTACCATTTCACGAGCTTTTTTTGCAGCGTGACGTGCCTGTGCTGCTAAAATAACCTTTTGAACAATGGTTTTTGCATCAGTCGGATTTTCTTCCAGATAAGCCTCCAACATATCAGCAACCGCTTGTGATACGGGCGATACCACTTCACGGTTTCCTAATTTGGTTTTGGTCTGCCCTTCGAACTGAGGTTCCATTACTTTAACAGAAATAATTGCTGTTAAACCTTCACGGAAATCATCACCGGTAATTTCAAATTTCAGTTTATCTAACAAGCCCGAAGCATCGGCATATTTTTTCAGTGTACGGGTCAATCCCATACGGAATCCCTGTAAATGTGTACCTCCTTCGTGGGTATTGATATTATTAACGTATGAATAGATGTTTTCTGAATAGCTATCGTTATAAATCAACGCCACCTCTACGGGAATTTCACTTTTTTCATTCTCCATACTAATTACATGGCTGATAATCGGCACACGGTTTCCGTCTAAAAAGCGAACATACTCTTTTAAACCTTCGGTAGAATGAAAAGTTTCAGATTTTGCCTGACCGTTTTCGTCAATGTTACGCAAATCGGTCAATGTTATGGTAATTCCTTTATTTAAAAACGATAATTCACGTAAACGAGCCGCCAAGGTATCGTAAGAATATTCTAATGTTTGCGTAAAAATAGAAGCATCTGGCTTAAAAGTTACCTTGGTTCCGGTTACATTTGTTTCACCAATGCTGCGAACCGGGTACATTGCTTTACCTCGCTCATATTCCTGTTCCCAAATTTTACCTTCGTTGTGAACTTCGGCACGTAAATGGTCAGAAAGCGCGTTTACACAAGATACACCCACTCCGTGTAAACCACCGGAAACTTTATAAGAATCTTTATCGAATTTACCACCGGCACCAATTTTGGTCATTACCACTTCTAATGCCGATACACCTTCTTTTTTATGAATGCCTACCGGAATACCACGACCATTGTCCTGAACGGTAATAGAATTATCCTGATTTATGATTACCTGAATAGAATCGCAATAGCCTGCTAAAGCTTCATCGATTGAGTTATCAACAACTTCGTAAACCAAATGGTGCAATCCGCGAACGCCTACATCACCAATATACATTGACGGACGCATCCGAACATGCTCCATTCCCTCCAATGCCTGAATACTGTCGGCAGAATACGAATTTTTCTTTATTTCTTCACTCATAATAATATGTGTACTAAATAATAACTAAACTACAAATATACGAAATTTTAATGAATTTTTGATATTTAAACGCTTTTATTCCTTTTGAAGTTATCAACACTTAAAAGAGTGGAAACTAAAAAATTTCAAGGATTTTATAGGTTAAATTATTACAGTTGATTTCTGAATGGATTTCCTTGTTTAATATTTTTTGAATTAAAGGTGCTTGTGCAGATACACAAATAACGGTTTCATTTTGATATACAAACGATTGTATGGGTATGCTGATATAAAATACCGCATGGTTGGTTTTCACCACAGATCCTAAAGTAACCTTGTTTATCGTTTTTTCTTCTGGCAATTGTTTTGCGAATTGTTCTAACTGTAACAGTTGACTTAGCTTGTTATTGAGTTTTTCCTGTTCTAAATGCATCATTGCTAATCCGGTTTCATGCTTATCGCCTGCGGAACTTTTGGCATCGTTTTGTGCATCTTCTGCCAAAGCTGCAATTTGATTTTGTATATTAACTATCTGGCATTTTAAAGCCGTTAACACTTGCTGTTTTAATTCTTTTCTATTCATTGGTAGAAAAAAAATATTTTTAACTGTTAAACTTTTGGATGTAACCCAAAACAGATTTAACGCATTAGAAATTCGGACTTAAATTGTATTTTTTATAGAAACTGTCAATTATTGCTACCACTTCATCTGCTGTATCAACAATTTTAATCAAATTCATATCTTCAGGTGAGGCGTTGAAATATTTTTCCAATAAAACGGTTTTGATCCATTCAAACAAGCCTGACCAAAATTCGCTTCCTACTAAAATAATTGGAAATTTCCCTATCTTTCTGGTTTGAATAAGCGTGATTGCTTCAAACATCTCATCTAAAGTTCCAAAACCGCCGGGCATTACTACAAATCCTTGCGAATATTTTACAAACATTACCTTGCGGACAAAGAAATAATCGAACTGCAGGTTTTTATCGTGATCAATGTACGGATTAAAATGCTGTTCAAAAGGCAAATCGATATTTAGTCCTACCGATGCTCCACCACCTAAATGTGCGCCTTTATTAGCTGCTTCCATAATTCCGGGACCGCCACCAGAAATCACACCGTAACCAGATTTGCTTATCTTAAACGCAATCTCTTCTGCCAGTTTATAATACGGATTGTCGCTTTTTGTACGAGCCGATCCAAAAATAGAAACACACGGACCAATACGTCCCATTTTTTCATATCCATTGACAAATTCAGACATCACTTTAAAAATTGCCCACGAATCGTTTGATTTTATTTCGTTCCACGATTTTTGTGTAAAACTTTCTTTTATTCTGATATCTTCTTCTGATAAATTCTCCTCCATATTTTCTGTTTTATTTTCTGATTGCATGATATTTTTATTATTCAACTTTGAAATGAAAGTTGATTTTTCTACTAATTTAATTCATTTTTCAAAAAACGTGCCGTATGGCTCTTTTTACTTTTAGCAACTTGTTCGGGTGTTCCTTTTGCGACTATTTCTCCTCCGCCTTTTCCGCCTTCAGGACCAATATCAATGATATAATCAGCCATTTTTATCACATCAAGATTGTGTTCGATGATTAACACCGTGTTTCCTTTATCAACCAATTTTTGCAACACTTCCATCAATACCCTTATATCTTCAAAATGAAGTCCGGTTGTAGGTTCGTCTAATATATAAAAGGTATTTCCGGTATCTTTTTTAGATAATTCGGTTGCCAGTTTTATACGTTGTGCTTCTCCGCCCGATAGCGTTGTACTTTGCTGACCCAATGTTAAATAACCTAAGCCAACATCTTGAATGGTTTTTAATTTACGGTAAATTTTAGGGATGTTTTCAAAAAATGGTACACTTTCGTCAATCGTCATATCTAAAATATCTGCAATTGATTTTCCTTTGTAGCGAATTTCAAGCGTTTCCCTATTAAAACGCTTACCCTGACAGGTTTCACATTCCACATAAACATCTGGCAAAAAGCCCATTTCTATTGTTCTTAAACCCGATCCTTCGCAGGTTTCACAACGACCACCTTTCACGTTAAAACTGAAACGGCCGGGTTTGTAACCACGAATACTTGCCTCAGGTGTTTTGGTAAATAAGGTTCTTATTTCTGAAAAAACTTCGGTATATGTTGCCGGGTTTGATCTCGGTGTACGTCCAATCGGGCTTTGATCAATACCTATGACTTTATCAATGTGTTCTAAACCTATAATTTTATTGTAAGGCTGCGGAACTTTTACAGCGTGGAAAAAATGAGTATTGAGAATGGGATACAATGTTTCATTAATCAAGCTAGATTTGCCCGAACCCGATACGCCCGTCACACAAATCAACGTTCCTAAAGGAAATTCTGCCGAAACATTTTTAAGGTTATTACCTTTTGCACCGGTTAGTTTTAATAATTTTCCATTGCCTTTGCGTCGTTCTTCAGGTACCGGAATTTCTAATTGACCGTTTAAATATTTTGCTGTAATGGTATTGCTCTTCAATAATTCTTTTGGTGTAGAGGCACTAATAATTTGTCCTCCGTTGGCACCTGCTTCCGGACCGATGTCAATTACATAATCGGCTTCTTCAATCATGTCTTTATCGTGTTCAACCACTAAAACAGAATTACCTACATCGCGCAACTGCTTTAAAGAACGAATCAATTTTTCATTGTCTCGCTGATGTAATCCTATACTTGGTTCATCTAAAATATACAATACGCCAACCAATTGCGACCCTATCTGTGTTGCCAATCGAATGCGTTGCGCTTCACCACCCGACAAGGTTCTGGACGAACGGTTTAAAGTAAGGTAATTTAAGCCCACGTCTAACAGAAAGGACAAGCGAGTTGAAATTTCTTTAATTATCTCGTTTGCAATTGTTTTTTGTTTAACACTTAAATGATTACTTAAATCATTAAACCAATCGCTCAACTGGTCTAAATCCATCAAAGCAAGGTCGGAAATATTTTTATCATTAATTTTAAAATACAATGATTCCTTACGCAAACGGGAGCCATTACATTCAGGACAAACGATTTCATCCATGAAATCAGATGCCCAGCGTTTAATAGCAGATGTAGGTGCATCGTTGTATTGATTTTTGATAAAATTCGATATTCCTTCAAAATCAATTTTATACTCTTTGGTAATTCCTAAAACTTTAGAAGCTACCGAAAAACTGTCTTTTCCACCGTTTAAAATCATTTCCATCGCATCGTCAGGAATATCTTTTATGGCATCTGTCAGTTTAAAATGGTATCGTTGCGCAATGATTTCCAGCTGTTTAAAAATCCAGGTACTTTTTTGCTCACCAATGGGAACAATACCACCCGATTTTATGGATAATTCGTTATTTGGAATGATTTTTTTAAGATTGATTTCATTGATGGTACCTAAGCCGTTACACACCGGACAAGCTCCTTTTGGCGAGTTAAACGAAAAACTGTTGGGTTCGGGAATAGGGTAAGAAATTCCTGATCCCGGACACATTAAATGACGACTAAAAAAACGTGGTGTATCGTTGTCGTGCGGAATGACCATTAGAATATCTTCACCGTGATACATTGCTGTTTTAATGCTTTCTGCTAATCGTTTTTGTGTTTCTTCATTGCCGTCTATCGCCAAACGATCAATGACAATTTCAATATCATGCGTTTTATAACGATCTAATTTCATACCTGAAACCAAATCACGGATCTCTCCATCAACCCGAACTTTCACAAACCCTTGCTTAATAATTTGTTCAAATAATTCACGATAATGACCTTTACGAGAACGTATTACAGGTGACAGGATATTAATTCGTTGATC
Source organism: Paenimyroides marinum (assembly GCF_900108395.1). Lineage (GTDB taxonomy): Bacteria > Bacteroidota > Bacteroidia > Flavobacteriales > Flavobacteriaceae > Flavobacterium > Flavobacterium marinum. Next base: position 20,224 of record NZ_FNXE01000008.1, on the reverse strand, counting down.
TTTATAATTTTCTGTAATAAGCTCTTGAATTTGCTCATCGGAATAACTGACCATTTTTTCGCCGGTTTCATACGAGTAAGCGTCCGCAGCACGGGCAAAAAGTAAACGGATAAAATCGTAAATTTCGGTAATGGTTCCTACGGTAGATCTCGGATTTTTGTTTACCGTTTTCTGTTCAATAGCAATTACCGGAGAAAGTCCGTCTATTTTATCAACATCGGGACGCTCCAAACCACCCAAAAACTGACGGGCATAGGAAGCAAATGTTTCAATATAGCGACGCTGTCCTTCAGCATAAATGGTATCAAACGCCAAAGACGATTTACCCGAGCCTGACAAACCGGTAATAACCACCAGTTTTTCACGCGGAATGGTAACGTCTATATTTTTTAGGTTGTGAACGCGTGCACCCAGAACCTGTATGTTATCATCGGTTTTTTGCATAGAAAAATTCAAAGTGCAAATATACGAATTGCTTTGTTTTTAAGAGCTTAAAGGTTTGGTAAAATAATTTATAGTATGATTATTTACTCAATCCTTAAATTCTTTAAATTCTCGCGATACACTTCTAAAATTTTCACTTTGGTAACAAATCCAATTAATTTGTCGTGTTGAGTTACTAAAAGTTCTGTTAAATGATTTTCGTCCATTAGCTGGACTACGTTTCCTGTATTTTCTGAAAGCGAAACCGATAGCGCAGGTTTCATTTCATTTGCGATTAAAGTGGTGTTTAACTTATAGTGATTGAACAATATATCGCGGACTTCTTTAAAATAAATGATTCCTAAAATACTTCGATCTTCATTAACAACAGGAATAAACGTTTGATCAGTTGTTAGAAACAGATTTTTAACATCGTACATAGAATTTTCTACTGTTACAGATTCAATAGAATTGTTGTAAATGGTATGCAATTCGATCTTATTAAGGATGTTTTTGTCTTTATCAGAGGTGAAAACCAGACCTTTATCGGCAATGGTGAAAATATCCATCGAATAATTGTCGTATCGTTTTGAAATAGCAAAACTTATCGAAGAAACAATAAGTAAAGGAACCATTAAACCGTAACCTCCGGTAATTTCGGCAATAAGGAAAATAGCCGTTAAAGGCGAATGAAACAAGCCACTTAACACAGCTGCCATCCCCACAACGGTAAAATTTTCGATAGGCAACTTTTTTAATCCTATCAATTCAATGAATTTAGCGATTACGTATCCTAAATAAGATCCTACAAAAAGCGAAGGTGCAAAATTTCCGCCATTTCCGCCTGATCCCAGCGTTAAGCCGGTTGCAATACTTTTTATAAAAGCGGTTAGTCCAACAAAAATCAGTACAATCCACGGATTCTGATTAAATTTTTCTAACAATGAGTTTTCAAGAATTGTAGCAGCATCGTTATTTGCCAACGATTTAATACTTTCGTATCCTTCACCAAAAAGTGTAGGAAAAAGAAAAATTAAAACAGCAAGCATTCCCGCTCCAACAAATGCCTTTTTGTAGATTTTATAAGGAAGATGCGAGGTAAAATGTTCTATTTTCCGAAACATCCTTGCGTGATAGATAGAGAAAAAACCAGCTGCAATTCCCACTAAAACGTAATAAATAATGTTAGAATAATCAAAAGTAAAATTACTTTTAAAGTTTAAAAGCACGCTTTCTTTCAAAACAACACCTGATACAATGGCTCCGGTTGCCGACGAAATCATTAAAGGGATAAACGCCGTAACGCTCATATCTGCCAGAATAACCTCGATAGCAAACAACACACCTGCAATGGGCGCGTTAAAAGCCGCTGCAATACCAGATGCCACGCCACAAGCAAGTAATAAGGTGCGGTCTTTATAATTAAAACGAAAATTTTGTGCAAAATTAGAACCAAACGCAGCACCAGTTATGGTAATTGGCGATTCTAAACCTGCAGATCCGCCCATACCCACAGTTAATGAACTCGTAATTATTTGTGCAAACATCTGTTTTCGAGGCATAAATCCCGAACGTTTGGCAACGGCAATCATAATTTGACTGGTGCCTTTTTCTATGGATCCATCTAAAAATTTCTTAATTACAAAAACCGTAAGTAAAATACCTATTATTGGTAAAATACTGTTAGAAAAAGGTAGTTTTAGAAGTGTATCAACATAGGTTGCAAACTGAAAAACAGAATGTGCAAAAGTTTTTAAAAGAATTACTGCCAAAGCCGATGAAACACCAACCAATACACATGAAACATACAAAAATTGCCGTTCAGAGATAATGGTTTTAAGCAAATACAAAATACCCTCCAGATAGCGAAAGGTCTTTTTTAATCTTTTGGTGTTATTTCTGGCTGTACTCATACCGCAAAAATAATGGACTAAATTTTAAAACCAATCATTTTTTCAGCTCTTTTTCGATACGTTTTTTTTCGGTTTCGGCGTGCACCATTAAATCTTTAAAAAACAAATGAAATTCCCGTTGAAACGCCTCGTAATGTTCATACAAATCTTCAACAGCTTCGTGCATATTAGATTTTATCGAAAACCTATAATCCATTTGTTTTAAGATTTGTTGTAAATCGGTCAAATTAGCATACCGAACCAACCAGTTTTGTTGGGTTATATACGGCAATAATTCTCGGGTTTTGATGTTTAGCTCGTCTTTATATTTTTCTAAATTCTGATAGAAATCTGCTGCAAAATCCTCTAGTTGATGGTGATGATATAAATGCCATTCTTTTGCCAAAAAATGGTCATAAAACATATCGACAATAATTCCTGAAAAATGATTGTATTTTGGAACCAGACGGTATTTTGACTGACGGAAAACGGGATGAAAATCGGTAAAACTATCAATAGACCGATGCAGTAACACGCCTGTTTGTATATCGGTATGATAATGTTTGTAATCTTTTCCACGAATGCCATCACCCATAAAATTCCCGATTTGTATGCGTGGATTGGTACCCGAAAGATAAATGTGTGCCAAAAAGTTCATAGTAGCTAATTTACTGAAAAAGATTTTAACCTTTAGAGCATTGATTATTTTTTATTTTTAAAGAAGAAAACAATCCATATAGATTGCAATATAAACACTTTATTTTTATAGATAATTCTAAAACACCAAAATAAATTCCAACCTTTTTTATAATGTATTTTTATTAAAGGATAACTTTTGATATTTTTACAAAAAAAATCATGTCAGCATCTATATTAAAACTCCATAACGCAACAATATATCAAGAATCAGAACCTATTTTAACCGATGTAAACATTGATGTTCAAAAAGGTGATTTTATTTATTTAATTGGGAAAACAGGTTCAGGAAAAAGTAGTTTAATGAAAACACTTTATGCCGATTTACAATTAAAACAAGGCGAAGGTATAATTGTTGACTATGATTTACGCACATTAAAAGAAAGCGATATTCCTTTTTTAAGAAGAAAGTTAGGTATTGTTTTTCAGGATTTTAAATTATTACCTGACAGAAATGTACATAAAAACCTACTTTTTGTTTTAAAAGCTACCGGATGGACTAATGAAACAGAGATGAACAACCGCATAGAAGATGTTCTAAACCGTGTGGGAATGTTGCAACACCTTAACAAAATGCCTCATCAGATTTCAGGTGGCGAACAACAACGGGTAGCTATCGCACGTGCATTGTTAAATGATCCGGAGTTAATTTTAGCTGATGAACCAACCGGAAATTTAGATCCGCAAACTAGTGTGGAAGTGATGGAAGTGTTACAAAAAATCAATGAAAATGGCAGAACCATTTTAATGGCTACTCATGATTATGCGTTATTGTTGAAATATCCTGCAAAAACATTAAAATGCGATGAAGGAAAAGTTTTTGAAGTAGTTCAAAAAACGGTGTAAAAACCAAAAATGGTATGAATGTACTTTGTATTGGATATTACGATAAGTTTTCGCGTTTTTTTCTTCAGATAAAAAAGAAATTAAAACAACAAAACCGTCTTTCAAAATTAACTATAGAAAGTACTTATTTTAGTGGTTTTTTGTATGGTTTTATTCGTTGGCAATCTTGTAAATGGATAAATATAAATGCATGGATTAAAGCTTGGAAGCATCATCGCTATTACCAAAATCATCTGTATAAAAATACTATTTACAAAGGTTTTAATATTGATGAATTATTTTTAAACCAACAGGCTACCAATCATTTAAAATGGCAAGCAATGGCTTATATTGACCTATTTGAGAAAAAGCTTCAAAATATTGATGTTTTACTTATGATTGGTGATTTACGTTTGCCTTTTGAAATCGCAAAAAAAATTGCATTTAAAAATAATATTCCGGTTTATTTTTTAGAACAAGGTCCGTTTGCTACAACTTTTATCGATACAAATGGAGTAAATGCCAATGCAAATATTAGAGGTTACAAACCCAATTCTGCATACAATAAAAACAAAAAAGATAAAGTAACCGCTTTTTTAAACCGTAGCAAACATAAAAAATATCATCGTTCTCCTGTTTACAGAGGCTTAGATTATTTGTTAGAATTATTGTTGAAGAAAACCTTATTTTTTCCGCCTGATTTAAAAATTGATCATCCGTTATTTAAGAATTCCAGTAAACAAATTGCTAAAAAAATATTTAAAGCAACCGAACATCCTAACAAAAATGTTTATTTATTAATTTGTCAGGTGCCTTATGATGTAAATATAACGCATCACAGCCCACATTACAATAATCATTTTGATATTCTGCGTGATGTTCATCAAAATCTGCCCAAAAACAGTATTTTAATTGTGCGGGAACATCCTGTTTATTCAGGAAAATATGAAGACAACTTTTATCAATATATAGTCAGTCATGAAAATATTTATGTAGATAGCAGTAAAAATTTTACTGATGTTCTAAATGCTGCAGATGCTGTTATTATCAATAATTCTACAGTTGGTTTAGAGGCTATTTCACACAACAAAAACGTATTGGTTTTGGCAAATTCTTATTATGATAATAGTGAAATCTGTTTAAAAATGAACAATCGAAATGAGTTAAAAGAATTACTAAAAGAGGTCCTAAATTATCAGCCTGATCAAAATAAAATTATTGATTTTTTACATCAATTTTTCACCAAACAAGTAGTTGAAGGTTTTATTACAGATAAAAAATTAATTGCTGCCGATACTGTTTTTCAGCGTATTTTTGAACATTATAAACACTAAAAGATGCCTTTTTTTTCTGTTGTTATTCCGTTATATAATAAAGAAAACTTTATTGCCAATACAATTGAAAATGTTTTACAGCAAAGTTTTCAAGATTTTGAGATTGTTATTGTAGATGACGGTTCAACCGACAACAGCTTTGCCATTGCACAAAGTTTTAATGATCACCGCATTAAGATATATCAACAACAAAATTCCGGACCATCCACAGCAAGAAATAAAGGAATTGAGCTTTCAGAAAGTAACTATATCGCTTTATTAGATGCGGATGATGTTTGGCAAAGAAATCATTTAGAAGAATTACATAAAAGCATCAGTACCTATCCTAACGGAGCTCTTTTTTGTAATGCGTACCAACTTAAATTGCAACAAAACTTCACACACAATGCTACTTATAATCTCCAAAATTTACGTGATATACAAATTGTAAAAGATTATTTTAGCGCCAGTATTATTCACCCTCTTGCATGGACCTCGGCAGTGGCATTTAACAAAAGTGACTTTTGGGATTTGGGTGGATTTGACACCAAAATACCATCAGGTCAGGATATTGATTTATGGATAAAATTTGGTTTGAACAAAACAATTGTATTCAACCCTGCTTACACAGCTTGCTATGACAAAACGGTTCCCGCAAGTCTTTCAAAAAAACATATCAGAGAAGTAAAGTATCAGTTTTTGAATCGTTATAAAAATAATGACGATAAACTTCCTGGGTTTAAACAATTTTTAGACATTAACCGATACGCCATTGCTATTCAGTGTAAATATTATAACGATGATGATTTATTGAGACTTATAAAAAAAGATATTCATCCATCGTCGCTGACAAGAAAACAACGATTTTTATTAAAAAGTCCGGCATTTTTGGTGAAATTGCTTAAAAAAGCACACACTTTTTTAATTAAAAAGAATATTTACCTCACTGCTTTTAGGTAAGTTCTTTTATAAGTTTTTCCCATTTCTCAGCAATGATTTTTTTGGAGAACTTTTGCACAGAAGATTGAGCATTAGTTTTACAACGATTATATAAAACATCATCATCAACCATACGGTTCATTGCTTCTGTCAGGGCATATATATTATTATTTTCAACTAATAAACCATTGATTTCATTTTGGATAATTTCTGCCGGTCCGCTTGAGCAATTTACCGAAACAACAGGAGTACCTATCGATAAAGATTCAATTAAAGCTCTGGGAAATCCTTCATATCTGCTTGTCAATACCAAAAATAAAGCTTGAGACAGATATTCCTCAACATTCGGCGTAAAATCTATTCGTATTATATGTTCAGACAAGCCTAAGGTTTGAATTTTTTTAGCAATGATTGTTTCGTCTGGTCCGCTTCCTATAATTTTTAATTTTATACCTGCTAAAGGTACTCTTGATTTTTTATAAGCGTTTAATAAAAGAGTAATATTTTTAACATTATCATCAATTCTTCCTAAAAAAACAATATACCTTTCTGTTTTATTTAAAATATCATTATTTGTTATATTAACTTCATCAATAGGGTTGTAAATAGTAACAACATTATCTATCTTATATCTTTCTTTTATTTTATTTGTAATCTCTTCTGAAACACCTACAAAACATTTTGTTCTTTTAAATATAATTTGTTGTACTGTTTTTGAACTTGAAGGAATATAATTATCAATAAAACAACTTCTTACAACATTTATAATATTTTGTTTTTTATACAAATACAGTAAATAATATAATTCTCGTAAAGCATTATTTTTGGGACGATTATCAATAATAAAATCAAATTTTTCCTTTTTGATATATGCTTTGAATTTTTTAAACCGACCTATTTTTTTCCAAAGATTATCTTTTTCCGTTTTAAATACGCCAAGGTTTAGTAATTTACCTTTGTAGGGATAACTTATCTCATTTGTAAGAATAATTAAATGAACATCCACGCCCAAATCGTATAAAATTTGTGAAAGTAAAGCAGTCGATCGTTCCGATCCACCCTTACCTAACGATAAATTTACCAAACAAATTTTTATTTTTGGCGTATGCTGCTTTATTTGCATTTAATTAAATACTTTTGAATACAAATATAAGCAAAACAGATGAAAATTTTACTTGTAGGCGAATACAGCAGACTGCATAATTCATTAAAAGAAGGTCTTGAAGCTATCGGGCATCAGGTAACGATTATTGCCAGTGGTGATTATTTCAAAAACTATCCTGCTGATATCAAACTTCATCGTTCTTTTGATAAAGGTTTGGGAAGAAAAATTAAAATCGCTGTTTACAAACTGTTTAAAAAGGACATTACTTCGATACTTTTAATCAAACAGGCTTTTAAATACAAAAATTTATTAAAAAACCACGATGTGGTACAACTTATTAATGAACGAGCATTGGGCGCACAACCTAAAGACGAACAGAAGCTTATTCGTTTTTTAAAAGAACATAATTCTAAACTTTTTTTACTTTGCTGCGGTACCGATTATCTAAGCGTAAAATATGCTTACGATAAAAATTTCCGATATTCAATTCTTACTCCTTTTTTTAAGGGTAAAGTAACCCCAAAAGAATACAACAATGTATTGAGTTATATAAAACCGACTTATTTAAACCATCATCAGTTTGTGTATAAAAATATCCAGGGCGTCATTGCTTCTGATATGGATTATCATTTGCCTATGAAAGATCATCCCAACTATTTAGGATTGATCCCTAACCCAATAAATACCGATAAAATAAGTTATACAGAAAATCCCGTTAATGATAAAATCATTATTTTTCATGGGATTAATAAAGCGAATTTTTACAAAAAAGGAAACGATTTTTTTGAAGAGGCCCTCAAAGTCATTAAAGACAAATATCCCAACAAAACAGAGATTATTATTTCTGAAAATGTACCTTATAATGAATATATAAATTCGTACAACAAAGCACATATTCTGTTAGATCAAATTTATGCGTATGACCAGGGATACAATGCGCTAGAAGCAATGGCAAAAGGAAAAGTGGTTTTTACCGGAGCCGAAACAGAATTTTTAGATTATTACCAATTAAAAGAAGATGAGGTTTGTGTCAACACGCTGCCAAACGTAGATTATCTGGTAGAAAAATTATCTTGGTTAATTGAAAATCCTGAAAAAATAACCGAAATAGGTAAAAACGCACGAAAGTTCATTGAAAAAAACCACGATTACCGTGAAGTGGCTCAATTATATATAGAAAAATACCGGTCTGAAATTTAAACATTCAGTTTTTTAAAACCAACAGCCGTTATAAAAAGATAAACAAGCAGCGATGCAATTAAAGCAAAATAACTGCCTTTTAATCCGTAAGTTGATATAAAAATAAACGATAAACCAATATACAATCCGGTAGATATAAACTCAAAAAAGATAAAATACCTTGTTTTTTGATGAACCACAAAGAAATAACCAAAAATAAGAGAGCACGTTTTTATAAGATCGGCAACTAATTGTAAGTAAAAAACCTCTGTTATTGCTAAAAAATCCTCATTATAAACAAATAAAACAATGTATTTTTGTAAAATAAAACAAAATAAGAGTCCTACTAAAACAATGGGGACAAACTTCACAAAATATTCAGTGACGACCTTTTTTTGACCATTGGGTTTTAAATCTTTAGAAAGTTTCGGAAAAAAGTACAAGCTACATAACGACGAAATAAACAACATATAGAACCCTGAAAGTCTTACAACTGAACTCCAAATTCCGGCTTCTGTTGTATCCAGATGATTCACAATAAAGCTTCTTATAAGTATGAATGAAACAGGTGTTAGCAACGAACTACATACATTCATTAATGAAAAATCCAGAAAGTTTTTGGCTATGCCTTTATCAAAATATTTGAGAGAGAAAATGGCATATCCTTTAAGGGATTTTCGAACGGCAAAAACCGACAAAAAAGCTATAAAAAAAGGTGTTATAATAATTTGTAACATGGCTCCTTTTAATCCACCGTTTATAATGAGCAGGAATGCTAAAATAATGTTGAGCAAATAACCTAAACAATTTATCAGTATAACTTTCTTAAAAAATTGTTTCCCTTGCAGATACCCTAATGTGACTGTTTGTATGGCAATAAACGGCAAAAATAAAAGATACAGCAAGATTAAATTTTCAAATTCATCAGACTGAAACAGGTAATTTTGTATTAAAGATCTGAATAAAAATATAAAAAAAGCAATTATAAAAGTTATTGCCCACATTAAAACTACTGAAGTAGTTAATATTCGTTGATTTTGTTGTTTATCAGACGATAAAGCAAAATTCTTTATGATACCGTTTTGTATTCCGCCTTGTGCAACAGCGTTAGATGCCGTGGTAAAGTTTCTAAAAAATTCTAATGTATTAATACCCTGAACCCCTAAATAAAACGAAACCAATTTGGTAGAAACAAGCCCCATTAGTATTTTTAATAACATACTAATACTGTTTAAACCTACAATTTTGAAAAAGGTATCTTTAAATTGAAAACGCATTTATCGGTGGTTATATAATTAAATAGTTAAGAGTTTATTATCTAAATTTCATAATTTTTATGTGGCTTTTAGTTTTTTAACTTCCGTCAGTTCGAGTAAAAATCTGAAAGGTTTTGTATCGAGAACTTCATTTATAAAACTTCTCGATACGGTTTTTTGCAAAAACCTACCCGAAGTGACGAGGCTAACTTCTAATTCGTAATTTCTATGCTTCTATGTGGTTAAATATTTTTGCGAGTACTTTTTAAATTCATCAAAATCACGAATGTAATCGTCCTCACTAAATTCTTCAGACGCTATGACCAAACAAACGGCACCTGCCGAAAAATTTCTAAGTTCGCGCCAGGTGTTTATGGGAACCAACAGACCTTCGTTTGGTTTAAACAACCTGTGTACTGTTTCTTTTTTTCCGTTATTCAAAACTACATCAAAACTTCCGGCAACAGCAATAATAAACTGTTGTAACTCTTTATGTGCATGACCACCACGTTCTGCTCCACTGGGTACATCATATAAAAAATACACTCTTTTTATGGCAAACGGAATGATGTTTCCTTCAATAACCGATAAATTGCCACGCGGATCTTCAATCTTTGGAAGTGTTATTATGTTTGTTTTCATTCTATTTTTATATTAACATATACATATCTACAACCATTTACAAAATAAGCCTGTTTGTTACCAGTTATTTATCTTTTCTATTATAAAATCTTGCTCATCAATAGTTAACGACGGATTTAACGGAATACTAACAATTTGTTGATGAATTAATTCTGAAACAGGTAACTGTAATTGGTTAAATTCTGTCATTGCTTCTTGTTTGTGTGGTGCAATGGGATAATGGATCAGTGTTTGAATTTCATTCTCCATTAAATATTGTTGAAATTCACCCCTGTTTTCAACCCGAACCGGAAAAATATGAAACACGTGTGCTTCATAATCAATTACAAACGGCAATACCACCAACGGATTGTTTATTTCTGCAATATACCGCTTGGCAATACCTTGGCGGGTTTTATTGTCAAAATCTAAATCGGGCAATTTTAAACGTAAAAACGCTGCCTGAATTTCATCTAAACGGGAATTTATTCCTTTATAAATATTGTGGTATTTCAACTCAGAACCATAATTCCGTAAGCTTCTGATACAATTAGCCAATTGAGTGCTGCTAGTAGTAATCGCTCCGCCATCGCCTATACAGCCTAAATTTTTTCCAGGATAAAAACTAAATCCGGCGGCATCACCAATATTTCCTGCTCTCATGTGATCTGCCACGGCTCCGTGAGCTTGTGCGGCATCTTCGATTAGTAATAAACCAAAATCTTTACAAAATGTTTTTATTGCTAAAGCATCGGTAACCTGTCCGTATAAATGAACCATTAATATGCCTTTTGTGTGCTGGGTAACTTGTTGTTGTAACACCTCAATTGTTAAATTGTAATTCAACAAATTAGTATCGACCAGTCTTGGCGCCAATCCGGCATGTATGATTCCTAAAATACTTGCAATGTAAGTATTTGCAGGGACTAAAATTTCGTCGCCTTCTTTTAAAATTCCAAGTTCAATATACGCTTTAAAAATTAAAACCAAAGCATCTAAGCCATTACCAACACCAATACAATGTGAAACATTACAATAATTCGCAAATTCATTTTCAAACTGCAGCACTTCGTCTCCCAAAATATAGTGCCCTTTTTCAAAAAATTGGTTAGTTTTCTGAATAAAAGCTTCCTGATAAGGCTGGTTTAGTTTTTTTAAGTTTAAATAAGGAATCATCTAAAAATATTTTCTAAATATGAATAATTTCCTGTTTGTACTCTATAAAAATCTTGTGAAACCATACGGGCTCCAAAACTTTCTTTCCAATACATTAATCCTTTATTAATAACCAATCCATTCTTTTCACTGCTGCTCCCTAAACTTATAAATGGCTTTGTTTGATATTTTTTCATAATATGGGTAAACAATAGATCTAAGGCTCCGGAATCCCTGTGTTCATCACCAGAACTGTACTGAAAATGTGCTACTCTTTTTGATATAAACATGACCACTCCTGCCTTTATTTTATCATTTTCATAGACACTATAAAATTTGATATTATCAGGAAAAAGTTGCTTTAATTTTTCAATTTCTTCCTTTGTGTGTACAGGCATCGCTTCAAATCTCTTTTGCAGATTAGGTATCAATAATGTATCCCAAAACACTTCTAATGAGCCCTCTGTAGTTATATCAAAATTATATTGGTGTGCTTTTTTTAATGCTCTTTTTCTATTTCTATTCAAACTAAATTCATCAGAAGGTAACATATAATACGCATCTTTTCTAACTAACTCAGCTTTTAATAAAAACAAAGCATATTGCATTTCATGAGATCGATCCAAATTGTAAAAATCGGGTAAGAGTTTTAAATGAACATATTTAATTTTTGATTGATGATAAAAATATAGAGAATGCTTTACAACATTGAAAAAATCAATAAGTGATAATTTGCTCTTAATTATAAATCCCCCATAACTTAATCCCTCATGCGAAAACACTTCATTGTTTCTAATATTTGCCGGAAAAACAGCTATTAATTTATCATTTTTAAATAGCAACAACGAAAAATCTTCAAAACGATCTTTGTGGTATTCCATAAAATCTCTGCGAAACAAAAAGGTACTGTTTTTTGCCTCGTTTACAAACTTGTCCCAATCATTTTTATAGCGGTTTTCGTATCGAACAACCTTCAAAGAAATATCCTTAGTCATTGTAGCAACGAAATAACACAAAAACTACAACATTTCATAATGAAACCTTACTATTTTTTGTTAACCTAAAATAATTCTTTAGTATATTTGCCTGATAAAATTTCAATAGTAAGATGATTAAAATAACATTACCAGATGGTTCGGTGCGCGAATACGCTTCAGGTATAACTCCGCACGATGTCGCTTTAAGCATAAGCGAAGGTTTAGCACGTAACGTAATTTCAGCAAACTTTAACGGTACCACCGTTGAAACCGTTACGCCATTAACCACCGATGGTAGTTTAGTTTTATATACATGGAACGATGCCGAAGGTAAAAAAGCTTTTTGGCATTCTACCTCTCACGTAATGGCACAAGCGTTACAAGAGCTATATCCCGGAATTAAATTAACCATTGGTCCGGCAATTGATAATGGTTTTTATTATGATGTTGATTTTGGAGAAAATAAAATTTCTGACAATGACTTTAAAGCTATTGAAGACCGTATTTTAGCCATTTCAAAAGAAAAGCACGAGTTTAAAATGCGTAATGCCACAAAAGCAGAAGCATTAGAATTATATAAAGACAACGAATACAAAACAGAATTGATCCAAAATTTAGAAGATGGAACCATTACATTTTGCGATCATTCAACATTTACCGATTTATGTCGCGGTGGACACATCCCAAATACCGGCATTATTAAAGCGGTAAAAATTCTTTCTGTTGCTGGAGCTTATTGGCGAGGCGACGAGAAAAACAAACAGTTAACCCGCGTTTACGGAATTTCGTTCCCTAAACAAAAAGATTTAACGGAATATCTGGCTTTATTAGAAGAAGCTAAAAAACGTGATCACAGAAAATTAGGTAAAGAGTTAGATTTATTTACTTTTTCTCAAAAAGTGGGTCAAGGGTTGCCTTTATGGTTACCAAAAGGTGCCGCTTTGCGCGAGCGTTTAGAGCAATTTTTAAAGAAAGCACAAAAAAAAGCCGGTTACGAACAAGTAGTAACCCCTCACATTGGTCATAAAGAATTGTATGTAACATCAGGTCACTATGCAAAATACGGTGCCGATTCATTCCAGCCTATTCATACACCGGTAGAAGGAGAAGAATATTTGTTAAAACCAATGAACTGTCCGCACCACTGTGAAATTTATAACGCGAAACCGTGGTCGTACAAAGATTTACCAAAACGTTATGCCGAATTTGGAACTGTTTACCGTTACGAACAATCAGGTGAATTGCATGGATTAACACGTGTTCGTTGCTTTACTCAAGACGATGCCCATATTTTTTGTACTCCGGATCAGTTAGACGAAGAATTCAAAAAAGTAATTGACCTTGTATTGTACGTGTTTGGATCGTTAGGTTTTGAAAATTTCACGGCACAAGTTTCTGTACGCGATTTAAATAATCCTGATAAATACATTGGTTCCGTAGAAAATTGGGGAAAAGCAGAGAATGCCATCATCAGTGCGGCAAAAGACAAAGGCTTAAATTACGTTGTAGAATCTGGCGAAGCTGCCTTTTATGGTCCTAAGTTAGACTTTATGGTGAAAGATGCTCTAGGTCGCAGTTGGCAATTAGGAACCATTCAGGTTGATTACAATTTACCAGAGCGTTTCGATTTGTCCTATAAAGGATCTGACGACAAGTTGCACCGCCCCGTAATGATTCACCGTGCACCATTTGGATCAATGGAACGTTTTGTTGCTATTTTGTTAGAAAATACAGCCGGTCATTTCCCTTTATGGTTGATGCCAGAACAAGTTATTATCCTGTCTTTGAGCGAGAAATACGAAAAATATGCGAAAAAAGTTTTAAATTTGTTGGAAAATAACGAAATTCGCGCCAAACTTGATGACAGAAACGAAACCATTGGTAAAAAAATACGCGAGGCAGAGTTACAAAAATTCCCATTTATGTTGATTATTGGCGAAGATGAAGAACAAAATGGTACAGTTTCTGTTAGAAAACAAGGAGAATCAGGAAAAACAAATACTTCTATGAAAATTGAAGATTTCATATCTTTGATAGAAGAAGAAGTAAATAAAACGTTAAAACAATTTTAAGTTTAACCGCTTGGCAACAAGCATAAATTCATATACCCATAGCAGTACATCACAGAAGAGGTTTTAAACCTCTAGAAAAAAAGGAAGATGCGCACAGAATAAACGAGAAAATTCGTGTGCCCGAAGTTCGTCTAGTAGGCGATAATGTTGAACCCGGAGTTTATAAAACAACCGAAGCAATGGCTATGGCCGATGCCCAAGGTTTAGATTTGGTAGAAATTTCACCAAATGCAGCACCTCCTGTTTGTAAAATTATCGATTACAAAAAATTTCTTTACGAGCAAAAGAAACGTGATAAAATGTTGAAAGCTAAAACAGCTCAAATTACTGTTAAAGAAATTCGTTTTGGTCCTCAAACAGACGAACATGATTACGAATTTAAAAAGAAAAATGCCATGAAGTTCTTAAAAGAAGGTTCAAAGTTAAAAGCATTTGTATTTTTTAAAGGACGATCAATCATTTATAAAGAACAAGGTCAGATTTTGTTGTTGCGTTTAGCTCAGGATCTTGAAGAATTTGGTAAGGTAGAAGCCATGCCTGTTCTTGAAGGTAAAAGAATGACAATGTATATTGCACCTAAAAAGAAAAATTAGTATTTTTGCAAAATATTGTTAAGTAAGATAACATAAATACCTAGGAACAAATGCCTAAAATGAAAACTAAATCTAGTGCTAAGAAACGTTTCACCGTTACTGGTTCTGGAAAAATTAAAAGAAAACACGCTTTTAAAAGCCACATCTTAACAAAGAAGTCTAAAAAGCGTAAATTAGCTTTAACTCATTCTGGTTTAGTACATCAGTCTGACGAAAGAAGCATCAAAGAACAATTAAGAATCATTTAATCTTAATTAATCTTTCGGTTAAAACAATTTAATAACCCTGGAGTGGGCTGATCATTAAACCATTAGATCGCAAGTGATGTACACACATCCGCCCTACTACAAAAAATTTAAGAATTATGCCAAAAGCAAATAATGCAGTAGCATCAAGAGCAAGAAGAAAAAGAATTTTGAAGCAAGCCAAAGGTTTCTTCGGAAGACGTAAAAACGTTTGGACAGTAGCTAAAAACGCGGTAGAAAAAGCAATGCAATATGCTTACCGTGACAGAAAACAAAAGAAAAGAAATTTCCGTGCGTTATGGATCATGCGTATTAACGCTGGTGCACGTTTACATGGAATGTCTTATTCTCAATTCATGGGGAAAATCAAAGCTAACAACATTGAATTAAACCGTAAGGTTTTAGCTGATTTAGCAATGAACCACCCTGAAGCTTTCACAGCTATCGTTAATAAAATTAAATAAAACGTTTTGTAAAACCCGTTTATCTTACTTACATATAAAAGAAAACCTGCTCTATAGAGCAGGTTTTCTTGTTTTAATAAAAAACTGCAAAGCTTAAAAACTTTGCAGTAGATAATTTTAACTTAAATTACTTTAAATGTGTCATAAAATAATCGGCTATTTTAGCATTTAAATGAACGCGATCTTTACCTAAAACATTGTGTTCATGGGTTGGGTACAAGAAATAATCAACTTGTTTGCCTGCTTTTATACAGGTTTCTATAAATTCCATACTGTGCTGCTGAACCACTACCGGATCTTGAGCACCGTGTATCATTAACAAACGACCTTTTAGATTTTGTACTTTATTTAAAGTAGATACTTTTTCGTAACCTTCGGGGTTTTCTTCAGGAGTATCCATATAACGTTCACCGTACATTACTTCGTACCATTTCCAATCAATCACAGGACCACCTGCTACACCTACTTTAAACGTTTCGGGATAATTCAGCATTAAACTTGTTGTCATAAAGCCACCAAAAGACCATCCGTATACCCCTATTCTATCAGCATCAACAAATTTTTTAGATTTTAAAAAAGCCACTCCTTCCATTTGGTCAGCCATTTCATTTTGTCCCAGTTGTCTGTGAATTATGTGTTCAAAATCGCGACCACGGTTTTCGCTTCCCCTGTTATCCAATGTAAAAACCACAAAACCTTGCTGAGCCATATAATAGTCAAATCCGCCAGCACCTCCGCCAAATCGGTTGGTAACCAGTTGTGCATGTGGACCGCCATAAACGTAAACCATTACCGGATATTTTTTATTTTCATCGAAATTGGTAGGATACAACAATCGTCCGTTTAAATTGGTTTTTCCATCGGCAGCTTTAATCGTTACCATTTCTATTTTTGGCAACACCGTTTTTCCTTCATACGGATTAGGTGCATTCAACAATTCTACCGTAGATTTACCGTTTACCGCATTTAAAGAAATATTGTTAGGTGTGGTTAAATTAGTGTATTGCGAGTAATACCACGTCTTATCCTTATTCATTTCAACGGTGTAAGTTGCCGAAGTTTTAGTTACAGGCTGGGTTTTGCCTGATTTTAAATCTACTTTATACAGCAACTTATCCATTCCTTTGTTTGCTGTACCCATATAGTAGATTTCTTTTGACGAAACATCTACAAAATCTTTAAAAACCACATCGTTATATACATAACTGTTCATTTGTTTGCCATTGGTATTGTAACGATACATGTGGCGGTAACCGTCTTTTTCAGAAATATAGATAAATTCTTTATCGTTCAGGAATTTAAGCGGTGTGTTAGGTTCCACGTACGTTTTGCTTTTTTCTTCAAAAAGCTGTTTATCTAATTTTCCGCTTGTTGCAAAATATCTTTGTAATTTTAAATGATCTTGTCCGCGGTTTAAAACACCTACATAGACTGTTTCGCTGTCAGGAGACCACGTTGGCATGGTTAAGAATTGTTCTTTATCTCCTTCAATATTCAGTTGGGTTGTAGTTTTGGAATCGATGTCATAAATATGCAATGAAACTTCCTCAGATTTCATTCCTGCCATTGGATATTTGATTGGTTTTTCTACGGCGATCCTTGTACCAAAATCAATCAACGGATAATCGGCAACCATTCGTTCATCTTTTTTATAAAACAAAATTTTCTTCCCATCAGGACTGATCCATAGTCCACGATCTATACCAAACTCATTTCTATGTGTGTTACTGCTTCCGTTCACCACGTGTTCCGGATCATTTGTCACCTTAACCACATTTCCATTCTCAAAAGCTATTTCAACATTGTTTTTATTCAAATAAACAATATAATTTTTGGCTGGGGCGATAATTTCTTCTGTTGATGTGGCACTAAACTTAATCGTTTTTGATACTTTCTTGGTTTCAATATTATAAATTACATAATATTTATCGCTTTCACCCTGATAAGTGAAAGAAAGTTCTTTTTCGTTTTCCCAATGATAATCAAAAGGAATCATTCTTAAAGAAACTTTTTCATTAATTGCTGTGGCTATTGCAGCCTCTAAATCGGCTGTTGTTACAAGGGTTTCATCCGCTGTACCGTTTGTATCCTTTGCAATTAAAGCGTTGTAAGGTGCATCAATATACGTTAATTCATTGTTAGTACGCCATTGCGCACTGTAAAAAGATTTGATACCAAACCCTTTTTGGGCAGCCAAAGTGGCTTCTTCTATTGTTAAATTATTTTGTGCCTGCGATAAAAATCCGGCAAGCATAAAAGCAAATAGGGAGATTTTTTTCATAAAAAATGATTTTCGCTAATGTAGTGTTTCTAATAAAAAAGAACAATTATTGCTTAAGTTTTGTCAAAGTAATTTTTGTAATTGGTTTTCTAAATCGGTTAGGTTTTTGAAATATTCAAGTTCCAGATTGATGTTATGCTTTTTCAATTCTTTAATCAATTCAGAGATTACATCTAACGGATCGGCTTCAATTCCTTCTATTTTTTCATTGAAATCAATACCAACAATAAAACTTTCGTTGTAGATATTTACTAAATAGTCTTCAATAAATGTGGCAATACAAACCTCATTTGGTTTATAATTTTTCCAGATTTCATTACAACATTTCATTGCCTGTTCTTTATCTGACCAAAAACAAACTACATTTACCGGCTTATTTGCATCGGTTTTAAATAACAACGACTCTGCAATGGCAATTTCATCTTTATATTCAATTATATAAACACTATCGTTCTTAATTATTTTCTTTATAAAATTTTTTATCACTTTGTTCAATTATTAAATTACAAATTTCCCATCGCTCATCACCAGTTTTCTGTCAGCCAAATCTGCTAATTCTTCATTATGGGTAACAATAACAAAGGTTTGACCAAAATTATCGCGGAGTTTAAAAAACAATTCATGTAAATTTTCGGCAGAGTTGGTATCTAAATTTCCCGAAGGCTCATCGGCAAAAATTACAGCTGGCTTGTTGATTAAAGCGCGTGCAACGGCAACTCTTTGTTGTTCTCCTCCCGATAATTCAGACGGAAAATGATGTATTCTGTGACTTAATCCTAAATAATCTAATAGTTCTTTTGCCTCTTTTTCGGCTTCTGTTTTTGATTTTCCCGCAATGAAAGCTGGAATACACACATTTTCTATCGCATTAAATTCAGGCAATAATTGATGAAACTGAAAAATAAAGCCTAAATTTTTATTTCTAAAAGTTGCCAACTGCTGATCTTTAAGATTTAAAACATCGGTTTCATTAATTATCAATCGTACGTGGTGTTCTTTTTCAGGGGCATCTAAAGTACCTAAAATTTGCAGCAAGGTAGTTTTTCCAGCTCCGGATGCACCGACAATAGCAACAATTTCGCCTTTATCAATTGATAACGAAACATTTTTTAAAACCGCTAAACCATTAAATTGTTTGCTTATATTTTCAGCTTTAATCATACTTGTAAATTTACTGACGAATTTACTTAAACTTTTATTAAATAACATTAGTGATTCAGCTTTTTAATCGTAATTTTAATTGATAAAATTATTCATTATGAATTCAGACAACAATGAAACTGCAATTTTTGCAAATGGTTGTTTTTGGTGCTCAGAAGCCATCTTTCAAAAAATTAACGGAGTAAAAGAAGTTTTACCCGGATATATTGGCGGAATAACAGAAAACCCTACTTACGAGGAAGTTTGTTCTGGAACTACGAACCATGCCGAAGCCATTAAGATTGTTTTTGACTACAAACAGGTTAGTTATCAGCAACTATTAGAAGTTTTCTTTGCTACACATGATCCAACTACTTTAAACAGACAGGGAAACGATATTGGTACCCAATACCGGAGCGAAATTTTTTATACCACTCCGCATCAAAAAGAACAGGCAGAACTATTTGTAAAAGTGTTAAATGAGGAACTTATTTTTGATAAACCTGTTGTTACCAAGGTAAGCAAAGCTACTCCTTTTTATTTTGCCGAAAACTATCATCAAAACTATTTCAACAATCATCCCGATAAAACGTATTGTGCAATGGTTATCTCTCCTAAAGTTAATAAATTCGAAAAGTTTTTCCAAGAATACGTTACTAAATAATGGCACGTAGTTTGTTAGTATTTAATGTGTTAAAAACTAATTAAAATGAACGAAATTGTTATTCAGCAAAAAGAAAGAACAACCGATAAAAGTAAATATCGTGTGTTATTTTTAAGTGTTTTATTTGATTTTATAGGAACACTTTCTTTTGCTGTTCCGTTGTTGGGTGAATTTTCAGATGTTATCTGGGCACCTATTTCGGCATTATTATTAAAGACACTTTATAAAGGAAAAACAGGAACAATTGGCGGAATTGTATCGTTTGTAGAAGAAGCTTTACCAGGATTGGATTTTATACCAACCTTTACCTTAACATGGGTCTATACTTACGTAATTAAGAAAAATAACTAAAAAAAGAGGCTGTCCCAAAAGGGCAGCTTCTTT
>NZ_FNXE01000022.1 GCF_900108395.1 Paenimyroides marinum | reverse complement strand
TTGAATATAGAAAATGTAAAAGTGCTTAAAGCATCTGAAACCGCTCAAATGAAAAAGAATCATAATACTGATTATTTCACTGGGTGACATCATTGGGGGTCTTTTAGATTTGTTTCCAATACTGTTTTTTTCAAGAAAAGGAAAAAATTGCTGGCAAAATTCATCAACAAGACAAAAAATTTACTCACTATTTTTTATTCTATTTCTGTGTTCGTGATGTGCTTCGCAGTTCTGTAATTTTATCGAAATTAATCATAAGAAATAGTTGTTTAAATATTTAACAATCAGATAATTAAATATACAACTATTTCTTTTTTTACACAATATATTTATCCTAAATAATAATCGAACTCAGGTTATAAAAAATAACCCATTTAAAATGGGTTATTTCTTCTTTTTCAAACTAAATCCATAAGCTAATCGCAAAGCTATCTGGTCTGTTTCGTAATCGCTGTAATATTCATATCGAACACTTGCGTCTAAATATTTATTGGCAAAACCAAAAACGGGAGCCACAATCAATGAATTATCAATGTTGCCATTCACACCAAAAGCTGCACCGGCTTCACCCATTGCATAAAACTGATTTCCCAAAAAGTATTTAAAACCCAATTTTGCAGGTACAAAACCTACTTCTTCAGGTTCTGCAAACAAATGGGTATATCCCGACGTTAGGGTAATCGATGTCTTTTTTGTAAAATCGTATTGTAAACGTGCATCAATTCCCAAGCTTCCATCGTAATCACCATCTGTGGGGAAACCTCCGTTTAAACCTAACCCTAAGCGAAATCCTTTGTTATACGGAGTCTGGCTAAAAGCTGCCGAACTTAAAACTAAGGTTCCAATAGCTGTAAATATCACTTTTTTCATCATCTGAACTTTTTTAGAGATAATATATCCAACTGTTGTGCCAATACATCGTTTTTAGTGGGTATCTTTGCAAAAAAAATGAATGAATTTAAAAAAATACACTCAGGAATTTAACTATAATTTTAAATTGGCATATCCAATAATCCTTGCAATGCTGGGACATACCATTGTGGGAATTGTTGACAACATTATGGTGGGAAAAATTGGCGCTACCGAACTTGCGGCTGCTTCATTGGCCAATAGTTTTGTTTTTATAGCCTTATCTGTTGGGGTGGGTTTTTCTACGGCAATTACTCCTCTTATAGCTTCAGCAGATACTGAAAATGATATTGTTAAAGGCAGAAATGTGTTTATAAACGGTGTGTTTCTTTGCACCTTTTTAGGAATACTTTTGTTCACCCTTTTGTATTTTTTTAAGCCTCTCATCGATTTGATGCTGCAACCTGTAGAAGTTACCCAAATGGCTAAACCATTTTTAGATATAGTAGCGCTTTCATTAGTTCCTTTGGTTATTTATCAGGGATTTAAACAATTTTCCGATGGAAAATCTCAAACAAAATATTCTATGTATGCCACCATTATTGCCAATATTGTGAATGTGGTTTTTAATTACTTATTGATTTACGGTGTGTGGATTTTCCCCGAAATGGGTATGATGGGTGCGGCCTACGGAACATTAATATCAAGGATTGTAATGTTGCTGTATTTTGTCTTTGTTTTGTACCGATTAGATGTTTTTACACCCTATCTGCAAAAAATAACATTAAAAGAGATTAACTTAAAGACATCTAAATACATTGCAGGCATTGGCATTCCTTCATCTATGCAGTCTTTGTTTGAAGTAGCCTTGTTTACAGCTGCTGTATGGATTTCCGGAATGTTGGGCACCGAAGCGCAGGCAGCCAACCAAATTGCCTTATCAATGGCTTCAATGACCTTTATGTTTGCTTCGGGACTAAGTGTAGCCGGAATGATTCGCGTGGGTAATCAAAAAGGATTAAAAGATTACGTTAAAATGGAAACCGTAGCAAAATCAATCATGTTAATGACTTTTATTTTATACTGCGGATTTGCATTGTTTTTCATCCTTTTTCATAATTATATTCCGTTATTATTCTTAGACACCAATGATACCGAGCAGCTTTTAATGAACCATGAAGTAATTGAAATAGCAGGAAAATTATTGTTAATCGCAGCGATCTTTCAAATATCCGATGGTATTCAGGTAACTGCGTTAGGAGCATTACGGGGTTTGCAAGACGTTAATTTACCCATGATTATTACTTTTATTTCATATTGGGTAGTTGGATTTCCGCTTTGCGTTTATTTAGCTTTATATACCAATTTAGGTGCAGAAGGTATTTGGTACGGATTATTGGCAGGATTAACCGTAGCAGCATTTTTTTCGTATCTTCGCTTCAATTATATGTCAAAAAAATACATTAACAACCATATTAAAATTTAAACAATGGATTTACCGAAGTTCGTTTTAGCCGACAACACTGATTTTCCTGATAATTTATTCGTAATTCACTTAGAATACCCGCGTTTTATTATTGATTTAGAAACAGAAGACATTGAGTTTTTAGAAGAATTAGACGAAAGTGAGGAAGTTGAATTAAAAGAAGAAATGAATCGATTAATTGATTTGGCGGCAACATTTTACGAAAGAGAAATTACCCGTTTTGCCGAGGAATAAAAAAAAACACTTGTTTTACACAAGTGTTTTTTCTTTCTGCATACTTCCTGTTTGTTTTAAACGGGTATGGAATTTAAATGCTTCTTCTAAAATATGTGGTGTTTGTCCGCCGGTTTGTTCACAAGCTCGTTGAAAATAATCGCGAATTTCTGCTTTAAAATCAGGGTGTACGCAATTTTCAATAATCACTTCAGCACGTTCTCTTGGTGCCAATCCGCGTAAATCTGCCAATCCCTGATCGGTTACTAAAATATCAACATCGTGTTCTGTGTGGTCATGATGTGTTACCATTGGTACCACGTGCGATATTTTATTTTCTTTTGATACCGCCGGACATACAAAAATACTCAAGTACGCATTGCGGGCAAAATCACCTGAACCACCAATGCCGTTCATCATTTTACTGCCCGAAATATGAGTAGAGTTCACATTGCCGTATATATCAAATTCAATGGCTGTATTGATACCGATAACGCCTAATCTGCGAACTACCTCGGGAGCATTAGAAATGTTTTGCGGACGCAAAATCAATTTATTTTTGTATTTATCAAAATTTTCTATCAGTTTGGCATAACATCCTTCGGAAACCGTGATTGAAGACCCTGAGGCGAAATCAAGATTGCCTGAATCGATCAATTCAAAAGTAGAATCCTGCAAAACTTCAGAATACATGGTTAAATTCTTAAAATTGGAATCTTTAAATCCCATTAAAACCGAATTGGCAATTTTACCAATTCCTGCTTGTAATGGTAACAGATTATAAGTGAGTTTTCCTTTAGCTACTTCTTGTTCAAAAAAGTTTAAAAGATGTTTTGAAATAGCTGTTGTTGTTTCATCGGGTTCTGCAACTACTGCCGGCTGATCGTTAATATCTGTATAAACAATGGCCGCTACTTTTTCAGGATCAATTTTTATAAATGGTTCGCCCATACGATCCATGGGTGTGTGAATATTGATTACATCGCGGTTGGGGTATGATTCAGGTACCGAACAATCATGAATTCCCCTAAAACTCAACGGAATTTGCGTATTGATCTCGATAATAATCTTTTTAGCTTGTGAGGCAAAAAAAGCAGAATTACCTATTGAAGTCGTTGGTACAATATTTCCGTTTTCATCGATTAGCGATGCTTCAATAATAGCCACATCAACTGGGGCAATATGTCCGCAAATGAGCTGTTCGACTGTTTCACTTAAATGTTGATCTATGTATTTTAGTTGGTAATCGTTGATTGATTTCCGCAATGCGGGATCTGCCATAAAAGGCATTCTGCGTATTAATGCATTATTTTCCGCCAAATCGGCATCGGTGGTATATCCTAAAGAAGCTCCTGTAATTAAAGTTATTGCCACATCTTCATTTTCTGCTCTTTTAGCAAAAGCCGGCAAAACCGATTTGCTATCGCCTGCTTTGGTGAATCCGCTTGCGCCTACCACATGATTATTTTCAATTAATAATGCCGCTTTATCAGCAGTAGTAATCTTGTCAGCGTAAGCCTGATATAAAATTCTGTTCATTATTTGAAATTGCTTATTATTTAGTTCTTCACAAATTTACAAAATACTCAAACATTAAAACCGAAGCGAATAAATATTTTACAAACAGACGCATTTACCAATAAAGTAATCAATTTTTTAAGAAATAATTTTTATTGATTAAATAGAATTTCATTAAAAAAAATTATTCAATAATTGTATTTAATGCAAATTGGATCAATTCGTCGATGGTTTTGTATGGATTGGCACTAAAATTTCCATCTTTTCTATTGGCAACGATTGCATTTAAAGATATGGCTCTGTGATTCAATAATTTTGACAATCCGTAAATGGCGGCTGTTTCCATTTCTAAATTGGTTGCTTTTAAGTTTTCAAATTCAAACGAATCTATTTTGTCATTCAACGCAGCATCGCTCAATTTTAAACGCAACACCCTGCCTTGGGCTCCGTAAAAACCACCGGCTGTTATTGTTATACCCGAAAAAACGTGTTCTTTTTTGAATTTTTTTAATAAATCGTTGTCGGCTTCCACGGCATAAGGCATCCCCTTTGTTTTATCCCAGACGGTATGTTTCACAAATAATTCATTCATTGATTGGTTTTGAATATTTTGCGAATCATAACTGTGCAACATATTATCGGTACCAATGGCGGCGGCTGAAACCAGAAACGCATCAACGGGAATATCGGCTTGTAACGATCCTGATGTTCCCACGCGAATAATATTTAAGCGGGTTAATTGGGGTTTTACCATGCGGGTTTTTAAATCGATATTTATCAAAGCGTCTAATTCGTTTAGGACAATATCAATGTTATCAGGACCAATTCCTGTGGAAATAACCGTTAAGCGTTTTCCTTTGTAAATACCCGTTTGTGTTTTAAATTCTCTTTTTTGCGTACTGAATTCAACCACATCAAAATATTTGGTAATGGCTTCTACCCTGTCTTGATCGCCTACAAAAATAATGTCGTTTGCAATATTTTCGGGTTTCAGATTCAGGTGGTACACACTGCCATCAGGATTTAAAATTAATTCTGACTCTTTTATATTTTTCATATCAGCCTCCTACTCTTTTTACTTTATAGCCTTTGTTTTTCAGGTAATCCATTATTTTATCGCGAAAATTTCCCTGAATAATTATTTCGTTGTCTTTTGCACTGCCACCCACGCCACAAAGTGTTTTAAGTTCCTTGGCTAATGCTTTTAAATCATCGGCAGATCCCACAAAACCTTTAATCACTGTTGCTGTTTTTCCACCCCGGTTTTTCTTATCTAAATGTGCTTCAAGCAACTGCTCGCCAGGTGCCAATGTTTCTTCAGCATCAGCATTTCGATCGAAATCAAACTCTTTATTGGTAGAAAACACAAATCCGCCTAAATCTTCTAAACTTGATATTTTTTTTGCCATTTTTAACGATTAATTTTGATTATCAAAGATACATAAACTATACAGAAAGCTTATTTTTGCTAAGAATAAAATTAGCCATTTTGAAATTAACCATTTTACATCAGTTGACACAAGAAGCTATCGATGCCATTGCAAACAAACAACCGTTACTTGCAAAGAAAAAAATTGACAGCGCCCAGGAATTAATCAATGATCTTACAGATTACACCACCATTAACGAAGAGCTGGTTGAATTATCAAAATATCAAACATTGATAACTATGTTAAATAATAAATTAAAATAGTACATTTACGTAAAAAAGATCCATCAATAAATGAAAACTGTAAGAATTATAGGCGTACCCGAACATTTTAATTTTCCGTGGCAGCTAACGATAGATGAAGGTTTGTTTCATCAGGCGGGTATTGATGTTCAATGGAATGACGTACCTGAAGGGACAGGAAAAATGTGCGAGATGTTGCGTACAGACGAAACCGATGTGGCCGTGATTTTAACCGAAGGTATTTTAAAGGATATTTCTAACGGAAACGAATCGGTAATTTTGCAAACCTTTGTGCAATCGCCTTTGCAATGGGGTATCCACGTAAATGCCAAAAGCAGCTATCAAACCATTGATGATTTATTTGGAAAAACAGCAGCTATTTCTCGTTATGGATCAGGTTCTGAATTAATGACGTATGTAAACGCTTCTAACCAAAACTGGGATTTTGATTCTGTTAAATTTGAAGTGGTTCACACGATAGATGGTGCCGTGGAAGCATTATCTGCCCAAAAAGCCGATTATTTTATGTGGGATCGTTTTATGACACAACCCGTTGTTGACCAAGGTGTTTTTAGACGTGTGGGTGTGTGTCCCACCCCGTGGCCGTGTTTTATGATCGTGGCACGAAAAGACTTTTATTCTGAAAACAAAGCAATGGTTGAACATCTATTAGAAATCATCAATCAAACCACCAGCGAGTTTAAAATGATACCAAGTATCGATAAAACATTGGCAAGCGTTTTTAATCAGCAGTTAAGCGATATTAAACAATGGCTACAAATTACCAAATGGAGTCAGAAAAAGCCTTCTGAAACCCAGTTTAACCAAATTATTGCCGACTTATTAAAATATAACATCATAAAACAACCTTTAAAATACAGTGAAGTAGTTGTATAAAAACCGCTGATGAAAAAACCAAACATTAAATTATTGCGTACCCTTAACAAGTTTAGCCTGCCTAAACCCTGGGACACTATTATAATTTTTTTGTTAACGGTTTTAATTTTAATTCCGGTTTTTATCATTATGCATCAAAATTTAATTGATCCGGAGTGGCCCCTTCACTTAGACAGGATTTTACTTTTTTTGGTCATTACTTTAATTGTAACGTACTGCTTACATTACATAAAACGGTTTTTATTCTTTGCAATTGTTCTTTACTTACTGGTTTTATTATTTGGAACGTTGTTTACAGGTTACGGTTTTAAATCGGTTTTTGAAGATTATCGTTCCATGATTTATGCTATGAGCGACAATCCTAATCCGCAGGATATTATTGTTTCAAAATTGTTGCCTTTTCCTAACAAATCAAAAATTTTAAAAGCAATAGAATTTGATAATCCCCAAGTACGCAATTTTGCTGTGGGCGCTACATCAAAACATTTCAGAAACATCAAAGGCTACAGAGAATACCGACAAATTATTCAATGTTTTGCGATTTTTAAAGAAATTCAAAGCAAATGGAATTATGTAAACGACCCTAAAAACCGTGAATATATTGCCACCGCTTCAGAATCGTTACAACATTTTTCGGGAGATTGCGACGATCATTCCATTTTAATGGCGGCATCTATCAGAGCTATTGGCGGAACACCAAGACTGATCCACACCAAAGAACACATGTATCCCGAAATGTTGATTGGAACAAAAGCCGACCTGGAAAACGTTATTTATCTGATTAAAGAAGTTCTATTTGTTCAGGAATCAAAAGGAAGAACCATACATTACCACATAGACGAGCGTGGAAAGATCTGGCTGAATTTAGATTATACGGCGAAATATCCCGGAGGACCATTTATGTCTGAAGAAATTTTAGGAGAATTAACATTGAACTAATTATGAATATTTTTATTACCACAGGAGCCGTTTTTGGCGCATTAGGAATTATTCTTGGCGCTTTTGGTGCACACGCTTTAAAGAAATTTTTTAATGATGAGCAACTAAAAAATTTTGAAACCGGCGTAAAATATCAAATGTATCACGCATTATTATTAGTACTTGTAGGATTTAATTTAAAGTTTGTCACAAATTATCAAAACCTGTTATATTATTCGCTAACTTTAGGCATTATATTGTTCAGTTTCAGTATTTACGGACTTTGCATTAGTGGAGCTCTAAACAAAAAGTTAAAAGTTTTAGGTCCCATTACACCCATTGGCGGATTACTGTTGCTTTTAAGCTGGATTCTGTTAATTTTAAACTCTATCAGTTAATTTTAATTTTATTAACATTATATTTTATACATTTACCCCAAATTAAATTTACTATTTTAAATGAAAAAATTTTTTGCGCTTGCGTTTACCGCAGCAGTTTTAGTTTCTTGTAATAAAGACGGATACACAATTAACGGTGAAGTAAAAGGTTTTGAAGACGGAACTAAAGTTTATATTAACAAACAAGATGAAAACGGATTTACCAAAATAGATTCAACGGTAGTTAAAGGCGGATTATTTGAATTTAAAAACAGCAAAGCGCCAGAAGTTGATTTATATTTTATTGAATTGGATACCACAAAAATGTTTATGTATCCTATGGTGTTAGAAAAAGGTGAAATTAAATTCTCTTTTGACAAGGCAAATCAGGAAAGTACTAAAGTAACTGGTACAAAAAACAACGATTTAATGACTTCTTACAATGAAGAAGCTCTTAAAATGCAGAAAGAAATACAAAAAGAAATGCAGGATTTTGAACAGCAAAACCAAGCTGCATTTATAGAAGCACAACAAAAGGGGGATCAGTTAACAATACAGTCTTTAAGAGAGCAGGTTTCTAAAATTCAAGAAAAATATGTTGATTTCAACAAAAACTTTATCAGCACCAATAAAGATTCTTATATTTCTTTGTTGCTGTTAACGCAATTGGCAATGTCTGATGCCTTGACAACAGAAGAAATTAAAAATTACTACAATGCTTTCGATGCTTCTGTAAAAGATACCAAAAAAGGAAAAGAGTTTGCAGATAACTTGAAAAAAATTGAAGAAAACGAAAAAGAGCATGCTGCAAAGCAAGAAAAAGTAGCTATTGGAAAAAAAGCACCTGATTTCACAGCCAATACTCCTGAAGGTAAAGCAGAATCTTTACATAAAAACTTAGGAAAAGTAACTTTGGTAGATTTTTGGGCTTCGTGGTGTGGACCTTGTCGTAAAGAAAACCCTAACGTAGTGGCACTTTACAACAAATACAAGGCACAAGGTTTTAAAGTAATCGGCGTTTCATTAGACAAAGAAAAAGAAAATTGGGTAAAAGCTATCGCAGACGATAAATTAGATTGGTTACAAATATCAAACTTAAAATATTGGGACGATGAAATAGCGAAAGAATACGCAATTGATGCAATCCCTGCAACGATCCTTTTAGATGCAAACGGAACAATTGTTGCTAAAAATTTAAGAGGAGCAGAATTAGAAGCAAAAGTTGCAGAACTTTTAAAATAATATTCTTTCAAATATCATAAAAAGTCGGTACATTGTTACCGACTTTTATTTTTTACAACTATGAAAAAGCAATTTATTTTATGTTTACTTTTCATCCCGTTTATAGTAAATGCACAACACACAATTAAAGGAGATGTAAAAAAGAATACTACAAATTTTACTGTTTATCTTAAAGAATTTACCAATTATAACTGGATCGTTTTAGACAGTACCGTAGTAAACAAAAACAAATTTGAATTCCATATTGCAGATAACGATAAATTGATTTATATAGATACAAAAGACAATCCCGATTTCTATATAAAACTTTACAATGTTAAAGGGACTACCAATATTAAATTTAATCTAGCAAATAACACTTACTCTTTAAAAGGAACGGAAAAAAATGAGGGGTTATCAAAATACGAACATTTTATAAAACCCTATTACCAAGAATTAGACAAGCTTACAAAACAAAAGCCTAAAATTTTAAATCCTTCAAAGTTTACACCCGAAGAACAAGAAGCTTATTACAAACACTTTTTATTAGAAAAAGCCGTTAAAAATAAAATAGACATCGCTAAGTTCAAATTTATAGAACAAAATAAAAAGAATGCATACACAAAAATCTTAATAGCCGAAAAATTAAAAAGCACTTTTAAAGAAGAGGATTACGATGTATTAGAGAAATTTTATTCTGATTTGGAACTAATAGATAAAAATTCTGAAAACGGACAAAAATTAGCTTCTTTTTTAAGAGAATATAAGAACGTTAAAATAGGTGCAAAAGTTGCCGATTTCTCATTAACAGATGTGAATGAAACAAAACAAACACTTTATAAAAACCTTGAGAAATACACCATTATTGATTTTTGGGCTTCGTGGTGTGCTCCTTGTCGAAAAGAAAATCCTAACGTGGTGGCACTTTACAATAAATACAAAGACAAAGGCTTAAACATCATTGGAATTTCATTAGATAACGATAAACAAAAATGGATAAATGCCATAGAAAAAGATCAATTATCGTGGCTTCAACTTTCTGATTTAAAAGGATGGAACGAACCTTTGTTACAAACTTTCAAAATAACTTCTATTCCTAAAACAATCATTTTAGATAAAAATGGAGTCATCATAGCCAAAGATTTAAGAGGCGATGAGTTAGAAAACAAACTCAAAGAACTTTTCAAATAAAGTGATGCCCCCCTCTTAACCTTTAACTATAAAGTTTATCATTTTTCTAAATGGTAAACTTTTATTTTTTAAAATATCTGGTAAGAAGAAAAGATTAGGAACAAAAAAATCGCACTTAAAAAGTACGATTTGTGATCCAGTCAGGATTCGAACCTGAGACCTACTGCTTAGAAGGCAGTTGCTCTATCCAGCTGAGCTACTGGACCAATCCCTAAACACTATGTTTAATTGGTCGGGGTGGCAGGATTCGAACCTGCGACCTCCTGGTCCCAAACCAGGCGCGATGACCGGGCTACGCTACACCCCGAATCGGTCATTTAAATGCGGAGAGACAGGGATTCGAACCCTGGCATCGGTTACCCGATGACAGATTAGCAATCTGCTCCGTTACCACTCCGGCACCTCTCCTAAAAATCCGAAATAAATTTTGTGACCCGACTGGGGCTCGAACCCAGGACCCCAACATTAAAAGTGTTGTGCTCTACCAACTGAGCTATCGAGTCGTTTCAGAACTTATTACCTATGTTAAAGACAGGTATAGAACGCAACAAATTTAGAGTCTTTTTTTATTTTTAACAAATTAATTTTAATAAAAAAACAACAAAAATATAAAGCGTTTGTTGATAATAATTTAAACTATAAACAGTAAGATATTCTTTTAAGTAAAATTCATCAAATCAGTTTATAATTATAAAAAAAGACAAATCTAAAATAAATAGATCTGTCTTTAAAGTGAACCCACTGGTACAAAACTCGAACTCTTTATTGGAAGATTTAAGGCGATTGAACCAATTGAAAGACACCTCTTATAAGTATGATCTAGATAAAAATAAAGTTAGCTCCGCTAAACCGAAAATTATCTTAAACACGGAAAAACGGAAATTGTAAAAAATGTCAATAAAGAAAGCTATACTAAAGTCTTCAACCAGCTTTATTACTACATAAAAAATGTCTTCTCAATCGAGCTATACTCAAATTTAAAGCCGGTTTGTTTTATTTTGTAATTGCTGACCCTAGAACCCTTTAACAACATCACGGACATTTCCCCCAAAAATAACCTTACCAGAAATGCTGGTACATTGGGCAAAAAACTCGTTTTTCCGAATGACCTTAGCAGGGCTTTAGAAAAATCATTCATCATAATGTGCTCGGAAGAAACAGCATTAAAAACCCCGCTGAGTTCATCTGTCTTCAAGATGAATTCATACAACCGGACTAAATCCCGGATGTCAATCCAGGGTAAGTATTGCCTGCCATTTCCTAAAGATGTATTGATACCCAACTTCGCCAAAGGTGCTAATTTTTGATACATACCACCATCTCTCCCAAGGACAACGCCTTTTCTTAAAATCACGGTAGCAACACCCAAACTTTCAAATTGCAGTGCTGATTTTTCCCATTTCCGGCAAACCGAAGCCAAAAAATCGCTGCCGTTATTGGATTTCTCTGTAAATATTTCATCCGTAGTAATCGCACCATAATAACCTACGGCAGAAGATGAAATGAAGATATCTATGCTAAAATTCCTTGTTGTAACATAGGTAAAAAGTAAATCTATTGCCTTGGTCCGGCTTTCGATTATTTCAACTTTCCTTTTTTCCGTCCAACGCTTTTCGGTAATGTTTGCGCCTGTTAGATTGATGATTTTCGAAACGCCCTCAAATGCTTTTTCGTCAATAAATCCTTTCTTTATATCCCATTCAAAATACCGAATGTTCTCCATGCTGCTGATTTTGTTCCTCCGTGTTAACACATTGACCATATAACCACAATTTACTAGGTGCTTTATCAATGCTTTTCCGACAAAACCTGTACCTCCGGCGATTAATATCTTTTTCATGAATTGATTTTTGAAAGTAACTCCGGAAAAACCTGTTTGAACCAGACCGTGTAATGCGATGGATTATTTTTTATATCAGATAGAGTTTCATCCGCATTCATCCACTTATAGTCCTGTACTTCATCTTTGTTTAAAACAGGACATTGGTCAGAATAACCAACAAAAACATAATCCAGTTCGTGTTCCGTCAAATTGTTTTCAACCCGCTCATTGTAAATAAATGAATAGACCAATTTTAAATCACATTCCATTCCCATTTCGTAGTTTAACCGCTCCTCTGCACCTAAAGCAACAGTCTCTCCCCATTGCGGATGCGAACAACAAGTGTTCGTCCATAACCCTGCTCCGTGATACTTGTGGCTTGCACGCTGCTGCAAAAGAAGCTCTCCGTTATCATTAAATATAAATACCGAAAATGCCCGGTGAAGACGCCCTTGCTCGTGGGCAACCAATTTTTCCATTTCAGCAATGGCATTATCGTTTTCATCGACCAACACTACATTGTTTCTCTCCATTTTACTTTAATTAAAGCGTTATTGATTGTTTTCCCTGACAGCTTCTCCATATACTTTCAAAGCTCTGTCTCTTGCGAAACTGTGTTCTACTATTTGTTGGGGGTAAGCATCTGTTCCAAATTCCGGAACCCATTTTTTGATGTATTCCAAGTTTTTGTCAAACTTTTCGGTTTGAACAGTTGGATTAAACACCCTGAAATAAGGTGCAGCATCGCAACCCGAACCCGATGCCCATTGCCAGTTTCCATTGTTGGCCGATAGATCGTAATCGTTCAGCTTTTGCGCAAAGTAGGCTTCGCCCCAACGCCAGTCAATCAGTAAATGTTTACACAGAAAACTCGCTGTAATCATCCGAACACGATTATGCATAAACCCTGTTTGGTTCAATTGTCGCATTCCGGCATCGACAATCGGATACCCTGTTTTTCCCTCGCACCATTTTTCAAATTCCCGCTCATTGTTTCGCCATTTGATGTTATCGTATTTCGATTTAAAAGATTGATTAACCACTTTGGGGAAATGATATAAGATCTGCATAAAAAACTCTCGCCAGATCAATTCATTCAGCCACGTTTGATTGTGGTTCAATGCAAAAGCTACGCATTTACGAATATTTATGGTGCCAAATCGAAGAGCGATGCTCAATTCTGTTGTCCGTTGCATTGCAGGATAATCCCTGAATTTTTCGTATTCGTCAATGATTTTTGCATCTAATTTCGGGGGGTCAAAAGTTATATCTGTTTTTTCAAAACCGAATTCATTCAACGAATGAATTTCGGCAAACCGCTGTCTGAAAAAATTAGTGCAATCAGGATTATACGACTTATAATCTTTTTCTGTCAATAGCTCTTTCCATTTTTTTGAATACGGGGTATAAACCGTATAGGGTGTGCCGTCATTTTTCAATACATCGTTTTTATCAAAAATGACCTGGTCTTTGAATGCCTTAAAAGAAATATTCTGTTCGTTGAAAAACTGGTAAATCTCCATATCCCGTTTAATGGCTTGCGGTTCATAATCCCGATTGCAGAAAACGCCTTGAACAGCATATTTTTCGGAAAGCATTTTAAAAACATCCAACGGATTTCCATAAAATGTATTCAATCTTGCGTTGAATGTCTTCAACCCGCTATTTATTGCCGAGAGTACCTGATGGATATAGTCAACCCTTCGGTCTTTTTTATCTTCTAATTGAGTTAAGATGGTTTCATCAAAAATAAAAACCGGCAACACGGGTAATTCGGAAGCAAGTGCCTGATACAAACCCACATTGTCTTCCAAACGCAGATCTCTGCGGAACCAAAAAACGGAGACCTTATTTTTCATTCAAAAATGGATTATCGTTCCTGTCGTGCTTTACCCAGATCAGTTTAGAGGTATCATAGCCAATCCCTTCTGCAATTTCCAGATAGTTTGTTTTAACCTCTTTGGGAACTTTCTTTGTTCTTGATAAAATCCATAAATACTTTAGGTTTTTTCCCGCAACCAGCGCATACTGGTAATTTTTGTCCAATGCGACCACATTGTAACCAGAATAAAAAGGACCGAAAAAACTTACTTTCAGTTTTGCAACATTTTTATCTCCTCTGAACTTTGCTAAACCGTCCGCTTTTTTCCATTCTTGCTTATTATGATTATAGCCACTGTTCAAGACGATGACATTGCCATTTTCGTTCAGACTGTATTGAGCGGAAACATTGTCCAAGTCTCTTTCAAAACGAGAATCAAATCGGGCAATTTCGTACCAAGTACCTAAATATTCATCGACGTCAAAGTTTTTCACTGCTTTTGCCCTTTTGGGGATCGAGGCGCAGGAATGTAAAAGAGCAATTAACCCTATGGAAAAGGCCACTGTTAAAATTTTATTTTTTGCTTTCATCATCTATATGTTTAAACCGTTTAAAAAAATAAAGTACCAAAAGGAACTGTGTATATCCATAAACGGCATCCTCAATGGGTATCGTTAGTATCCGTATACCCAGAAAATCACCGGGATTGTAATTCACGATTGGTGTTTCCAATTCGGTACCGGTCAGAATGCCATTGACCGGAAAGAAACCTAACATCAATATCGTAAACACCAACGATGCTTTGCCTATCCAATCCGCCTTGGCAACAAAATGCAGATAGATCAGGGTTGTAATGGTAGCTGTGGCCGTGATCAGTGTATAGATCTTATCAAAGTGCACCAGAGCCATCACGGAACAGATAATGACGCTGACAAAAACGATCAGGTTATTTAAGCCGGATAGCCATTCCCATCTGAAAAACTTATCGAAACAGAAATAGGTAAATACACATGAAAACGGAATACAGATAAAAAAAAGCCATTCTTCAATTGGTAACCCAGCCAATGCTATTCCGAGCGTATAATCTGTGTTGAACCACCAAACACCTTTTGCCGTAAACCATACATCCCAAGCAATGAAGGGAATTGCCACAAGGATTGCAGACTTTATAAACGCACCAAAATGGCGGTTAAAAAGAATCCGCCTGTCAAAAGATGCGATGAAACAAATAATGACCGAAAAAAACAATACCAAGGAGTAAGTATATCCCATCATTTTTTCGCGGAATTAAAATACATTTTGAAATATTTGAAAGGCACATATAAAAACCCGAAACATTCGCCGTCTTCTTTTCCGATATGTTTGTGATGTTGTTTGTGTGCCCTGCGCAGTGCCAAAAAATAGACACTTTGGGTCTGGGACAGAAATTTGATACGTTGGTGGATAAAAATATCGTGCACAAAAAAATAAGCCATTCCGTAAAGCATAATGCCCAACCCGATATAAAACAGATAGTTGAAATTTTCAAGCGAACCGAAATACATCAAAGCAATCGTGGGTATAGCAAATATGACAAAGAAATAGTCGTTCTTTTCAAGAACGCCCTCATTGCTGTGGTCATGATGGTCTTTGTGCAAAACCCAAAGAAAACCGTGCATAACATATTTATGGATAATCCAGGTTGCCCCTTCCATCAATGTAAACGTGAGCAATACGATTAAAAAATTCATATCAGTTCTTTATTGAGTTAAACATTTTCTCCAAAACTCCGTAGCGGAAATCAAAGATATCCGCCAATTTCTTTTTCACAAAAAGCCGATGGGCAACCTTCCCCAGAAAGCCGAAAGGCAATTCATAATCTACCGTATCTTTCATCAGCACACCACCTTTATGGGGGATAAATTCATGAAAATGGTTCCAGTATTTATAGGGCCCTTTCTCCTGAAAATCAGTAAAGCTTTTATGGGGCGTCACATGGGTAATTCTCGTTCTCCACTTCAACGGAACTTTCAGCAACGGCGAAACGATATAATCGATAACCATTCCTTCAACAATCTGTTCGCTGTTATAATCCGACAGCACGGTAAAACCCATATCCTTGGGTGTTATTTTCGACAGGTTCTTTGGAGAAGAGAAAAAATGCCACGCTGTTTCGATATCGCAATTCAATTGTTGCTCCCTGTATAACCTGTGTTTCATAGCTTAGTCTATTAAAAGCATTTCTATATTTTTCTTCAAAATCTCCGACCCGATTTGGTGGCGGTTCTCCTTAATAAATTCGGTATCCTCATTTATGTTTGATTTATAGCCTAAAAAAGACGGTGCATTTTTTTGAACCGAAAGGCGGATAAACCTTAATTCCACATTGGCAGGTTCTTTTTTGATTGCTTGCTCGATGTTTTTCTTCCCTTCTTTAAATGTGTTGAGTTTACTTATCGGATTAAAGACGTGATTGGCCCAAATGGTTAGCAAAGCACCTAAATAAGCCAAATGTGTAGCTGAATTGTTCTTTGCTTCCGCTAATTCCGCAATCATTTTTTCACACAATTCTTTATCAGATACCACTTTGCTGTAATTTGCCCTTACTGTATCCAAACTGGTTGTATTAAAACTTGTCAGTAAACATAAGACAGATATCAGTAAACCAAGAAATTTCATCATAAATGAGCGGTTTTATATCTTATATAACTTTTAAATGCCACAAATGCCTTTTCGGAATTAGGAATACGAACCCTATTTTTCAGTATCTCTTTGGAAGATTTACTTTTTATCTTTCGGAACAGAGACAAATAGTATTTATACGCCAGATACACACCAAACATGGATGAATGGGGCAGTTTCCTGATCCCGGTTAAGGCTTCTTTAAACTCTTCTTCTATTTCGTTTTCAATCTGCGATTTCACGTAATTATCGAATACACACATATCAATATTCGGAAAATATGTCCTACCCAAAACCACATAATCCTCTTTCAGGTCCCTTAAAAAATTGACCTTCTGAAAAGCCGATCCCAACTTCATTGCATAGGGTTTCAGTTCATTGTATTTTTCCCTATTCCCATCCGTAAAAACTTGCAGGCACATTAACCCAACCACTTCCGCTGAACCAAAAATATATTCCTTATATAGTTCTGAATTGTAATCTAATTTCTGCAGATCCATTTCCATACTGTGCAAAAATTGCTCGATTAGCTTTTTCTCAATTTGGTATTTATGTACGGTTTCTTGAAAAGATTGTAGAATAGGGTTAAGCGAAATTCCTTCATGCAGTGCATTGTCCGTTTCTGCTTTTAATCGATTCAATAGCTTCTCTTTATCGTACCCGTGAAAACTATCAACGATTTCATCTGCCAATCTTACGTACCCGTATATCGCATATATGGCAGAACGGATGGTCGGTTTCAGAGCTAAAATTCCCAAGGAAAAACTTGTACTGTATTTTTGGGTTGTTATCTTGCTTACCGAGCACGATAGTTCGTCAAAGATCTTTTTCATAGTCCTTCTTGTTTAAGCTTGATTATTTCGTTCGCTACAATTTTACCCGATAGGATGGACGGAGGAACTCCGGGGCCGGGAACGGTCAATTGACCCGTGTAGAATAAATTTTTCAATCTTTTATTTATTATTTTAGGTTTCAAAACTGCAGTTTGACCAAGTGTGTTTGCCAGTCCGTACGCATTGCCACCGTACGCATTGTAATCTGAAATAAAATCGCTGACACAGAAGCTTCTTTTGTACTCAATCATTGACTGTAAATCGGCTATGCCCGTATGTCTTTCAATTCTTGAAAGCATTTCCATTAAATACTTTTCCCGTGTTAATTCTTCATCGTTTATTCCGATTGCCAAAGGCATCAACAAAAACAGGTTTTCTTTGTCTTTAGGGGCAACGGCATTATCTGTTTTTGATGGGCAACAAACATAAAAAAGAGGCTTTTCCGGCCATTTCTTCTCGCCATAGATACAATCAATGTGTTCGTCTAAGTCATTTTCAAAGAAGAGTGTATGATGTTTTAGGTTGGGAATAATTTGATTGATGCCTAAATAATAGATCAAACTTGATGGTGCAAACGTTCTGCTTTTCCAGTACACCTCAGAATAATTTCTGAGGTCTTTATTTAAAAGCGTTTCTGTATGATGATAATCGGAAGAAGCAATTACAATATCGAATTCATAGGTCTCGCCATTGATAGTTAAAGATCTTACCTTACCATTTTGTGTATTTATGCTTTCAACGGTTTTGTTAAAATAAAAAGTTGCACCTTGGTTTTCGGCTACTTTTTTCATCGCCAATACCAATTGATAGAAGCCACCTATAGGATAATGCGTTCCTAAGGCATAACCCCCATAGTTCATCAAACTATACAATGCAGGAATATTTTTTGGCGAAGCACCCAGAAAAATCACAGGAAACTCCATCAATGTTCTTAATTTTTCACTTTTGAAGTATTTAGCAACATAGGTTCTGAAGTTCGTCAGCAAATCCAATCTCAATGCACTTTTAGTTATTTTAGGAGAAATGAATTCTGACCAATTATGGCAAGGCTTATTCACGAAATCCTGCATACCGACTTCATATTTGAATTTAGCCGATCGCATAAATTTTTCTAATTGTAATCCTGCACCCTTTTCGATTTGTTCGAACAAGATTTTTAATTCCTCTAAACTTTCAGGTACACTGATTTTCTCTTGTGAAAAAATCATTTCAAACTGTGGGTTTAATGAAATCAACTCGAAGAAATCAGAGATTTTGTAGCCGAAATCAGCAAAAAAACTTTCAATAATATCAGGCATCCAGTACCAACTTGGTCCCATATCAAATACGTAACCTTGTTGGGTAGAAAATTGCCTTGCTCTTCCACCTGGCTGCTCGTGTTTTTCAAATACGTGAACCTCATTTCCCGCTTTTGCCAAATAAGCTGTAGCAGACAATCCCGAAAAACCGGAACCGATAACGGCTATTTTTTTCTTCATCGCCTTTTATCTTTTAAAACTTCATTCAATAAATATTCTGGTTCAATATTTTTATCGTAGATCTGTTGATGAAAATCATTGAGTTTATTGAGCAACCTGATCAATTCCATTTTTTCGTTATGGGTTAAATCTCCTGTAACGATTTCAGTTGCTTTTCTGATTTTGTCCATTTGCTTTTCTAAAACCTGAATTCCCTTATTGCTTATTTTTAAAACTTTACTTCTTTTGTCGGTCTCAGAATCGGTTTGATTTACCCAACCTTGTGCAATCAACCGGTTGATAACTTGCATTCCGGCAGGTTTTTCATGTACATTCTTTTTTATCAAGTCCATTTTGGTCATTTCTCCAAAAGCTTTTAGGTTAATGAGGTAGATAAAATCTTCCTGTGTTGAAAAATCCGATCCGAATATGGCGGACTTGGAATAACTCTTGGCATATCTGTTCATATGGACAATTAAAGTATTAATGACACTTTCTGCACTACGTCCCTTTTCTTTTCCATCCCAATTAGGTTCATTATTTTTTTCTTCACCTTTATAATTGGCAACTATCCATCTTTTAAAACCTTCGATATCATTAGGGTATGTTCTTCCTTGAAGAATATCTTCTTCAAATTCCTCAAGCAGATTGACAACATTTTTTAAAATATCATATTTCATATAATTATATTAGTTCACAAATATACTATATTCGACTTATTAAATGTATAAATTTATACTAAATTCTTTGCAGGTTTATTTTTAGCAATACAAGACTCTTGGTATGGTCGGTAGTATATATATTATAAGGATGTATTTAGTGGATGAAACGGCAATAATGTATCATTCAATTTATTACCGAAAATTAGCTAATAATAAATATTGGAGGTGAATCTTATAGAAAGAAAAGAAATAAAAGCTTACCCAAAAACCATATGGACTGTTTAACAAATCAGGTAGAAATAAAACAATGGTTGGTTGTTGACAAAAGCGACTGGGTAACCACAAGTGAAGATACTCATACCAAAAAAAGCCAAAAGGTACCCTTTGGATTCAAATGGCGCCTTTTGGCTTTTGTTTGTGACCCGACTGGGGCTCGAACCCAGGACCCCAACATTAAAAGTGTTGTGCTCTACCAACTGAGCTATCGAGTCTTTTATAACCAAAAGTTATATATTTTAATATAATTTGTGACCCGACTGGGGCTCGAACCCAGGACCCCAACATTAAAAGTGTTGTGCTCTACCAACTGAGCTATCGAGTCAATAAATTATTTTCGACTTTTTCGTGACCACGATGGGAGTCGAACCCATACGCTTTTCAGCACCACCCTCTCAAGATGGCGAGTCTACCAATTCCTCCACGCGGTCTGTAAACTTCTTTTTGTGACCCGACTGGGGCTCGAACCCAGGACCCCAACATTAAAAGTGTTGTGCTCTACCAACTGAGCTATCGAGTCAAAATGATTTATAAAATCAATTTTTTTAGTGATCCAGTCAGGATTCGAACCTGAGACCTACTGCTTAGAAGGCAGTTGCTCTATCCAGCTGAGCTACTGGACCAATCCCTAAACACTATGTTTAATTGGTCGGGGTGGCAGGATTCGAACCTGCG
Organism: Paenimyroides marinum; assembly: GCF_900108395.1. GTDB lineage: Bacteria > Bacteroidota > Bacteroidia > Flavobacteriales > Flavobacteriaceae > Flavobacterium > Flavobacterium marinum. The sequence goes on along the minus strand of NZ_FNXE01000022.1, from coordinate 31,154 downwards.
ACCTCCTGGTCCCAAACCAGGCGCGATGACCGGGCTACGCTACACCCCGAATCGGTCATTTAAATGCGGAGAGACAGGGATTCGAACCCTGGCATCGGTTACCCGATGACAGATTAGCAATCTGCTCCGTTACCACTCCGGCACCTCTCCTTCTCAACCAAAATCTTGTATCGGTTAAGCGGTTGCAAATGTATAACGAGATTTAAGACTTTGCAAGTATTTGTTTGTTTTTTTTGAAAAAACTATCCCTGAAAAACACCATAATATTAATAATCAATTAAATAAACAGGTAATTATTTTTAAACAATTGTTATTTATTTGTTCTTGTAGAATTGATTTTTAAATATTCTTGTAAAAAACGATATTATTTTAGTAAATTCGCACTAAACTAAACTTTAGTAAAATTATGAATAAAAAAGTAGTAATTGTATCAGCTGTAAGAACTCCGATAGGTAGTTTTATGGGCTCGTTATCTACAGTTCCTGCTCCAAAATTAGGTGCAGCAGCGATTAAAGGTGCTCTAGAAAAAATCAATTTAGATCCAAATAAGGTTGAAGAAGTTATAATGGGTAACGTGGTTCAGGCTGGTAACGGTCAGGCTCCGGCTCGTCAGGCTGCGTTATTTGCAGGTTTATCTACTGATGTTCCGTGTACAACTGTAAATAAAGTGTGTGCTTCTGGTATGAAAGCGATCATGCAGGGTGCACAGGCAATTGCTAACGGTGATGCAGATATTATTGTTGCCGGTGGTATGGAAAACATGAGTATGATTCCTCATTATGCAAATTTAAGAACCGGAGTGAAATTTGGAAACACCGCTTTTGTTGACGGAATGCAAAGAGATGGTTTATCTGACGCATACGAAAACCAAGCAATGGGTGTTTATGCCGATGCTACTGCAACTGAATTCAATATCTCAAGAGAGCAACAAGATGAATTTGCTATCAATTCTTACAAAAAATCGGCTGCTGCCTGGGATGCTGGTAAATTCGACGCGGAAATTGTTCCGGTTGCTGTTCCTCAACGTAAAGGCGATCCAATTATGGTTACCAAAGATGAAGAATACACAAACGTTAAATTAGAAAAAATTCCGGCATTAAACCCGGCATTTACAAAAGAAGGAACGGTTACTGCTGCAAACGCATCTACAATTAACGATGGTGCTGCTGCCGTTATTTTAATGAGCGAAGAAAAGGCAAATGAATTAGGTTTAAAACCTTTAGCTTATGTTAAAGGATTTGCCGATGCTGCTCAAGAGCCTAAATGGTTTACAACGGCGCCTGCAAAAGCATTACCTAAAGCATTAGACAAAGCAGGAGTTTCTTTAAACGATATTGATTTCTTTGAGTTCAACGAAGCTTTTTCTGTTGTAGGAATCGCAAATACAAACATCTTAAAATTAGATGCTGCCAAAGTTAACGTAAACGGTGGTGCGGTATCTTTAGGGCACCCTCTTGGTTGTTCAGGTGCTCGTATCGTAGTTACTTTGTTAAATGTATTGGATCAAAACAACGGTAAAATTGGTGCGGCTGCTATTTGTAATGGTGGTGGTGGTGCTTCTGCCATTGTAATCGAAAAAATCTAACACAGTATATTATAGTAAAATGAGAAGGTAATTCTTGCCTTCTCATTTCTTTTTTTAAATTCTAAATATGTTTGCAATCTGTAATTTGGCAATTGTTCCTTTGCGTTTTGAACCTTCAGACCGAAGTGAATTGGTTACGCAGGTTCTTTTCGGGGAAACTTTTACCATTTTAGAACAAAAGGAAAAATGGTCTAAAATCTGTTTGTCTACCGATGGGTACGAAGGCTGGATTGACAACAAACAATTTACCCTGATTACTGAAAATCAATACCAAAAAATACAGCAAAAAGCAAAATGCTACTGTGCCGATTTAATTGATTATGTAACGGGAAACAATACCTTACTGCCCGTTTCTCTAGGTAGCGATTTAACTTTTTTAGAATTTACAGATGTAAATACCCAACAACTGATTTTTGACGGTAACATAATTACAGGTGTCCAACCAAAATCAAATCTGTTACAAACTGCTTTCCTTTATCTTAATGCTCCTTATTTATGGGGCGGAAAAACACCTTTTGGTATTGATTGCTCTGGTTTCACCCAAATGGTTTACCGTTTAAATGGCTATTTTATTCCGCGCGATGCCTCACAACAAGCAAAAATTGGCGAACCGTTGAGTTTTATTGAAGAAAGTGAAGCAGGCGATTTGGCTTTTTTCGATAATGAAGAGGGACTGATTATTCATGTGGGCATCATTATGGAAAACAATTACATCATCCACGCACACGGCAAAGTTCGTATTGATCGTTTGGATCATTTGGGAATTCTTAATACCGATACAGGACGACACACCCACAAACTACGGGTAATCAAAAAGATTATTCTTTGATCAGTAAATTGTAATTATGAAATTAAAGACAAATATTTATATTAAAGTACTCATTCTTTTCATAATTACTTTTGCGACAGGAGTAGCTTTACGGCAATGTTTATCGACGTTTACAGAGGAAGCTTTATTAGAAATATTTTTTAAATCTTTTTTGGCTACTACATTTGTTTTCTTAATTTATCTGTTCAGCAGGGGAAAGTGGGATTTATTCACTCCTGTTAAGTGGAAAAACAAATATTGGATTTTGATTTTAATCCTGATAATTCTGTTTAGTGTTAATAATTATTTTCAGGTTTTATATTCCGAGAACCAATATTATCCGGAAATGATTAAATCAGCATTAGGTATTTCTATTATTGGTTATATTATAAGTTCTACAACTGAAGAAATTATTTACCGAGGTTTTCTTCAACCTTTTATTAATGCAAATACAATATCAAATTTTTCTGTAATAAGTAGAGGTAATCTTTTTGCAACAGCACTATTCTTTCTGACTCATTTAGGTTTTTTCACAGTAATGGATCCTGTTTTTGCAGTATTATCTTTGGTAAATGTTATTATTTACTCGTTAATTGCCGGATATTTATTTGACAGAACAAAAAATATATTCGTATTAATTGTTCTCCATATTTTTTTAGTACACGACAAAAATTTATAATTTGATTAAAAATTAACAAAATAAGTTCTTTTAAATTTTAACAAAAAGCTGATATTCAGTATATTAAAGGATTATTTCTGACGTAATGCCTTTAAAAAAGAACATCAGCTCAAGGAGCGAAGATACACAATTATTAACAGTATTTCAAGCCCATTTCACGGACTTTCTCAATTTAGCAAGAATCCGTCTCATCTGTTTATTTATAAGCTCTCTGTGTAAAGTTCGGAGTGTCAATTTTTCTAAACTTTCATCAGGATTTGACAATAAAGCAGCTTCTTCAAGCAATTACAGACGTATTCAACGATTTATTGCAGAGGTTGAATTGCCGATGAAATGGATTTCCCAACTTATTTTCAGTTTGCTTCCGCAAAAAGATTCTCTTGTTTTGGTAATAGACCGAACCAATTGGAAGTTGGGAGAGAAAAATATCAATATTCTAATGTTGGGAGTGAGTTACAAAAATGTAGCTTTTCCTTTGATGTTTAGAATGTTGGATAAAAGAGGGAACTCACATACTTCAGAACGGATTGCCTTGATACAGGATTTTATCAATTGGTTCGGAAAAGATTGTATAGATTGTTTGTTGGCAGACAGAGAGTTTGTTGGAGAAGATTGGTTGGGTTTTCTCAATGAAAACAATATTCGGTATCACATCAGGATACGGAACAATTTTAAGATTTACTGCCCGAAAAGACAGAAAGAGGTAACGGCTTGGCACTTGTTCAACAATTTGAAAACAGGTCAGTTACGTCATTATAGCAAGATAATGCAGATACGTGGTGAATATTGTTATCTTTCGGGAATGAAAACCATAAAAGACGGAAAATTAGATTTTTGCATAGTGGTTTCTTTTAATAAACCCCATGAAGCATTGGAGAAATACAAGCAACGATGGCAGATTGAACTGCGAAGCAATCACGAATACCTAAAAACAATATAAACAAATGAGTAAACGCTTTTTAGAGGATTAAAATCAAGCGGTTTCAATTTGGAAGACACACACGTTACGCATTTGGACAGGTTGGAAAAATTGATTTTATTGGTAATGGTAGCTTTTGTATGGTGCTACAAAATTGTCGATTACATCGACACACAAATCAAACCAATAGTTATCAAAAAACACGGAAATAGAGCGGTGAGTGTCTTTAAATATGGTTTAGATTATCTCGCAAGAGTACTTATATCAAAAAATAACTACTTCAATGTTAACTGTTTAAGATTTTTGTCGTGTACTTAGAAGTTTTTTATTAATTCCATTTTGGTATAGAGTGTTGTAGATTTAAAAAGAATTAAAGTAAAAGAAAATGAGGGAGGTAAAAATCTTGTGATAAAAAGAGTTTGTGGAGCCAAAGATACAAAACTCGAACTCTTTTTTGGAAGATTTGCGAAAAATAAACCAGTTGAAAGATAGTTCCTGTCAAAATGATTTGGACGTACAATAAACATACTGGTAAACGTATAAAAGAACCTTACAATAAATTGTACTGGCAACATAAGAAAATTAATAATGTTGATTTTAAGCTAAAACAAACACTTTTTGGTATGCATCTGAAAAAGGTTCAGATAAACCAATTGCTATTGTAGAAAGTGAGAAAACAGCTATCATTTGCAGTGTATATTACCCAAAATATATTTGGTTGGCAACTGGTGGTTTAAACAATTTAAAAGTTGAATTATTGCGTATATTAGCAGGAAAAAACGTTGTTTTGTTTCCCGATTTAGGTTGCTATGATAAATGGTATCATAAGGCAAAAGAATTTAAAAAATTCTGTAACATTAAAGTATCAAACATACTTGAATTAAATGCTACAGAAGACGAAAAAAACAAAGGTTTGGATTTGGCAGATTTTTTAATTAAAAACGTACTATAAAAACACTTTTATCGTACTAAAATTTAGACTTTAATTTTTATTTGCATATCCACTTCTATTATTTTGATTAATTTCGTCTTTTACCTATCTTTCACACTTAAATAAAACACTAAAAATGTCAGAAGAACAAAAACGAATCTTAGAGAGCAAACTTTGGAATATTGCCAATATACTACGTGGTAAAATGAATGCGAATCAATTTCAAGATTACATCTTGGGATTTATTTTCTACAAATACCTTTCAGAAAAAATACTAACAGAAGTAAATGAAGTTTTAGCACCTGATGAAATTACCTATTTTGATATTGAAGAAGGTACAGAGCAAGGCGATGCCGATTTAGAAGAACTAAAAGCAATTTTAGTAGAAAAGGTTGGTTATTTCTTAAAACCTTCTGAATTGTTTTCGACTTTAGCTAAAAAAGGAAACGCAAAAGCAGAAAATGAAAACGAAGAAAGTACTGATGTTTTTATCTTAGATGATTTAGAAAAAGTTTTTCGTAATATAGAACGTTCTACACTTGGAACTGAGTCGCAAGATGATTTTGATAACTTGTTTTATGATATTGATTTAAACTCGCAAAAGATTGGTAAAACACCGTTAGAGCGTAACCAAACCATATCTAAAATAATGAATGCCTTAAACGAAATTGATTTTGATTTAGCCAATACAGAATCTGATGTTTTAGGCGATGCGTACGAATATCTAATTGGTAAATTTGCCGAAGGTGCTGGACAAAAAGCGGGCGAATTTTATACACCTCAACAAGTTTCTACCATTTTAGCAAAAATTGTAACTGCCGATAAAACCAAATTAAAATCGGTTTATGACCCAACGTGTGGTTCAGGTTCTTTGCTTTTGCGTGTAGCCAAACAAGTAGAAGAAGTTGGGCAGTTTTACGGGCAAGAAATGAACAGAACAACGTACAACTTGGCTCGAATGAACATGATTTTGCACGATGTATCGTATTTAAAGTTTGATATTAAAAACGATGATACCTTAGAGCGACCTCAGCACAAAGAACAACAATTTGAAGCCATTGTTGCCAACCCACCATTTTCTGCCAATTGGAGTGCCAACGCTTTATTTATGGACGATGAACGTTTTTCTCAATTTGGAGCGTTAGCACCCAAAGGAAAAGCCGATTTTGCTTTTGTACAACACATGTACCACCATTTAGCCGAAAACGGAACTATGGCAACCGTTTTACCGCATGGCGTTTTGTTTAGAGGAAGTACAGAAGAAAAAATTCGTAAACATTTTATTGAAGAATTAAACGCTATTGATGCCGTAATTGGTTTGCCAGCCAATATATTTTTTGGTACGGGTATAGCAACTTGTATTTTGGTATTAAAAAAATGCCGAAAAGACAACGAAAATATTTTGTTTATAGATGCTAGCAAAGGTTTTGAAAAACAAGGCAACCAAAATGTTTTATTGCCCCAGCATATTAATGCCATTGTAGATACGTTTAAAAACAGAACAACGGTAGATAAGTTTTCGTACTTAGCAACGCTTGATGAGGTACGCACTAACGATTACAACTTGAACATACCTCGTTATGTAGATACGTTTGAGGAAGAAGAAGCCATTGATATAAATGCGATAGCAGAAGATATAAAACAGTTGGATATAGATTTACAAGCCAACCAACAAACCATTGCCGATTTTTGTAACCAATTAAACATTAATACCCCTTTTTAAGCAATGGAAAATTTACAACCAAAATTGAGATTTGCTGAGTTTAAAGAAGATAAAAAAGATTATTATTCTGTTATAGGAAAGTGTATTGATTCAAATATATATGGTCCAAGATTTAATAGTAATGATTATAATATTGAAGGTAACGTAAAGACAATTAGAGGTACCGATATACAAAAGAATGGAACTATTAATTATTCAAATGTGCCAATTGCTTTATTAGATGAAAATGTAGTTTCAACTCATAAATTGAAATATGGTGATTTAGTAATGATAACAACTGCTGAATGTGGTTTAACAGGTGTTTTTCAGGGTGATGATATGGATTATATTTGTAGTGCTTATGCAGTCAAAATTCGTTTGAAAGAGAATAATAATCCGTTGTTTTTTAAACAATATTTTTTAACTGAATATGCAAATAACCAAATCAATAGATTTATTAGAAAAGCTACAGTTTCAAATTTACCAGCTTCAGATATAAAGAAAATAAAACTTTTCATTCCAACCCTACAAGAACAAACCAAAATCGCTGATTTTTTAGGAGCGGTAGATAAACAGTTGGATATTCTAAACCAAAAAAAAGAAAAACTAAACACCTACAAAAAAGGTGTGATGCAACAATTGTTTTCGCAACAAATCCGCTTTAAAGACGATAACGGAAACAACTTTCCTGATTGGGAAGAGAAAACGTTGGGAGAGGTAATTAATTTTAGAAATGGTAAAGGACATGAGAAAGTAATTGATTCAAACGGAGATTTTATTGTTGTTAATTCAAAGTATATTTCAACAGATGGTCTTGTTTCAAAATATACAAGTGAACTAATTTCACCATTGTTTAAAAATGACATTGTTATGGTTATGAGTGATTTACCAAATGGTAAAGCATTAGGTAAATGTTTGCTAATTGATAGAGATAACTATTATACATTAAATCAGCGAATTTGCGCTTTAACACCAAATCAACTTCATAATAATCCAATTTTTTTAAAATATATAATTAATAGAAATAGTTATTTCTTGAAATTTGATGATGGTGTAAATCAAACAAATCTGAAAAAAAATGAAGTTCTAAATTGCCCTTTATCCATTCCATCAATAGCAGAACAAACTAAAATCGCTAACTTTTTATCTGCAATAGATACGCAAATACAAGCCGTAGAAAACCAAATAACTAAAACCGAAACGTATAAAAAAGGATTGTTACAACAAATGTTTGTTTAAATTTTACAACTTATGACCACCCAATCAGAACAAGCACTCGAGAATAAAATGATTAAACAATTAGTTAGCAATGGTTATGAACGTGTAACCATTACTAACGAAGATGATTTAGTTGCAAACCTAAAAACGCAATTAGAAAAATTTAATCATACTACCTATACCGATTCAGAATTTAAGCAAATCTTAAATCATTTAACCAAAGCCTTAAATCCGTTTGATAAAGCAAAGGTTTTACGTGATAAGTTTTCATTCAAAAACGATGCGAACGAAACCGTTTATGTCGATTTCTTAAACTTAGAGCATTGGTGTCAAAACGAATACCAAGTAACGCATCAAGTAACCATGCATGGCAAGTACGAAAATCGTTACGATGTTACTATTCTTATCAATGGTTTACCTTTGGTACAAATCGAATTAAAAAAACGAGGTTTAGAAATTAAAGAAGCCTTTAACCAAGTGTTGAGGTATCATAAGCATAGTTACGGTGCTGGCTTAGGGTTGTTTCAGTATGTGCAATTGTATGTAATAAGCAACGGAGCAAATACAAAATATTACACCTACAGTAAAAACCAAGATTTTAAATTTACATTCTATTGGACTGATGAGAAAAACAAACGAGTTTCTGATTTAGAAGATTTTACCAAAACCTTTTTAGATAAATGCCACGTTAGTAAAATGATAACGCGTTACATTGTTTTACACGAAGGATTTAAACAAATCATGGTTTTACGTCCGTATCAATATTACGCTGTAGAAAAGATAATTGATAAAGTAAAAACAAGTACAACCAACGGTTATATATGGCATACAACGGGTTCAGGGAAAACGCTGACTTCATTTAAAGCAAGTCAAATTTTATCTAAACTGCCAAAGGTAGATAAGGTTGTTTTTTGTGTAGATAGAACCGATTTAGATTATCAAACATCAAGAGAGTTTAACGAGTTTAGTCCTGGTTCTGTAGATTCTACAGATAATACTAGGAAATTAGTACAACAATTTGCCGATGTAAATACTAAACTAATTGTAACCACCATTCAGAAATTAAACACCGCTATCAGCAAAGAAAAGCATACGAAAGTAATGGACGATTTAGCGGATAAAAAAGTTGTTTTTATTTTTGATGAGTGCCACCGTTCACAATTCGGAGAAACACATAAAAGAATTGTTCAGTTCTTTAAAAATCATCAACTATTTGGTTTTACGGGAACACCAATTTTAGAAAAAAACGCACAATCTAAAAACGGAGTTAAAAAATTAACAACCGATTTGTTTGGCGAACGACTACACGATTACGTTATTACTGACGCTATTAGTGATAATAACGTTTTGCCTTTTTCGATAGAATATGTTGGACGATACAAATACAAAGAAACATCTAAAAACAATTTAGATATTGAAATAGAAGCCATTGATACAACAGAACTTTTTGAGAGTGATGAACGTATTGAAAAAATTGCCAATTACATCATCAACAACCACGACAGTAAAGCCAAAAACAAAGGTTTTACAGCAATGTTTTGTATTAGTAATACCAAAACCTTAATTAAGTACTTTGATTTGTTTAGAAGACTTAAAAAGGAAGGAAAGCACGATTTAAAAATTGCAACTATATTTAGCTATACAGCTAATCAAGACCCGAATGAAGATAAATCAGGAGAAATTCCTGAAGAAAATTTAGATTTCAGCAATGCAAAAGTTGATATACATACAAGAGATGTTTTAGATAAATACATCGAAGAATACAATAAAGAATTTGGTACAAGCTATTCAACCAAAGACAGCAAATCGTTTAACGATTATTATAAAAACGTAGCCAAGCGAGTAAGAGAAAAAGAAATTGATATTTTATTTGTTGTAAATATGTTTTTAACTGGTTTTGATTCGCCAAATTTAAATACATTGTATGTTGATAAGAATTTAAAATATCATGGTCTAATACAAGCGTATTCTCGTACAAACAGATTAAAAGGCGAGAAAAAAACACATGGTCAAATTGTTGTTTTTAGAAATCTTAAAAAAGCAACTGATGATGCAATTGAATTGTTTTCTAACAGAAATGCAAAAGAAGTTATTATTGTACCACCTTTAGAAGATTACATTGACCAATTTAACGATGCTGTAAAAAACCTTTTAGCAATTGCACCAACGTATCTAAGTGTTGATGATTTTTATTCAGAAACTCAAAAACTGCAATTTGTAAAAGCGTTTAGAGAATTGTTGAGGTTAAAAAATCGTATGGATACGTATGCAGATTTTACTTTTGATGATTTAATTTTAGATGAACAAGCGTTTAACAACTATAGTTCTAAATACCAAGATTTAAAACGAGAAGCAGAAAACCAACCGAATAAAGATTCAGTTTTAAATGAAGTCGATTTCCATTTAGAGTTAATTCATAAGGATATTGTAAACGTGGATTATATTTTACGTTTATTAGCGAATTTGGAAGAAGAAGAAATTGAAACAGAAACCAAGAAAAAACGTCAATCAGAAATTTTATCAATGGTTGATAATGACCCTGTTTTAAGAAATAAACGAGATTTAATAGAAAAGTTTATAGTTGAACAATTGCCAATCTTAGAACAAAATGAAGACGTTACAGAAGCGTTTAGCGATTTTATTAACACAGAGAAGGTAAAAGAGTTCAAATACCTTGTAGAGGAAGAAAATATCAACGAAAATAGATTAGAAGAAGCAATGGAATCCTATATGTTTTCAGGGAGATTTCCCACAAACAATGAATTGGTTGAAACCTTGAAAGAAAAACCATCGTTTAGAGAGCGTAGAACAATAGGCGAACGCTTAATATCTAAAGTAAATTACTTTGCTGATAGGTTTTTGAGAGGATAATTACACAATCGTAAAGATTTTATAATTGGATTTTTAAGGTTAGTAAAGCTTCTAAGTTAATCTTTTAAGTTTTTATTTAACATTTTTTTAATGTCTTAAATTCATTATATTTGCCTAATTAACATATCGAAAAAATAAGCGTTACGCTATTATTCTACCTTGCGGAATCTGGTAAATTCAAATTAGGTGTAGGATAAATAAGCAGAACGCTCACGCTTCGGCGTGGGCTTCTCTATTTATTACCTATAGGCTTACCAGAGCCCCGCAAGAATAGATAGATGTAAGTCCCACGCTTTTTTATTTATCTAACTTTCATTTTGGGGCTGAGTGAAACATAACTAAATTTCATTATGAAAAAATTATTATTTTTATTCTCAATCTGTTTTATTCTTTTCAGTTGTTCTTCTGATGATAATGATGACAGAAAAATTAATTACATTGAAGTTGAGAATGGAACAGCAACAATTAATTACAATAACAATGAAAAGAAGGTAACTTCAGATTATACTATTGGGAGTAATTATTTCTCAGTTACTAATTGGAGAAAAATAAAGTATCATATTAATAGAGATGAACTTAAAGAAGTTGAAAACGAACAAGGTTCACATATCTATTGGTACAGATTTCACAAAGGTTCAGCTCTTTTGGTTCTTACGAATTAATTATTATACCCCTCAATTATTTATTACGTGTGGGGTTGTTTTTATTAAATCTTGTAAACTTGTTTACATTTGTTAAACTTTAATAATTGAATATGAAAAAACTACTACTATTATTTGTAATATTAATGTCTTTTAATGGGTTTTCTCAAAAGTTTGAATTAACCCCTCAAGGTTTTGTGGATAGTGAAGACCATACTAAAAATTATTTAGTATTAGAATTTCCAAACAAAACAAAAGAAGAGTTGTTTAAAGAAACTATGATTTATTTAAATAAGAGTTATTTTTCTCCTCAAGATATTATTAGCACTGTTGATAATGAAACTATAACCGTATCTGCATTATCTTCTACTTTAATTCGTGCAATGATTAGTGAATTTTACAACCAATATTCAATCACATTTTCTTTTAAAGACGGTAAAGTAAAAATTGACGAGCCTAATGTAAATCTATTTAACAAAAAAGGCTATAAATTAAGTATATCTAATGGAAATGATAATATATTTAATAAGAAAGGACAGGTAAATTATAAACGTGCTAAAGAAGGTTTAGAACTTTTCGCACAAAAATTTGTCTTATCTTACAAATTAGCTATGTCTGATGAAAAAAATGAAGATTGGTAAATTTGCAAAAGAATTAAATACGAAAAGAGGGCTTGAAGTCCTCTTTCTTTATTTTATAAGAGTAGTATATCACAAACACGTGTGCAAATCGTGTGCAAAAAAAAAGCAATAAAAAACGCATTGATTTAAAAATCAACACGTTATATTTTAATTCAGTGGAGCCGCAGGGAATCGAACCCTGGTCCAAACAGGCAATCAAAGAGCTTTCTACACGTTTAGTTTTTGATTACATTTTCGTCAAAAAGTTTGGTCAAAAACAACCGCTTTTTGCTTAGTTTCTAAAATTTCGACAGATGTTCGAAACGCTAACCTGCCTAGATTTATTTTACGGTTCCTTATTACAAAACGCCATAAATCAAGGCTTTTTTAAGGAATTCAGCTTTCCTGTCTAACAGGACAAAGGCTTGATCTTACTATAATTCAGAATTAAGCAGCTAAAGCGTAGTTTTCTTCGCCGTGTAAAAAAAGTTCATTTATGAGATTTACGAGCTGTAAATGAGCGCTCGACGTGCTTACTTTTTAATTCCACCTGCTGTCAAAACCGATCGGCCCCAAAAAGAGGTGTAAAATTACTAAAAAATACTATTGAACGAGCAAGATTTCTTTCATATTTGATTAAAAAATATGATTTCAATCAAAATTTAGTTTATTGTAATTCCGTTTCAGAATGAATCGATTTTATGTGATTGAATTTTAGTAAAATAAAGCTTGATGAATAGTTATTGCCAACTACTGTACAAAACGTAATTATTACTTATGCGGTCTATTTCACCGGAAAAACTGGAAGCATTAAGTTCTTTTACCCTTTTGGCGGGTACTCCTGCGTAAATTCCGTTAGGGAGCAATTCCGTATTCTGTGTAACTACAGCACCTGCTGCAACAATTACATTGCTATGGACAACACAATTATCCATTATAATTGCACCCATTCCCACAAGAACGTTATCGTGAATGGTACAACCATGAACAATAGCATTATGCCCTATCGAAACATTATTTCCTATCACCGTTGGGTGTTTTTGATACGTACAATGAATTACTGCCCCATCTTGAACATTTACCTTGTTACCCATTTTAATAAAATGCACATCACCACGTATTACTGCATTATACCAAACGCTGCATTGTTCTCCCATTTCTACATCTCCAACTATTGTGGCATTTTCTGCTATAAAGCAACTTTCGGGATACTTGGGTTCTTTTCCGTTTATTGTTTTAATTAAAGGCATAGGCATTTTAATAAAAACCGCCTCATAAAAAATTAGAGGCGGTTATGTTGTTTGTAAAATATGTTATTTAAAATCAGCGTCAGAAACTCCTTCGTTGATTTTTACTTCAGATACTTTTAATTCTAACGACATACCTGGTCCTAAAGGTAAAGATGTTGCGTGAGCAATTTTAATTCCTTTAACTTCTTTGTAATCACCATAAGTAGAAGTCATTTCAAAAGTTTGTCCTTGTACTTCAACAACTTCTGTTGCGGCTACTTTAAAACCTGTAGCTACGCTGTAATAAACAGTTGATTTATCTTTTTTAAGCACATAAACTTCTTCTCCGTTAAATGTTTCAATACCGGTTAATTCAAATGAATCAGCATTTTTTAAATCGTCTAATTCATCAAATAATTTAGATGACTCCTGAGCCTCTTTTAAATCGTCACCCGTCAAGTCTTGTTTTTGACCTTGTTGAACGGCATATCCCATTGATGGAGTAACTACTTGTTTCATGATTTCCATTCCCATTCCGTTTAAAGACATCATAGATTGTCCTTTATTGGTTTGTTTTTGGGTCATTGTCAATTCCATTCCTTGCATAGATCCTTTTGAAGCAACGCTTAACGATTTAACTTCTTTTAATTTTTTCTCACCACCAATTGCATTGATAAAGTTTTCGATCACTGTTTTTGAAGTTACGCCTGCAGGAGCTGCTTTTTTAAACACAGGTTTTTCAACCGGATTTGCAAAAGGATCATAATAATTTACAGGATACCCTAAACGATCTAACGTTCCGGCAACATCAGCTCCTTTTCCTACAATAACAATACGTTGGTTATCAGCTTTAAAATATTTGTTTGCCACACGCTGAACATCTTCAACCGTAACAGCTTCTATGTTTTTTATGTAGTTTTCATAAAAATCGGCTGGTAAGCTTTGTGTTTTAGTTCTTAAAGCAAAACTTGCGATAGTGCCGGGTTTTTGCGTTTCCATTACAAAGTTTCCAATGTATTTTGCTTTTGCAAGATCTAATTCTGCCTGTGTTACAGGTTCGGTTCTGATTTTTTGGATTTCTTTTACAAATTCTACCACGGCAGAATCGGTAACCACATTACGAACCGATGCAGATGATTTGAATTTAGAAGTGTATTTTCCTGAACCTAAAGAAGAGTAAGCCCCGTAAGTCCATCCGTGTGCTTCACGTAAATTTAAGAACAAACGTCCTTCACCACCACCACCTAAAATTTGGTTGGCAATTAATCCTGCAAAATAATCTTTATCGGTTAACTTTAAATTTACTGTGTTTACTAAAGCAATTTCAGACTGAACAGCATTTGGCATATCCACGAAATCAACTTGTGTTTTAGCAACATCTTTTGCTTCAGGATAAGTAGCTACAGGTGCAGAAGCTTTCTTCCATCCTTTGAATAATTTCTCTACTTGTTTTTTAACATCTTTAAAATGAACATCACCAACAACTACTAAATAAGCGTTTTCCGGCACAAAGAATGTTGCATAGTTTTGTTTAACATCTTCTAATGTTACGTTGTTTAAAGATTGTTCGGTAACAAATTCACCATTTGGGTGATCTTTTCCATACAATAAAGCATCTGTTACACGAGCAGCTACTGAAGCTACCGATTTTTCATCAGCTTTTAATCCTTCAATAGCTTGTTGTTTTGCCTTATCGAATTCATCTTGTGCAAATAACGGATTTAATGATCCTTCTGCCATTAATTCTAACAAACGTGAACTGTATTTAGACAATCCGCTTGCAGATGCTCCGGTGTTCCAAAAACTTACATTGGCACCCAAGAAATCAATTTCGTCGTTGAATTTTTCTTTAGATGTTTTTGTAGTTCCGTTCCCCACAACAGCACTTGTTAAGCTTGATACTCCGGCTTTATCACCCTCTACATAAGGTGGGGTATCAATAGTTAACATATAGCTTACGCGAGGTAATTTGTGATCTTCTACAACCATTACCTTTAACCCGTTTTTCATGGTAAACTCTTGCGGTTTTTTTACATGAACCGTTGGCATTGGACCAGGTTGTGGTTGCGGGCGTTTAATTTGAGCTTCGACACTAATTGTTAGTAACAAAGCTGATGCGAATAATAATATTTTTTTCATTTTGTTTACTGTCTTATTTAGCCGATTCATCTTTTGCAGGTACATAATCTAATAATAAACGAGAATTGCTGTTTAAGTATTTTTTAGCAACATCGCGAATTTCTTCTCTCGTAATAGAGCGATAAATATTAATTTCTTCGTTAATTAAATTAATATCGCCATACAATAAATAGTTAGTTGCTAAATTTTCAGCTAATGATTCAAGGTTTGAATTTCCGTTTACATAACGGTTTTCAAAATCGTTTTGTAATTTTTGGTAATCTCTTTCTGAAATCAATTCGGTTTGTAATTTCGTAATTTCAGCATCGATTTCGCTTTGCAATGCTTCACGAGTGGTATCGCCCATTGGCAATCCGGCGATTAGGTACATACCGTAATCTTCCTGTGCATAATTGAAAGCGAATAATTGCAACGCCATTTTTTTCTCGTCAACTATCTTTTTATACATTGGCGATGATTTTCCGCCAGATAAATAAGAAGAAATCATATCCAATACTCTTGCATCACGTGTTTTCATAGAAGGTGTTCTATAAGCGGTGATGTACATTGGTATCTGAATGTTTGGATCTTCGGCTGTTGCGATAATTGGTTGGGTAATTGCGTCTTCCTGAATGTTTACTTTTGGCACATCGGCTCCGCGTTTAATTACACCAAAATATTTTTCAACCAATTCTTTAGTTTGGTTAAATTCAATATCACCGGCAATTACTAAAACAGCATTGTTTGGTACATAGAATTTTTTATTGAATGCACGGAATTCCTCTAAAGTTGCAGCATCTAAATGATCCATAGAACCAATTGGTGCCCAACGGTAAGGGTGTTTTTTAAACAAGTTTTTCTTAACTTCAGTGATCCAGTTTCCGTACGGACTGTTATCAACACGCAAACGTTTTTCTTCTTTAACCACTTCATTTTGTGTATCAACACCAATTTGATTGATTACCGGTTGCAACAAACGGTCAGATTCCATCCAAATGGCTAATTCTAAATTGTTTGATGGAAATACTTCGTAGTAATACGTACGGTCATCAGACGTGTTGGCGTTGTTATGCCCTCCGTTTGACGTTACCAGTTTAAACCATTCTCCGCGAGCAATATTTTCGGTACCTTCAAATAAAAGGTGTTCAAAAAAGTGCGCAAAACCTGTACGTTCAGGGTTTTCATCTTTTGCACCCACGTGGTACATAACTGAAGTAACTACAACAGGCGCTGATTTATCTTGGTGTAAAACCACATGTAAACCATTGTCAAGTGTATACTCTTCAAATTCAACTTTCTGAGCAACTGCTACGCTACTAATTAAAAGCGCAGATGCTAAAGCTGTTAAAGATTTTCTCATAACTTCGATTTAAATTAATTTGATATTATTGTAATTAGTGTGCAATTTCGTGATTTTGTTACATTTATATTCTTCTTTTTTTGAAATATTTTTTCAAAACGATTAATTTTGTATAAACGAACAACTTACGTTTGGTTTTTAGATATTTTTTGTATATTTGCAGTCTTAAAAATAATTTTAATTTATTGTTATGTACGCAATCGTAGAGATAGCAGGGCAACAATTCAAAGTTAGCAAAGACCAAAAAGTGTATGTTCACCGTTTGGCAACAGAAGAAGGAGCAAATGTTACTTTTGACAAAGTTCTTTTAGTTGACAACGACGGAGCAATTACTTTAGGCGCCCCAGCTATAACAGGAGCTTCAGTAGGAGCGAAAGTTTTAAAGCACCTTCAAGGTGATAAAGTTATCGTTTTCAAAAAGAAAAGAAGAAAAGGATACAAAAAGAAAAATGGTCATAGACAAGCGTTGACTCAAATCGTTATCGAAGGAATCAACATTTAATCTGTAACCAAAAAGTATTAACAATTTAAAACCCAAACATCATGGCTCACAAGAAAGGTGTCGGTAGTTCTAAGAACGGTAGAGAATCAGAATCGAAACGTTTAGGCGTTAAGATTTATGGTGGACAGGCAGCTATTGCCGGTAACATCATTGTAAGACAAAGAGGTTCAAAACATAACCCGGGCGAAAACGTTTATATGGGGAAAGACCATACGTTACACGCTAAAGTTGACGGAGTTGTACAGTTTACAAAAAAGAGAGATAACAAATCTTTTGTTTCTGTAATTCCTTTTGAAGCTTAATCTTCTTAGACAAAAAAATAAAAGCATCTCTATTGAGATGCTTTTTTATTGATTCTTACTTCTTCAAATACTTATCTAAAAACTGCTCTTGTTCCCAAAGTAAGTGCAGAATATTTTCTTTAGCAACATAGCTGTGGCTTTCTTTAGGTAAAATTACCATACGCACCGGTGCGCCTAAACCTTTTAGAGCCTGAAAATAGCGTTCGGTTTGTAAAGTAAAGGTTCCTGGGTTATTATCAGCTTCTCCGTGGACTAATAACATAGGTGTTTTCATTTTTTCGGCATTCATAAAAGGCGACATGGCATTGTAAACATTGGGAACTTCCCAATAATTTCGCTGTTCACTTTGAAAACCAAACGGAGTTAAGGTACGGTTGTAAGCTCCTGAACGAGCCACTCCGCAAGCAAACAAGTTAGAGTGTGACAATAAATTTGCTGTCATAAATGCTCCGTATGAATGTCCGCCAACACCCACACGAGTTCTGTCGATATATCCTAATTGATCCACCGCATCAATAGCTGCCTCGGCGTTCATTACCAATTGTTCTATAAAAGTGTCGTTAGGTTCCTGAGTGCCTTCGCCAATAATCGGGAAAGCCGCATCGTCTAAAACAGCATAACCTTTGGCAGCCCAGTAAACAAATGATCCGTAATAAGGAAATGTAAATTCGTTTGGATTGGCTGATGATTGCCCTGCACTGTTCTTGTCTTTATATTCTGCAGGATATGCCCAGATCAATAACGGTAATTTTTCGGTGGGGTTTTTGCGGTTGTAATTCGCAGGTAAATATAAAGTGCCCGATAATTCCACGCCGTCTTTTCGTTTGTATTTAATCACTTCTTTGTGCACATTTTTAATACTTGCGAACGGATTTTGATTGAAAGTGATTTGTTTTAATCCTTTTTTGTTTTTTATGTTTCTGAAGAAATAATTTGGATAATCGGTTTTAGACTGAATATTCACTAAAATTTCTCCTTTTTTTGCATCAATAATTTCGGTGATCGATTCCATACGATCAGTAGCATCTGATTGATACAAACGTTTGGTTTTTAAAGATTCCAGATCAAATTCATCGATAAAAGGAAACTGTCCTTCTTTTGTATGCCCTTCGCCAATTAAATACAGTTTGTTATTTTCTTTTTGCAGGGTATATCTGCCAAATTCATTCTTTTTTGTTTGAAAATCGCCGGGATCGCTGTAAATATCCTGATAATTTCTATCCCAAATGGTTGTTAATACTGATTTTTTAGAAGGATTAAACAAGTAGGTTTTAATATTTCGGGTATCGTACCACTGGTCGTAAACAATCGCCGTTTGATCATCTCCCCACAAAATTCCTCCGTAACGTTGTGGAGTTTTCGTCAGTAATTCGGGTTGATTGTTAAACGGAGCTTCCCAAGTGTATAAGGCATCGCGAAATTCAACTGCTTTTGCCGGATCGCCTTCATCTAAAGCTTCTACAAAAAACAAGGTTGCAGGTTTATCTGCCCGCCAAGTCATACTGCGTTTCCCGGTGCGAACTGCCATAAAACCTTTAGGCATTACTTCACTTAACGGTACATTGTTTACCAGTTTTACTTCGGTTCCTTCTGCGGTATAAGCTATGGTTTTCATAGGAAAACGATTTAACGGAACCAAATATGAAAACGGTTTTTGAATGGTGGTAAGTAAAATGTAAGTTCCATCGGGCGAAAAAGTTTCTCCGGCATACAAATCGGCATTTTTAAACAGTTTTTTATTTCCGTTTAAGTCAATCGTATATAATTCAGAAGTTACAATGGTTTCAAAATTGGCTTCATCGGTTTTGTTTTTCAATAAATCCTGATACGTTCTGTTCTGCGAAATTACGCCTTCCTCGGCTGTGGAAACAATGGGTCCGGTTGGAATTGCCTTTTCTGCATTAATCAATGCTTTTCGATCGGCAGGAATCACTTTAATTAATAATTTATCGCTGTTTTTGTACCATGTAATCGGATTTCCTAAATTGGCATTTAAAACAGCGTCGGTCAGTTTCTTTGCTGTTGCCGTTTTCAAATCTAAAATCCATAACTCGTTTCCGGTAGCTGTAGTATTTGTAAAAGCCAGCATGGTTTCGTTTGGTGCCCAAATTAAATTACTGATTAAGGCATTGGCAGGCAACCCTTTTACATTAGTTTCTGCTTGATCTGAAACTTTTTTTATTTTGATAGTATTAATAAACGATGCCGTACTGGATATATTGGTATTTGGATTAATTCGCAAACCACCTAAACGCAATTCGTCCTGATTTAATTCATCTAAACTTTTATAGGTGTTGCGGTACGATAAAACCATCCATTCTTTATTACTGCTCATTGAAACAGAAGGTGCACGTTCGTAATCTGCCAATTGTAAAATTTCGTGCGATGGTTTTTGATAGGTAATGTTCTCTTGTGCAATCATAGGCGCTGTGGCTAATAATAATGCTAATAGTGTTTGTTTAAATCTTTTCATTTTGATTAATTTGTACAAAAATAAGTATTTTAAAGATAGCACTTATATCGTTCATCTTTTCAAAAAATTAAGTACATTAGCTTTCATCTCTAAGGTAAGAAATTATGTATCATTCTAAAATAACAGGATTGGGGTTCTATGTTCCTGAAAATATTGTGACCAATAACGATTTGTCTAAACGGATGGATACCAATGACGAATGGATTCAGGAACGGACGGGTATAAAAGAACGCAGGCATGTGATTTTACCAGAAGACACCACTTCGGGTATGGCATTAAAAGCTTCAAAAATAGCCATTGAGCGTGCCGGAATTGATAAAAACGATATTGATTTTATTGTTTTTGCTACCTTGAGTCCTGATTATTATTTTCCGGGTCCGGGAGTAACCCTTCAAAAAGATTTGGGTATTAAAAATGTGGGTGCATTAGACATTCGCAATCAATGTTCCGGATTTATTTATGCTTTATCGGTTGCCGATCAGTTTATAAAAACCGGAATGTATAAAAATGTTTTAATAGTGGGATCTGAAATTCATTCAAAAGGATTGGATATGACCACACGAGGCAGAAGTGTATCGGTTATTTTTGGTGATGGAGCAGGTGCAGTTGTTTTAAGCAGAACGCAAGATTTGTCAAAAGGAATTTTATCTACTCATTTACATTCACAAGGAGAACATGCTGAAGAACTGGCTTTAACGGCTCCGGGAATGGGGAAACGTTGGGTTACTGATATTCTAAGGGATAACGATCCTAACGATGAAACGTATTATCCATATATGAACGGACAATTTGTGTTTAAAAATGCGGTGGTTCGTTTTTCAGAAGTAATCAATGAAGGATTAGAAGCCAATCATTTGCAAGTTTCGGATATTGATATGTTAATTCCGCATCAGGCTAATTTGCGAATATCACAATTTATCCAACAAAAATTCCAGTTAACCGACAATCAGGTGTATAACAATATAACAAGTTACGGGAATACCACAGCAGCATCGGTACCTATCGCATTGACCGAAGCATGGGAAAAAGGTAAAATTAAAGATAATGATTTAGTGGTACTTGCAGCTTTTGGAAGTGGTTTTACCTGGGCAAGTGCAATTATTCGTTGGTAAAAAAGTTGTGGTTTAGAATAGTTCTTAGTAAATTCGAGGGCGAAAAAAGTGAGTAATGAAAGGACAAAAAGTACAAAATTCAGGACAGGCGAGGTTATTTAAAAACCCGTTTTTAGAGTTGTTAACAAAAGGGCATCCGGCAATTAGCTGGGGATTGCATGTACCTATTTTGATTTATTGTTTCTATTACGGATATGAAAATTATAACATGTCTTTTTTAGCAATGTTAGGAGTTTCGGTCTTCGCTTTGTTTTTCTGGACTTTTTTTGAATATATTGCACATCGTTATATTTTTCATTTAATAAGTGAAAAAGAAAGCTTACAAAAGTTTGCATACATTATGCACGGAAACCACCACCATTATCCCAAAGATAAAACGCGTTTGTTTATGCCACCGGTACCCAGTTTAATTATTGCCGCAGCATTGTTTGCTTTGCAGTATTTAATTTTAGGAAAATACGCCTTTGCTTTTTATCCCGGATTTATTTTAGGATGGTTAATGTACGCTTCGATGCATTACTTGATTCACGCCATTGAACCACCTTTTAAATTTTTACAACCTTTATGGCGCAATCACCATTTACACCATTACCGCAATGAAAACCTTGGATTTGGAGTAAGTAACACCATTTGGGATAAAGTTTTTGGAACAATGTTCGATTTTAAAAAAGACCGTATAGACCGACAAAAATCAAAAGAATTAATGTTTGATAAAAAACAAAAAAGTGAAGCCGTTTAAGCTTCACTTTTTTGTTTTTCTTATTTTGTTTAATTTAATAAGGTTTCTGAGCAAATTGTATTTCTAAGATATTACTATCTAAATAACCGGCACGTTTAGCCTGTACTTTAACAATAGCAATGGTTTTATGTGCATATTTGTTTCCAACAATCTCAACACCATCTACATAATAAGTAGCGTCTGTAATTGTAGTGCCGTCACTTTTTGTTGTAAAAGTTACCTCTTTATTTAATTCAGAGAAAAGTATATCTTTTTCTTTTACATAAGTTGCATTTGAAGAAAGTACTAATTGCTGTTCTACATTAGGGTTAGGGTTTGGTGTAGGTATTTCAACCACAGGGTCGTCTTCAGAACACGATGTGAAACCAATTGTTGAAAAAGAGGCTATTGCAATAAAGAAAAAAAGCTTTTTCATCTTAAAATATTTAAGGTTAATTAATTGAAAATTTAAAATAATGCTATAAAAATACAAAAATTATTTATTCATCAAAATTTTAATTCTGTTTGCGGCAATAAATGAAGCAATTATACTTAGAATTAATATGGTTGTAACAACAACAAAGCCGTTTTGCCAGTTAAAAACAACAGGATAAGGAAATCCTTCTGATACTTCTACAAATCCAAAGTGTTGTTGTAACAAAGTAATGGCTATTCCTAAAATCAATCCTAAAACAATTCCACCTACCGATAAAATCAATCCTTGATATAAAAATATCTTTTTTATTTTTTTTTGTGAAAGACCAAGGTCATACAAGGTTTTTAAATGCTCTTTTTTCTCAAGGATAATCATAATTAAAGCACCTGTTAAACAGAAAAGCGTGACGATGATGATTAATGTAAAAATCAAATAAATTGCCAAACTTTCTGTTTTTAGCATTTTATACAAGCCTTCGTTTAACTGCGAACGATTTTTTATGGTGCTATCAGGAAAAATATCTTTTAAAGAAGAAATAATTGATTTTTCTGATGTATCGTTTTCCAGTTTAAATTCAATTTTTGAATATTCACTCGGACCAAATAACAATAAATCTTTACCTACATTAATATCTGTGTAAATGTACCGGTTGTCTATCTCTATATTATTTAAACTGTAAATCCCGGATGTATATAAAGGTAATTTCACATACGCATCGCTTGGCATCGTAATTAAACCACTACCAGGTTTCATGGCTAAAACTTCCAGTAATTTATCGTTAGAGTACATTCCTGCCGATAATTCGTTTGCTAAAACATTTCCCAAAACGGCATCGTTGGTATTTGGCTGTAACCATTGTCCGTAAACAATATGATCGGTAACAGCAACTGTATGGATATAATTACTATCAACAGCCTTAACAAAAGCCACAATTTGTTTATCGCCATAAGTAAAAATAACACGGTCTTCAATAATTTTTGAATACGAAATGTTTAGATCCCTTAATTGATTTTCCTGTTGAGAACTTAATTTCAAAATTTTTCCTTTTGAAGGAAGAAGAACCAGATCAGGATCAATGACATTGGTAAATGAAATAAGCGAGTTTTCTAAACCGCTGAAAACCGACAGTACAACAAACAATGCCATACTGCTTACCACGATTCCAATAGCTGAAATTCGAGAAATAATGTTGATGGCTTTCGTTTTACTTTTACTGAAAGCGTAGCGTTTTGCTATGTAAAATACCGTATTCAATAGTTATTTTTTCTTTCTGCGATCCAGCAATTCTCTGTTTTCAATCGGATTTTCATCACCTTTTAAAGCACTGTCGATTTTTTCGATATAATCTAAGCTATCATCAATATAAAAAATTAAATTCGGGACTTTTCTTAATTGATTTTTAACCCGTTGCGATAAATCATGCTTAATTAACGGAGCGTTTGATTGGATAGCTTTTAACAATTCAGGAGCTTTATCGGTTGGAAAAACACTTAAATATACCTTTGCAATAGATAAATCGGTGGTTACACTAACTTTTGAAACTGAAATAATCAAATTAGAAATTCCGTTTTTACGAACTTCGCCTTGTAATATATCAACCAGGTCGGCTTGTAATAAAGCCCCCATTTTTTTTTGTCTGTTTGTTTCCATATCTGCAAAAATACAAAATTAGTGCAGATAATATATCTATCTTTGTGCAAACAAAATTTTTAGTTTATCATGCGAAAAATTGAACATATTGGAATAGCAGTTAAGAATTTAAAAGAATCGAACAATTTATTTGAAAAATTGCTTGGAGTATCTGCTTATAAAGAGGAAGAAGTGGAAAGTGAAGGAGTAAAAACGTTGTTTTTTATGAATGGACCAAATAAAATTGAACTGTTAGAAGCCACAAAACCCGATTCGCCTATTGCTAAATTCTTAGAAAAAAAAGGAGAAGGGATTCATCATATTGCTTTTGATGTGGAGGATATTCTTGCTGAAATTGACCGATTGAAAAATGAAGGTTTCATCGTTTTAAATGAAACACCCAAAAAAGGAGCTGATAATAAATTAGTTGCGTTTTTGCACCCAAAAGGGACTAACGGCGTTTTAATTGAACTGTGTCAGGAAATAAAATAAAAATTAAAAAAAGTTAGACATTGCTTGCAAAAGCTAAAAAAACGTAGTAATATTGCACTCGTCAAAAACAACTGACAGCGGTCCTATAGCTCAGTTGGTTAGAGCACCTGACTCATAATCAGGTGGTCCCTGGTTCGAGCCCAGGTGGGACCACTTTTTAGAAGCCTTACAGAAATGTGAGGCTTTTTTATATTTAAACAGAGCAAAACGTGTTTATAAAGGCGGTTTTGCAACTCAAAAAATAAAAAAACTCCTGCCAAAGCAAGAGTTGTAAGAATTTATATATGTTCTAAAAGTTTTTCCAAAGCCATTGCTCTTGAGCCTTTTATCAATATTAAATTTTGATTTAATTGATGTGTTTCTAAATGAGAAAAAACTTCTTCGAGGTTTTTAAAATATCTGATTTGATTATTTGTTATTTGATTCTCAAAAAAATGATCTCCGATAAAGATTGTTGAAATGTTTGAATCAATCGTTTCGTTGATTATTGTTAAATGTTCTTTATTAGCTTCGGTTCCTAGTTCAAACATATCGCCTAGAATCATTAGTTTAGAATCTCCTTCTAATTGTTTAAAGTTTTGAATTGCAACCTGCATACTGCTTGGATTGGCATTGTAAGCATCGAGTAAGATTTTTTTACCGTTGATATTTACCCACTGAGACCGATTGTTTTGAGGAGTGTAGGACTCAATAGCTTCTTTTATATCATCTAAAGAAATATTAAAATATTGTCCTATGGTAATCGCAAAAGAAATATTTGGCAAATTGTAAAGTCCTGTAAGCTGAGAAGTGATTTTTGTGTTGTCAATTTCAATAGTTGCCATTGGTTGGGCATATGCTTTAGAAATTTGAATATTAGCCGATGAATTATTTTCTACTGAAAACCCAAAACGTGAGATGTCCAGGCTTTTTTGATTTTGAATAGCATCATCGAAATTCACAAAAGCGGTTTTACTATTTGCTTGCAAGTAATCATATATTTCACTTTTTCCTTTAATAACACCTTCTACGCCGCCAAAACCTTCTAAATGGGCACGTCCAAAATTGGTAATCAACCCAAAATCAGGCTGGGCAATTTCACATAAACGTTCGATTTCATTTTGATGATTAGCTCCCATTTCAATAATTGCCAAATCGGTATCTTCGTTTAATCTCAACAAAGTTAAAGGCACACCAATGTGATTGTTTAAATTTCCAATGGTTGCAATGGTGTTGTATTTTTTATTTAAAACCGTATGTAATAATTCTTTGGTCGTTGTTTTGCCGTTGCTTCCTGTAAGTGCAATAACGGGCAAACCTATATGAAATCTGTGGAAAGAAGCTAAATCTTGTAGTGTTTTAAGTACATCATCAACAACAATGAGCTTATTGTTGTTTAATTTCAATAATTCTTTGTTGTCAACAACTGCAAAAGCAGCACCTTTTTCTAACGCTTGCAGGGCAAAGTCATTGGCATCGAAATGATCACCTTTTAAAGCAAAAAACAGGCTGTTTTCAGTGATATTGCGTGTGTCGGTACTAACGCCGTTACATTGATTGTATATGGAATAAAGTTCAAATGTTTGCATAATGAAATAGAAGGTATTATAATCCTTTTTTTTGATGAACAAATTTAAGACTAATTTTTATTTATAGGACAACCTTTCATTAAAACAAAATAATCCTTAAAAATAAATTAAGGACTATTCAGAAAAAACAATTAAACTTTATTTTAAGCTGCCTACCATTTCTTCAGGCTTTACCCATTGGTCAAATTCTTCAGCGGTTACATAACCTAATGCAATAGCCGTTTCTTTTAAGGTAGTATTATTTTTGTGTGCAGTCTGAGCAATTTCGGCTGCTTTGTAATAACCAATTTTGGTGTTTAGAGCAGTCACCAACATCAATGAATTGTCCACTAATTCTTTGATACGATTATAATTTGGTTCAATTCCCTGTGCACAATGTTCATCAAAAGAGATACAGGCATCGCCCAGTAAACGTGCCGATTGTAAGAAATTAGCAGCCATTAAAGGTTTAAAAACATTTAGCTCATAATGACCTTGTGTACCGCCAATGGTAATAGCAACATCATTACCCATCACCTGGGCAGCAACCATTGTTAAAGCTTCGCATTGGGTAGGGTTGACTTTACCCGGCATAATCGATGATCCAGGTTCGTTTTCAGGAATTAGAATTTCTCCGATTCCTGAACGGGGACCTGAAGCCAGCATACGGATATCGTTTGCAATTTTGTTTAACGATACAGCTAATTGCTTCAAAGCTCCATGAGTTTCAACAATGGCATCATGTGCCGCTAAGGCCTCAAATTTATTTTCTGCAGTAACAAACGGATGCCCGGTAAAATCAGCAATATATTTGGCTACCAAAATATCGTATCCTTCGGGAGTGTTTAAACCAGTACCAACAGCGGTTCCTCCTAAAGCAATTTCAGATAAGTGGGGTAAAGTGTTTTTTAATGCTTTTAAGCCATGTGTTAATTGGGCTACATATCCAGAAATTTCCTGTCCTAAAGTAAGGGGGGTTGCATCCATTAAATGTGTACGACCAATTTTTACTACATTTTTGAATTCTTCGGCTTTTTTTGCCAATGTATCTCGTAGTTTTTCAACACCCGGAATAGTCACTTCAACCACAGCCTTATAGGCTGCAATGTGCATGCCTGTTGGAAAAGTATCGTTTGATGATTGCGATTTGTTTACATCGTCATTGGCCTTTAAAACAGCTTCGCCTTCCCCAATTTTTTTTCCGGCTACTACTTGTGCCCGATTGGCGATAACTTCATTCACATTCATGTTTGATTGGGTACCCGAACCGGTTTGCCAGATGACCAAAGGAAATTGATCGTCTAGTTTCCCAGCCAAAATTTCATCACAAACTGCAGCAATGATATCTCTTTTCTCAATAGATAAAACGCCTAATTCATGATTGGCATAAGCAGCCGCTTTTTTTAAATACGCAAAACCTTCAATTATTTCATGGGGCATCGAGGCAGAAGAACCAATTTTAAAATTGTTTCGGGAACGTTCTGTTTGTGCTCCCCAATATTTATCGGCAGGAACTTTTACTTCACCCATGGTGTCGGTTTCAATTCTATATTCCATTATGTTTGTTATTTATAATTAATTTAAATAAAGGTACTTTAAAAAAATCATTTTCAAATGAAAAAAGATAATTTTTAGAATAAATTATGAATTTTGTTTGGGTAGTCAAAGTTTCGTTCTATCTTTGTAAACGTATATACAAAAATTCCGGAAATTATGTTCGAATTTCAACAATTTATCGCTTTTTTAATCGGTCTTGGCGTTTTAACAATGGGATTTTGGTTGATGTTTTTCCTTGTAAGCTTTGTGTTTTACTGGGCTGCGGGTGGAGCAATTGATTTAATCAAAGAGAGAAAAGCTAAAAGAGAAGAAGCATAAGAAATTTATGTAAAGTAAAAATCCTTTTCAGTACTGAAAAGGATTTTTTTATTGATAACAATTACTTTATTTTTCCCTTTAAATCAACCTGAAGTTTATAAATAACCGAATGTGTATTTGAAGCATCATCATTGTCTTCACACAAGGCAAATACAATGCTTTTTTTGTTTTGTTCCAATACGGTAATTCCTTCAAACTTATTGGTATCGCTGATTTTTTCTGTGAAAAGGACTTTCATTTTCTTTAAATCAATCGCTCCAAACAAGCTTCCTTTTATCGCTCCATCATCAAATGTAGATTGCTCATCTTCAGCAGTCGCAATAAAGTAAAGCGTATTGTTTATAACGGTACCATCAGAAAACCCGGATTGAACATTATTTATTTTAGGCAAATCAAATTCAAAATAATAAATATTGTATTCATCCGTCAGGTTTTTTCCCTGCACCACAAAAATATAATTCGCATTTTTAAGTCCGTTTCCTCTGTTAATAAAAAGCCAGTCCTCGTTATAAGTTGTTACAGCTTCAATGTTAAAATCATCATCCTGTAAATCAGAAAAACTTTTCATTTCACTGTAAAGATCAGTTAAATCAATCTTTGTAGAATATTTAGAAAACTTGTTAAACATGAATCCTGTGTTTCGGTTTTCGGTTGATCCGGAACCAAAAGCGTACCATGTATTGTCAATTTTTGTAAACGATTCTAAATCATATTTCTGCTTTTTTTCTATGAAATTGCTGACCGGATTTTCGTCAAAACTGTATTTTGCTAAAGAATCATTAGCTATAAAATAATGATAAAGTGCATTGCTATTGTCTGAGACCAACTGTAACTGGTTGTTTTCATAACCAATTCCTGAAGCAGCTACAATTCCGGCGATTTTTAACCACGATGAAAGCAAATATTTTTTCATTGTTAAAATTTTATTGACTAATTTAGAGAAAAAGATTTATATGAAGCGAAAATATTTTAAAGTTCCGGAAGATTTAGATTTAAAGAATATTGCAACAACTTATGAAACCGGATTGGATATAGTATCGGTAAGAAAAGAATTGAAAAAATATCGAAAAAAAATAGCCGAATTTCAGGATATGATGTATGCTGATGACCGTTATTCGGTTCTGATTTGTTTTCAGGGAATGGATACTGCTGGAAAAGACAGCATGATTCGTGAAGTTTTTAAAGGATTTAATGCACGCGGAGTGGTGGTCGAAAGTTTTAAAACGCCTTCATATAAAGAATTACAGCACGATTTTATGTGGCGGCATTATACCAAATTACCCGAAAAAGGAAAATTTACAGTATTTAACCGCACGCATTACGAGAATGTTTTGGTAACAAGGGTACATCCTCAATATTTAGAAAATGAACGAAACCCTCACATAGATATTAATTTGCTGACTGCTGATTTTTGGAACGATCGAATGAAACGTATGGTCCAGTTTGAGAAATTTTGGGCTGAAAATGGTACAATTGTTTTAAAATTTTATTTGCACATTAGTAAAAATGAACAAAAAGAACGTTTGTTAAAACGAATTGAAAAGCCAAAACACCAATGGAAATTTTCTCCTGGTGACTTAGAAGAACGAGACCTTTGGGATAAATATCAGTTTTGTTATCAGGAAGTTTTAAAAAATAGCAACCATAAAAAAGGAGAGTGGTTCATTATTCCAAGTGACGATAAAGATGTAAGTAGATTAATTGTTGCAAAAATAATTTACGAAACCCTTAAAGAATATAAAGATATTGCTTATCCGCAACCTGAACCTGAAATTTTAGAACGCATTTCACATTATAAGGCGGAATTACTTCAAAATAAATAAAAACAAAGCTACCAATTGGTAGCTTTGTTTTTATTTATTTCTTTTTACGTTTTTCGTTTCGTTTGCGTTCCACTGCCCGGTTTCTTGGAGCCGATTTTCTAGGATTCCTTTTGCCGGGACCACCTAAATTTACCTTTTTATTTTTGTCTTTTTTCTCGTGAAAGGCTTCACCGCGTTCCGTGTCAATTTTACGTTTGTTGGTTTTCATTTTCACACGGTCTTTTTCAAATTCCAGTTTTTGTTCGGCGATTTTAACATGTGAAGGAATTTCGACCATTGGAATTTCATAATCCATTAATTCTTCAATTTCCAACTGGGCTTCTTCTTCTTTTGGACTAACAAAACTCACAGCAAAACCTTCTTTGTCGGCACGTCCGGTTCTACCAATGCGGTGAATGTATTGTTCAGGAATTTCGGGCAGCTGCAAATTAAAAACGTGAGTAATATCGGTAATGTCCAATCCGCGAGCCATTATGTCGGTAGTTACCAAGCCACGCAATTCACCATTTTGGAATAATTCCATGGTGTTTAAACGATAATTTTGTGTTTTATTGGAATGGATAACGCCAAATTGTTCCGGAAAATCTTCTTCTAATTGTTCCAAAACATAATCTGCCAATCGTTTATTGTTTACAAATAATAAAACCCGTGTTGAAGATTCATCATTTGTTAAAATATCTTTTAAAATATTTAATTTGGTCAAAAAATTAGGTGCAGCATACGCACTTTGTTTGATTTTTTCTAATGGTGTACCCGATGGTGCTAATGAAACTTCTTCAGGAAAATTAAAATAATCATCTAAAATTTCATCTACTTCTTCGGTCATTGTCGCCGAAAAAAGGATGTTTTGCTTTTTATCTTTCATCATGGAAAGAATAGATGTTAGCTGGGTACGGAAACCTAAATTCAGAATCTCATCAAATTCGTCAATGACCAATTTTTGCAAAGCATCAAATCGCAGTACGTTGTCTAACGCCAAATCCATAGTCCTTCCGGGTGTTCCCACTAAAATATCAATGCCGTCATAAACCGATGTTTTTTGGGTGTTGATGTTCACGCCACCGTAAATGCCCAATACGCGGATTGACATATATTTAGTTAATTTCTCTACTTCTTCAACCACTTGAACCACTAATTCGCGTGTTGGCACTAAGATAACGACACGTGGTGCATCGGTTGGTTGAAATTTCCATTGTTTTAGAATAGGAAGTAAATAGGCAAAAGTTTTTCCGGTTCCTGTTTGAGCAATTCCCATAACGTCTTTACCTGATAAGATAATGTTAAAAGATTTCTCCTGAATAGGAGTAGGATGAATGAAACCTAATTCGTCTAATGCTTTTTGTAAAGATTTGGGTAAATTGAATTGCTCAAATGTTGCCATAAAAAATATTTTCGGCAAAGATACGCATTCTTAAAGGAATATTTCTTGTTAAAGTTATCCTGAAAAAAAAACTTCCCCCCGAGCTTTAGAATTAGCGAAGCAACCGACCGTAGCGACACGCCGAAGCTATAACGAAAAAAGAGGATTACTTTTTAGTAATCCTCTTTTGAAAAAAAGGCGGCG
>NZ_FNXE01000089.1 GCF_900108395.1 Paenimyroides marinum | reverse complement strand
CCGTGAATTATGAATACCTAATGAATTTATGAAATATTAACTATATTTGAAAGGAGTTTGTGTACTTTTTTCACAGACTGACGTTAGCGGCAATGCCAACCGACCACCCTGCCAAATTTCAACAACTTAAAAATAATGAACTATGGAAAATAAGAACGAAACAGAAATCAGACTTACTACGATTGCCTCAATAGTTTATCCTGCAAGAAACTTGAATCAAGGCATTGATACTTGGGCTTCTTTATTAGGCAAAGACCCAACTTGGCAAAACGAGGACTTTGCTTCTTTTAATATTGAGAATATGGACATTTCACTTTCACGACTTCCTTGGGTTGACTATCCATTGATTTTTTGGAAAGTTGAAGATATAGAAAAAGCACACAGCTATTTTATAACCAATGGAGCAAAAGCAATGGTAGAAATTGCTGACGGTTCTTTGGTAGAGATTGGCAAGGGCAAAGCAGTGGAGGGAAATAATCACAATCCTGATACAGGTGTCGTAGATATGCCTGGAGCAAGATTGGCTGTGCTGAAAGCCGCTGACGGTAATTTATTTGCACTAACACAAGAAGTTCCATTTGATTGGTCAGAAAATAATGAATAATCAAAAACGAATGACCTTGAATGAAATTGCAATAAACAGACTAATTAATCAGCAAATTTCCAACCCGAAACTTAAAACACCGCAAGAAGTTTTAGAATGGATGGGTGCAATTCAGGCACAGGATTATGCAATGTCAAAATTGGCTATCGGCATTCGGTTACCTAACAATGCTTTTGACAAACAAATTGAAGATGATTTAAACAACGGAAAAATTATACGGACGCATCTGTTAAGACCTACTTGGCATTTGGTTTCTGCGGATGACGTAAGATGGATGATGCAACTTTCCGCACCGAACCTTAATAAATCTGTTGCATCAATGAACCGAAGTTTAGGTTTGGACGAAACAGTTTTGAAAAAAAGTAATTCTTTAATCAGAAAACTTTTAGAAAAAAATGAAATCCTGACCAGAGAAGAAATAATGAACGAACTCAACAAAAAAGGAATTGCCACAAATGATTTGCGGGCAAGCCACATTATGTTTAGGGCAGAAACGGAAATGATAGTTTGCAATGGCGAAAGAGTAGGTAAACAACTTACTTATGCTTTATTTGATAGAAAAGTACCTGCGGCAAAACCCTTACAAAAAGATGAAGCATTGGCAAGATTAGCGGAAAAATATATCCAAAGCCGAAGTCCTGTAACGAAAAAAGATTTTGTTTGGTGGTCGGGACTTAATGTTTCTGATGCGAAAAAAGCATTTGAAATGGTTAAGTCTAAATTCATTTCCAGCATCATTGAAAATGAAGAATATTGGACGAACGAAACAGATAATTTGAAAACCAATAAAGATAATTCGGTTTACTTTTTACCTGCATTTGACGAACTAATCATAAGTTATAAAGATAGAACCGCTACAATTGAAGCAGAAAACCAAGCCAAAGCATTTACAAAAAACGGTATTTTCTACCCAACAATTATTTATAACGGCAAAGTCATAGGAACGTGGAAAAAGGTTTCAAAAGGAAATGAAACTGAAATTTTTCCGTCATTTTTTTCATCACTTACCGAAAGCCAAAAAAAGAAATACAAAACAGCTGAAACCAAACTAAAATTGTTCTATGAATAAGACCGAACAAAGGCACGTGCCGCTAATAACTAAGCCTTCGTCTTGCCCGGAGGGCATGAGATGAA
>NZ_FNXE01000006.1 GCF_900108395.1 Paenimyroides marinum | reverse complement strand
AAAGAAGCTGCCCTTTTGGGACAGCCTCTTTCTTAATTATCTTGCAAGCAATTCTTTTGCTTCATTTAAAATTATTTTTTTTCTGTCATCGCTAAATTTAAAATGATCTAACAATACCGGATTTCTAACCAATTCGCGTACTAAAATACAATTTTTAGACAACAATATTTTTTCCTCTTCTTTTGTTAAAGTGGTTAAACACGTTATGGGATATAATCCTTGTTTGTCGGTTAATTTCTTTATACTATATTCTTCCGGATAATTCCAGCTGATAAGATTTATATGGTAACACTCTGCAAAGGCAATACTATCCGAGGTAAAAAAAGCATTTGTAATAAGGAAACCTTTATTGGGCTTAAAAGATCTGTTAAAAAAAGTAAATTCTCTGTTTTTTAAATCATTAAATCTTGATAAAAAATACATGGGCGTGGTTACACTAATTTTAGCATCAATATCATTTCTGAATTTGCACTCACATACAATATCTGTATCGCGATTAGAGATTACTACATCAATTTCATGATTTACCAATGATTCTCCTGTTAATTGTTGACCTGTTATAGTATCATACCCCTGTACCTCGAAAACCTTGGCAACCCATTTTTCAAAATAAAAACCTTCTGGTCCTAAATCTTGTAAAGCTCTTTTTAAACTATATCGCGCAGCAATAGACGACCTGATTTCTTTTAAAAGCTTAAAAGCTTTTTCGTAGAGTTCTTTTGTGGTAATGCCATTATATATTTCTTTTTCAATTTTTTGGCAAATTTTTTCCGCATCAATTTCGTCAGCACCAGAATTCAGTAACGATTTTCGCAAACTATCTTTAGAAAATGGGGCTGTTTCACCTGATTGTTTTGTAATTAAAACACTCATACCCCTGGTTCTTTTTTAGACAATCGTTCACTCACATATTCAATTTGGTTTTTACCATGCAATTTTGGTTTTCCATTGCTATCCAAATTAACCATGGTAATCTGATCTACTGTAATAATTGTTTCATGTGTCATTTTATTACGCACTTTACATTTTAGCACAATAGATGTATTGCCGAACTTTACAACATCTAAACCAATTTCAACAATGTCTCCTTCTTTTGCTGATGCCATAAAATTTATTTCAGACATAAATTTAGTCACAACATGCGAATTTTCTAACTGAATAATACTATATAATGCAGCTTCTTCATCAATCCAAGCTAATAATTTTCCACCAAATAGTGTTTTGTTTGGATTTAAATCTTCTGGTTTAACCCATTTCCGTGTATGAAATTTCATATTTGTATCTATTTTTTTACTAAAAGTACATTCTACAGTTTAATTTTCCTATAAAAAGTAAGAAATTCTCAGTGAAAATTTTAAGTGAACTATTTAGTAAATAATATGCTACAATAAAAAAAGCTGTCCAAATCAGGTACAGCCTTCTCTTCCATTTTAACTTAAACCTTATTTCAGCACATCGAAATACAATTTTTGTTCGTATAAAATATTTCCATAACGATTTTTTAAAGAATCATAGGTTTCGTTATCTAATATTTGCGAAGAATTTTCATGTATGGTTTTCTTCAAAAAATCTTTGTAGTATAAAATAAACACATTGTCAAAACCATTGTTATCAGCTATTGAAAGTTTATATAACTCTCTCTGGTTTTCATCTGAAAGGTTTTCACCTGAAGACACATTGACTACAGTTTTGTATTCTTTCAACATTTCTTCTAATTTAGGCAGGTTTTCCAATAAGTACTTTTTAAGTTCTTCATCAGAAACTTTTTCGCTTCCTATTTTAAAAGCTTTTACTTGAAACTCTAAATTAGAAATCTGTTGAGTGATAAAACCACTTTCTGCATTTAAATTTTCTTTTTTAGTAGCTAATGATTTAGTACTTTTTTCTGTTTCGGTGGTTTTATTGCATCCTACTAATAAAAGACCGATGAGTAATAAAAAATAATTTGTTTTCATAAAGCTGTTCAATTTTTAAATAAAAATACAATAAATTATTTAAATAATTCATTATTAATACGTTTAATTTTAAATCAATGTAAAAAAAATTTAGTTCTCATGTATTCTTTACAAATAAGAAACATGAAAAAATAGGATAAATTAAAAATCTTTGTTGTACATTTGTATCATAATTCCGAGGAAAAATTTGACTGATTGCAACCTCTTTAAAAAATGCTAAAGCAGAATACTACTTTAGTAAGAGCATACATATTAGTTTCCTCATTAACATAAAATTCAAACTAATTATGGCATATTTTTTCACTTCTGAATCTGTGAGCGAAGGACATCCTGATAAAATTGCAGATCAAATTTCAGATGCACTAATTGATAACTTCTTGGCTTTTGATGAAAATTCAAAAGTAGCTTGTGAAACATTGGTTACCACCGGTCAGGTAATTTTGGCAGGAGAAGTTAAATCAAATATTTATTTAGATGTACAACAAATTGCACGCGATGTAATCAAGAAAATTGGTTACACTAAAAGCGAGTATATGTTTGACGCTAATTCGTGCGGTATTTTATCTGCCATTCACGAACAATCTGCTGATATAAATCAAGGTGTTGACAAATCTAATAAAGAAGAACAAGGTGCCGGCGACCAAGGCATCATGTTTGGTTATGCTACAACCGAAACGGAAGATTATATGCCTTTGGCGTTAGATTTATCGCATAAATTATTGCAGGAATTGACAGAATTACGCAGAGAAAACAACGAAATTACTTATTTGCGTCCTGATGCTAAATCGCAGGTTACTTTGGAATACGGTGACGATAACAAACCCAAACGAGTGGTAACGATTGTGTTATCTACCCAACACGACGATTTTATTAAGCCTGAAAACAATTCTGCCGAAGCTAAAAACAACGCAGAGAAAGCCATGCAGGATCAAATCAAAAAAGATATTGTAAGCATCTTGATTCCGCGTTTGTTAAAGAAATATCCGCAATACCAACCTTATTTCAACAATGAAATTACTTACCACGTGAATCCTACCGGAGTATTTATCATTGGAGGACCACACGGCGATACAGGTTTAACCGGACGCAAAATTATTGTGGATACTTATGGTGGAAAAGGAGCGCACGGCGGTGGTGCTTTTTCCGGAAAAGATCCAAGTAAAGTAGATCGTTCTGCGGCTTATGCGGCAAGATACATAGCTAAAAATCTTGTTGCTGCAGGTGTAGCAGACGAACTTTTGGTTCAGGTTTCCTATGCTATTGGAATTGCAGAGCCAATGGGTGTTTTTGTGAATACGTACGGAACATCAAAAGTAGGTTTAAACGATGGTGAAATTGCAGGAAAAATCCAGGAATTGTTTGATCTACGACCATATCATATTGAACAAGTTTTAAAATTAAGAAAACCTATTTATAGCGAAACTGCGGCTTACGGGCACATGGGACGTAAAACCCAAACGGTTACCAAAACATTTAAAAGCCCAAGCGGAGAAGAAAAAATAGTAGAAGTTGAATTATTCACCTGGGAAAAGTTAGATAAAATAGACGTTATAAAGCAAGCGTTTAGTTTGTAATCTAAACATCGGAAATAATTTATACAAGTCGCTTTTAATTTTAAAAAGCGACTTTATTTTTTTGTTAATTTGTAAATTATTTTATTTTTTTAGATACATTAGTTTGTTCAAAATATTTTTTATGACTGAGAAAATTATTGTTGGAAGTGAGGAGTGGTGTGCATTACCGGATTTAAAAGTTCCGGCAATAAAGGTCCGTGTTGATTCTGGTGCAAAAACCTCGGCATTACACGCCGAACAAATTACTCCTTTTGAGAAAAACGGTGAAACCTGGATAAAGTTTCTGATCCATCCCATTCAAAAAAATGTAAAAAGTGCTATTTTATGCGAAGCTAAAGTTATTGACCGACGCATTGTAAAAAGCAGCACAGGTACACGCGAAAGCAGATATGTAATCAATACAGAATTATCTTTGGGTGAAAAATCATGGACAATTGAATTAACTTTAACCAATCGGGATTCTATGGGGTTCAGGATGCTTTTAGGCCGTGAAGCAATGACCGGTAAAATTATTGTTGACCCCGACGAGCATTTTAAATTTGGCATTGTTACACCAGAAAAAATAAAAGAATATTACAGTCCCACAACTCAAGAGAATAAAGGATTTAGAATTGGAGTGCTTGCAAGCAATCCCGATTTATATTCAAACCAGCGAATTATTGAAGCAGGTGAATTGCGTGGCCATGAAATGCATTTTCTAAATATTAAACATTGTTATATGAAGTTAGATGCGCTTCAGCCTGAAATTCATTATCGTGGCGGACGTATCTTAAATGATTTCGACGCCATTATCCCAAGAATCCGTCCAAGCATGACTTATTATGGATGTTCGTTAATTCGTCATTTTGAAGCACTAAAAGTTTTCAGTTTAAACAATGCAGCATCCATAACCCAGTCGCGCGATAAATTATTTTCGTTACAATTATTGTTGAATCACGGAGTAGATATACCTACTACCGGATTTGCTAATTCTCCGCTTGATACCAGTGATTTAATCAATATGGTTGGTGGTTCGCCATTAATTATAAAATTATTAGAAGGAACTCAAGGAAAAGGTGTGGTTTTGGCAGAAACTAAAAAAGCTGCCGAATCGGTTATAAATGCCTTTAAAAGTTTAAATGCCAATATTTTAGTTCAAGAATTCATCAAAGAAGCCAACGGAAAAGATCTTCGCTTATTTGTTGTTGACGGCAAGGTAGTGGCTGCAATGCAACGCGAAGCTTTACCTGGAGAATTCCGGGCAAATATCCATCTAGGCGGAAAAGCATCTGTGGTAAAAGTGACTGCAGACGAGAAAAAAATTGCCATTAAAGCTGCAAAAGCCATGAATTTAAAAGTTGCCGGCGTAGATATAATCCGTTCATCTAAAGGACCTTTGCTGTTAGAAGTAAATTCTTCTCCGGGATTAGAAGGTATAGAAGGTGCAACTGGCAAGGATATTGCAGGGGAAATGATAAAAGCCATTGAAAAAAGTTTTAAATGGCGTAACATTTAATTTTAAAAATAAAAACTATGAAAAAATTTCTTTATTTATTTTCGTTTGTAATTCTAACATTTTCAGCTATGGCACAGAACAACACCATTACACCACAAGTAAACGTAAACGGCGAAGGGTCCATAAAAATTAAACCCGATTACGCCATTATAACCATGGGAGCTGAAATTAAAGATGCAGATTCTGTAAAAGCCAAAAAACAAAACGATGAAATTATTGCCAAAATGATCCAGGTAATCAAAAAAAGTTCAGTAGATGAAAAAGATTATCAAACACAACGGGTGAATCTTTACAAAAGCAGAGATTACCAAGAGAAAAAAGATTATTTTGTAGCAAGCCAAACCATTACCATTACTTTAAGAAATTTAGATAATTACGAAAGTTTAATGGCAGATTTAATAACTGCAGGTGCAAACAACATTCAGGGAGTAGAGTTTAAATCGACTCAAACAGAAAAATTTGCATCAGAAATCAGAGCCAAAGCTGTTTTAGACGCTAAGAAAAAAGCCGAAGATTATGCAAAAGCATTGAATCAAAATATTGGTAAAGCTTTAATCATCAGCGATCAGTCATCGGTTAATATTCCAAGAGTTTACGCAATGAAAACAGCCGCTTTTTCAGCAGATGCAGCTGCACAGGAACAAACATTGGCTGTTGGTGAAATTGAAATATCAACTAATGTAAATGTAGTTTTTGAACTAAAATAATTTTATGAACCCATCAAAAGAATTATGGATTACAAAGTTTTTTAAACTGAGTAATCCATCTTTTTTTATCAATCAAACTGAAGAAACATTTTACGATAACATTCGTAAAACCGGTTTTGTGTATGGATTTACCACACAAGCAATTCAAGCGGTTTTTAATTCATTTGATTTAACGCATGAAGAATACACCAAAATTGTACTTCTTGAGGCTTTGTACGGAACTTTTGTACTTACTAATAAACAAACCAACGTCAAAGAATTTATTCGTTTAGCAGAAGATTTCTATAAAAAAATAGATGAAGCAAAAACAGATTCTTACTTCTCGTTCATAAAATTTGAGTCTAAAAAAGCGTATGCCTCGTTAGAAAAAATCATAAATGAACGCACTACCCGATCATCAAATTATCTTGATAAAACTTTTTCGCACCACTTATCTAATTTTTTAATTTTTACCGATGTGCTGTGCTTTAAAAGATTTTTAATGAATGAAACCGAAATTTTAGATTACTACAAATATCTGGAACAAACCATTGCCTATTTAACAATGATCAGTTTCAACCAGAAACAGAACACATCAAAATACGATGTTAAAATTCAGGAAGTAATCAGTAATTCGTTAAAATACAATTCTTTGGATAAATTCAATATTCAGCTTTCAGAATTAGATCTGTCAAACATTAAAACATTTTACGGCAAGGCTTATCTTCATGACATTACGTTAATGATTTTATGGAACGATGAAAAGATTGATGATAAAGAATTCAACTTTATCTTAAAGTTACAAAAGGTATTAGATTCACCGAAAGAATTTACAAAACAATCATTGCAATTTATGACCGATTTTATTGAAAGTAACCGGAATGAAATTCCTTATTTTCAATTTTCGCATCCGTTAAAAAAATTGTACAAACATACTAATAAAACGGTTACTTTATTAATTAAACGAAACAAAACGGCTTTAATTAAGGAATTAGAAAACAACAAACTACTAATGCAACTAGTTTTTAAAGCTGCGTATTCTAACTTAGATAAAAAGGAAAAACAGCAATTAAAAAACCAGTTTATAGAGTTAGGGAAAACCATTCCGGCATTTACCATTTTTTTAATTCCGGGCGGTAGTTTGCTGTTACCAATTTTGATAAAATTATTACCCGAAATTCTACCAAACTCGTTTAATGAGAATAAATACCGCTGATTAAAACCTCATTAAAAGGATATAAAAAAATCCATCTTTACGATGGATTTTATATATTAAAAAAACCGGCTATGCCAGCTTTCGCCTGCCGGAACTTCCCAGAATTCTTCAAATTCTTCAATGGTATTTACCAAGTTATTAAACACAATGGTATTGGCGTTAACTGCTTTTTCTTTTGCCATTTTCTTGAAATCAATCAATGATTTATGTGCAATAAACTCACCTGTTTTATAGGTTACATTCATTTTGTCTAATAAATCAACGCCCAATTTTTGCTCTAATTCTTGAATAACACGAACCGATGCATCAATGGAACACCCCGAAGCCGAATGATAGTCCTGATCTACAGCTAATATAATGAAACGATTATATTTTATCTGATAGGAAGCTTTTAAAGGCGTACTGTGAGCTGCCCATTCGTCAACAAATTTTTTTAACAATTCATCGACCGATGCCACTTCATCATCTGATAATTTTCTATTTGACTGATAAATCCATATTCTTGAGGATTTTGGCAGTTCATCAAAAGGTACATACATATTTTATTTTTTTTCTAAGTAAGATACTATGTTATAATTTACAAATTTACCAACTTTTGCGTCATAAATCTCGGAAACATAATATGTTACTTCTATTTCATCGTCTAAACTTAACAAGTTATCAGTCAGTAGATAAGAAGTTTCAAAGCTGTTTAAAAACAAAAATTCATGTGTTTTTCCTGATTCTTCTTTGATAATAAACGATAAAAATTGATTCTTAATTGTTTTGTGGAATTTACCTGTTACCTGTTGGTAGGCAGTTTCTTCAAATGTAGCTTCTTCATTACCAACAAAAAATTCAAAGATTTCGGGGCATTTTAATCCTAAATACAATCCAATATCTTCTCCCATTGTGCCCATTACCCCTTCGTTTGTTAAGTAATTTTTCCCGTAGTAATGTTCAATATCTTCTTTATAGTTGTTTACCGCTTTCAGCATATAAACACCCATGGTAAATTCAGATTTTACTTCAATGTTTTTTTCGGCAATTTCATTACAAATATTGTCTGCAACTGCGATTAACAGATCAGTTTTAGAGAGTGTTTGTGCAGTTACCATCTGGCTAATAAAAAAGAGGAATAATAAGCCTTTTTTCATATTACAGATCCTGAGCGTTAGCAATTAATTCTGCAACATCCATTACTTTCACTTCTCCTTCTTTATGGTTAAATTTCACACCGTCAGTCAACATGGTATTACAAAACGGACAACCTGCCGCAATGATATTTGGATTGCTGTCTAAAGCTTCTTCTGTGCGTTCCATATTAATGTCTTTGTTTCCTTTTTCAGGTTCTTTAAACATTTGTGCACCACCGGCACCACAACACAATCCGTTGGCTCTTGAACGTTTCATTTCAACTAATTCAGCATCTAATTTCTGGATCAGCTCACGCGGAGCTTCATACACTTTATTGGCACGCCCTAAATAACAAGGATCGTGGAAGGTAATGCGTTTTCCTTTAAATTGTCCGCCTTCAATAGTTAATCTGCCTTCATCTAACAACGATTTTAAAAACTGGGTATGATGAACCACTTCGTATGTTCCGCCTAAATCGGGATATTCGTTTTTAATGGTATTGAAACAGTGCGGACAAGCGGTTACGATTTTCTTTACTTCATAACCGTCAAACACCTGAATATTCATCATTGCCTGCATTTGGAACAGAAATTCGTTACCGGCTCGTTTTGCGGGATCTCCCGTACACCCCTCTTCGGTTCCCAATACGGCAAATTTTACATTAGCTCTATTTAAAATGCGTACAAACGCTTTGGTAATTTTTTTTGCTCTGTCGTCAAAACTGCCTGAACAACCTACCCAAAATAAAACTTCGGGTTGTTCGCCTCTCGCCATCATTTCTGCCATGGTTGGCACTACTAAACTTTCTGACATTTTTAATTGTTTTAATTATTGTTGTGTATGTTGTTAGTTTTCGTCTTTCCAATTTAAACGATCCATTTGGCTGTATTGCCAAGGTGCGCTGTTGTTTTCAATATTGGTCATCATGGTATTCAACTCCATCGGAGCAGCACTCTGTTCCATAACCAGAAAACGACGCATATCCATGATGATAGACAACGGACTGATTTCGATTGGACATTCTTCTACACAAGCATTACAAGTGGTACACGCCCATAATTCTTCTGGTGTAATGTAATCGTTTAACAATGTTTTGCCATCTTCAACAAA
Source organism: Paenimyroides marinum (assembly GCF_900108395.1). GTDB lineage: Bacteria > Bacteroidota > Bacteroidia > Flavobacteriales > Flavobacteriaceae > Flavobacterium > Flavobacterium marinum. The sequence continues at coordinate 79,442 of NZ_FNXE01000006.1, read as the reverse complement.
AGTTCCTTTATTGGTATCGATGTTTTTACCTACTTCTTCTAAACGGTCGCGGGTTTTCATCATAATTAAACGTGGCGACAATTTTTTTCCTGTAATATTTGCCGGACAAACCGATGTACAACGGCCACATTCGGTACATGAATAAGCATTTAACAATTGTACCTGGTTTAAATCCATCACATCTGATGCTCCAAATTTTGAAGGAACGGCATTTTCATCAGGAGCCGGTGCAGCAAAAGGATCTGCATTAGGATCCATCATTAATTTCACTTCATTGGTAACAGATTCTAAATTATTAAATTGCCCCAAAGGGTTTAAATTGGCAAAAAACGTATTTGGGAATGCCAATAAAATGTGCAGGTGTTTAGAAAAATACAGGTAATTTAAAAAAGTAAGTACCATGATAAAGTGTCCCCACCACCCTATTCTTTCCAATATATGCAAAGTGCCTTCACTCAAAGATCCAAAAACAGCAGGACCAATAAATTGAGAAATGGCAAAGTTAAAAGAACCTTGTCCTTCAAAATGAGATTTACCCATGTTATACAAAGCCTCATCGGTTCCGTTCATTGTGAAAATGCATAACACCAGGACGATCTCCATTATTAAAATCAGATTGGCGTCTTTTTTGGGCCATCCTAATAATTCTTTCATATTTAAGCGGGGAAGTTTCAGTAAATTTCTTCTTGATAAAAAGAAAATAGTTGCTGTTAAAGCGGCTACTGACAATACTTCGATCAAACTAATCATAAACGTATAAAAACCGCCAAGAGGTTCTTTAAAAATACGGTGCGTACCAAAAATTCCGTCAATAAAAATTTCGATCAGCTCAATTTGAGTAATCATGAAAGCAGCATAAATTGCAAAGTGCAACAATGCCGGCACGGGTCTGGTAAACATTTTCTTTTGCCCAAAAGCTACAAGAAGCATGTTTTTAATACGTTCTGAATACCTATCGGTACAGTTTACCGGCTGCCCCAGCTTTATATTGCGGTAGATTTTTTTTGCGTTTATGGCAAATAAACCAAAACCTGCAACTGTTAAAGCTATAAATAAAATACTGCTTAAAATCTGCATTACTGTAATAAATTAATTATTGTTTTGTTGTATGTTGTTTTTGTATGTTTTGTTTTTATGGTTTTACAGGTTCTTCATAAGGTGCTGCTTTTTTACCAAAAACCGAAATGTTTATGTAACGGCGTGGATTTAATTTAACATCTTCTAATAATTGATTGAGTTCTTTCGTAGCATCTTCTAAATTTTGATACAGCTGTTCCTCTTTCATCAATTTACCCAGATTGCCTTTACCGCTGTTTATATCGGTCATCATGTTATCTAAATTTGATGCGGCACTATCAAATTTATTAAGGATATCCTGTAATTTTTGTAACTGAATTTTATCCAAATCGTTAGAAAAAGCCGAAAGGTTTTTCGATGTGGTATTAAAATCGCTTACGATGTTATTGATTTTGGTTTCGTTGCTTGATACAATTCTGTCAAATTTACCTGTAATGGCATTGGCATTAGTCATGGTAGCGTTTAACTGTGCCAAGGCATCCTGTAAATTCTTTTGTGCTGCCGGATCTAATGTTTTGTTGATGGTTTGAACCAAAATGTTTACATTATAAAGAACCGAATCAAGTTTTTTTGCAATAGGATCTACTTTTTCGCCCAATCCGTCGATTAATCCTGTTAAGCTTCCTGCTTGCAGGTAGTCGCCGCTTTGTGCCAATTCAGGATCTTTGTAATTGATTTCTAAAGCAATTTGTTTTCCACCGATAAATCCCGGCGAATAGATAATTGCTTTTGATGATTTTGGCACATCTACATTTTCAGTCATCATTAGTTCAACTAATAATTTACCCTGATCTTTTAAAGAGATGTGATGTACTTTACCAACCACCATACCGTTTATTGTAACAGATGAAGCAGTTGACAAGCCCTCTACATTATCATATTCAACAAAAAATGTCCTTGAACTGCTGAAAATGTTTTTTCCGTTTAAAAAGGTGTATCCCCAAATTAACATTCCTATAGATAATAACACCAACACGGCTGTTTTTACCTCTCTTGATATAGCTATTTTCAATTTTTATGTTTTATAGTTATTATTTTATGGCTTCTTGTATGCTTATTTTTTTACCGTTCTTATAAGCAACTAAAAATGCCGATGTGTATCCTTTGTTTTTAGCAACTTCTAAAGCTTTGCGGGCATGGTTGTAATCGGTGGTTTCGTTATAAAAATATTTGTACATTGTACCTTCTTTCAGCATGGTGATGTTATCTAACCCTTTAAAATTTGCCGCGTTTAATTCTACATTTTTACTGCTTGCCACAACTTGCACTCTAAACAATACTCCTTCTTTAGTTACAACAGCCGGTTTAGAAGCATCGATAGAAGATGTTTTTGCAGGTTCAACAGGTTTTTCTACTTTTTTAGGCTCTTCTTTTGGTACTTGTTTTTCTTCTTTTGCAGGAATATTCTCACTTGCCGAATGGTGTTGTTTTTTATAATCGATGATCGCGTTTGCAATACTGCGCGCCATTTCATTTTTACCTTCTTCTGAATTCAGATAAGCACCTTCTTCGCTATTTGATAAGAATCCCATTTCAATTAAAATGCTTGGCATAAAGGCACCATGTAAAACCAGATAAGGGGCTTGTTTAACACCTCGGTTTTTACGATTGGCATCATTGGTAAATCGGGTTTGTACTTTTGAAGCCAACTCAATACTTTGTGTAATAAACTGTTCTTGCATTAACGTTAAACCAATCAGCGATTCTGGTCTGCTGGGATCATATCCTGCATAATGCGTTTCATAATTCTCTTCTAACGTAATAACGGCATTCTCTTTTTTCGCCACTTCTAAATTTGACGCATTTTTACTCATACCCATTACATAAGTTTCTGTACCTGTTGCACTTGGCGCATTAGCTACCGCATTTGCGTGTATAGAAACAAAGATATCTGCTTTTTCGCGATTGGCAATTTCGGTACGTTCTCTTAATTCTAAAAAGACATCGGTTTTACGGGTGTAAACCAGGTCTATGTTTTTATCTTTTTTAAGCAACTCGCCTACTTTTAAAGCAACATCTAATACAATTTTCTTTTCGGCATAATTACCACGAACAGCACCAAAATCGTGAGCACCATGACCAGGGTCTAAAACTACTTTAAATTTTTGTGCATAAACTGTTGAGCCCACACACATTAATAAAACACCCACAGCAGTTTTAAAGTTCTTTATAAACATAGCATATTTATATTTCGTTACTTTATTAAAATCTAAAATTAAAAAAAATATTAGTACGTGCGGAATCTAAAAAAAGCACACCTACAATTTTACAAAAATAGCATATAAAAATTGCATACAAAAGTAATATATACCGTTTTTAATACGAATCCGATAAGTTTAGGTTTTTTTAGAAATTTTTTATGCGATTAATTGCTTTGGATGTTTCTCTTATAATCAATAATTGCTTTGGCAATAGAACGTGCCAACTCATCTTTACCTTTATCGGAACTAATATAAGCTCCTTCGCTGCTGTTTGATACAAAACCCAATTCAATTAAAATACTTGGCATCAACGCACTATGTAAAACCCAGAAAGGTCCTTGTTTTACTCCTCTGTCAGTTCTTTTTACTGTATGTCTAAAGCCTTTCTGAACTTTTGAAGCCAGATCAATGCTTTGTTTAATGAATTGTTCTTGCATCAACGTTAAACCTATAAGCGATTCCGGTTTGTTGGGATCGAATCCTGCATAGTGTTTTTCGTAATTATTTTCGAGGGTGATCACCGCATTTTCGCGTTTTGCCACTTCTAAATTGGCTTCGTTTTTACTCACACCCATAATAAAAGTCTCTGTTCCTGATGCTTCGCGGTTTTTTGCCGCATTTGCATGTATCGAGATAAACACATCTGCTTTTTCACGGTTTGCAATTTTAGTTCGTTCTGCTACTTCTACAAAAACATCGGTTTTCCGTGTATAAATCACTTTAATATCCTTATCTGCCTTAAGCAATTCGCCTACTTTTAAAGCAACATCCAAAACAATTTCTTTTTCAATAAAATTTTTATAAGCCGCGCCCGAATCTTTCCCCCCATGCCCGGGGTCTAAAACCACCTTAAAACTTTGGGCATAAACCGTTGATCCAACACATACTAAAAAAAGACCTAAAGTACTTGTAAACTTATTTATAAACATAGTATATTTTATATTTTCGTTTCTTTTTAAAAACGCCAAAATTAAAAAAAAATATTAGTAAGTTTGGAGTCTAAAAAACAAACCCGAAATTCTATCATAATAGTATCCAAAAATTGCATACAAAAGTACTATATATCGTTTTTAATCTGATTGTAATTCCGACAGCTGTAAACAAGGTTTCAGCACAAGAATTTCCTCATGTAAACAAACGTTTAGATATTGAAAACAAAAGAGATACGCTTGTAAATCCTTTAACACCCGGCACTGCTTCAGATACGATAAAAAGAGACAGTGTGCAACCTAAACAAACGCAAAAATTAGAAGCGCCCATGTTTAGAACGGCTAAAGATTACGAGAAATTAGATCAGAAAAATAAAAAGGTTACATTGTACAACCAGGCGGTTTTTAAGTATCAAGATTACGAATTAACGGCCGGGGTGATCATTTATGATTACGAAAAAGAAGAAGTTTATGCCGGCAGAATTAAAGATTCGGTAGGAAATTTAGTACAACATCCGGTTTTTAAACAAGGAACGCAAGTTGTAGAACCTGATTCTATCCGTTTTAACACCAAAACAAAAAAAGCAATAGTTTGGAACGCCCGGACAAAATACAACGATTTTAACGTTAAGGCAGAAAAAACAAAAAAAATAAACGATTCTGTTTATTTCCAAAAAAATATCATTTTTACAACAGCCGAAGATATTGATAATCCGGAATATTACTTTCAAACAAAAAAGGCAAAATTTGTTCCCAATAAAAAAATCGTTACCGGAGTTACCAATTTGGTTATTGAAGATGTACCCACGCCTATTGGTTTGCCGTTTGCTTTTTTTCCATTATCGCAAGGATCTGTTTCCGGATTTATTATTCCGTCATTTGGTGATACCAATTTAAGAGGATATTATTTGCAAAACGGTGGATATTATTTTGCGTTTAACGATATGATTGACTTAACATTGTTGGGAGATTACTATACAAAAGGAACTTTTGCTTTAAATGCACAATCGCAATATAGAAAACGTTACAAGTACAACGGAAATTTTAACCTCCGATATGAAAATATTGTAGAGGGTGAGCGTGGATTTGATGATTACATGAATGCCAAAATTTACAATATCCAATGGAGCCACTCGCAAGATGCCAAGGCAAATCCCAATTCGCGTTTTGCAGCATCGGTAAACTTGGGTAGCAGCAGTTATTTCCGCAACTCTTTAAACACACAGAATATTGGTTCAAATATGAATAACACATTATCATCATCGGTAAGTTATTCAAAAACGTTTCAATCAACACCGCAGGCAAATTTAACCATTTCGGCAAATCACACCCAAAATACCAATACCCAGCAAATAACCATGACGTTGCCAAATGTGCAGGCAAGTATTGACCGTGTATATCCCTTTGCTCCAAAAAACGGATCTAAAAAAGGAATCATCCAAAATTTAAACTTACAGTATAGTTTAAGTGGTCAAAACCGAATTCAAACCACCGATTCGCTTTTCTTTAAATCAGAAATGTTTAAGGAAATGGATGCCGGTATTCAGCACAGTATTCCATTGGCTACCAACTTTAAGCTATTTAAGTATTTTTCGGTTTCGTTAACAGGTAGTTATACCGAAACTTGGGTGATGAACACCTTTAACAAAGCGTACAGTTACGAAACAAACAAACCGGAAACCGTTCGCAATAACGGTTTTGACAGTTTTCGTACGTATAATTTTGGAGCAAATATGGGAACCACTTTATACGGAACATTTAATTTCAATAAAAATTCAAAAATTCAGGCAATACGCCACGTAATGCGTCCGTCGGTTTCTTATACCTATACACCAAGTTTTGATCAGTATTATGATACATACGCCATTGATGCGTTGGGAACTACCATGCAAGAATATTCTCGTTTTCAGGGAACCTTGTTCGGTGCCCCTAACCAAACAATGTCAAACCTTGTAAGCTTATCGTTAGGGAACAATTTTGAAGCAAAAGTACGCGATGACGAATCAACAACCGGCGAACCAAAAAAAGTAATGCTTTTAAATTCATTAAACTTTGGTACATCGTATGACTTCACTGCCGATTCGTTAAAATTAAAACCCATCAGCATGAGTGCCAACACTAATTTATTGAAAGAGAAACTACGATTGAATTTAGGTGCCACTTTAGATGCGTTGGGTATAGACAATGCAGGAAGAAGAATTGACAAGTTTAACATTGCAAACGGCGGTAGTTTGCTTCGCTTAACCAGTGCAAACATTACCGTAAATTATTCATTGGCAAGTACCGATCCTTTGTTTGGCGGAAGCCTAAATCCTGAAGACGATGAACAAAATCAAAATGTACAAAACGGCGGTCGTGGTGATGATTTATTTGGTCAATCAGTTGATTTGGCAGACAGACAAAAATCAATGTTTGATGAAATCAAGCGCAAAGAAACCAAAACATCATTTTACAATACCGAAATTCCGTGGGATTTAACTTTTGCCTGGAGCTTAACTTATAACAACGCAAGTAGAAATTCAGAAATTACCAACAATTCATTAATGGTTTCAGGAAACGTAACTTTAGCCCCGGGTTGGGTTACCGGTTTTTCTACGGGATACGATTTCAAAAATAAAGGCGTTACTTACACCCAATTGCGTTTTGAACGTGATTTGAAATCATGGCGAATGGATTTTTCATGGATTCCAAATGGTTATTACAAGCAATGGACATTCTTTATCGGGATCAAATCTTCTATTTTACAAGATATCAAATACGAAAAACGAAATTCAGCCGAACGCCGTTTTAGAAACAGATAATATAACAAGATACGTTTCAAATTATAAAAATATAAGCAGATGAAAAAAATCATTAATTCTTCAAAAGCACCCGCTCCTATCGGACCTTATAATCATTCGGTAATGGTAGGCGATTTATTGTTTATTTCAGGACAAATTCCGTTTAATCAGCAAACTGAAACATTGGTTACAACTGGCATTCAAGACGAAACCAAACAGGTTATGCAAAACCTTGAATATATTATCAAAGAAGCTGGTTTAACATTTGAACATGTTGTAAAAGCAACCATTTTTATTAGAAATATGGACGATTTTGCATTGATTAACGAAATTTATGGAAGTTATTTCTCCCCGGAAACAGCTCCGGCACGTGAATGTGTGCAGGTTGAAAAATTACCACGAAATGTGAACATCGAGATCTCAATGATTTTGCATAAATAAAAAAATCGAACTTTAAGGAGGCCGCTGAAAAAGTCTTTTGATGAAGGAAATAGGAGGATACATGAAAATAAATAGAATTATATTCTGTTGATTTTCAGTGTTATAACAAAATATAAAAGAGCATTTTTACAGTAAAAATGCTCTTTTTTTTGATATGAGTATAGTTTTTCAGTGCCCTCAACTTTAAGTTTGAGGTCTTTATTGAATATTATTCAGAATTTTCCTTCAAACACCTACTTATTTCCCTTAGCATAATCGGCTAAAAACTGCTCTAAGCCTAAATCGGTTAATGGATGTTTTAGTAAGCCTAAAATAGAGCTTAAAGGACCTGTCATCACATCTGCTCCAATTTTTGCACAGTTTACAATATGCATAGTATGGCGGACAGAAGCTGCTAAAATCTGAGTTTCAAAAGCATAATTATCGTAAATCATTCTGATTTCGTCGATTAAATTTAAACCATCGGTTGAAACATCGTCTAAACGACCTATAAATGGTGAAACATAGGTTGCTCCTGCTTTTGCGGCCAATAACGCCTGACCTGCCGAAAAAACTAGTGTTACATTGGTTCTAATACCTTTATCAGAAAAATATTTACACGCTTTTACCCCGTCTTTTGTCATCGGGATTTTTACCACAATCTGCTCATGTAGTTCCGCCAACTCCTCACCTTCTTTAATCATTCCTTCATAATCGGTAGCAATTACTTCAGCAGAAACATCACCATCAACAATAGCACAAATATCCACATAATGTTTCAAAATATTGTCTTTACCTGTAATTCCTTCTTTAGCCATTAACGACGGATTGGTGGTAACACCGTCTAACACGCCTAATGACTGGGCTTCTTTAATCTGTTCAAGATTTGCTGTGTCTATAAAAAATTTCATTGTGTTGTTGTTTTAAAAAATTATTATTTGCTTTATAGTTTGTTATTCTGAATGAAGTGAATCTGCGTTTAGATTCCTCTTTATTTTATAATGATTCATCAGCATTTTTTCATAGACCGTATCAGGCAAGATCTTTTTTAGAAAGATAGAAAACTTTTGCATAAAAGCACCTACTTTATAATGCACTTTTGGATTTTTTGACCGAATAATTTTATCAATTGCCTGAGCCATTTCTATAGGATCTCCGCCATCATTTACATGTTCATTTATCGTTGCCAATTGCTGACTATAAATTTCTTTATAAGGCGAATGATCTAATAACGGAGCATGAAATCTGCGTGAAGCAATATCGGTTGCAAAATCGCCGGGTGCCACATTAGCCATTTTAATATTAAACGGTTTTACTTCCATTCTAATCGATTCCGTAATTAATTCCAAAGCACCTTTCGATGCCGAATAAATCCCGCGATAAGGCAATCCCATATAACCTGCAATAGATGTTATATTGATGATCAAACCTGATTTTTGTTTCCGCATAAACGGCAATACCGCTTTCATCATTTCAATGGGACCAAAAACATTGGTATGAAAATTATTCTGGATTTCTTCTAACGGAATTTCCTCTACAGGTCCGGTAATCCCCACACCCGCATTGTTAATTAAAACGTCGATTTTTCCTTCTTTTCTAATAATCTCCTGAACGGCTTGTTGTATCGTTTCAGAATTTCGAACATCAATAGCAACTAACGGAAATAAACTATCGGTTACCTGTTGCGGATTCCGACTGCTGCCATAAACTATGTATCCTTTTTTTTGCAGGAAATTCCCCACAGTTTTACCAATGCCCGACGATCCGCCGGTAATCAATACAACTTTACCCATTTTTGATTATTTTCAACAAATATACAATAGCTATTTGTAAAATTAGTATTTTAGTTGATGTAAACTTAAATACTGAAAAATGAAGGTTAAGAACACCGTTTTCTTTTTTATGGCAGTTGCCGCTTTGCATTCCGGAACAATTCATGCTCAGAAAGACCGTGTACGCGATATGATGGAACATTTGTCTAAAGACGAATTAATTAAACATTTAACGATTATTGCCGGTGATGAAATGGAAGGACGAAAAACGGGCGAACCTGGGCAAAAAATGGCAGCAAATTACATCAGGAATATCTATAGAAACCTTGAGATAGCTCCACTTCCAGGAACCGAAGATTATTTTCAAACCGTTCCGTCTGATGCTATGAAAAGAATGTTTAGCCCGAAATTAAACGACAGTGAAAATGTAGCAGCGTATATTAAAGGAAGCGAAAAACCTGATGAATATATTGTTATTTCAGCTCATTATGACCATGTGGGCGTGGCAAACGGAGAAATTTACAACGGAGCCGACGATAACGGAACGGGAACAACAGCTTTATTAGAGCTGGCACGTATGTTTAAAATTGCTGAAAGAAACGGAAACGGTCCTAAACGATCAGTTATTTTCTTGCATTGTACCGGTGAAGAATACGGTTTGCATGGTTCACGTTTTTTTGTGAATTCTAAAATTATTCCGTTAGAACAAATTGTTGCCGATTTAAACGTAGACATGATTGGACGATGGGATTTTACCTACGAAAAATCAAAAAAAGACTATATTTATTTAGTGGGGAGTGATAAATTAAGTACCGAATTACACAATCTCTCTGAAACAATGAACAAGAAATACACGAAATTGCATTTAGATTATACCTATAATGACGACAAACATCCCGAAATGATCTATTACCGTTCTGATCATTACAACTTTGCAAAATACAACATTCCGGTTATTTTTTATTACAGCGGCGAACACGCCGATTATCACAAACCGACAGATACCATAGAAAAAATTGATTTTGACCAGATGCTGAAACGCACACAATTAATTTTTGTAACCGCCTGGGAATTAGCAAACAGAACCGAACGTATTAAATTAAAATAAATGATGTTAAAATTTTAAAATTATTTTGGAAATAAAAAACAAAATTATAGATTAGTGTTGTTATTAACAAATAAATTATTTTTATGTGAAAACAATTTTAGCAACGTTATTCTTTTTAGGATTAACAACATTAGGTTTTTCACAAACCAAAACTGCTGCTGGTAGTGCTTTTATAAGTAGTCAGGGTGACGATTACATCTCAATAAATTGTGAAGGAGAAGCAAGTATATGTTACACAATAACACCGTACGCTGGCGATGGTGGTTATGTAAGATTTACAGTTCCGGCACTTGAAATTGATATTGTTGCGCCTGAAAGCAGTATTACTGTAAACGGGCAATCCTTTGATGAATTACCACCTAACTTGCCTGGAAATACTGATTATTTTATACAATTCCAAATGGTAGAAGATTAATAAAAATTTCAATTAAGCTAAACAGAGGATTATTAAATAACCCTCTGTTTTTATTATAATCAACACAAAATATGAGAAAATCACTCGTTATATTGATGTTATTATCAACTTTAATAAGTTTTTCAAATAACTCAAAGAAAATTATTGTAGCTTTAAGCCTTAATGATTGTATAAGCTGTACTGCACCCTTAAACCAAATAAACAGTGCTTTAAACAATCCGGAAATACTTTTTGTTTTTAAAAGTGAATTAGAGCCAGATTCTTTATTAGTTAATAAACGAACAGGTATAGATAATTACAAATCAAGTAGTGTAAAATATTCAGATACGTTATTTAATGAATATGCCAATGGAATCAAATCAACCATAAATATTATAGAAAATAACAAAAAAATATATTCAGCTGATTTATATAGATTAAACGTTAATGAATTTGTAAATATATATTCAAATAAAGAAAATCCGTGTTATAGTAATTTAAAACAAGGTGCACGGCTTATACAATATGACCAATCATTATTAATATACAGCAGTCAGTTATCCCGATGGTCTTATTATGATAAAGATCACTCATTAGACATTATTGCAGATGAAGAATGGGTAAAAAGGGCATACGACATTTACTATGACAAAAATGAAGTAGAAGAAAAATATATTGAAATTATTAATTTAGCGAAACAGTACCCCGCAGTTAACCCTTCTATAGACCAAGGAAAAAAAATTAACGAAGAAGAACTCTTGTTTATGACAAGAATAAAGTTCATTGAAAAAAAACTTGGTACTGAAGAAGAGGTAATTTTGCAAAAAGTTTTCTTAGTGACTTATAGCATCGAAAAAAAATCTATTATTTCAGTTAAGTATATTAATGGACAACACCCCCTATTAAGAGAAAATAATTATTTTCCTAACAGTAGCCATTTTTATATAATTGACGACAATAATTATATTATTCCATTACGTACAGAATATGATTCAACCGAAACAGATAAATATTTGTCTGTTTTTGAAATAAATAAAAATAATCCTAATGAATTAATTTTAAAAGAAATTATCAATAATAATATCCCAAATAATTACATAAAATATAAGATTTATCGGAGTTTTCAAGATTATCTTTTTAATAAATCATTAGTTCTATTACGCTTTGGTGAATTTATATATGATTACAAAAAGGACACACGATACAAAATACCTTTTCCCGAAAATGAGTATAGTACATTAAATAATCTTGTTTCTGAGGCTCTTAAAACAGGAAAAATTTCAAGCTATTATATCCACGATATTTTTGACAAAGATGAAAGTATTCTTTTATTATATAAGGATTCTTCTAAAAATCTTAAATTAATGGAAATTGACAAAAAAACGGAAAAAGCATTGAAAGATTCTCAACTTTTATCATCAATAGAATTAGAGTCTTATACAAACAAATCAAGTTTTACTTTTAATGAAAATGGAGAAGTACAATTTTTGTATAATGATAACTGTATAATGAAAGTAGAAAAAAAATAATTGATATTTGAAAGAATAAATAAATAATTTTATAAAATAGTATGCAGGCATACTATTTTAGTATTATATTCGGTAAATTTAATAATATGGTCAATAGACCATTTAAAAATAACAATGAAAAAAATAATAGCAAGTTTCCTGTTACTCTTTTCAATTTCAACTGCTTTTGCACAAGATAGTGATACAGAAATCAAACAAATTCAAGGCTACATACAAGCCACTTCTCAAAACGAATGGTTTGATCCCATAAACAAAAACGGAACGCTGGCTAACGGTACTCTGTACGATTTGGCATATTACATTTTGCCCGATAATAAGACTTTTTCAATCATTTACACCGTTTTTGACAAATACACGCTTCAAAAAGTATTTTATTATAAAGAAAATCAATTAATTGCGTGTATCATTGAAGAAACCGATGCCAACAATGCCAACAAACTGTTACATTATGCCGATTATTTCTATAAAAATGGGGTTTTAATAAATGCTGGTGATGAGAATAAAGAATTTCCGGCAACAGAAGCTTATCTGGAAGGAATGGAAAAATTAAAAGAATTTAACGCTTTAAATAATTAAAAGTCCGTTATAAGCACATCAAGCACCCAACACCTAATTTCTAACAATATTAAAAAACATTTGCAAATTCACTAAAAAAATAATATTTTGCAGAGGCAGTCATTAAAACATTCAAAAAATATGTCACAAATAGGTAGATTATTCGATATTCCTTATTATCAGTTGCAAAATTATCCGTTAGAAAAAGCTTTTTCTACAAAATACAACGGCGTTTGGAAATCAACAAGCATACAAGAATATATAGAACAGGCAAATTACGTTTCTAAAGCGTTGCTTTCAATGGGCGTAAAAAAAGGCGATAAAATTGCCCTGATTACATCTACCAACAGAACCGAATGGAATATTATGGACATTGGTATTTTGCAAACCGGTGCCGTTACCGTACCTATTTACCCAACCATTTCAGAACACGACTATGAGTATATTATAAAACACTCTGAAAGTATTTACGTTTTTGTTTCAGACAAAAACGTTTTAGAAAAATTAGACGCGGTAAAATTCAATATTCCTAAATTACGTGGAATTTTCTCTTTTGATGAAATTCCGGGTTGTGCACACTGGTCGCAAATTATTACCGCCGGTAAAGAAGCGCTAAACGATTACGAATTGGAAGTTGCCAAAGCAAACGTTACACCCGAAGATTTAGCATCTATTATCTATACATCGGGAACTACAGGGACCCCAAAAGGTGTTTTACTAACACACGATAATATTGTAAGCAATGTAATGGGATCGCAACACCGTGTGCCTTTTGAAGCCGGTAAATATACCGCCTTAAGCTTTTTACCGTGCTGCCACATTTTTGAACGGATGATTTTATATTTGTTCCAATACATGGGTGTTTCGATTTATTTTGCAGAATCTATCGATAAAATATCCGATAACCTGCAAGAAGTAAAACCACAGGTAATGACGGTGGTTCCAAGAGTTTTAGAAAAAGTATTCGATAAAATTTATGCCAAAGGATCTGAGCTTTCAGGCGTTAAAAAAGCCTTGTTTTTCTGGGCATTACGTTTAGCAGAAGATTTTAAACCTTATAAAGTAAACGGATCTTTTTACGAATTTAAATTAAAAATCGCCCGCAAGCTGATTTTTTCTAAATGGCACGATGCCTTAGGCGGTAATTTAGAATTGTTGGTTTCAGGTTCGGCCCCCCTTTCTCCTCGATTAGCACGAATTTTCGGGGGTGCAGACATTCCGGTTATGGAAGGTTACGGTTTAACAGAAACATCACCGGTAATTGCTGTGAACGACCAACGTAATCACGGTTGGAAAATCAGTTCAGTGGGTCGTGTTTTAGATAATGTAACGGTAAAAATAGCCGAAGACGGTGAAATTCTTTGTCAGGGTCCCTCAATTTCACAGGGATACTTTAAAGATGAAGAAAAAACCAAAGAAGCTTTTATCGACGGATGGTTTCACACAGGCGATATCGGTATGGTTGATTCCGACGGATTTTTGTTTATCACCGACCGTAAAAAGGAAATGTTTAAAACAAGTGGCGGTAAATACGTTGCTCCGCAAATGATTGAAAACGCTCTGAAACAATCGCGTTTTATTGAACAGATCATGGTTGTTGGCGAAGGACAAAAAATGCCGGCAGCTTTAATTCAACCAAGTTTTGACTTTATTAAAGAATGGGCAAACCGCAACAAAGTAACCATTGGATTTACATTAGAAGAGGTGGTTAAAAACGAATTGGTAATAGAACGCATTCAAAAAGAAATCGATTTAATTAATCCGCAATTTGGTAAATGGGAACAAGTGAAAAAATTTGCCTTAACCCCTAATGTATGGTCTATTGAAACAGGCGAGCTTACACCTACCCTTAAATTAAAGCGAAAAGTTATATTAGAAAAATACAAAGATTTATATGAGGATTTGTATTCAAAATAGTAAAATCAATCTTGTTTTAACATTTGTGTTTTTAAGTTTGGGAGGTTGTAGTAGTATTAAAAAAAGCATTGATTTTAAGGATTATAAAAACATCGAACCTTTTTTAAATGATTATTTAAACCAATCATACCTTGAAGGTTATGTAGAAGATTATGCTATTTTTGATGTGATGATTGATTCTATACCAAACGATTATTTTTTAATAAGAATTTCCCCATCTTCACTTGACATTATATTAAATGACAGTAAATCTAAACAATACGATTATTTTCCACAAGCTTACAGAGAGATTAATGGAGAAACTTTTTTAATAGATTATCAGTATGAAAGACCATCAAATAAGGTTTATAATAAATTGTTAGAGATAAATAAAATTGATTCAACTTATATTTTAGTCGAACAAGGAAAAATAAGTGAAGAGGAAGGTGTAATAATTCAAAAATTTGATGATTCTATATTTGCTCAAAACTATTTAGTAAAGAGAAAATTAAATAGACTAAAGTTAATTTACGAATGGTACGGAGGTAAGGTTACATATATAAAAAGATAATATTAAACACCAACATATTGAAAGATAGTTATTTATTAAATATTCAGAATCCCTGTAACGAAAAATGGAGCACTATGCAGCCTCACGATCGGGGAAAATTCTGTATGCAATGTTCAAAAGAAGTAATTGATTTTACAAAACTTAACAATACAGAAATTATTCAGATTATTGAGCAATCAAAAAGCAGAATTTGTGGTAGAATGTCTGTATCACAATTAAATTGCCCCATAGAAATTCCATCTAAAAAAAACAGATCAAAATTACGTAAAGTACTAACAGCAATCTTTTTAATAGGATCAACAGGAAGTGCTTTTGCAACACCTTTATCATCAACAAACAGTTTGAATATTTCTAAAAACGAATCTAATTACAAAAGAATTGATATAAAAAAACAAATCAGAACAGACAGTCTCAAAAATACCTTAAAAGGACAAGTTTTAACAGAATCTGAAGAGCCTATTCCTGGTGCCTATATTTTTATAAAAGAATTTAATTTAGAATTTGAAACTGATAGTAATGGTTATTTTAAGATAATCTTACCAAAAGACCTTAAAGAAAATTATGTTACTGTTAATATAACATATCTTGGTTTTCAGAATGTTGAAACACGTATTTATAAAAATGATTGGCTCAATAAACTAAATTTTTATCTTAAAGAAAGGGAAGAATTCTTTATAGGAGAGGTAATGATACATAAAATAAGATGGTGGCAATTTTGGAAAAAAGGGTAAATAGATTTTTTTATAAATTATTTTAAACAAAAGAGATGTAAAAATAGCAAATCCATAATTTTTGATTTATCGATATAAATTTATTAAAAATAGTATGCGTGCATACTATTTTTTTATTATATTTGGGTTCATAACTTTTTAATGGTTACATGAAAAATAAAACAATCGATTCAATCATAAAAAACACCTGGCAGGCAATTGCCCGAATGTATAACGAAGAAGCCTCTAAATATGGTGCCTCAATGGCTGTGGGCTTTGCTTTGTTAAACATTGATAAAGAAGGAACACCGTCAACAGCCTTGGCTCCGCGTTTGGGTATGGAACCCACCAGTTTAACAAGAACGCTGAAAACAATGGAAGACAAAGGTTTGATCTATAAAAAGAAAAATCCAAAAGACGGTCGCGGAGTAGATATTTTTCTCACAGAATTAGGTCTTGAAAAACGAACACTTTCTAAACAAACCGTTTTAAAATTCAACGATAAACTTATGGAAACATTTACACAACAAGAGATTGGTAAATTTATCGAAATGTCAGAAACCATTCAAGAATTAATCCTTTCTAAAGACATTTATTAGAACAATATGCAACAATACAATATACATAAAATATGAAAAGAAGAATAAAAAAAGTGGCAGTTATTGGTTCCGGAATTATGGGATCGGGTATTGCGTGTCATTTTGCAAACATTGGTGCTGAAGTGTTGCTTCTGGACATTGTTCCTAATCAACTCACCGAGAGCGAACAGAAAAAAGGACTGACGTTAGAAAATAATGCTGTTCGCAACCGAATTGTCAACGATAATTTAGTTGCTGCCTTAAAATCGAACCCCTCGCCTATTTACGATAAAAAATTTGCAAACAGAATTACAACCGGGAACACGACCGATGATTTGGCAAAAATAAAAGACGTAGATTGGATAATCGAAGTGGTTGTAGAGCGTTTGGATATTAAAAAAGCTGTTTATGAGCAAATTGAAAAATACCGTAAACCCGGAACATTGATTACTTCCAATACTTCCGGAATCCCCATTCATTTGATGAGCGAAGGTCGCAGCGAAGATTTTCAAGAACATTTCTGCGGCACACATTTTTTTAATCCTGTGCGTTATTTGAAATTGTTCGAAATCATTCCGGGACCAAAAACAAAACCCGAAGTTTTGGATTTCTTAAACAATTACGGAGAACAATTTTTAGGTAAAACATCAGTTGTTGCCAAAGACACACCTGCGTTTATTGGAAACCGCATCGGAATTTACGGTATTATGAGTCTGTTTCATCTGGTTAAAGACATGGAAATGACCATTGAAGAAGTCGATAAACTGACCGGACCTGTTATTGGTCGTCCAAAATCGGCTACGTTCCGCACGGTTGATGTGGTGGGATTGGATACTTTGGTGCACGTTGCCAACGGATTGTACGAAAATTGTCCAAACGACGAAGCACATAATCTATTCCAATTGCCCGATTTCATCTCTAAAATGATGGAAAATAAATGGTTGGGCAGCAAAACCAAACAAGGGTTTTACAAAAAAGTAGATAAAGAGATTCTTTCATTAGATCTAAATACCTTAGAATATCGTCCGCAACAAAAAGCGAATTTCCAAACCTTAGAAGCAACAAAAAGCATTGATAAAGTTATTGACCGATTCAAAGTTTTAGTCAAAGGAAAAGATAAAGCAGGCGAATTCTATCGAAAATCTTTTGCCGGATTGTTTGCTTATGTTTCGAACCGTATTCCTGAAATTACCGATGATTTATACAAAATAGACGATGCCATGAAAGCTGGATTTGGCTGGGAACACGGACCATTTCAAGTTTGGGATGCCGTTGGTGTCCAAGCCGGATTGGATATGATTAAAGAAACCGGAGAACAAGCGGCTCCTTGGATTGAAGAAATGTTAGCGTCAGGCAATCAGTCGTTTTATACAGTGAAAGACGGATCGAATTATTATTACGATATTCCCTCAAAATCACAGAAAAAGATTCCCGGACAAGACACATTCATCATTCTGGACAATATCCGTAACAATAAAAAAGTTTGGGGCAATTCAGAAACCACTTTACACGATTTAGGCGATGGAATTTTGAATTTAGAATTCCATTCTAAAATGAATGCTATTGGCGGCGGCGTTATTTCAGGTATCAACAAAGCCATTGATATAGCAGAAAACGAATACGAAGGTTTGGTTATTGGAAATCAGGCAGCTAATTTTTCGGTAGGAGCTAATCTGGCGATGATTTTTATGATGGCTGTGGAACAAGAATATGATGAATTGAATTTTGCCATAAAATCATTTCAGGATACCATGATGCGGGTGCGTTATTCGGCTATTCCAGTAATTGCTGCTCCACACGGAATGACATTAGGCGGTGGTTGCGAATTAACCATGCATGCCGATAAGGCCGTAGCAGCTGCCGAAACCTATATTGGTTTAGTAGAATTTGGCGTGGGAGTGATTCCCGGAGGTGGCGGTTCAAAAGAAATGGCATTGCGTGCTTCAGATCAATTTAAGAAAAACGATGTCAAACTCAATATTTTACAAGAATATTTCATGACCGTAGGAACAGCCAAAGTAGCTACATCAGCCTACGAAGCCTACGATTTAGGTATTCTACAAAAAGGCAAAGACGTGATTGTAGTCAATAAAGACCGACAAATTGCCGAAGCCAAAAAACACGCTTTATTACTTGCCCAAGCCGGTTACACACCACCTGTACACCGCAAAGACATTCAGGTTTTAGGTAAACAGGCATTAGGGGCATTTTTAGTCGGAACTGACGGTATGCTGGCGGGAAAATACATTTCAGATCACGACCGTAAAATCGCCAACAAGTTAGCTTATGTTATGGCAGGCGGCGACTTATCTGAGCCCACATTAGTAACCGAACAATATCTGTTAGATATGGAAAGAGAAGCATTTTTAAGCTTGTGTACCGAAAAGAAAACATTAGAACGTATTCAATATATGTTAACAAAAGGGAAACCGTTGAGAAATTGATGTATAGTGTATTGTTGTATATTGTATAATGTAGGGAAGAATGGGGAAATCTAATTTTGACATACGATTAAAAAATCACTATAAACTATATGTGTTGTTAAAAGATAAAATTGTTTTTGAGTCTGAATTACAAAAAAACGGAATCAAATATTATTATGATATTGATGAACAACCATTGATTGATTCGGGAATTAGGTATTTTTTACTTGATAGTGATAGAAAAATAGTTGATAAAATATTGACTTCCAACTCTATTATAGCAACAATTGAATCATTACCGATTACGGATTATAAGGACAATAAAAAAATGATGAAAGTTTTTTTACTCTTTATTTTAGTTATCGTAGCGATAATACTAATTATAGATTTTTTGAAATAAACATTATACAGCAATACAATAAATTAAAAAATTATGAAAAGCCTCATAGAAGTAACCTGTCAATAAAACAATAAATATATTTCAATTTAGCTCCGTAGGAGCAACCTGTTAATATTAATAGAATGATTTATAAATTTTGATTTAGCTCCGTAGGAGCGACCTGATAATAATGGCAAATACATACACACAAATTTACATTCAGATTGTTTTCGCTGTAAAGGGAAGACAGAATCTGATTTCAAAAGAAAATCGGGAGGAATTGCATAAATTTATTACAGGTATTATTACCAACCGAGGTCAGAAATTATTTGCTGTTTTTGCAATGCCTGACCACATTCATATTCTTGTGAGTATGAGTCCGAATGTTTGTATTTCAGATTTGGTAAGAGATATTAAGGCAGGTTCGTCAAAATTCATAAACGACAGCAAATGGGTAAACGGAAAATTTAATTGGCAGGAAGGTTTTGGAGCATTTTCTTATTCTAAAAGCAGTGTTGATAATGTTGTAAAATACATTTTAAACCAAGAGGAACATCATAAAAAGAAAACATTTAAAGACGAATATTTAGGTTTTTTGGAAAAATTTGAAATCGAATACGATTCAAAATATTTATTTGAATGGATTGAATAAAAAAATGACATCGCTCCTATCGGGAGCTATTAACAGGTCGCTCCTACGGAGCTTCCTCAAAAAAACAAACCAATAGCTATGAACAGTTTACCTCTACGAGGTAAGAGCAAAAAATTATAATCATATGATACCAAACTTTTTAAATGAATTTAAAGACAAGTTAGAAAAATTCAAATTGGAATCTATAAAAATTAAAGCAACACCAATTAGTGAAAACGAAAATCCAACTTTTACACAAAGTAAGTTTTTGGGAAAGCCTTATTTACCAATAGGTTTTGAGTATCCGAAAGATAAAAAAGGAAATCCAATGATACTTTTGGCTCAAATCAATTTTGCAGAAACACCTCAAATTGAAAATTATCCTACTGATGGGATTTTACAGTTTTTCATTTCGTCAACAGAATGGTATGATATGGAGGATTATAAAGTCTTATTTCACGAAATTATTGAAAATGAATATCAAACCGATTTCTCTTTTTTGACCGAAAAACTCTATGAAGAAAGTCCCATTTATTGTGAACATAAATTAGCTTTTGAAAAAACCATTGAATACGGTGGATACGAAGATTTTAGATTTAATGATCAAATAGATTTTAACGGGAAAGATTATTTTGATTTTCAGGAAGAATTAACGAAAGAACAGGCTAAAGAAATGGATAGTTTTCTTGACGGAACAGGACACAAAATAGGAGGTTATGCCTATTTTACACAATCAGACCCAAGAGATTACGCAAAAAATAAAAAAAACGAAATTTTATTATTACAGATAGATACCGATGAGCAAATAATGTTTGGAGATGTTGGAGTTGGAAATTTCTTTATCAATCCCAAAAGTTTAAAGGAAAAAGATTTTAACCAAGCGTGGTTTAACTGGGATTGTTGTTAATAATTAAAGCCTCGTAGAGGCAACCTGATAATAGAAAATAAATGATAAATTAAGGTTTAGCTCCGTAGGAGCGACCTGTTAATAATAACAAAAACCAATTGTAATAATTAAAGCCTCGTAGAGGCAAACCGTTAATAAGATGAAAACAGCATACATAGTTAAAGCCTACCGAACAGCCGTCGGAAAAGCACCAAAAGGAGTTTTTAGATTTAAAAGACCCGATGAATTGGCAGCAGAAACCATTCAGTATATGATGAATGAATTGCCTGATTTTGATAAAACAAGAATTGATGACGTAATGGTCGGAAACGCAATGCCCGAAGCCGAACAAGGCTTGAATGTTGGTCGTTTAATTTCGTTGATGGGATTAAAAGTAACTGATGTTCCGGGAGTAACCGTGAACCGTTATTGTGCTTCAGGATTGGAAACTATTGCAATGGCAACAGCCAAAATTCAAAGTGGAATGGCACACTGCATCATTGCAGGCGGTGCAGAAAGTATGAGTTTTATCCCAATGGGAGGATACAAGCCGACCCCTGATTATGAAGTAGCCAAAGAGGGAAATGAAGATTATTATTGGGGAATGGGGCTTACAGCTGAAGCAGTAGCCGAAAAGTACAAAGTTTCCCGTGAAGATCAGGACGAATTTGCTTTCCATTCGCATCAAAAAGCATTAAAAGCACAGGCAGAAGGAAAATTCGACAAGCAAATTGTTCCGATTATGGTTGAGCAGACTTTTATCAACGAAAAAGGCAAAAAAGAAACCAAATCCTACACAGTTACCAAAGACGAAGGACCACGAGCAGGAACATCAATTGAAGCATTAGCAAATCTAAAACCTGTATTTGCTAACGGAGGAAGCGTAACAGCAGGAAATTCCTCGCAAATGTCAGACGGAGCAGCTTTTGTAATGGTTATGAGCGAAGAAATGGTTAAAGAATTAAACCTTGAACCAATTGCACGAATGGTAAGCTATGCAGCTGCGGGTGTTGAACCAAAAATTATGGGAATCGGTCCGGTAAAAGCCATTCCGAAAGCTATTGAACAGGCAGGATTACAGCTAAATGATATTGAATTATTTGAATTGAACGAGGCTTTTGCATCACAATCATTAGCAGTTATCCGAGAATTGGGCTTAAATCCAGATATTGTAAACGTAAACGGAGGAGCTATTGCTTTGGGACACCCTTTGGGTTGTACAGGAGCAAAATTATCGGTGCAGCTTTTTGACGAAATGAAAAGACGTGGTAATAAATACGGAATTGTTACAATGTGTGTCGGAACAGGACAAGGTGCTGCGGGAGTATATGAGTTGATTTGAGAAGAAAGAGCAAAGAATCAAGAAGAAAGAAACAAGAGCAAATAAAATCTTTTTTCTTGACTCTTGTTTCTTGATTCTAATTAACTCTAAAAGAAAAAGACTATGAGACATAATTTCAAAAATCTGAAAATTTGGATATTAGCAATGGAAGTGGCTTCAGACATTCATAAACTTTGCTCTGATTTTCCAAAAACAGAACAATATGGTTTGACAAGTCAAATGAACAGAGCAGCTGTTTCCGTTTCTTCAAACATTGCAGAAGGCTCAAACAGAGGAAATATTCATTTTAAACACTTTTTGAATATTGCTCTTGGTTCTTCTTTTGAACTTCAAACCCAACTTCTAATAGCAAAACAGAATAATTATATATCAGAAATTAAAACAAACGAAATAGAAAATAAAATTGTAGAACTACAAAAGATGATTTTGGGATTTATCAACAGGTTAGACCAACAAGGTCTTTCTTCTTGACTCTTTCATCTTTTCTCTAAAAATCAAAATTATGGAAAACAACATAACAAGAGGCGGTCAATTTATCGTTAAAGAAATCCAAGCAGAAAACATCTTCACACCAGAGGATTTTACAGAAGAACAAAAAATGATGCGTGATTCGGTACAAGAATTCGTTGATCGGGAATTATGGCCAAACAAAGAACGCTTCGAGAAAAAAGACTATGCTTTTACCGAAGAATCAATGAAAAAGGCAGGAGAACTCGGCTTTTTAAGTGTTGCTGTGCCCGAATCTTACGGTGGTTTAGGTATGGGCTTTGCTTCTACTGTGCTTACCTGTGATTACATTTCAGGCGCATCGGGATCATTCTCAACAGCTTTCGGAGCACACACAGGAATTGGAACGATGCCTATCACTTTATATGGAACGGAAGAGCAGAAACAAAAATACGTTCCAAAATTGGCTTCGGGCGAATGGTTTGGGTCTTACTGTTTAACAGAACCGGGAGCTGGTTCGGATGCTAATTCCGGAAAAACCAAAGCTGAACTGACCGAAGATGGCAAACATTACAAAATTAACGGACAAAAAATGTGGATTTCCAATGCTGGTTTTTGTCACTTAATGATTGTTTTTGCCCGAATTGAAGACGATAAAAACATTACCGGATTTATTGTAGAATACGATCCAAATAACACAAACGGAATTACCTTAGGTGAAGAAGAACACAAATTGGGAATCCGTGCAAGTTCGACAAGACAGGTATTTTTTAACGATACGCTTGTTCCTGTCGAAAATATGTTGGCAGGACGTGGCGAAGGTTTCAAAATCGCAATGAATGCCTTAAACATCGGTCGTATTAAATTAGCCGCAGCTTGTTTAGATTCTCAACGACGAATTGTTTCTAAAGCAGTAGAATATGCCAACGAGCGCATTCAATTCAAAACTCCGATTGCTAATTTTGGAGCCATCCGCAAAAAAATTGCCGATATGGCAACCAGTACTTATGCAGGAGAATCGGCTACTTACAGAGCGGCAGGCGATATTGAAAACCGTATAAAAATGAGATTAGAAAACGGTAATTCGCATCAGGAAGCCGAATTAAAGGGTGTAGAAGAATTTGCCATTGAATGTTCTGTTTTAAAAGTTGCGGTGTCAGAAGATGCACAAATTTGTGCCGATGAGGGTATTCAGATTTTTGGTGGAATGGGCTTTTCAGAAGATACGCCTATGGAAAGTGCCTGGAGAGATGCCCGAATTACCCGTATTTATGAAGGAACGAACGAAATCAATCGATTACTTTCTGTGGGAATGCTTATAAAGAAAGCAATGAAAGGTCATGTTGATCTTTTAGGTCCGGCAATGGCTGTGGGTGAGGAATTAATGGGTATTCCCGATTTTACAACACCAGATTATGATGAATTATTCGCAGAAGAAAAAGCAATTTTGGCAAAACTTAAAAAAGCCTTTTTAATGGTAGCCGGTTCGGCAGTTCAAAAATACGGTACCGAATTAGAAGAAAACCAACAGTTATTATTGGCGGCGGCTGATATTTTAATTGAGATTTACATGGCAGAATCTACCATTTTAAGAACGGAAAAATTAGCTCATTCTAAAGGAAAAGAAACAGTGAAAGAACAAATAGCCATGGCACAATTGTATCTGTATAACGCCGTTGAAACCATTGCCCAGAAAGGAAAAGAAGGAATTATTTCTTTTGCTGAAGGCGATGAGCAACGCATGATGCTGATGGGCTTACGCAGATTTACCAAATATGAAAACTATCCTAATGTAATTGAATTAAGAGAAATCATTGCTTCTAAGGTGATTGCCGAGAACGGGTATTGTTTTTAACATAAATAAAAATCCTTTAACATTGTTAAAGGATTTTATTTACATTAATTTTTGTGTTTTTGTAATACATTGCTTTCACAATTCCGTCTGATAGTCCAATTTTTGGTACGTAGATATATTTTGCGTTACTCCATTTCATTGCGTTGACATATATTTTTATTGCAGGAATAATAACATCGGCTCGGTCTGTGTTTAGACCTAATGTTGATATACGCTCTTCATAAGATAATGAATTAAGGTATTTAAAACGCTGCATCAAATAGCTTTGTGTTAGTGGCTTATCATTGGGTTTACCTGACATTTTAAATATTTTATTAATATTTCCGCCTGAACCAATAATTTCCAAACCTTCTAAATCGTGCGTGTGGGTTTTAATCCATTTTTCAATTTCGATCCAAACACTTTCGGTTACCATATTGTTCAACAATCTTACGGTTCCGTTTTTAAAAGATTTTGATACGATTTGTTTTCCGTTAGAAAAAACAGTGAATTCCGTACTTCCGCCACCAACATCAACATATAGATAATGTCCGTCTTTTTTTATAAAAGATTCTAAATCTGAATTTGCTATAATGGCGGCTTCTGTTTTACCTTCAATAATATCAATTTTCACTCCGGTTTTAGAAACTATTTCATTTACCAATTCATTGCCGTTATATGCCTCGCGCATTGCCGATGTGGCACAAGCTGCATATTTTTCAACCTTATAAACATCCATTAACAACTTAAAAGCCTTCATTGCTTTTATCATTCGGTCTGAATTTTCTTCAGAAATTTCTCCAACGGTAAAAGCGTCTTGCCCTAAACGTATGGGCACGCGTATTAAATGACTTTTGTTAAATTGTGTGGGCTTATTTTCCTCTTCAATAACATTTGATATCAGCAAACGCATGGCGTTTGAACCAATATCAATGGCTGCGTATTTTTTTATCTTTATCATTAATCTAAAACAACATCAATTTTATTCCGGTAGTAATTGTAAAGTTCGTCTTGTGCCTTAAAACGCTCTTCTCCCAAGCGTCGGTAACGGTTTTCTAAGCGTTCAGAATGCAAACGAACCTTCACATTTCCTTTCCAATATATTTTAAAAGTATCTATTAATTCGGTTTTTATATCGTTGTCATATACCGGACAACTTACTTCTACCCTTTCGTCTATATTTCGGGTCATAAAATCGGCAGATGAAATATAAACTCTTGCGTCTTCATCTGTTCCAAAAATATAAATGCGCGAATGTTCCAATAAATTATCTACAATACTGATTGCTTCTATATTGTCACTTAATCCAGGTATTCCGGGTATTAAACAGCAAATACCACGAACAATCAATTGTATTTTAACTCCGGCACGGCTTGCGTCATACAGCTTATCAATCATTTTATAATCTGATAAACTGTTCATTTTCAAACGTATCATTGCCGGCTTATTGTCTAAAGCTTTTTCTATTTGCTCATCAATTAGCTTTGTAAATTTTAAGCGGGTATAATGTGGCGAGACAATTAAATCTTTGTATCGGTAAATTTTATAGTTTACTTCAAAAAATTCAAACACCTTATTTACTTCTTTCATGATACGTGCATCGGCAGTTAAAAGCGTAACATCGGTGTAAACAGCTGAAGTGCTTTCATTAAAATTGCCTGTTGAAATGAAACCATAACGCTTGATTTTTTTGCTTTCTAAACGTTCAACAACACAAATCTTACTATGTACTTTTAATCCTTTTACGCCAAAAATCAACTTGATACCTTCTGCCTGCATAATTTCGGCATAATTAATATTGCTTGTTTCATCAAAGCGTGCCTGCAATTCAATTTGCACCGTAACTTTCTTGCCATTTTTTGCCGCATTGATCAACGATGAAATAATCTGTGAATTTTTTGCTAAACGGTACAATGTAATTTTTATGCTTGTTACTTTAGGATCTAAAGCGGCTTCACGCAAAAATTTCACGATATAATTGAACGATTGAAAAGGCGTGTGGATTAAAAAATCTTTGTTTTTGATTTGCTGAAGCAAGCTGCCTTGCAAGGTCAATCCACTTACTGGTAATGGTTGAATTTTTTCGGTGATTAAGTCGTTTCTTCCTAAATTAGGGAAACTCATATAATCACGGCGGTTGTGGTATCGTCCTCCCGGGATAATACTGTCAACCGCTTCAATATCCATTTTATCAAGGAAAAAATCCAATGTATCTTTGTCTATCGTACTGTCGTAAACAAACCGAACCACCTCGCCCACTCTGCGGTCGCGTACTGAATTTGATATTTTCTCAAGGAACGATTTGTGTAAATCTGAATCAAAATCCAACTCTGCATCACGGGTGATTTTAATCATGTGTGCCGAAATACTTTCAAATTCAAAAATAGAAAAGATGTTATCCAAATTAATTCTGATCACATCATCAAGCATAATAATGTATTGTTTACCGTCTTTTTTTGGAAGTTCAACAAAACGGTTTATTTGTGCAGGAATTTCTATTAAAGCGTATCGGGTACGTTTTTTTATTGATTTGTGCGAATCTTCACCCGATTTTTTCACCAATTTAACTGCCAGATATCCATAAGAATCACGAATAATGGGAAATTCATCTAAATCATTCAGGATAATGGTTACCAAATCAGGACTTACTTTATGTGTAAAAAAATCACGGATAAATTCAATTTGATCGGTATCAACCTGATTTTCATCAACAATAAAAATACCTTCGTTTTCCAACTCGGTTTCTATTTCATTTAAAATTTCAAGACTTTTTGTCTGTAATTTAATCACAATTTCGGTAATATCCTGCAATAATGTTTTTGCATTAACGTTATTAATCAGTTTTTTTCCGTGATTTTTTGATATAGAAATTCTACGTACGGTGGCATATCTTACCCTAAAAAATTCATCAAGATTGTTTGAAAAAATTCCTAAAAACCGCAAACGGTCTAAAAGTGGAACTGTACGGTCGGCAGCTTCCTGTAAAACACGCTCGTTAAAAGCCAGCCAGCTTTTTTCGCGGTCAATATATTTTGGTTGGTTAATCTGCATTTACTAAATCTTTTGGAAACAGTGTTGTAACGGTTTTTCCATTGCTAATATTGTTCCAGTTTTCCTGGGGAAATTCAATGATCACCACGCCGGATGTTGGAACATTTTCAATGAATTTGTTTCCAAATTTATTAACAAAATCTGTAATTGCATTATTATGTCCAAAAATAATCAGGCTTGGAACAGAATCATTACAATTCTTTATTGTTTTGGTTAAAATAGCCTCGTCAAATGTATATAAATCGTCGTTTAAAATGGTTAATTCTTGTGGAATGTTTAGCACTTCATTAAAGATTTTCGCCGTATCGCGCGCACGTTTTGCCGTACTTGACCATACCAAAAACCGTTCTGGAAGTTTTGTTTGAATTTGTTCAAAAATAAGATTAGAATTTTTAATTCCTTTATTGTTTAATGGTCTTCCGTGATCTTTTACGGGCATACCCCAAGACGATTTTCCGTGTCGAATTAATATTAACTTTTTCATATTCATCTATTTTAGCAATTGTTTTAAAAAAAGCGCTTATTTTTTACTAAATATAAAAAAAATCATTAAGTAATTTTTATGATTAAGCATTTTTTTTGTGCTAAAAGTTTGATTATTTTTGTTAAAACTTTTAAAGTACAATGAACAAAATAGGTATCGAACTTAAATGGGCAGGCATTATTACTGCTTTTACATGCTTATGGGCTGCCTTAAAACAGGCTTTAGGTTATCATAAAGATTTCAGCAATATTTTAATACCTGCAATTTATTACGTTATTTTAACTTTTTTGTGGGCAATTGCTTTTGTTGATAAAAAAAAATCTTTAGGTAAAGGCGCCGTATGGGAATTTAAAAGTGCTTTTAAGTTTGGACTGATATTAACCGGTTTACTAACCATTTTAAGTCCTATTGCACAATATATTATTTACGAGAATATTTCTCCGGATTATTTTAATAATATGATCGAATATCAAATGGCAAAAGGCAGACAAACACGCGAAAGTTTAGAATTGATACACAATATAAACTTTGCTATTCGCCAAGGTGTGATGAACAGCCTGTCTTTAGGAGTAATATATGCGGCATTATATGCCTGGGTTTTTAAAACAAAATCAAATCCTAATACAACAAATATAGTTGTGAATAACACTAAAAAAAGAAAATAATGAACTTACAAAACATACCCAATATTAAAAACCTTGACAGCAACAATTTTTTTGTACTGGCAGGACCGTGTGCCGTTGAAGGAGAAGAAATGGCTTTTAAAATTGCCGAAAAATTAGTTACTATTACCGATCATTTAAAAATACCATTGGTTTTTAAAGGGTCTTTTAAAAAAGCTAATCGTTCACGAATTGATTCATTTACCGGAATTGGAGATGAAAAAGCACTGAAAATCCTTGAAAAAGTTTCTAAAGAATTTAATGTACCAACCGTTACCGATATACACGAAAGCAGCGATGCCGAAATGGCTGCCGCTTATGTTGATGTCTTACAGATTCCTGCATTTTTAGTCCGCCAGACCGATTTGGTTGTAGCAGCTGCGAAAACAGGCAAAACAGTGAACCTGAAAAAAGGACAATTTATGAGTCCTGAAAGTATGAAACACGCCGTACAAAAGGTTTTAGACTGTAACAATGAAAACATTATGTTAACCGATCGGGGTACAATGTTTGGTTATCAGGATATGATTGTTGATTACCGTGGTATTCCAACAATGCAGCAATATGCCACAACGGTTTTAGACATTACCCACTCTTTACAACAACCCAATCAAACAAGTGGCGTAACCGGTGGAAGACCCGATTTAATTGGAACAATTGCCAAAGCCGGAATAGCTGTAGGAGCAGATGGAATTTTTATTGAAACACATTTTGATCCTAAAAATGCCAAAAGCGATGGAGCCAATATGTTGCATTTAGATTATTTTGAACCATTAATGAAAAAACTGGTTGCCATTCGTCAAACAATCAATCAGTTTTAAATTATGAAAAAAATCAGCATACTCGGTGCCGGATGGTTGGGCAGCCCGTTAGCTTTACAGCTTAAAGCCAACGGACATCAGGTTAAAGTTTCGACCACAACAACAGAAAAACTTTTGTTTTTTAAAGAAAATAATATTGATGCTTTTCTAATAACCATTGGTGATACCGCCAATAATGGTTTAGACCAACTACTTGCCGAAACCGATTTGCTGATTATTACTGTTCCACCCGGAAGAACACAAAATATCGAAGAAAATTATGTCGATAAAATAAAATATGTTCTTCCATTTATTAAAAAACACCAAATTAAAGAAGTTATTTTTACCAGCTCTACTACGGTTTATCTTTCGCTGAGAGGTATAGTAGATGAAAATACACCGATTGTCCCGGTTTCTGAAATGGATCGACAAATTGTAACCATTGAACAATTGCTTTTAAACAACCTAAATTTTAATGCTTCCATTCTTCGTTTGGGCGGATTGATTGGTGAAGACCGTCACCCTGTGCGATTTATAGTAAAGAAAGACCTTGTTGAAGACGCAAATAATCCTGTAAACATGGTACATAGAAATGATATTATCCGTTTTATGGAGCGCATGCTAACAAGCAATATTCCCAATGAAATTTTTAATATAGTTGCCCCCATAGAACACAATCGCAGAGATTTTTATACTCGAGAAGCCAACAAATTAAATTTATCTCCACTACCCAATTTTATTGACAACCCTAATGCGGATATGCGAAAAGTAAGTGGTAAAAAAATTACAGATCGCTATGGTTTAGAGTATTTGTATTTATTGGATTGATTTTTCTATTGTATAGTTTCTAACAAAGCTCTGTCTTTTTTTGTTAACCCCTTAACAACTAAATCATAAGACTTTACGACCATTTCTTTGATTTGGTTTTCAGAAATGTCACTATTAAAATAAACACTGTTCCAATGTTTTTTACTCATGTGGTATCCTGGTTTTATGCCATTGTATTGAGCCCGCAATTCTTCCGCTTCCTCAGGATCACATTTTAAATTGCAATAATCAAACGCTTCAATATCAACCAGACAGAACATTTTGTTCATGACGTAAAATACCAATGTGCTTTCATCAAAGGGGAATTTTTCGGTTACACCTTTAAACGACAAGCAGTAATTGCGAAAGTCTTCTATATTATTCATAACAGATTTTTTATAACATGATTGAAAATTAGACCTACAACGATAGCACTACCAAAACTTAAGAAAGTTCCAATTAAAACATATTCTGTTAAATGACGTTCTTTAGCATTGTTTAAATCTCCAAATCTGAAAATTGATTTTGCGGCGAGTAGAAAACCAATGCCTTCCCAGAAATTTGCCACTACGAAGCCAAAAATAAATAATCGTTCTAAAATTCCAATATATTTTCCTGCGTTGAATAATACTTTTTGATCCGTATCATTTAATGGGGTAATCTTTTTATGGTTTTGATAGGGCGACAACAAAATCCTGATGAAAACTGCCGTTACCTGAGTTACCAAAACTATTGCTATTAAAATCAGCCAGAATTCGGGTTGATTTATAAA
Organism: Paenimyroides marinum; assembly: GCF_900108395.1. Lineage (GTDB taxonomy): Bacteria > Bacteroidota > Bacteroidia > Flavobacteriales > Flavobacteriaceae > Flavobacterium > Flavobacterium marinum. The sequence goes on along the minus strand of NZ_FNXE01000006.1, from coordinate 48,404 downwards.
ATCGAATGAAATTCTTAAAGTAGAAAAAACGATTAAAACAGTAGTAATGGTTAAAATATGCAGTAGTTGATCAACTAAAAATAAGACTGGAATTTTAATCTTTTTTGTCAGTTTTAATTTTAACCAATCAAATAAAGCGTGAAACAAAACCACAAATATAATTGCCCACCACATGTTGTCATTGAATAAGAACACACACAGCAAGAATGCATGAATAGCAATGTGAGCTAAAAAATATACTGGCTTTTTTTTGTTTTGAACCATTTTTCTGGTCTGAAAAACAAAATCTCCTAAAAAATGCGCCGTTAAAAATTTAAGAAGAAGTAGCCACATACTGTTTCATTATTTGGTTGTAAAAATTTATAAGTTGTTCAATTTCATCATAACCGCCCCTTTTTAGTGCCTCGCTAATAGTACCTTGTTTTTTATTGAGCATTTGAGCAATTTTGGTTTGATTCAACTTAGGATTTCTTAATTTGATGAACAGAACTTCAGCAGATTTTTCTGTCCATTTATCCATCACCAACAAAGCTAAATCAATAACTACCCTAAAAGTGTCGTTCAGCAATTTATCTTCGGTAAGTAAAATTAAATTTTTCTTTTCTAACGCATCAAATCCTTCGCCCGAAAGCTCAAAAGCAGTTCCATTACCTTCTGTAACTTTAGTTCCAACAAAAGTTTCTTTGCCAATGCCAATACTTAATCTAACATCAATTTCTTTGAAATGTTTAATCCACGCTTTTAGTAAAATAGCATGTAACAAAGCTTCCTGACACGATGTTTTTAACTGAAAACCGTCTCCCCGGTAAATTTCCCAATCAGCGGGTGGATTTCCGAACAACATCAATCCTTTTTTTAAGTGATTCAGCCATTTTTCAGGTGCTAATGAACGAGAATGGACAACATCGCCTGTTATTATTGCAATCATTTTTTTAGTAAATATATTTATTTTTAGGTTTAGAAACAATAATTTTATCTGCTTTTTATCAGATAATTAAAAATATCTGTTTAAAACCCTATAATTATAAATATCGTTTAATTCACCGATATTATTTTTTGAAATCAAGCAATGAACAATTCAACAAATGTTTTAATTTTGAACAATGGAAATTCAAAATTTAAAAGGATTTAATGTCCGTGTCTATGCGTTGTGCATTTTAAACAATAAACTTTTAACATTAAAAGAACCATTTGCCGGAAAAATGGTAACAAAACTACCCGGCGGTGGATTGGAATTTGGAGAAGGTACCGCTGAATGTTTGAAACGCGAATTTAAAGAAGAACTCAATTTACAAATTGAAGTGGGTGACGCTTTCTATATTCAGGAACATTTTGTAAAATCATTGGCAAAAGATAACAAACAACTTTTAATGTTGTATTTCTACGCAACTATTTTGGATAGTGACAATTTACAAATTTTAGATACGAATATTCAGGAGGTTAGCTGGATAGCAATTGACGGAGAAAATCCTTTTTCTTTACCTGTTGACCAATTGGTTTTTAAAAAGTTGCAGTATAAATTGTTCAAAAAATAAAAAAAGATTATTATTACAAATTATTTTCTTTTGTATGCTGTAATAACCAATCATACAATTCTTTATGGCGGTATAAATCTTCTACACTGCCATGATTTCCGCCTTTAACAATCTCAAATTCAACCGGTGCCTGATTGTTGCATTTCTTTATGGCATTGACAATTTTTTTTGATTCAGAAAGTGGAACAATGAAATCTTTATCACCATGAATTACTTTTATGGGAACTTGAGCTAAATTACAAGCATCGTTTACATCGCCACCACCACAAATCGATACGGCAGCTGCTATTCTGTCAGGATATTGCCCAACATATTTCATGGTTCCGTAAGATCCTAAACTCATACCAGTAACATAAATTCGAGATTCATCAATACTGTGATTTTTAATCATATAACTGACAATTTCATCAATTTTATCAGCATTCCAGGGTCCTGAAGGTAATTGCGGAGCTACCAGATAAGCAGGTATATTCAATCCTTTTTCAATTCCTTTTAAAGCGCCATAGCGTTTCACACGATTAATATCGGTACCGGACAAACTTTTGCCGTGAAGAAAGACAATCAAGGGCATTTTTTCAGTAAGTTCATTGGGCTCATTCAGCCAAAAATCATACGCTGTCTGGTTTAAAACCGTTTTAGGTTGTGCAAAAATATTCGAGCTTAAAACGATAAAAAGAATAGTTATAATAGATTTCATCTGCAATTTTTGACAAATATACCATTTTATCCAAAACGGAAGGAGGTCATGCTTAATGAACCGCCAACGTATTCATCATTAAAAATTTCCACATCATCTTTGTCGTCCATTAAAGCCAGTGAGTAAAGCATTGGGTAATAATGATCCGGTGTGGGAATTGCCAGTTTTGCCGCCTCGCCCATACTGTGATAAGCAATCAATGATTGATGCTCTTTAGAAATAATTTTCTTTTTAAGGGTTTCGTTTAAAGATTGTGCCCAATCATAACCAAAGCCCGGAGTTGACATATTGTTCCAATCGATCATGCGAAGGTTGTGAATCATATTTCCACTGCCAATAATTAAAACACCTCGTTTTCTTAGTGAATACAACTCTTTTGCCAGATTGTAATGATAAGAAGCCGGCTGGTAATAATCGATACTTAATTGTAAAACAGGCACGTTGGCATCGGGAAACATGTGCCGAACAACCGTCCAGGTACCGTGATCTAATCCCCAATCATGGTCTAAACCAACATTTGTAGAAGTAATTAATTTTGTCGTTTCCTCAGCTAAAAACGGACTTCCAGGCGCCGGGTATTGAACATCGAATAATTCTTGTGGAAAGCCGCCAAAATCATGAATGGTTTTAGGCTCGCTCATTGCCGTAATAAGTGTGCCACGCGACAACCAGTGAGCTGAAACAACTAAAACTGCACAGGGTAAATCTATAGATTTTCCAATTTCCTGCCACTTTTTTGAGAATATATTTTGCTCAATTCCGTTCATTGGAGAACCGTGACCGATAAAAAATACAGGTTGTAATTTTTCACGTGTCTTGAATTGATCTGTATATTTTTTTAATTCGTTCATAACCATTATATTGATATACAAATTTCGTAATTTTAACTATCAATATGCTTAATTTAGGTTAAGAACCTTTTTGAATTAGTATAGTTATGGTGCTAATCGTTCAATAATCCAGTTGCCTGAAGGAGTAAGCGTGTATCTGATGCGATCGTGCAAACGGTTAGGACGACCTTGCCAGAATTCGATAGAAACGGGTTTTACCAAGACACCACCCCAGTTTTCTGGTTTAGCAACATCTGCATTTTCAAATTGTTTTTCTAAATCTTTTAATTTGCTGTCTAAAAATTCGCGGTTGGGAATGACCTGACTTTGTGGTGATACTACAGTTCCCAACTGACTGCCTTTGGGGCGTGAATGAAAATACCCTTCAGAATAAGCTGGTGTTTGTTTTTCGGCGATGCCCTTTATAATAACCTGCCGTTCAAGGGATGGCCAGAAAAAAGACAAACATACTTGTGGATTTTGTAACAACGCTTTTCCTTTTTCAGAATCATAATTGGTTACAAAAGTAAATCCGTATTCATCGTATTTTTTTAACAACACCACACGCGATTTTGGAAACCCGTCTAAACCAATCGTTGAAATTGTCATAGCGTTCACCTCTTCTACTCCACCAAATTCTTCAGTTTCGTAAAACCATTTTTGAAACTGCATCATCGGATTTTCATCGATCATCGATTCTAACAATTCACTTTTTTCGTATGATTTTCTATAATTACTTAAATCGCTCATTTCTTAAAATTTAAATACTTTACCGTCATCTGCTAAAAGAACCGGCTGAAAAACCGTCTCGGCTTCTTTTTTAAACAATTCAATTTCCGGATACCTTGTGGAATAATGCCCTAAAATCAGATTTTTAACATGGGCTTTTTTTGCAATTTCGGCAGCTTGCATCGCGGTCGAATGACCTGTGGGAATGCATTTTTCAATATCTCGTTCTAAAAAAGTGCTTTCGTGGTACAATACGTCCACTTCTTTGATCAACGGAATAATCTCTTCGTTATAAACAGTATCCGAACAAAAAGCGTACGACTGTATAGGTTGTGGATCAAATGTTACCGTTTCGTTTTTAATGATTGTACCGTCTTCACGTTGTAAGTCACTGCCTTGCTTTAATTTATTAAAATAACAAACTTCTATATTTTGTTCTTGTGCAGCATCGATATTTATCCGTCGTAAACCTGGTTTTTCTTTAAATAAAAATCCATTGGCGTACACCCTGTGCTTTAACGGAATGGTGTGTACTTCTACTTTATCATCTTCAAAAATCAATTCTGATTCCGTAGATTCCAGTTCATGAAAAAACAGGTTGTATTTCGTGTACGACTTGCTTAATTTTATTTGTAGAAGTATGATTTCTTTGATGCCTTTGGGACCGTAAATATGAAGGTCATTCGGGCGGTTTAATAAAGAAAAAGTAGATATTAAACCAATTAATCCAAAGAAGTGGTCGCCATGTAAATGTGAAATAAATATCTGGTTGATTCTTGAAAACTTGATTTTGTGTTTGCGCAACTGCACCTGGGTTCCTTCACCACAATCAATGAGATACATTTGGTTATTTATCTCTAAAACCTGCGAGGTGGGGTTGGTAATGGTGCGGGGTGTTGCAGAATAGCAACCTAAAATATTAAGTTTCATTTACATTAAACTAATAGTCTTGGGTGAAAGACCAATTTATTTGCTAAATTACAAAAAAGCCAATAAAAATTGACTTTTGCGGTTTACAAGGCACAAACTTTGAACTAAATGTTATTTTGTAAAGCTTTGTTGTGTAGCGTATTATTTTGTTATTTTGATTTCCTTAAATATTCCTCTGTCAGAAAAATCACTACTTTTTATTTTGTTTTTTGACGTAAGAAAATAAGTTGATACTTCAATTATATCTTTATTTCGAGGATTTAAAGTTATTTGGTTAATCACAATTTTAGTGATTTCTCCAGCTTCATTTTCACTAAGATAAACCTCTCCTTTTTTTAGTTTCAGTTCATCTAAATGTTTATTATCAACATATTTTTCTTCTTTAAGATTGAAGAAATATATACTGTCTTTTGTTTCGACAAATTTTTCAAAAACAAAATCACCTCTTAAACCTCTATTCCTTTCAGATATTCCACGATATTGATATACAATGTTTTTTATATTAATTCCTTTAAATTGAAAATTATCAATTTTCATTGGAGAAAATATAGGTTCTGTTTTATAATATTCTTCAGAACAAGAATTATAACATTCATGTTTAATTCCTTCTATCTTTGATTTGTTAGGAATTTCTGAAAGATTATAAAAAGGTAAAGCATTATTTAAGTCAATTTTAAAAGTTTCAGTTGAGTCTAAAATAATAAAGCCATTAGCATTAGAATCTCGTCCTCCCCAAGCATCATACTTGTATAAAATTTTAGATGTTCCTTCAATTTTTTGAGCATATACTTCAGAAATATCCCATTCTCCAAATTTATCAAAACCACAGCTGTATAGGGTTAAGATTATAGTAGAAGAAGTTATTATTTTTTTACTAATATTCATTTGTTGGTATGTGTTTAGAAAATATTGAACATAACAATCAAATCTAACTTAAAAACCTAAATCTCGTTCAATTTCTTCCATTTCAATAATATCAAAACCTTCTTGAATGGTTGGTACCACAATGATTTCTTCAGAAATTTCATCAAAATCAACATCGGCAACAATGACAAACGATTTTTTTTGTTCTTTTTGCAGTGTAGCCAATGGTTCAAAAGGAATGATCTGTGATGGTCGTAAAGCTATTTCTTCCAAATCAATCAATACGTTTTTGCCTTTAAATACATGGGGCTGCTCTAAAATTTTCTCTGCAAATCCAGATAAATCTTCGCTACTTTTCTTAAAAACAATCACGTTATTTTTCTCTTTGACTTTCATATTTTAAAGATAACTATTTTATTTTAGATGCCAACAAATAAATAACCGCCATACGAATCGCTACACCGTTTTCGACTTGATCTAAAATAACAGATTGTTGCGAATCGGCTACATCAGAAGTGATTTCTATCCCTCTATTGATTGGTCCCGGGTGCATAATCACGATTTCTTTATTCAGCGAATCAAGCAATGCTTTGTCAACCCCGTATTGTTGTGCGTATTCACGCGTTGACGGAAAATAATTGACATCTAAGCGTTCGTTTTGTACGCGTAACATATTAGCAACATCGCACCATTCTAAGGCTTTACGTAAATTAGGTTCGTATTTTACACCTAAATTGGTAATGTATCTTGGGATCAATGTTTTTGGTCCGCAAACCATTATTTCGGCGCCTTGCATCTGCAACGCAAAAATGTTTGACAATGCCACACGTGAGTGTAAAACATCACCTACAATAACTACTTTTTTTCCGGTAACTTCACCTAAACGCTCACGAATAGAAAAACTGTCTAACAAAGCTTGTGTTGGGTGTTCATGTGCTCCATCACCGGCATTCACGATACTTGCCTTTACATTGCGCGATAAAAAATGAGCTGCTCCCGGATTGCTGTGACGCATCACTACCATATCTACTTTCATGGAAAGGATGTTGTTTACGGTATCAATCAGTGTTTCTCCTTTTTTAACAGATGACTGTGCGGCAGAGAAACTAATCACATCGGCTGAAAGTCTTTTTTGAGCCAGTTCAAACGACAATTTGGTTCGTGTACTGTTTTCAAAAAATATATTGGCAATGGTAATATCACGTAACGAAGGAACTTTCTTTATGGGACGATTAATAACTTCTTTAAACTGATCGGCAGTTTCAAAGATTAAATCAATATCGTTTTTATTGATGTATTTAATTCCTAATAAATGGTTAACGCTTAATTCTTTCATTTTGAATTTGCTGTTGTGTTGTTTAAAATTATGACGGATTGGATATTAAATAGACCTCATCGATAGCTGCATCGACATCTTTCCACTGAACTTTTACCTTTTCGTTATTAAAGGCATCAACCTGACGGCCTAAATAATCAGGCTGAATGGGTAAATGTCTGCTGAATCGGCGATCGATCAAAACCAACAATTCAATTTCTTGAGGACGACCAAAAGATTGAATGGCAGTTAAAGCTGCACGAATACTGCGACCTGTGTATAAAACATCATCAATAAAAATAACGTTTTTGTCTTCTACCAAAAAGTCTATCTGTGTTTTATTAGCTTCGAGAGGTTTATCGCTTCGACGAAAATCGTCTCTGAAAAAGGTAATGTCTAAAAAGCCTAATTCAACAGCTGCGATTCCGTAATTGTTTTTTAATATAGAGGCTATGCGTTCTGCCAAAAATTTTCCGCGTGGTTGGATACCAATTAAGACCGTGTTAGAAAAATCGTTATGTTTTTCTATCAACTGACATGCTAACCGATGTAAGATGATATCAACTTCTTTTGAAGTTAACAATATTTTTGAACTCATTATCGAAGTGTTGTTTGGTTGTAAAAGTACAATTTTATGCGAACTAATGCTATATTTATTTTGGATTTTTGAGGTAAAGTTCAGGGAATAAAAAAAATCGAACTTTAAAGTTCGATTTTTTTTCTATTCTTCTTCCTCGTCGTCGTATTCTTCTTCCTGCTCATCAAAATCCTCATCATCTTCTTCGTCTTCCTCATCATCGTCGTCATCTTTTTTCTTTACAGATTTCTTCTTAGATGGTTTTTTAGATTTTTCCTCTTCTTCGTCTTCGTCTTCCTCTATATCTAAATCTTTTACGTTGATTGAATCTACAGCAGATAAATCGTCTTCTTCAAAGCTTTCTATACGATCTTGCAATTTTGTACTGACTTTTACCAAGTAAATAGTATCTTCTGTTCTTACTTCTACGGCTTCAATCAGTTCGCCTTTAGCATTGGTAAATTGGATAACGTCTGTGTCGTCATATCCGTCGGGAAATTTTTCAACTAATAAGGTTAAAATTTCATTTGTTAATTTTGCGTAATCAACAATTATTCTCTTCATTATTGTACCTGTTATTATGGTTTCAAAAATACTATAGCATCACACTATTATGCAAATAATTTGAAACTTTTTTTTAGTTTTTTTTAGTGACCTAAAATATAAGCAAATACTAAAGGAGCAACAATTGTAGCATCAGATTCGATCATAAATTTTGGCGTATCGATATCTAATTTCCCCCAAGTGATTTTTTCGTTTGGAACAGCACCTGAATAAGATCCGTAAGAGGTAGTTGAATCGGAAATCTGACAGAAATAAGACCAGAAAGGAACATCTTCCCACTCTAAATCCTGATACATCATTGGTACTACACAAATTGGGAAATCTCCTGAAATTCCACCTGCTACCTGGAAAAAACCTACGCCTTTTCCTTCAGAATTGGCACGGTACCATTCTGTTAGGTAAATCATGTATTCGATACCCGACTTTACTGTTGATGCTTTTAAGTTTCCTTTTATGACGTTTGCTGCAAAGATGTTTCCTGTAGTTGAATCTTCCCAACCCGGACAAACAATAGGTAAGTTTTTCTTTGCTGCTGCAACAATCCAGGAGTCTTTTGGATCGATTTCATAATATTGTTCCAACACACCCGAATTTACTACCTGGTATAAAAATTCGTGCGGTAAATAACGTTCTCCTTTTGCTTCTGCTGCATGCCAGACGTCTTCTAAATGTTGTTGTAAACGACGGAATGCTTCTTCTTCAGGAATACACGTATCGGTAACACGGTTAAAATGCGTGTCTAATAATTCACGTTCTTGTTCCGGAGTTAAATCTCTATAGTTAGGAATTCTTTTATAATGTGAATGTGCCACTAAATTCATTACGTCTTCTTCAAGATTGGCACCTGTACATGAAATAATGTGTACTTTATCCTGACGGATCATCTCTGCCAAAGAAACACCTAACTCTGCAGTTGACATTGCACCACCCAAAGAAATTAACATTTTTCCACCTTCTAACAAGTGTTGTTCATATCCTTTTGCAGCATCAACCAATGCGGCCGCATTGAAATGACGGTAATTATGCTCGATAAATTGAGAAATAGGACCTTTCATAGTTTTATTCTTTATTATTTGTTTGTTTGTTATTTGTGTAACCTAGAATTTTTAATACGTCATCAGCTGTTTGTTGGTCAGAAAACACTTCGGTTGCTAAAATTCCGTTTTCATCACGGTCAATCAAAATGTGTTTTGGCTGTGGAATTAAACAGTGATGAATACCGCCCTGCCCACCAATAGTTTCCTGATACGCCCCGGTGTTAAAGAAACCAATGTACAACGGTTTTTCTTTATTAAATTTAGGCAGATAAATGGCATTCCAGTTTTGTTCAGAATTATAATAATCGTCTGAATCACAAGTTAATCCGCCTAAAAGAACACGCTCATACGAATCGTTCCAGCGATTTACCGCCAGCATAATAAAACGCTTGTTAATTGCCCAAGTATCAGGCAATGTGGTAATGAACGACGAATCGATCATGTTCCATTTTTCACGATCGTTTTGTTGTTTCTGATACAATACTTTGTAAATGGCTCCGCCCGATTCACCTACTGTAAACGAACCAAATTCCGTAAAAATATTCGGTACATCAACCTCTGCTTCATCGCATGCCATTTTTATCTGATTGATAATTTCATCAACCATATACGCATAATCGTAATCAAAACTCAAGGAATTTTTAATAGGGAATCCTCCGCCAATATTCAGGCTATTCAGTGTGGGGCATTCCTTTTTAAGATTGGTGTAAACTTTTAAACATTTACCCAGTTCGTTCCAGTAATATGCCGTATCGCGAATACCTGTATTGATGAAAAAATGCAACATTTTTAATTCAACTTTTGGGTTTTCAGCAATGGTTTTTCGGTAAAACGGCAAAATATTTTTATAACCAATTCCTAAACGCGAGGTATAAAATTCAAATTTAGGTTCTTCCTCTGATGCAATACGGATACCTATTTGGAATTTTCCTTTAATTTGCTCTTGCAACAAGTCCAATTCTTCGTAGTTATCAATAATGGGAATGGTATTTTTATGTCCGTTATTTAATAAACGTGCAATGTTTTCAACATATTGATCGCGTTTAAATCCGTTGCAGATAATATTGGTTTTTTTGTTGATTTTACCGGTTTCTAATAATTTTTCTACAATATTAATATCAAACGCAGACGAGGTTTCAATGTGAATGTTGTTTTTAAAAGCCTCGTTCATTACATATTCAAAATGCGAGCTTTTTGTACAATAGCAATAGTAATAATCGCCTTCGTACTTATGCTTTTCCATTGCATTTCTAAACCAGCCTTTTGCTTTGTTTATATTGTTTGATATTTGCGGAAGATATGTAAATTTTAAAGGTGTTCCGTATTGTTCTACCAATTTCATTAAATCGATATTATGGAACATTAAGTTGTCTTTATTTAAAGTAAATTCTTCCTGCGGAAAATAAAATGTTTGGTTGATTAAGTCGAAATATTTAGTATTCATAAAAAATCTGCTTTTAAATTATTAATTGTTTTAGTTTCTTTTTTATGAATAGATTTCAAACTCTGATATTGGCAAAAGCAATTGATAATTTTTGATTGTAGATTTGACTTAACGTCACGGTTTTAAATGATTTAATCAATAAACCAAATTGTATTCTTTTGTCATTTACTTTTGTAAGCAATGGCTTAAATACTTTTTTAATATAAATGTTACAACTTTTGTTCACTTACAAAATTCGAGATATAAAATTAATCAACCAAATAATCGTTAAAAGCTTCATTAATCATCTCGCTTTCAACAAGTTCGTTTATAACACCTTTACCAATAGCGCTTAACAAGGTAAACTGTACGTTGCCGTTTTCATTTTTTTTGTCGTGTATTAGTAAATTGGTACAAATTTCAATATCATTTTTGGTAAAAACAATACTTTCAAACATTAAATTTAAAGTTTCTTTTATTTCTAAATAAGAAGCTACTGTTAAGAAATTCTTTTTATACGAAATAAAAGCTTCCAGAATCATTCCAATAGCAATGGCTTCGCCGTGTAACAAAGGTTTTATGCCTTTACCGGAATGACTGTATGTTTCAATCACATGCCCCAAAGTATGTCCAAAATTTAACAGTTTGCGCACATTTTGTTCTAAAGGATCCTGCAAAACAATTTCGTTTTTTATGGATACCGAATGATAAATCAATAACAGTAAATCGTTGGTTGTTAATTCGTTTAAATTTTTCAGCTGGTTCCAATACGAAGTGTCGGCAATTAATCCGTGTTTAAACATTTCTGCCAAACCGGACCGCATCTGGTTGCCCGGTAAGGTTTCTAAAAAAGTACCATCAATTAAAACCATTTGCGGCTGGTAAAAACTACCGACCATATTTTTTAATCCGCCTAAATTCACTCCGGTTTTTGTTCCCACAGAGGCATCAACCATAGCCAATAACGTAGTGGGAATATTAACAAAATCAATGCCTCGTTTATACGTTGCAGCTACAAATCCGCCTAAATCGCACACCATTCCACCCCCAATGTTAATTAGCAGGGCTTTCCGGTCAATATTCAATTCAATTAAACTTTCCCAAACAGCAGTGCAGGTTTCAATGGTTTTATTTTCTTCGCCAGGCTCAATTTCAATAATTTCAAACGCTACATCAATTGCCAGCCATTGCAATACATAATTCAGACAATATTGTGCCGTATTTTCATCGACCAGTAAAACAATTTTAGAATATTTTTTTTTAGAAATAAGATGCGAAAGCTCTGAATAATAGTCAGAACCAAAAAAAACCGTATAGTCTGCTGCTTGTATTTGCATGCGTAAAAAAATTTGATGTAAAAATAAAGCAATTTTTAGAACTATTGTATCTTTGCATTACAACTTTAAACCTAATGGAAAAGATATTTGATAATACCGAAGTTGCTTTTGCTTTAAAAAACAACACCGAACTAAATAAGGCATACTATTTATTTAAGCTGATAAGCAGTAATACATTAGTAAAAATTGGAACTTCATTAACCAATTTTGCCATTTCTACAAATTTACCCGTTAAAGGATTAATCAAATCTACTGTTTTTGATCATTTTTGTGGCGGAGTTACCGAGCAGGATTGCTTAAAAGTAGTTGATAAAATGTACACCAAAGGTGTGTCGTCGGTTTTAGATTATTCTGTAGAAGGAAAAGAAACCGAAGAGCAGTTTGACAAAGGTTTGCAAATGACTTTGAAAACCATAGAGTTTGCCAAAGAACGTGAAGCTATTCCGTTTGCTGTTTTTAAACCCACAGGTGTTGGCAGGTTTTACCTTTATGAAAAGAAAGGCGATAATTTACCTTTTACCGATACCGAACAACAAGAGTGGAACCGCATTGTAGAACGTTTTGACATTATTTGCAGAACTGCTTATGAAAAAGATGTTTTACTGCTGGTTGATGCCGAAGAAAGCTGGATGCAAGATGCCGCCGATGATTTGGTTTTAAACATGATGCGCAGATACAACAAAGAGAAATGTATTGTTTTTAACACGGCACAGACGTATCGTTGGGATCGATTTGATTTTGTTAAGAATACACATGCTATAGGATTGCGAGAAGGTTTTCATGTTGGTTTTAAAGTGGTTCGTGGTGCATATATGGAAAAAGAACGTGCCCGTGCCGAAGAAAAAGGATACCCCTCGCCTATTTGTGCTACCAAAGCCCAAACCGATGCTACCTTTAATAAAACCGTAACGTATATGGTTGAAAATTTAGACAATAAAATAGCGCTGTTTGCCGGTACACATAACGAAGACAGCAGTTATATGCTTATGGATTTGCTACATCAGCATAACATTTCTCATAACGACAAACGTATTTGGTTTGGACAATTGTACGGAATGAGCGACAATATCAGTTATAATCTGTCAAATAATAATTACAACGTAGCTAAATATTTACCTTTTGGACCAGTTTTCGATGTGGTTCCTTATTTGATACGCCGTGCTAATGAAAACACATCAGTTGCCGGACAAACAAACCGCGAACTGGATTTGTTGGATAAAGAATTAAAACGCAGAAGAGCAAGGTAATTTTACCGACATAAAAAGAAACCTTTTCAGCATTTGAAAGGGTTTCTTTTTTACTTTTACGGAAATTGACTAACTCTTCGGTTTTGCATAAAATTTTGGAGAAAGCAAATCAATTCCTTCTTCTTTAAAAACTTTTAGAATGTTTTCGTTTAAATCTGAAGTAATAAAATACATTCGCTGAGGAGTTTTCGTAAATGCATTGAGCTGATAACTTATATAAGTATCTAATATTTTATTTTTGAAAACATACGGCTTTGGATAAGCAACAACGTGTTGGGTTTCTAATGCGGCTTTGATAAGCAGCTCGTTTACTTTTTCTATAGGAACATCGAAATTGATGTTAATATCAATAGGAATAATCAAGCATGTTTTTGCTGATGATGAACTGTAATTAATGGTTTTATTTGAAAGTATCATTGAATTGGGTATCGTAATATCTTCATTGTTAATGGTTCGTAAACGAGTTACCAATGATGTTTTTTCAATAACTTCTCCAACTTCATCATTCACTTTAATCCAATCGCCAATTTGGAACGGACGCATATAAGTAATGATAAAACCAGCTATGGTATTAGCAATGGCTGAAGAAGATCCTAAAGAAATCAATATCCCCAGAAATACAGAAACACCTTTAAACGCTGTGGTATCAGACCCGGGTAAATATGGAAAAATCATTATAATTACAAAGGCTATCAAGCAAATTCGTATTAAATGATAGGTTGGTTTTGCCCATTCCGGATGAAAACCTTTTATTTTTAGCATTCCGCGTTCTATTTCATTAGAAAAGAAATGTAAAAGTTTATCAGCATAGCGACCTACCATGAGAACAATAATAATATGCAGTAATTTTGGCCAGTAATTGTATATGGAAATTCCCAATTCTTTCAATGGTTTCCAAATGCCATGTAAAAACATATATGCCCAATGTTCTGTCACCGGAAAAATGCTGAAAATTAAACTAATAGAAATTCCGGTTAACAAGAAAAACAAAACAATATAAACCCATCTAAGTGTTTTAATCATCCATACTTTAATTCTATAAGGACTTATGAACTGGTAATTTTTAATTTTAACTCCTTCAAAATCGCGGTTCATCCATGAAATAATCTTTCTTATTCCAAAACGTGTTAACTTTCGTAGAAAATAAATAAGTGCTAAAAACACCAATACTATACCTATTGCCATTGCCCAACGAATGAGTATGTTCTCAAAGGTGTGGGAAATCCTGTTTTTATCAATACTTGCTTTTATTGTTTGCAAATAGTTTGCTGCCAGTGAATCAGGGGTAACGTTTTCCCAAAGTGCGTCTTCTTGCGAAATACTTGTGATGATAGTGCCTTGATAAACTATATTGATGTAGTTTTGGGTGGTCATTAACTGTAATGAATCCTTAAAATATAGTTTCTTTGCATATAATTCCTGAATTTCATTTTGTGCAGACAACGCCCGTTCTTTCGCTGAAAAAGGTCCTAAACCGGAATAAACATTAAATATCGTATCATTAAATAATTTTACAGGATAGGGCTTTGCATTTTCTCGCAATTTTTCAATTTCTGCTTTTTGATTGCTTAAGTGAACAGAATCTTCTTGTTTTATTTTTAACAATTCAGTTTTATACCATTCCAGTTCATTGCCCTGAGGATTTACAATACTGTTTAACTCATTTTTTAATAGCTGCGTTCGGATAGAATCTTTGATCCTTAATAAATCGTTGCGTTGTTTTATTTTGTTTAATTCAATTTCTATCGAATCAAGTTTGCTTATAGTCTGCTGTGCCGTAGTAATACGCGTAACTAAAAATAATACAAAAAAAATCAGTAAGTTTTTTTTCATTGGTTATTTTTTATAAAACAATACGTTATTTTAAACAAATTAAAAGTAAAGTGTGTGGTTTTGATATCCAAATTTATGAAAAATATGATAAAATCCTTCCTTGTTTAAGATGGTTAATCGTTCAACTTACTATGAAAACGCGAATAACTAAAATAAATAATCAAACCTATCAACAGCCAAGCAGAAAAATAAACCCAGTTCCAAATGGTTAATTCTGCCATCATATAAATACAGCAAATCAATCCCAACATGGGTATTAGTGAAAGATTCTTTTTAAAGCTCCAGATACACAAAAAAATCATTGCTATTAGAAACAGCCACATGGGTATTTTATGTTTGAATAAATTAAAGCCCGTTTCAAACTTCAAGTGCTCATCAACCGGAGCTTTCTCAATTAAAGAAACATATTCGATATGCGAATTTTGGTTGACTGTTGAAAGCATTGTTTCTAAATCATTGGCAAAATCAATCGCTTTTAATTGATAATTGGTTTCTATATACTGAAATACATTAACTGATTCTTCTTTAGAAAGTTGAGTAACAAAATCGGTAGGTTCATACACTTGTGGCGTATTGTAAACAAAAGTTTCTACTCCGTTTTTATTCCAGATAAAAACAGAAATCAATCCTAAAATAAATCCCACAGGCAAAATAAATTTTCCATTTAAATATGGGATTCTGAATTTTCCTCTTGGTATATCTTTATCCTGCAAAACCAACACACCGGCACAAACCAAAGCAAAGGCAAACAATGTACCTATACTGCACAAATCGGTCACCATGGTCAGGTTCATAAACAAGGCGGGAACGGCAACTACAAACCCGGTTACAATGGTAGCGAATGAAGGTGTTCTGTATTTTGGATGCACTTTGGAAAACTTTGGCGGTAACAATCCGTCACGACTCATACTCATCCAGATTCGTGGTTGCCCCATTTGAAAAACCAACAGCACACTCGCCATTGCTATCACGGCACTCACTGCCACCACACCGGCAAACCATTTTAAATTGACCTGATCAAAAACATAAGCCAGCGGATCACCCACGTTTAACTGCTTGTAATTAACCATTCCGGTTAAAACTAATGCAATAGCGATGTATAGTAAAGTACAAATTACGATAGACCAAATCATGCTTCGGGGCAGATCGCGTTGCGGATTTTTACATTCTTCGGCAGTGGTAGATAGGGCATCAAAACCAATATAGGCAAAAAATACTGCCGAAACGCCTTTTAAAACGCCCGATAATCCGTTAGGTGCAAACGGATCCCAATGATCAGTATCTACATAAAAAATTCCCACAATAAGAACCAAGGCAATTACAGCCAGTTTTACGTAAACCATGATATTGCTGGCGTTGCGTGATTCTTTCATTCCGCGGTAAACTAGCCAGGTAATTAAAATAATGATCCCTAAAGCAGGAATATCGGCTACAAAATGGAAGCTCCCGATTTGCGGTGCTGTTGTCCACGCCGTATGAGCCAGTTGCAAATTGGCGGGTAAATTTTCAAACGTTTTTCCGCTTGTCATTAAAGCAACAGCATCGTTAAAACCATTGTTTGCCGAAAGATAATCCATTTGAACCCATTGCGGTAAATGAATGCCCATATTGTCAAGTAAACCTGTAAAATAATCGCTCCACGAAATAGCCAGGGTAATGTTTCCAACAGCATATTCCATAATGAGTGCCCAACCAATAATCCATGCAATCATTTCGCCAAAAGCAACATAACTATAGGTGTATGCACTACCTGAAACCGGAACCATTGAAGCAAACTCGGCATACGCCATGGCTGCAAATCCACAAGCTAAAGCGGTAAACATAAACAGGAAAATTACTGCCGGACCACCGTCAAAACTTGCCTGTCCAATGGTACTGAACACACCAGCCCCCACAATAGCAGCAATTCCGAAAAAGATCAGATCCTTCTGACTTAAAAATTTTCCTAAGCTTTCCTGTTTGCCTTCATTAGCTTCTAATTCATTTAAGATATTGGTTATATTTTTTTTTCGGAAAACATTCATTTGCTATTAAAGTATGATAATTGTTATTTTTTAATTTGGTAAATCTAACTAATTTTACAAAAAGATTGTTATTGATTTAAAATTCATTCATTATAAGTAAAATCTATCAAATAATAAATATTAACAATAAATTATTTATGGAAATCTATTAAATTGAACATATCTTTGTGCTACAAAAAATAACAAGAATCATTAATTAAAAAATAAAAATTATGGCATTAGTAGGAAAACAATTCCCAAACATTACAGTTGACGCAATTTCAGAAATGGGTGACAATTTAAGAATCAACGTTTTAGAAGAAGCAACAAAAAACAATAAAAAAGTATTATTATTTTGGTATCCAAAAGATTTTACTTTCGTTTGTCCTACCGAGTTACACGCTTTCCAGGCAGCTTTATCAGAATTCGAAAAAAGAAACACTATCGTAATTGGCGCTTCTTGCGACACAAACGAAGTACACTTTGCCTGGTTAAACACAGCAAAAGATAACGGTGGTATTGAGGGGGTTACTTATCCTTTATTGGCAGATGCTACACGTAACCTGTCAAGCGTTTTGGGTATTTTAGATGTAACTTCAGAAGTGTACAATGAAGAATTAGATTCAGTACAAATCGAAGGTTCAAACGTAACATACCGTGCAACGTATTTAATTGACGAAACCGGAAAAATTTTCCACGAATCAGTAAACGATATGCCTTTAGGACGTAACGTAAACGAATATTTAAGATTAATTGATGCTTATACCCACGTTCAAACACACGGTGAAGTTTGTCCGGCAAACTGGGAAGAAGGTAAAGAAGCAATGACTGCAGACCGCACTTCTACAGCTGAGTATTTAGCAAGACTTAACTAATACTTTTAGATTCAGGTTTTTAAATTGTAAACCTGAATCTAAACTTAAAACAAAAAATGATGATATTAGAATTAGAACAAGATAACTTACAGGAAATTGTTTCACAAAATCCTAAAGTTGCGGTACAATTTTCTGCTTCATGGTGTGGAAACTGCCGTATCATGAAACCAAAATTCAAAAAAATGGCAACTGAAAAAGACGGAATTACTTTTGTAATTGTTGATGCAGAGAAATTTCCTGAATCAAGAAAATTAGCAAATGTTTCTAACTTGCCAACTTTCGCTATTTTTAACCAAGGTGCTTTGGTAGATGAAACGCAAACCAATAAAGCTGATGTTTTAGCTGAATTAGTTAACAAATTATAAGTTTCTATGAAATTACCTGTTATCAAACATTTAACTCAGTTTATCGAGGAAAACGACCAAGATTACATCAATGAAACCATTGAAGTTTTAGAAGCTTTATGCGAAGTTCCATCGTTAAAAGATGAGGAATTAGACGTTATTGCCGAATTAATTTCAAACATGTATGGAGCCGTTGAGGTTGATAAAATGATTAAAGGAGGCACACCTAAAAAAGAAGCTTTGAACAACTTTATGCAACGCGTTTTAGGTTCAATTGATAAATAATATTTTTTTAAACCAATTTTGCGAGAGGTTTGAATCCACAGGTTTATACTTGTGGATTTTTTTGTTTTTAGTTCTGTTAAGTTCTTTTTAAGTTGTACAATATCAACATCAAGTAATCTTGCAGATATATCATCATTTGATACGCTTCATCGATAGTATTGACTGTGTGTTGTAAAATTTATTCATTTTAGGATTAATTTTGTTCATCTTTACCGAAAAAATCTTATTGAATACCAAATTTTCAAAGTTCAAAAAATATTATCATATTTAGTTTTATTGATTTGATATTCAGAAAGTTATTTATTTCTTTTGCACAAGACTTGTTCTATATCCTCCAAAGTAAATCCTTTAGCTTTTAGTAGAATCAAAAAATGATACAATAAATCCGCAGCTTCATTTTTGAATAAATCTGTATTATTATCTTTCGCTTCGATGACCAATTCTACAGCTTCTTCGCCTACTTTTTGAGCCACTTTGTTGATGCCTCTTTTGTATAATTTGTTGGTATAAGAAGTTTCGGTATTTTCATCGATCCGTTGATGAATAGTTTGTTCCAATTGATACAAAAATCCTTTAGAAGAATTTGTATTAAAACAAGAAACCGAACCTGTATGACAAGTTGAACCATCTGCTTTTACCTGAATGAGTAAGGTGTCATTATCACAATCCAACTGAATATTTTTCACACGGAGAAAATTTCCTGAAGATTCTCCTTTTGTCCATAATCGGTTTTTGGTTCGGCTAAAAAAAGTAACTTTTTGTTCCAAAACGGTTTTGTTATATGCTTCTTCATTCATAAATCCGAGCATCAAAACCTGAAAATTTGTTTCGTCTTGGATGATAACCGGAACAAGTCCGTTTCCTTTTGTGAAATCTATATTCATAATCTGATAGGTATATTTTGTTTGTTTAAAAATTGTTTAAGTGTTGGAATTGGAATTTGTCCATAGTGAAAAACACTTGCTGCCAAAGCTCCCGTAGCTTTAGTTTGATTGAAAACATTGAAAAAATGCTGCATTGTACCTGCTCCTCCCGAAGCAATAACAGGGACAGAAACATTTTCTGAAATTTGTTTTGTTATGTCTAATGCAAAACCTGCTTTGGTTCCGTCATTGTTCATTGAAGTTAGCAGAATTTCTCCTGCTCCGAGCGTAACACCTTTTTGAGCCCATTGTATCGCATTCAATCCGGTTGCGGTTCTTCCTCCATTTCGGAAAACTTCCCATTTTTCATCAACACATTTTGTGTCGATAGCCAAAACCACGCATTGACTTCCGAATTCATTAACAATTTCCGTGATGAGTTCAGGATTCAGAATGGCTGAAGAATTAATACTTATTTTGTCGGCACCTGCATCAATAATTCTTTTTGCATCGTCTAAACTGTTGATTCCTCCACCTACGGTAAACGGAACATTGATTTCAGAAGCAATTCGTGTAACCAATTCAGAGAGTGTCTTTCGCTTTTCGAGTGTAGCTGTGATGTCCAAAAACATTAATTCGTCTGCTCCTTCCTGAACATAACGTTGAGCCAATTCTATCGGGTCTCCAGCATCTTGAATGGCTTCAAAGTTGATGCCTTTTACCGTTCGCCCGTCTTTGATGTCCAAACACGGAATGATTCTTTTCTTTAACATAATTCCGAAAGTTCTTTTAGTTTAATAGTTCCTTCATAAATAGCTTTTCCGATAATTGCTCCTTCGCAACCCATTTCTTTGAGTAGAATCAGGTCTTGAATTGTCGTAATACCACCACTTGCAATGAGCTGTATTTTATTGTCAGATAAAATTTCTTCGTATAATCCAAAAGCAGGACCGGAAAGCATCCCGTCTTTGTCAATGTCTGTTACAATGCTGTATTTTGTGCCTTTTTCTGTATATTCTGTAATGAATGATAAAACATCCAGTTCACTATTTTCCAGCCAACCGTTAGTTGCGATTTTTCGATTTTTACAATCTGCACCCAAGATGATTTTATCTGCTCCGAATTGGTTCAGCCATTCCAACATCAGTTCCGGTTTTTGGACAGCAATACTTCCAACAGTTATTTGCTTTGCTCCTGCATTGAAAGCCGTTTCAACATCATTCAGAGATTTTATTCCACCGCCGAAATCAATGTTCAGTTTGGTTTTTGCAGCCAGTAATTCCAAAGTTTTGTAATTGACAATCTGCCCTGCTTTTGCACCGTTCAAATCTACCAGATGTAAATAGTTTATTCCAAAATCTTCAAACATTCTGGCAACTTCCAACGGATTTTCGTTGTATGTTTTTTGCTGATTGTAATCGCCTTTGGTCAAGCGAACACATTTACCTTCAATAATGTCTATAGCTGGAATAATTCTCATAACTCAAGAAAGTTTTTTAAGATTTGTAAACCCGTTAAAGACGATTTTTCAGGATGAAATTGAGTAGCATAAAAATTGTCCTTTTGCAAAGCAGCACTAAATGGTAAAATATAGTTGGTTGTAGCAGCTATTTCCGAACATAATTCCGCATAATAACTGTGCACAAAATAGCAATCGTTTTCAATTGAAATATGCTGAAACAAATCTCCATTTACAGCAGTAAAATTATTCCAACCCATATGAGGAACTATATCTTTAAGTGGAAATTTACGAACCTTTGTTTTGAAAATCCCCAAACCTTCTGTATCACCTTCTTCAGAAGATTCACATAACAATTGCATACCCAAGCAAATTCCCAAAACAGGTTGTTCTAGATTTTTTATTACTTCATCTAAACCTCTTTTTCGTAAATATTTCATTGCAGAACTCGCTTCTCCAACCCCTGGAAAAATAATTTTTTCAGCTGATTTCAAAAGCGAAACATCATCTGTTACCAATGCTGCATAACCTAAACTTTTTATTGCATTTTCTACCGAAGTTGTATTTCCTGCATTGTATTTCAAAATAGCTATCATAATGTACCTTTTGTGCTTGGGATGTTATAGTTTTCTGTTTTATTGACAGCCATTTTTATGGCTTTAGCAAAAGCTTTGAAAATCGATTCGATTTTGTGGTGTTCATTTTTGCCTTCTGCTTTGATGTTCAAATTGCATCGTGCTTGATCGCTAAATGATTTAAAAAAATGATAAAACATTTCTGTTGGCATATCGCCAATTTTTTCACGTTTAAATCCTGCTTCCCAAACCAACCAGGGACGCCCTCCAAAATCAATTGCTACCTGAGCCAGACAATCATCCATTGGTAATAAAAAGCCATAACGTTCAATTGCTTTTTTGCTTCCCAAAGCTTGCAATAACGCATCTCCAAAAGCAATCGCTGTGTCTTCAATCGTGTGATGCTCGTCTATTTCCAAATCGCCTTTTACCTGTATGTTCAAATCCAAATTTCCGTGTTTGGAAATTTGTTCCAACATGTGATCAAAAAACGGCAAACCTGAATCAATGCTCGATTTTCCACTTCCATCCAAATTCACTTCAACAAAAATATCCGTTTCTAATGTTTTGCGTTGGGTTTTTCCGATTCTCGGTTGAGCTTTCAGGTATTGATAAATTTTGTTCCAATCAGTTGTGATGAGTGTTGCATTCAAAGAATTATCATCACTTATAAAAATCGATTTTGTTCCTAAATTCTCAGCTAATTGAACATCGGTTTTTCTATCGCCGATGACAAACGAATTTTTCAGGTCATAATTGCCGTACATATACTTGCCAAGCATACCCGTTTGTGGTTTTCGCGTGGGTTTGTTTTCGTGTTCAAACGACCCGTCAATGTATATATCCTTGAAAACAACACCCTCATTCTTCAATGTTTGAAGGATGAAATTCTGGACGGGATAAAACGTGTTTTCGGGAAAAGAAGCTGTTCCTAAGCCGTCTTGATTGCTTACCATTACCAGTTCAAAATCCAATTCCCGTGATATTTTTGATAAACAACTAATGGCAAACGGCAAAAATTTCAATTTCTCAAAGCGGTCAATTTGAAAATCTGCCGGCTCTTTGATGATGGTGCCGTCACGATCTATAAATAATACTTTTTTAGCCATTGCTGATTTGTTTTAAAGCGATTACTAATTTTTGATTCTCCTCTTGGGTTCCAACTGTTATCCGTAGACAGTTTGGAATTACGGTATTTCTGTTTCGGATGATGATTTGTTTTGCTATCAATTGGCTGTATAATTCGTTGGCATTATCAGCTTCAATCAACAAAAAATTTGCATCTGATGGATATATTTTTCGAACGATTTTTAAGCCTTTTAATTCATTGATGAGTTTTGTTTTTTCTGAAAGAATTTCATTTCGTTTTTGCTCATATTCTTCAATGTTGTGGAGGGTTTCCAAAGCTATTTTCTGATTGACGGCACTTATATTGTAAGGAGCTTTTACTTTATTATAATATGACAAAAAAGATTCGTTCATATAAGCAATCCCCAAGCGAATTCCTGCTAATCCCCACGCTTTACTCAATGTTTGACTCACAATCAAATTCGGATATTTTTCTATTTTTTCAAGAAAAGAAGGTTGATCACAAAAATCAATATATGCCTCATCTACAATCACAATTCCTTTGAAATTTTGTAAGATAAATTCGATGTCTTCTGATTTCAAAAGATTACCTGTCGGATTATTAGGAGAACAGATAAAAATCAATTTCAAATTTTTGTCCGAAAAAAACGGTTCAATTGTTTTTTTGTCGATTTGAAAATCGGAATTTAAAGGAATTTTGATAAGTTCAACTGCATTGATATTGGCTGAAACTTCATACATGCCATAAGTAGGTATGAATGTCAACGCTTTGTCTCTATAAGGTTCGCAAAAAATACGAAAAGCAATATCAATGATTTCATCGCTTCCGTTTCCGATAAAAATTCGATTGGACAGAATGTTTTTAATCTCCGACAATCGTTGTTTTAATGTTTCTTGGTAAGGGTCGGGATAACGGTTGTAAATTCCGAATGGATTTTCATTGGCATCCAAAAAAACGCCTTTCTTTTCGGAATATTCCTCTCTCGCACTTAAATACGGAGAAAGATTAAGAATATTTTTTCTGACTAAATTTTCCATATTCTAATTGTTTATTTTCTTAAGCCTGATACTCACTGCGTTTTTATGCGCTGTTAATTGTTCTGCTTGTGCCATAATTTCCACGGTAGCTCCGATGTTTTGAAGACCTCTTGGTGTGATTTTTTGAAACGTAATTTTTTTTACAAAGCTATCATACGAAACACCGCTATAACTCTTGGCATAACCATTTGTTGGCAATGTATGATTGGTTCCACTGGCGTAATCTCCGGCACTTTCACAGGCATAATTTCCAAGAAAAACGGAACCTGCATTTAGAATTTTATCACAATATTCTGTTGGGTTTTCAATTGCCAAAATCAAATGCTCGGGAGCATAAACATTACTAAAATCTATACATTCATCAACTGAATTGAACAATACAGAAAAGCTGTTTTCCAATGTTTTTTTTGCTAAACCAGCTCTTGGTAAAGTACTCAATTGTTTTTCCAAAGCAAGATTCACTTGCTCTATCAAAGGTTCATAATTAGTTGTAAAAACAACCTGGCTGTCAGTTCCGTGTTCTGCTTGTGAAAGTAAATCGGCCGCAATAAATTCTGCATCGGCATTTTTGTCGGCAATCACCAAAACTTCACTTGGCCCCGCAGGCAAATCAATAGCAATTCCGTTTTTTTGAACAAGTTCTTTTGCTTTGGTTACAAATTGGTTACCAGGTCCGAAAATTTTATCCACTTTCGGAATGCTCTCTGTACCATAAGCCAAAGCAGCAACGGCTTGGGCTCCGCCTATTTTATAAATCTGATTAATTCCCAAAAAGGAAGCGGTGTACAAAACTGCTGGATTAATCGTTCCATTTTGATCACAAGGCGTACACAAAACAATGTTTTTACAACCTGCAATTTGTGCAGGAATTGCCAACATCAGTATTGTGGAAAATAGCGGAGCGGAACCACCGGGGATATACAACCCTACATTTTCTATGGCAACGTTTTTTCTCCAGCAAGTAATACCTTCCATTGTTTCGACAGGTATTTCTGTAACTTTCTGAAAAGCGTGAAATTTGTAGATGTTGTTATAGGCAACAGAAATCGCTTGTTTCAGTTCCTCTGAGACCTGAGATTTTGCTTTTTCGATTTCGGCAGGGCTTACTTTTAGCTCGCCTAAATTGAATTCATCGAATTCTAACGTAAATTCTCTAAGTGCAACATCACCCATTATCCTTACTTTATCAATGATATTGTTTACGATGTCGTCTAAGTTTCTCTTCTCAATCACAGGTCTTTTGGCTAAAATTTGCCATTCAGACCTTGGCGTATTGTTTAAGTATTTCATTATTCTATTAAATTTTTTTTGAGTTCATTTACACAATCATTTTTTCGATAGGAATAACAAGAATTCCTTCTGCTCCTGCTTCTTTCAGTTCGTCTATGACTTCCCAGAATTTGTCTTCTCTGATAACTGAATGTAAGCTGCTCCAACTTTCTTTTGCTAATGGCAGAATGGTTGGACTGTTCATTCCTGGTAGAATTGTTTTGATTTTTTCCAGTTTAGAATTTGGGGTATTCAATAAAATATATTTGTTTTCTTTCGCTTTCCGAACGGACTGGATACGGAACAACAGTTTTTCTAAAATCTGTTTTTTTGAATCTTCTAAATCATGATTTGCTACCAAAACCGCCTGACTGTCCAGCACTTTCTCTACTTCTTTTAAACCATTCGAAAGCAGGGTGCTACCGCTGCTTACAATATCACAGATACCGTCTGCCAAACCGATTCCCGGTGCAATTTCTACACTTCCTGATATAACTTCTATAGTTACTTCGATTTGTAGTTTCTGAAAATATTCCGATAAAATATTGGGATAAGAGGTTGCGATGCGTTTGTTTCTGAAAAATTCCAGACTCTCGTATTGTGTTTCTTTAGGAACTGCCAGACTCAGCCGGCAGGAAGAAAAACCAAGCTTTTCAACGAGATTGATTTTCTTTTTACTTTCAACCAGAACATTTTCCCCTATGATGCCTAGATCAGCGACTTGTTGTTCAACGTATTGGGGAATGTCATCGTCTCTCAAAAACAAAATTTCAATTGGAAAATTAGTAGCTTCCGTGATTAGTTTTCCACCACCATTCGGAAATTTAATTCCGCATTCTTCCAGTAGCTTGATTGATTTTTCGCTAAGTCTGCCACTTTTTTGAATGGCAATTTTAAGTTTACTCATTTTTTAATATTTATTAAATGTTTGAGTAAATCTTAACTATGGAAAAACTGTAAAAAGAAAAATCCCGTTTGATTTACTCAAACGGGATTAGATTTAGATATTTTGAATTTACAGCATATCATTCTCAGCTCGCTTGAGTGCAAGTATGAAAATGATGATGATGTAATTGGTTAAACATTCTTTGAATTTTAAATTACGGGGTAAAGATAAATATTTTTTATTATTCAAATAATAATTTTTTTATATTTCGTAATTAAATACACGACAAAAAGATTAAAATACTGATATTTAGATTAATGAAACCTGATAATAAACACTCTGCTATGTAGTCTAAACCGTATTTAAAAACCGATACAGTTCTATTCCCGTGTTTTATGGTTTTTACTCCTGAGAGATAACAAGATTGTCCGTGCATTTTTACAATCTTATGATAGTGCCTTACTTCCCCTATTTTCATATTATTGAATAAATGCCAAGCGGTTATTTCTTTTTGTTTTTTAGGACAGTATATTTTGAAATTATTCCGTATTCTGATATAATATCGAATGCGGTTTTGATTCAAAAACGACAGCCAATCTTCTCCAACAAACTCCCTGTCAGCCAATAAACAGTCAATACAATCTTTACCAAACCAATCGATACAATCCTGTATTTAAGCCATCCGTTCAGCAGTATTAGGGTTCCTTCTTTTATCCAACATTATGAACATCAATGGAAAAGCTACATTTTTGTAACTTACACCCAACATTAGAATATTGATATTTTTTTCACCAAACTTCCAGTTGGTTCAGTCCATTACTTGCCCTAAGCACTTTATTTTATTTTTAATTAATTATAATTTTTGTCGTGTATTAAATTCTTTGGGATAAACTCAAAGAGGTCTTTCGTTGATGATTCGTCCGAAGTATTCGTTTTTAGACACAGGGCTGCTCTCCATCTCTAGGCACTAAGTAACTTCTGTCTTTCGTAATATTTTGTTTGGCTGCAAATTTACATTGCCAAATATTTTCAGTAATTTTGCCTAAATTGTTTGTTAATGAATCAAGAAAAAACATCGTTTATTTCAGGTAGAATTAAAAGTGTAACCTACGCTTTAAAAGGATTTTATCTGCTAACCACCACAGAACACAGTATTATTACGCAATTAATTATAAGTGCAGCAATGTGTGTTGTTGGTTTTTATTTTAAGATCAGTTCGGTGGAATGGATGTTTCAGATATTTGCAACAGGTCTGGTTTTAACCGCAGAAGGATTAAATACCGCTATTGAAAAAATTTGTGATTACCTTCAACCCAGTTTCGATAAAAAAATAGGATTTATAAAGGATATTGCAGCCGGTGCCGTTACATTTGCGGCATTTACCGCCATAATTATTGGTGCTATTATTTATTTACCAAAAATATTTTAAAATGACCGCTAAGAAAAAAAAATCTGCCAAACAAACCGTAAATAAACAGGTTCTGCCAAAAACAAAGCAAACCGCAACTAATGGTGCACGCCTAAGTTTTATTTTTGGAACTATTTTTTTAATGAGTACCATTATTCTGCTTTGTAGTTTTATTTCGTATTTTACCACAGGTTCTTACGATCAAAGTTTGGTAAATGAGCTGGGCAACCGCGAGGTAGAACCACAAAACTGGGTAGGAAAATTAGGAGCATGGCTTTCGCACAAGTTTATTTTTGAAGGTTTTGGTATTGCATCTTTTCTGTTCATTAAAATATTTGGCGAAATAGCCCTTTGGTTTGGTATCCGTTTTAAAGCAGAAAAATTACGAAAAATGATTTTTTGGGATGTGTTTGCCATTTTGGTTTTATCGTTTACTCTTGGTCATTTTGGTGCAAGTCATCCATTATTAGGTGGAGTTGTTGGTTTTGAAATGAATGATTATCTGCAAGATTACATCGGTCAGATCGGAACCATGCTTGTTGTTCTTTTCCTTGTAATTTTTTATTTGATTTTCAGAGTAAAAATGGCACCTAAAGTGTTCACAAGCGTAGTTTCTAATACGCATGCCCGGCTTAAGGACAATCTTGAAAAAGCAGAAGAAATTATTTCTACACAGCCTGTACCGTCCGTTAGCAATCAACCTGTAAAACAACAAGAAGAAAAACCAAACATTCCGTCTGTTCCTGTTACAAAAGAAATGGCAATACCTACAGTGACTAACGAAGTTGCTTTTGAGTTAAACAAAACAGAGAAAAAAACAGATGCTCCAAAAGAATTTTCCGTCTCTGATACAACCTCAAAGGTGGAACATCACGAAGAATTTATTATTGAAACCATTGAAGAAGAAGAACCTTTAACGGATGATTTATCGAACAAAATTGTTGAAAATTTTGGTTTGTTTGATCCCACGTTAGAGTTATCTAAATACCAGTTCCCACCCAGCGATTTGTTATATGAACACACTACCGGCGGCATTACCATTAACCAGGCAGAGTTAGAAGAAAACAAAAACCGAATTGTTGAAACGCTGAACAATTACAAAATTGGTATTGCTCAAATTAAAGCAACTGTGGGTCCCACGGTGACTTTATACGAAATTGTGCCCGATGCCGGTATCCGTATTTCAAAAATCAAAAGTTTAGAAGACGATATTGCTTTGTCGTTATCAGCTTTGGGAATCCGTATCATTGCACCTATTCCGGGTAAAGGAACGATTGGTATCGAAGTACCAAACACCAAACCAACAACGGTATCAATGAAATCATTGATTTTATCACCCAAATTTCAAAATGCCGAAATGGAACTTCCTGTAGCGATTGGGAAAACCATTTCAAACGAAACCTTTGTTTTTGATTTGGCAAAAATGCCCCATTTATTAATGGCGGGTGCTACCGGACAAGGAAAATCAGTGGGTTTAAATGCTGTTTTAACTTCATTGTTGTACAAGAAACATCCTGCCGAAGTAAAATTTGTTTTGGTCGATCCAAAAAAAGTAGAATTAACATTATTCAATAAAATTGAACGTCACTTTTTAGCAAAATTACCAGATACCGAAGATGCGATTATTACTGACAATACTAAGGTAATTAATACGTTAAATTCATTGTGTATTGAAATGGACAACCGTTATTCGTTGTTAAAAGATGCGATGGTTCGAAACATTAAAGAATACAACGAAAAATTCAAGCAACGTAAATTAAATCCGGAGCACGGACACCGTTTTTTACCTTATATTGTTTTGGTGGTTGACGAGTTCGCCGATTTAATTATGACGGCAGGCAAAGAAGTAGAAACACCTATAGCCCGTTTGGCACAATTAGCCCGTGCCATTGGTATCCATTTAATCATTGCAACTCAACGCCCGTCGGTAAACGTAATTACGGGTATTATCAAGGCAAACTTCCCGGCACGTATTGCTTTCCGTGTATCGTCGAAAATTGATTCACGTACCATCTTAGATGGTCCTGGAGCCGATCAATTGATAGGTCGTGGAGATTTATTATTCACACAAGGAAATGATACCGTTCGGGTACAATGTGGATTTGTAGATACGCCTGAGGTAGAGAAAATAACGGAATTTATCGGATCTCAAAAAGGTTATGGAGATGCTTACCTGTTGCCTGAATATGTTGGTGAAGAAAGTGGCACAAGTCTTGATATTGATATATCAGAGCGCGATGTAATGTTCCGCGAAGCTGCCGAAATTATTGTTACGGCACAGCAAGGATCGGCATCGTTGCTTCAGCGAAAACTAAAATTGGGATACAATCGCGCCGGTCGATTAATCGATCAATTAGAGGCGGCAGGAATCGTTGGTCCTTTTGAAGGAAGTAAAGCACGTTCGGTTAATATTCCGGATTTGGTTTCATTAGACGAATTTTTAGAAAACGAAAAAAGCAAAATGTAAATGAAAAGATTAGCAACACTAATTTCCATTTTTTTTATAAGCATATCAACTTATGCTCAAAATGCAGCTGCAGCCAAAACATTGTTAGACGAAGTTTCTGCAAAAACCAAAAGTTACAACAATATGGTAATTGATTTTAGCTTTAACAACGGTAAAGAGGAAACCAGCGGTAAAGCTACCATACAGGGCGAAAAATATGTGGCTGAATTTATGGGAATCACGCAGATTTTTGACGGATCAAAAACGTATATCATCAACCCAAATGATGAAGAAGTAACCATTGCAAGTGCCAATTCAGCAGAAACGCAAGCGGTTAGCATTGGTAATTTATTGTCGTTTTATAAAAAAGGATACAGTTATGTGTGGGATAAAAAACAAACGATAAACGGCAAAACAATCCAGTATATAAAATTGATTCCTACAGATAAAAAAAGCGTTAATGAGATTTATTTGGGCATCGATACCAAAACAAAAAATATTTACAACCGAACCGATGTTTATAAAGGCGGAAGCAAATCGGTAATTACCATAAAATCTTTTAAAACAAATCAAACTTTGTCAAAAAACCTTTTTACCTTTACAAAATCAAAATATCCAAATTATTACATCAACAATTTAGATTAAAGTAACACGTGAAAATACTTGATCGATATATATTAACAAGTTTCGTAAAAACTTTTTTTTCGGTATTTGCAATCTTGTTTTTCATTTTTGTATTGCAGGGAATTTGGGTCTTTATTGGTGATTTAGCCGGTAAAGACCTTGATTTTATCACCATATTTAAGTTTTTGTTTTTTTATTCGCCTAAAATGATTCCGATGGTTCTGCCTTTATCGGTTCTTTTGGCGTCGATCATGACTTTTGGTGATTTCTCTGAAAACTACGAATTTGCCGCCATGAAATCATCAGGAATTTCGTTGCAGCGAGCCATGCGTTCATTGATTATTTTCATTTTGCTTTTATCGGGATTGTCTTTTTGGTTTGTAAACAATATCGCACCAAAATCTGAATTTAAGTTTGTAAACATGCGGCGAGATATTTTGCATACCAAACCGGCAATGGCAATTACTGCGGGGCAATTTACCAGTTTAGGTGCACTGAATATTAAAGTGGATGAAAAATATGGCGAAAAAGATGAACAATTACGCAATGTAACCATGCACGTAATCAGCCAGCAAAACAATCAAAACAAAACGGTTATCAAGGCAAATACCGGACGGATTGAAACACATGAAAACAGTCCTATTTTAAAGCTGCATTTGTTTAACGGAAATTATTACGAAGACGTAACATCTAAAAAAAGCCATCTTACCAAACCGTTTGTAAAATCTGAATTCAAGCATTATATCATGAGTATTGATGTATCTGAATTTGACAATTCGGAACAAGAACTTCAAGAAATATCAAATACTGCCAATATGATGAATATTTCGCAGTTAAATTATACCATTGATTCATTAAACGTTAATCTGAAAAATGAACAAAAGGTACAAGTTGAGGCAGATAACGACAACAACCGCCTGTTTTTATCTAACAACAAAAGAGATAGTAAAATAGCATATAAAAACGTCAGCTTAGATTCGTTACTTACCTTTAAAACACGTAGCGAAAAAATCAGTTTATATTCTAACGCTTCAGCCGTTGCCGAAAGCATCCGGTTCAATATTACCAACAATAAAAATTCGTTAACCGAAAAATCGAAATACATTAACCGCCACTGGATTGCTTTGTACGAGAAATTCGTCATTGCTTTTTCCTGTTTGTTAATGTTCTTTATTGGAGCACCGCTTGGAGCTATTATTAGAAAAGGTGGTTTGGGATTGCCAATGGTTTTTGCCGTATTGATATTTATAACCTATCACTTTATCAATACATTCGGAAAAAAACTGGCGCAAGAAAACGGTATTACACCTTTTTTTGGCACTTGGCTTTCTACATTGGTACTACTGCCAATGGCAATTACTTTTACCTATAAAGCCACACGAGATCGAGGTATAAACAGCATTGATAATTTGTTATACCCAATAACAAGTTACTTTAAAACAAAATTTAAAAAGAAACAAAACACCACAGAAAATGTCTGATATAAAATTAAATACGATAGAAGAAGCTATTGAAGATATCCGTCAAGGAAAAATAGTTATTGTAGTCGATGACGAAGACCGTG
This sequence comes from Paenimyroides marinum, assembly GCF_900108395.1. GTDB lineage: Bacteria > Bacteroidota > Bacteroidia > Flavobacteriales > Flavobacteriaceae > Flavobacterium > Flavobacterium marinum. The sequence continues at coordinate 16,758 of NZ_FNXE01000006.1, read as the reverse complement.
AAAATGAAGGCGATTTTATAGCCGCCGCAGAAATGGTTTCGCCCGAAATGATCAACTTTATGGCAATGCATGGTCGTGGATTGATCTGTGCACCTTTAACCCAAAAACGCTGTAAAGAGCTGGATTTAAAACCCATGGTAACCAACAATACCGTTTTGCATCAAACAGCATTTACCGTTTCGGTTGATTTAATTGGTCACGGATGCACCACAGGAATTTCAGCACATGACCGATCAAAAACCATTGAATTTTTAGTAAAAGACGATACCAAACCCGAAGACTTAGGTCGTCCCGGACATATCTTTCCTTTAATCGCTAAAGAGGGTGGTGTTTTACGAAGAACCGGTCACACAGAAGCAGCTGTTGATTTAGCGCGATTAGCCGGATTGAAGCCTGCAGGAATTTTAGTCGAAATTTTAAACGAAGACGGATCTATGGCTCGTTTACCTCAATTGGTTGAAGTAGCCAAAAAATTCAACATGAAATTAATCTCAATTGAAGATTTGGTAGCTTACCGAATGAAGCATGATAGTCTAATTCAAAAGAAAGAAGATTTTGACATTCAAACAAAATTTGGAACCTACCGTTTACGTGCCTATTTACAGGTAACCAACAAGCAAGTGCACATTGCTTTGACCAAAGGCGTTTGGAATAATGGAGATGCTGTTTTAACAAGAATCAATTCATCACAGGTAAACAATGATATTTTAGGCAATTTAACCAACAATCAAGATGAAAAGTTAGACCAAATGTTTACAGCCATTGAGAAAGAAGGTAAAGGAGCTATATTGTTTATCAATCAAGAATACAACACCCTTGATTTATTAAAACGTTTAAGTGAACTTAAAGAATTACAGGCACAAACCAATGAAATGGTAAAAGCACCCAAAATACAGTTAGACACTAAGGATTTTGGTATCGGTGCTCAGATTCTTCATGACATCAATATTTCAAAAATTAAATTAATGAGTAATTCAGAACACGGTAAACGCGTGGGTATGGTTGGCTATGGTTTGGAAATTGTAGATTATATTAATTTTTAAAAAAATTGTTTGTAGAATAAAAAAATCATTTTATATTTGCACCACAATTAACAAAGGTAACAATGTTAGTTGAGACCGAGGAGAAATGGCAGAGTGGTCGAATGCGGCAGTCTTGAAAACTGTTGACTGTAACAGGTCCGGGGGTTCGAATCCCTCTTTCTCCGCAAAACAAAAAGACGTTGGGAAATCAACGTCTTTTTGTATTTAAACATATAAGAATTAGTAGTTCTTTCATTGAAGTAATTAATAATTCCTATATTCGTACTATACTAACTTCTTAGTCACTATATATTTATTTGCTTTCCATTCAATTATTACCTAACTTTATAAGGCTATAAAAACTTTATTATGACTAACACGAATCCAAAATCTACAAAAACAATAACCATAAACGGAAAAACATTTAGTTATTGTTCCTTAAAAGATATACCGGAAGGTACGGTAAAGCATCTGCCTTTCAGTATCCGAATTTTGCTTGAAAATGTATTGAGAAATTACGATGGTTTCAGTATCACCGATGAACATATTAACACCCTTGTGAACTGGACTCCGCAACCTGTAGATAAGGATATTCCTTTTAAACCGGCACGTATTCTAATGCAGGATTTTACTGGCGTACCGGCAGTGGTGGATATGGCTTCACTTCGGGCAGAGTTTGTTCGTCACGGAAAAGACGGACAGAAAATTAATCCGGCAATTCCTGTAGATTTGGTAATTGACCATTCGGTTCAGGTAGATAATTTTGGAACAGATTATTCGTATGCAAAAAATGTTGCGTTAGAATATCAACGTAATAACGAACGGTACGAATTATTAAAATGGGCACAAAACGGCTTAAAAAACTTTACAGTTGTGCCTCCCGGAATGGGTATTTGTCATCAGGTAAATTTAGAATATCTGGCAAAAGGAATTATTGAACGTGACGATTGGTTGTTTCCCGATACATTAGTTGGAACCGATTCGCATACGCCAATGGTTAATGGCTTAGGCGTTGTTGGCTGGGGTGCCGGCGGAATTGAAGCTGAAGCAGCCATGTTAGGTCAGCCTATTTTCTTTACTTGTCCGGAAGTAATCGGATTAAAACTAACAGGAAAAATACCCGAAGCTTGTACCGCAACCGATATGGTACTGTCTATTACAAAAGTGCTTAGAGATAAAGGTGTGGTGGGAAAATTTGTAGAACTTTTTGGCGACGGTTTAGATCATTTAACAGTTACCGATCGGGCAACTATCGCCAATATGTCTCCGGAATTTGGCTGTACCATTACCTATTTCCCTATTGATGATCGTACATTGGAATATATGAGATCTACCAACCGTTCTGAACAACAGATTAAAATTGTTGAAGAATATGCCAAAGAAAATCTTTTGTGGCGCACGGGCAATGAAGATATTACCTTTTCTTCTGTTGTTGAGTTCGATTTATCTTCTTTAGAACCTACCGTATCAGGTCCTAAGCGACCTCAGGATAAAATATTGGTTAAAGATTTAGGCAATCAGTTTGCTAATTTACTGGATCAGGAAAACAATCGCAGCTATATTTTACCTTCTGAAAGAAAAGAATCTGCCTGGCTTGCCGATGGTGGTTCAGGTACAGAATTTACCTTTGGAAAGGTTCCCATGAAAAAAGAATCTGATCTGGAAGTGGTAAAAGATGCCATGCAATCTGTACGGATTAAATATAAAAATCAGGAATTTATTTTAAGCGACGGAAGTATCGTCATTGCAGCCATCACAAGTTGTACCAATACTTCAAATCCGGCAGTAATGATTGGTGCAGGTTTGTTGGCCCGCAAAGCGATAGAAAAAGGGTTGCGTACCAAATCATGGGTAAAAACTTCTTTAGCACCGGGCTCAAAAGTAGTAACAAAATATTTAGACAGGTCTGGCCTAACTGCTGATTTAGAAGCTCTTCGATTTCATACGGTGGGATACGGATGTACTTCATGTATAGGGAATTCAGGTCCCTTACCTCCGCATATTGCCGAAGCTGTTGATAAAGGCGAACTGGTAGGAGCATCAGTACTTTCAGGAAACAGAAATTTTGAAGCCCGGGTGCATCCTCAGGTAAAAATGAATTTTTTAATGTCGCCCATGTTAGTAGTTGCGTATGCTTTGGTTGGCAGAGTTGATATTGATTTAATGAATGATCCGCTGTCTTACGATCCTAACGGACAACCTGTTTATTTGAAAGACATCTGGCCAAGCAGGGAAGAAATTATTCAAACAGTGAATGATTGTGTAAAACAAGGTGATTTTCAGGAAGTTTACGATGTAATTTTCGATGGATCTGATGACTGGCAAAATCTTGAAGTGAGCTTAGATGAGCGTTTTAAATGGAATGATGCTTCTACTTATATAAAAGAAGCTCCGTTTTTTGAAAATCTTCAGGTACATCCTGATAGTATTGTTGATATTACCAATGCCCGTGTATTATTGTATTTGGGCGATTCGGTAACAACAGACCATATTTCACCGGCAGGATCTTTTCGCGAAGATAGTGCCGCAGGCAAATATTTAATTTCTCATGGTGTAGAAAAAGTAGATTTTAATTCGTACGGTTCACGTAGAGGAAATCACGAAGTAATGATGCGCGGAACGTTTGCCAATGTACGTATCAAAAATAAAATTGCAGATAAAGAAGGCGGATACAGTAAACATTTTCCAAGCGGAGTGGTAAATACAGTTTTTGAAACGGCGATGGAATATCAAAAAACAAATACTCCTTTGATTGTTTTAGCCGGTAAAGAATACGGATCGGGATCATCGCGGGATTGGGCTGCAAAAGGCACTTATTTATTAGGAATTAAAGCAGTTATTGCTGAAAGTTTTGAGCGTATCCATCGCAGCAATTTAGTAGGAATGGGAGTTGCACCATTAGTGTTTGTTAAGGGTCAAAATGCTGAAAATTTGGGGTTAGACGGTACCGAAGTGTTTGATATAACAGGTTTGGAAAACAATCTGACTCCTCATAAACTTTTAGATGTTAAAGCAACACATCCTAATGGAAAAATAACAGAATTCCAAGTAATGGCACGTATGGATTCTCTTATCGAAATAGAATATTACAGAAACAATGGTATTCTTCAGTATGTTTTAAGAGATTATCTTAAAAAAGAATAATCATCAAAAAAGGATTTAACATAATTGTTAAATCCTTTTATTTTTTTACACTTTTTTTTAATCTATCAATAGCACCGGGACTTCCAAAAACAAAGAACCATTTTTGTTTAATTGTTTTTGCCTTTTTGATATCATTGATCATCGTTTCATATTCGTGAAAGTTTAAATATAAAGGATTCAGTTTCTGATTCATTTTTGTAGTAATTCCATAGGTTGGTGTTTCTTCTTCGGGATGATATGTTTTCATCAATTTATCCCAGAAAATAAAGATAGCACCAAAATTTTTATCGATATACTTTTCGTCGGATCCATGATGTACTCTGTGATTAGAGGGCGTTACAAAGATGTTTTCCACAATTTTAGGTAATTTTCCAATGTATTCAGTATGTTGCCAAAACTGAAACAATACCGAAATTTGATTGGTTATAAAAAATATTACCGGATGAAAACCTAAAAAAGCCAACGGTAAAAAGAACAATAATTTAAAGTGCTGAACCCAGCTTAATCTAAAAGAAACAGTTAAATTATAATTATCGGCACTGTGATGTACCACATGAGTGGCCCAAAAAAACCGATTAAAGTGAGAAACATAATGTGCCCAATAGCTACAAAAATCGTAAATTATTAAGCAAGGAAAAAGAGTCCACCAGTTTAATTCCATTCTCCACGGAACCATGTTATAAATATAAACAGCCCCATAAATAAACCCCAATTTAAAAAGTAAATTAATAGCTACGTTTCCTAAACCTACAAATAAAGAGCCCAAACTTTCTTTTGTGTCGTAATTACGTTTGTTAGAGTACCAGGAATACCAGATTTCAAGGACGGTAAAAAAAGCCATCAACGGAATGGCATAAATAATTAAATCACCAGATTGTTGTTCTAAATCTTTAATACTGTTATAAGAAATGGGAGGAGCTCCAAAGAAATCATTCATATTTTTAAATTGTTTTTTCTGTTTTAAGCACAGAATTAAACTTATTTTTTGAAGATAGCTATTATTATTTATGCAGCCTAATTTGTATTTCTTTTTAACAAAGAGTTAAAAGATTTTGTTAATAAGAAACTACTTTAAATTAAGAAGTTTTTAGATAATGAATGACTTAATCAAAATGATTTTTTTATATTTACTTAATCCCAATCTGTGGGAGAGTCCAGTGAAACTTAACAGCTAACAAACGGATTAAAATAATGGTTCCGGCAGTGGCAATGTATATAAAATCATCATTTATATTGAGAAATTTTAATATAAAAAATATAGTTCCTCCAAGTAAACAAGCGGTTGCATAGATTTCTTTTCTAAAGATTACCGGAATTTCATTACACAGAATATCACGTGTTACACCACCAAAACAAGCGGTAATTGTTCCGAGTAAAATACAAACAATCGGGCTTAAATCTACCAATAAGCCTTTTTCGATACCTGTTATGGTAAAGATTCCAATTCCGATGGTATCAAACAAAAAAAGTGATTTTCTAAAACTATTTAACCGGGTTCTAAAAATAATAGCAATGATTGTGGAAGCGGTTACAATATAAAATGTTTGCAAATTCAACAACCAAAAAACAGGTGTGTTTCCTATTAGCAAATCGCGTAAAGTTCCGCCCCCGATTGACGTTACCATGGCAATGATAAAAACGCCAAAAAAGTCTAATTTTTTTGTCATTCCTGCCAATGCACCTGAAATAGCAAAAGCAATAAGTCCTAAAGTATCTAATATGGTAAAAATCATCTGCTTGTTAAATGATTAAAATCGTTGATAACGGTTTGGATGAACTGATGAGAATTTAATTGATGATTCTTTATGGTGGTTACCTCTTCAATTTTTGATACCAGTTCATTAATCATCAGTACATCATTTTGAATAATTGCCGTGTTGTATGCTTTTTTAATGATATTCATATCGTGATCAGACAACCGCAAAACCGTGGGGAAAGTGACAACATATTCATCAGACAGATCATTTAAAAAACGATGGTTTAATTTTACGTTAGATTTTAAACTGATCACGGTGGTATCGGTTACCATATCCCCTAACCTTTGACTTTTGCTGCTAAAAATGATTCCTAATATAGCCGGTAATCCCGATAAAATATAAATATCAACCAAACGAAACAGCCAGCGACTAAAATAATCTGAAAAGCATGCCTGATAACCTTCGATTTTCACCACGCGTATTTTCATTATTCTTTTGCCTATGGTTTGTCCGTTTGTCCAGCTTTCAAAAAATAAAGTGTAAAAAATAAACGGTATAAAAAGTGCAAACATAACCACACCCTGCTCCCAACTGTCTAACGAATTTAAAAGTCGTTGCAAATGAAATACTTCATACATTAAATACAAAACAGCAAACACATACGCCATTTTTATAGCCATATCAATAATAAACGCCACAATGCGTTCACCTAACGATGCCGGTCTAAAATTTATTGCAACATTTTGTGCAGTGTTTATAGTTATTTCGGTCATTATTTATATTTTAGCAGATATGAGAGAAATTGCTTTTATAAAACAAAATAAAGAAAAATGGTTAGATATTGAGCAACAATTAACCATAAAAAATAAAATTTCTGCCGATGACTGGTCTCAAATGTATGTTCAGTTAAGCAATGATTTGGCTTTCTCACAGACCTATTATCCTAAAAGCGACGTTACTGCTTATTTAAACAACCTTGCAAGTACGGTGCATCAAAAGGTTTATACCAGTTATAAATATGAGGGCAACGTTTTAAGTACTTTCTTTTTTCATGAAGTGCCGTTGATTGCCTATAAATACCGAAAAGTTCTTTATTTTTCGCTGATTTTATTTTTGATTTTTGTGGGAATAGGTGTTATTTCTGCCGCTTATGACGAACGGTTTGTCCGTTTAATTTTAGGCGATGCCTATGTAAATAAAACGTTAGATAACATTGCAAAAGGCGATGCCATGGCGGTTTACCAAGGTTCATCTAACTGGGGAAGCGCGTTTGGTATCACCTTAAACAATTTGTACGTGGGAATGCGTTGTTATATCTATGGCATTTTTCTTGGTTTAGGAACATTTTATGTAATGATACAAAATGCCATTATGTTGGGCAGTTTTCAGTATTTCTTTTATGAAAAAGGCGTTTTTACTGAAAGTATCCGCGGAATATGGTTACATGGCTCTATGGAAATTATGGGTATTATTATCGAAGTAACTGCCGGATTTATTTTAGGAGCCAGCATTTTGTTTCCCGAAACATATACCCGAATGCAATCGTTGAAAACAGGGTTTAAAAACAGCTTTAAATTGTTTATAAGTACTATGCCTTTTACTATTTTTGCAGGAATGATCGAAGGGTATATTACCCGATATGCAAAAGAAATGCCCAACACTTTAAATTATTTAATCATTATAAGTACGTTGGCGTTGATTACGTTTTATTATTTTGTATATCCCATTTTAGTTCATAAAAAAACACTTAAACATGCATAATACATTTCAATTATTTAAAATCCGCGGATTTGGCGAATTCATATCAGATACCTTTCAGTTTTTAAAACTACACGGGAAAAATTATTTTAAAAATTACCTGAAATTTTCTTTTGTTCCCTTGTTGCTGCTTATGGTTGCAATGTCGGTAATTGGCACGTTTTACTACCGGGTATTGACAACAAGTTTTGGTTATACTCAGGCGGCAGAAACCTTTGACAATGCCTTTGTTACCGAAAACGCTGTAATGCTTGTTGTTGGTATTATTGCCCTTATTTTTGTATCGCTTTATTTGTCGTTATTAAATTATTCTTACCCTGTTTATTACCTGCATTTATTGGCAAAAAACAACGAAGAAAAACCACAATTGCGTTCGGTACGCGAACTCTTTAAAAATGATTTGGGCAGATTGTTGCTTTTTGGCTTATTAAGCCTGATTACTTTTTTAATTGTAGGAATAATAGGTTTTGCCATTGCAGCAATTTTAACGTTCATTATTATCGGAATTTTTGCTTTTATATTGTTTATTCCGTTCTTGATGACCTGGTATTCATTAACATTATATTTTTATATCGATAAAAAACAATCGTTTTTTGATGCGTTCAAACATGCCTTTTACACAATTACCAACAACTTTTGGAACATTGTAGGCGCCAGTTTATGTATGATGATTATTGCTCAGGTAATCAGTACCATTGTAACAATTATACCTTACATGATTACAATGTTTGGAATGTTTTTCGGAACACAACAAGGTACCGGAGGTTTAGAAAATATGGATGATTCCATTTCAATATTTATGGTGGCAATGGTTTTGGTTTATTGCTTTTCCATCCTGGTAAGTATGATTTTAGGTCATTTACTATTGATACAAACCGGATTGGTCTATTATTCTGAACGCGAAAAATTAGAATACAACACTATGCGTCAATCTATTGATGAAATAGGAAAATATGAATAAATCTCTTCTTTTTGGAATGTTGTTTATCAGTTCATCGGTTTTTTCACAGACCGATCAGCCTTTTGATACCCTTACAAATCCAACAGAAATAGTAACAGAGGTTACAGAATATTCCCATACTGATCTATCAAAAGACACGCTTAACAGCATATTAGTCCCATTAAATAACGAAACGGTAAAACAACGCAATCTTTCTCCTGATTTTCAAGAGAATTATTCGGGCTCAGAATTTCAGTATGATGTAAAAAAAGAAAATGGTTTTTTGGCTCGCTTGCGTGAATGGTGGCGTGATTTCTTAGATTGGTTTAAAACAGATACCGATGAAACGTCGTATGTATTAGATGAAATCATCAATATCATCTTGGCTTTTCTGTTAATCATTGCCTTAGCATTTTTGGTTTATTATCTGAATAAAAAAGGATTTATCCGTTTGTTTTCTAAAAAAGAAGAACAAGTAATCAGCGAAAAATTCATCGAAGAAAACATTGACCGCATAGATTTCAATGAACTCACTCAAAAGGCAAAACAAGAAAACAATTTGCGAAAAGCCATTCGTTATTATTATTTGTGGTTGTTAAAAAACTGGTCACAAAACGAGCTGATCCAGTACGAACCCAACAAAACCACCAAGCAATATTTAAAAGAAATTGCTGTTGATGCCAACAAAACGGCTTTTCAGTATGTTTCTTATATTTATGACAACGTTTGGTATGGTTACCATGATATTCCTGAAAGTGATTTTTTAAAAATCGAAGAGCATTTTATACAACTAATAAACAAAAAATAATGAAAAGCGGATACATTAAATATTTGGTGTACTTTTTATTGGCGGCATTGGTTGTGGTGTTTATTCAATTTTATTTTCCAAATCCAATCAACTGGGATAAAAATTTCAATACCAAAAGTAAAAATCCTTATGGATTGTACGTTTTTAATAAAGAATTACCCAAATTATTAACCACCCAAACGTTAACCAAAACAGCTTTATCGCCTTATGAATATTTTTTAGACAATGAGCAAACAGCCAGTAAAACCACTTATTTGTTTGTTGAAAACCGCTATGGTTTCGATGAAATTTCGGCGAAACAAATTTTAGAAAAAGTTTCAAACGGAGCTGATTTAGTCATTGCATCAGAATCTTTTTATTATGCAAGTAACATTATTTTAGATACCTTAAATATTAAAACAAGTAGTATCAAAACCAATAATCTGCATTTTGTTGCTCACTCATCAAAAAAAGATACCCTAAAAATAAAAAACGAATACAATACTATTTTTACAGTAAAAGAGCCCGAAAAATTTACGGCTATCGCAAAATTAAACAGTAATTTGTCTTTTGTGTCCCGAAAATTTGGCAAGGGAACCATTTACATCAGCAACACTCCTATTCTACTGACCAATTATTATCTGTTAAACAATAAAGCTAATACCTTTGTTTTTGCCGAAAACTTTGCAGCGTTTCTTAAAAAAGAACATATTGTTTGGTTTGATCAAAATTATGACAGCGGGGAAATCGAAAGCAGCAATTCCATTTTTAAAGTGCTGTTTCAATACAAAAGTTTACGTTTTGCCTGGTACACTTTAATTATTGGCTTAATTCTGTACATGATTTTTTACGGAAAACGCAGACAACGTATCGTACCTGTAATTGAACCTGTTAAAAATTCAACCGTTGAATACATAGAAACTGTCGGAAATTTGTATTACCAGGAAAACAACCACACCCAACTTTTAGACAAACAGATCAAATACGCATTGCATTTTATCAGAACCGAATGGGGTATTACAACACAAAACCTTGACAATGATTTCAAAAATAAATTACAGCAAAAATCATTAGCTGCTAAAGAAGATATCAATGATTTTGTATATTTCATCATTCATTTTGATAAAAATTTAAAATACACACAAAAAGACTTAATTCATTTCAACCATTTGTTACAAAAAATAACTATTGATTATGGAAAACATAGAAAATAACGAAATATCATTCAACAGCCGCATTCCTTTAGACGAATTAAAAAACCAGATTGCAGCGATTAAAACCGAAATGCACAAAGTAATTATTGGTCAGGAAGAATTGATTGATTTACTTTTAGTGGCATTGATTTCGAACGGACACGTTTTAATTGAAGGTGTTCCGGGATTGGCAAAAACCTTAACCGCAAAATTACTTGCAAAAACTGTTCAGACTGATTTTTCACGTATCCAGTTCACACCTGATTTAATGCCGTCTGATATTTTAGGAACATCAATTTTTAACAATCAAAGCAATAATTTTGAATTTAAACAAGGTCCGGTTTTCTCTAACTTTATACTGATTGACGAAATCAACCGTGCCCCCGCAAAAACACAGGCAGCTTTGTTTGAAGTAATGGAAGAACGTCAAATTACCATTGATGGAACTACCTACGAAATGGAACAGCCGTTTTTGGTTTTAGCCACGCAAAATCCTATTGAACAAGAAGGAACGTATGCTTTGCCCGAAGCACAATTAGATCGTTTTTTAATGAAAATCACTATTGATTATCCCACATTAGAACAAGAAATTCAGTTGTTGCAATTAAAGCAGACAAACGATCATTCTGACAAAACATCTTTGTTAAATCCGGTGGTAAACGCACAGCAGTTAATTGAATTGCAACAATTGGCACAAAAAGTGGTAATTGAACCGCATTTAATTCAGTTTATTGCACAAATTGTAAACAATACCCGCAATCATAATTTCTTGTATTTAGGTGCATCGCCCCGTGCTTCCATTGCTATTTTAAACGCAGGTAAATCGTTTGCTTTAATCAACGGACGCGATTTTGTAACACCCGACGACATTAAATACGTTGCTTATTATGTATTAAATCACCGTTTAATTCTGGCTCCTGAACGCGAAATGGAAGGCATTACCATTAAAGATGTGGTTAAACAAATTGTTGAAACAGTAGAAATTCCCCGCTAATGAATACACTACTTTTCAGCACAATTTATGTAAGAAAGAACAGCAACTAAATGAAATTTCTATATCTAAATACACGCTTTTATTTAGCCTTATTGCTAACATTTATTCTATTTGTTACCGGATTTTTCGTGTCTGTTTTCTTCTATGCTGCCATTGTTTTTTTATTGATGATTTTAGCATTTGTTACTATTGAAACCTTTATGCTTTTTCATACCAAGGAAGGAATTTCAATGGAGCGGATTGTGCCGGAACGATTGTCAAATGGCGATAAAAATGAAATTGTATTAAAAATTAAAAACAATTATCCTTTTCAAATTTCTGCTGAAATAATAGACGAATTGCCTTTTCAGTTCCAGGAACGGAATTTCTTATTAACGACCGATTTCTTAAAACATTCCCATCAATCTTTATCCTATTTTGTCATTCCAAAACAACGTGGCGTATATAATTTTGGAATAACAAATGTGTATGCATCCACATTAATCAAACTGGTAAGTAAACGCTATAAACTTTCTGAAAATGAAAATATTACGGTTTATCCAAGTTTCTTGAATTTACGAAAGTACGAACTACTGGCTTCAAAAACAGCCTTATTACCAAACGGTATTAAACGCACACGGAAAATAGGTCAGTCATCAGAATTTGAACAAATTAAAGAATATGTTTTGGGCGATGATTTAAGACATGTTAACTGGAAAGCGTCTGCTAAAAAGCAGCATTTAATGGTAAACCATTATCAGGAAGAAAAAGCTCAAAACGTTTATTTATTGATTGATAAAGGCAGAACAATGAAAATGCCTTTTGACGGAATGACCTTATTAGATTATTCAATTAACGCTGCGTTAATGTTAGCCAATATTTCTGTAAAACGACAAGATAAAGCCGGATTATGGACTTTTGAAAAAAAAACCGATGTGTTTTTAAAAGCAGACAACAAACCCTTACAAATACGTAGAATTGTAGATGCTTTATACCATATTACCACCAATTTTAAAGAATCAAATTACGAATATGTATTGACAGATAGTTTAAAGAAAATTCAAAAACGCAGTTTGTTAATCCTTTTTACCAATTTTGAAACATTAGACGCCATGAATCGTCAGTTGCCCTATTTGAGGGCATTGGCAAAAAAACACGTATTATTGGTAATTATTTTTGAAAACACTTTATTAAATGAAGTACATTCTAAAAAAATAAATTCAACAAAAGATATTTATATTCAAACCATAGCATCTAAATTTGTGTACGAAAAACAACTGATTATTCAACAGTTACAAATACACGGAATCAAGACTGTTTATACCAAACCTGCCGATTTATCGGTAAATCTGCTGAATAAATATTTAGAAATTAAGCGACAAGAAATTATTTAAATGAAACAAATTACCAGCCTACAAAACCAGTTGATTAAAGATATTTTTCTGTTGCAGGAAAAAAGCAAAGCCCGCAAAAAATCACAATTATTTGTAATTGAAGGCATTCGCGAAATAGAAATCGCACTAAAAAATGCTTACCAAATAGAGCAACTTTTAATTTGTTTTGATTTATTTGAATCAGATAAACTCAATGATTTCAAACGTTTGATTTCGATTGATACGGAATTGATTGACATTTCGAAAGAAGTGTATCAAAAAATCGCTTACAGAGAAAGTACTGAAGGAATCATTGCCGTTGCCAAAACCAAAGATCATTCATTAGAAAATCTACAATTACCCAAAAATCCATTAATTGTGGTTTTAGAATCTTTAGAAAAACCCGGGAATATTGGAGCGGTATTGCGTACGGCAGACGCTGCAAACATTGATGCCGTTCTCATAGCCGACCCCAAAACCGATTTGTACAACCCAAACATTGTTCGTTCAAGTGTGGGTGCCATTTTCACAAACAATATCGCAACGGCAAGTACGCAAGAAACCATCAACTTTCTTAAAAACAACAACATAGCTATTTATAGTGCCATTTTACAAGAAGCCGTTCCTTATTTTTCTGTCAATCTCACAGAAGGTTCAGCTATTGTCGTGGGTACCGAAGCAATCGGTTTAAGTACTGTCTGGCGTGAACAGTCAACCGCTAACATCATTATACCAATGGAAGGTCAGATCGATTCAATGAACGTGTCGGTTGCGACAGCGGTATTAATTTTCGAGGCAAAACGACAAAGAAATGATCAAAAAATATAATTATTTAAAATTTTCGCTATATTTATAAAAAATTTAAAGATTTATGAAAAAAACAATATTAGCAGCTTTTTTTGCATTGGGACTTTTTGGTTTTTCTGCACAGGCACAGGTAATTCATAAGTACGAACGTTATACGAAGGAATATAAATGGAGAGTGGGTGTAAGTTACAATATGATGGATTTTAACTTTAACCACAGTGATGTTCCAGAAGGTGCCAGCATGATTTCAGGCGGAATCCCCGGAAAAGTAATGATAGGTTATGAATTTTTACCGAATTTAACCGTTGAAGCCGATTTTTCTATGAATGAAATGGAAATTGGCAATTCAATGAACGGGCAATTGGTTGAAAACAAAAACATTACAGTTACTTCTTTTAATGGATCATTAGCTTACAGCTTGGGTGGTTTGTTTAACATTCCTGTCGCAGATCCTTATATAAAGGCAGGAGTTGGGCATTTACGTTTAAACGAAACCGATTTAACCATGGCAAGTGCCGGTGGAGGTCTTAATATCTGGATTGCCGATATACCAGCAACAAAGAGTTCACGTTACCACCATGATAAATTTTACAGAAGAATTGGTTTAAATGTTGAAGCAATGGGAAGAGCCAATATCTCAACAGAGGGACCGGGTTCTCATGCACAATATTCAGCCGGTGTGTTTTATGTGTTTTAGTAGATTGAATCGTAATAATGAATATATGGGAGCTTTTTAGCTCCTTTTTTTTATAAAAATAGATACAGCGTTCAGAAATTTAGTATATTTAAACAAGAAAATGGGCGTTTTATGACACAAGAAGAAATAGAAAAAGAAAACAAAGAAATTGCACGGGAATATAAAGAACTTTTAAGCATTAGTTATCAAACACTTAACGATGAAGACAAGAAGTTGATCCGCAAAGCGTTCGATGTTGCCGTTGATGCACACAAAGATCAAAGAAGAAAATCGGGTGAAGCGTATATCTTCCACCCTATTGCTGTTGCTAAAATTGTTGCATCTGAAATTGGTCTGGGATCAACAGCTATTGCTGCAGCTTTAATGCACGATGTTGTTGAGGATACCGATATTACGGTTGAAGACATTCAGCGTATGTTTAACCCCCGAATTGCTAAAATTGTTGAGGGGTTAACCAAAATTTCAAGAATGGAACCCGATCCGGATATTTCACTTCAGGCAGAAAATTATCGTAAAATGTTGCTTACATTAAATGATGATGTGCGTGTGATCTTAATAAAAATAGCCGATCGTTTGCATAATATGCAGACAATGGAATCTATGGTGGCATATAAACAGGCTAAAATTGCATCTGAAACACTTTATATTTATGCTCCGCTGGCACACCGTTTGGGTTTGTTTAACATTAAAACCAAGTTAGAAGATTTAGGTTTAAAATACACCGAACCAGATGTTTACAATGATATTTTAAGCAAAACTAAAGAGAGTAAAGAAGAGCAAAATGCTTACATAGAAAGCATCACGTCGGTTTTAAACGAGGCGTTAGAGAAAGAATTCATAGATTT
Organism: Paenimyroides marinum; assembly: GCF_900108395.1. Lineage (GTDB taxonomy): Bacteria > Bacteroidota > Bacteroidia > Flavobacteriales > Flavobacteriaceae > Flavobacterium > Flavobacterium marinum. The sequence goes on along the minus strand of NZ_FNXE01000006.1, from coordinate 1,522 downwards.
TACCATTAAAGGACGACCAAAGTCTATTTATTCGATACGACGAAAAATGAAGGCGCAAGGTGTTACCTTTGATCAGGTATATGATAAGTTTGCAATCCGTATCATTTATAAATCAGAACTTGCCGATGAAAAATTCATTGCCTGGAAAATCTATTCTATCGTAACAGACCATTACCGCCCCTCGCCAAGCAGACTGCGCGACTGGATTTCTTCGCCTAAATCAACCGGGTACGAAGCCTTACACATTACCGTTATGGGACCAAAAGGTCGCTGGGTTGAAGTACAAATACGCAGTGAGCGAATGGATGAAATTGCCGAAAAAGGTTATGCAGCCCATTATAAATACAAGCAAGGTATCACCGAAGAAAACAGTCTGGATAGATGGTTGAATCTACTTAAAGAAACTTTAGAAAATTCTGAAGCAAACGCTGTTGATTTTGTCGAAGATTTTAAATTGAATCTTTATGCAAAAGAAATATATATCTTTACGCCAAAAGGTGAAATTAAATCATTGCCCAAAGGAGCCACCGCTTTAGATTTCGCTTTCAGCATACATACCGATATTGGTTTAAGAACCCGTGGTACCAAAGTAAACGGCAAGTTAGTTCCGCTGAATTACGAATTAAATTCGGGCGATCAGGTAGAAATTATCACCTCGGCAAACCAAAAACCAAGTTCGCACTGGTTAGAATTTGTAACAACAGCACGAGCCAAAAATAAAATAAAAAATGCTCTAAACGAACACGTTAAACAAATATCAGAAGACGGTAAAGAACTTTTAACCCGTAAATTAAAACATCTCAAAGTTGTTCTTGACGAAAAAACGGTCAACGAACTGGTTAATTTCTTTAAATTAAAAACCAGTCAGGAATTGTTTTACCGTGTGGGATTGGGAAAAATTGAAAATCAGCAGCTTAAAGAATTTGCAAGTCAAAAAAACAGTAATGCTATTTTTAATTTCTTTAAGAAAACCATTCGAAAAGATACTCCTGAAATAAAAACAGAAACCAAGTTAGATTTAATTGTTTTCGGGAAAAACGACGAAAAATTAGATTATAAATTAGCAAATTGCTGTAACCCCATTCCGGGTGATAAAGTTTTTGGTTTTGTAACCATTAACGAAGGAATTAAAGTACACAAAGTAGATTGTCCCAACGCAATCAGTCTGCAATCTAATTACGCTTACAGAATTTTACCTGCAAAATGGATTGATTCTTCGGTTCAGGAATTCAATGCAACCTTAACCATAAAAGGAATCGACGGTTTAGGATTGACTAATGAATTAACACGCGTAATTTCTAATCAAATGAATGTGAATATACAAAGCATATCATTAAGTTCAAATGCAGGCGTTTTCACAGGTCAAATCACTGTAATAGTACCAAATATCCACGTTTTAAACAAGCTTATTGAAAATATCAAAGCCATAGACGGAGTAGAAAAAATAACACGTGTTATAGGTGCTGCTTAATTTTAAATCACTACTAAACGGGCAATCTTTCAAATAGGGCAAAATTAGTTG
>NZ_FNXE01000002.1 GCF_900108395.1 Paenimyroides marinum | reverse complement strand
GAAACGAAAAATATCAACTAACGTCACTTCGAGTGAGATTTCTGTAACGAAGTGGAAGAAATTTTGTATAGAGAAGTCTTTTTATTTAGTTCCCAATACAAAATCTTTCAGATTTTTACCCGAACTGACGAATTTTTGTCCAAATGCACAACAGGTTCTTAATTGTTTTTTGTTCTTGAGCAGTGAAAACTATTTTAGTTTGATTTGATAACTCTTCCCGGATTGCCAACAACGGTTGCATTATCAGTAACATCTTTAATGATTACCGCTCCTGCTCCGATTAAAGAATCTTTTCTTACAATTTTAACTCCTGTCATAACTGTTGAGCCAATTCCATCACTTTTTCTTTATTTTTCTGGTATTGCTAAAATTTTAACGGAAGCTTTTTAATGATTATTTGGCGGATAAATTTCTAAACTTCTTTTTTGATTTGCTCCGTAGGAGCTTTCTGTTTGTAGAATTTAATGTGTGATTTTGAATTAGCTCCGTAGGAGCGACCTGTTGATGAACCTTTTTTACAGGTCGCTCCTACGGAGCTGTAGATTTTACCTGTTTATTAGCTATGAACAGATAATCCCTACGGGATTTTCCTGTTTACAAAAAAGTTTAAACTACTTCATTGTTATAGTTCAACCCTTAATTCGCATTTTGAATAAACAGACATCGGAACGGTGGTGATGCGGATTATTTTTGGATTATTCATAAAATTTAAAATGTTTCTCTTGATAGAAAATCCGTAATATACAAATGTTTTATTCCTTCGATATTATCTTTCCAAAATTCGTCCATTGTTACCACATATTTCGGATATTGGTCATCAACAGCTAAAAGATTACCAAATTCACGGTTTACGGTTTCTTGATTTTCTAATTTATAAGCCACTTGCACATATATTTTTTCGTTTCGTTTTTCTGCTACAAAATCAATTTCGTTAGTACCAAACTTTCCTACATATACGTTGTAGCCTCTTCGTTTGAGTTCTAAAAAAACAATGTTTTCTAAAATTCCCGAAATCATTCTGTCCCGAAATCCCATTAAAGCATAGATAATCGAAACATCACTTACATAAAATTTTTCCAGTGTTTTGAGGATTTCTTTTCCTTTAATATCATAACGTGGCACACGATACAAAATGAAAGCCCCTTCCAAAGCATTCAGGTAATTGTAAACCGTATTGACATCGACTCTTCGTTGCTGACTTTTGAAATAATCGGCTACATTTTTGCCCGAAAAAGTATTTCCGATATTGTCAAAAGCATATTTAATGACCCGTTCCAACAGCTCAATATCACGGATTTTGTAGCGTTGAACCGTATCTCTCAAAATAACCGACGAATAAATATCATAGACCACTTTGTAAGCCGTTTCTTCAGAATAATCAGCCGTATGAATCACCGGAAAACCTCCGAAACGAAGAAAATGCACAAAAGAATTATCAATATTTTTTTCTTTGAAATAATGGTTTCTGAAATCTAAAAATTCCTTGTAAGAAAGCGTATAAATTGGCATTTCGACATATCTTCCTGCCAGATAAGTAGCTAATTCAGAAGATAATAAATGAGAATTAGAACCTGTGAGATAAATATCCACATCGAAATCAACCAAAAATGAATTGACCGCTTTTTCCCATTGCTCCACTTCCTGAATTTCATCTAACAAAAGATAATATTTTTGCGAGTTTTTGATTTTCTCTTTTACGTATTCGTAAAGTTTTTGAGCTTTTGTCAGTTCAGAATAAACAAAACTTTCAAAATTTAAGGTAATAATTTGTTCCTCTTTGATGCCTCTTCGCAACAATTCTTCTTTGAGCAAACGTAGCACAACCGATTTTCCCGAACGTCTGATTCCGGTAATAATCTTTACCTGTGGCTTGTCGATAAAGGGTTTTAAGTCTTCTATGTAATTTGGTCTTAAAATCATTTTTTATGGTTATGATCACAAAGATAGTTTTTTATTTTTAATTTTTAAGGTTATAACCATAAAAAGATTTTTATTTGTAAACTTTTTACAGATATAACCTCAATACCCCAACCCGAAATGCCTGGGCGTACTTCATGCCTGCGTTTTTGTTCTGCATTGTACAAAGGCAGGTATTGTGGTAATAACGGGCGTGGACCAATCAAACTCATATCGCCTTTTAATACATTGATTAATTGCGGAATTTCATCTAAAGATGTTTTACGTACAAAAGCACCAATAGTTGTTAAACGGTCAGCATCGGGTAATAAATTTCCTTGTGCATCTTTTTTATCGTTCATCGTTTTAAACTTCACAATCTTAAAGATTTTCTCATTCAACCCTGGGCGTGCCTGAAAGAAAAATGGTTTTCCTTGATTGGCAAAGTACAATCCTATCGTTACAACGATAAAAATCGGGCTTAATAACAGCAATCCGAAAAAGGCTGCAAGGAAATCAAAAAGGCGTTTGAAAAAGTTTTTGTACATTGATTAAGGTTATTTATTCTGTAATTGTTGTTTCAGTTTACTCCCTTTTTCTGTTAATCGGTAACGTTGCAATCTGCTATTGGGCTTATCAGGAATAGTCATTTCTATTAAACCTTGCTCTAAAGCAGGTTTAAGATAGTTTTTAAGAAAATAATTTTTATGTTTAAATTCTAATTTAAGCTGTAAATCAGCTCTTTTCATCGGAATATTTTCTTTACCCATCACTTTTAGTAAGTCACTAACTGGGTCACTAACTGGGTCACTAACTTGTGTAAGATAATCATTAGAAAGATGAACCGTTACTTCAAACACCGTCATTAAATCAAAATTAAAAATCGCTTTTCCGTTGCCATTTTCCAATAATTCTTCATTAACTCTTGAAACACCACGACTGAAACGGTTTACATAGCCCAATACTTTCATTGTTTCAGCAATTATAGGATTACGGTAATCGTTTACATTCGGAAAATTTTCCGGACGGGCGTTGCCATACAACCCTCCTGCATTCATAATTTCGATACGGTCGTCAAACTGATACAACCGAACAGGCATATTCGACTGATAATCTCTGTGCATTACAGCGTTCATAAGCAACTCCCTCAATGCCCAATACGGATAATTCAAAACCTGTTCTTCCCGAAGCACCGACACCGGCACAGGTTTTCTTTCTACCAATGAAGTATCTATAAAACTGTCCAGTTTATTCAGCATTGTAATCAGATTTGCCGAAAACTTAACCTCCCGCAAAACACTCGCTTCCCGACCTGTTCCACCAAATCTAACGTATTGTACATAAGCCCCAGGCAAAAAGTATTCCGGTTTTTTGCCTAATAACAATATACCGGCAACTGTAGGCGTCTTAGCAGTGGTATCAAAAAGACGAAGCGATGCCATTTTGTCGCTTAATGCCCTTGTATCACGCTCCAATAATTCGTTATCTATTGCTTTTGGCAAGTAATGATGTTTGAAAAGCTCTACATCTATATCTTCTAACGTTGAATGAGCCAACGAACAACTATCAAAAGTTGTGATTCCGACTTGTCTTTTTTCAATTAGGATACGTTCTTCTGCTTCGTTGGCTACCGCTTTTCTCGGTCCGATACGAATCCAAACTTTGCCTTTATATCTTACAGGCGGAAAAAACGAAGGTTTTACTTCCACTACAGCCACATCGCCATCGGGAAAAGATTTTTTTTCAATATGAATAATCGGAGGAGGTAGTATATTTCCTTCGGAACGCAAAGCTCCCAAGTTTTTCAGCAAATCATCGGTAACTTTTAACCCTGAAAGCGTGCCGTTATCTTTCACGCCAATTAATAAATAACCGGATTGCCTGTGATTAGGAAAATCATTGGCAAAAGCACACACTGCTTCCGAAAACTTATCCGTATTGCTAACCGAAACAGTACGCTCGATACGGTCGCTTTCTCCGGAAGTAATTAGGTGTATGATTGCTCTTGGGTCATTTATAGATATGATTAACAACTAAACAAAGTTACTGTTTATATTGATAAGAGAATACGGTTAAAAAAATAAAACAAACTTTTTGGTAAATTTATTAAATAAATGCGACGTCCTGCACAGGTGAAGAGAATGTTCATTGTTTGACTATAGTTTATTACTTGTTGTGCATTTAGGAAACAAAAATATCAACTAACGTCACTTCGAGTGAGATTTCTGTAACGAAGTGGAAGAAATTTTGTATCGAGAAGTCTTTTTATTTAGTTCCCGATACAAAATCTTTCAGATTTTTACTCGAACAGACGAATTTTTGTCCAAATGCACAACAGGTAGTTTATTATCTTTTATTAATACATTTTCTACTTCCTCTGTTAGTTTTTGTTTATTAGGAAGTATCGTTACATATTTAGAGGTAAATACTTTATTCTTAAACCCGTCCAAAATATATTCTGCCGTAATTTCATCTTTTTCAGCACAAAGAATGATTCCAAACGTCTAAATCTTTATGCGTTTTCATTGTATCATTAATTTTCTTTAAACTCCTAATCCAAGTTCCCTATTTCTAGTCCCTGTTTTCTAATCTCTGTTTTCTAGTCCCTGTTACCATCTATTGGTCAAAAAACTTTTTAAATCTATAGCAGCTATGCCCCCTATGGTATTTCCTGAAAAAGTATCCATAGTTATGACCATTTTAGGATAATTGTCTTTTATCTTTTGCAAATTACCAAATTCTCTTTGAATTGTTTTTTCTTCTAATAATGATAATGCTACCTGAATATATACCTTTTCACCGTTTTTCTCGGCTATAAAATCAATTTCGTTGGCTCCTAATATACCCACATTAACCGTATAATTATGGGCTACCAAATGATTATAGACCACATTCTCCATTATTTTTCCTATATCTTGCGGGCGGTACCCCCAAAGTGCATTGCGAATACCTAAGTTTTCAAAATAATATTTCTCTCCTATTTCAAATAATCGCTTGCCTTCTACATCATAGCGTTTTACCTGATGAATTAAAAAAGCACTGGCAAGATGCTGAACATAAATTTGTACCTGATTGGGTGCTATGTTAGTTTTTTGAGATTTTAGAAAATCACTGATTTTTTTGGCAGAAAAAATGCTCCCGATATTGGAGGCTAAGAAAAATATTAATTGCTCTAAAAAAGGCGTATTGCGAACAGCATACCGGTTGATGATATCTCTAAAAACGATGGTTGAGTAGATGTTTTTAAGATATTCAAAAACAACATTGTCTTCTAAGGCTATATGCTTCAAATAAGGCAAACCGCCATATTTCATATATTTTTGTAAAGACTCATCGGTATCGCCTATCTGCTGAAAGGTTAAAAACTCTGTATAAGTCAAACTATATACTTGTATTTCTATAAAACGTCCGCTCAGTCTTCCTGCAATATCTCCGGAGAGCAACTCCGCATTGCTGCCTGTGCAATATAAATCAATAGAATTGTTTAACAATAAAGAACGTAAAGCATCCTCAAAATGCTCGATTTCCTGGATTTCGTCTATAAAAACATAATTTTTTTCCGTTTCCGACAGATTTTCAAGAACATAATTATTTAAATCCGACGCATTTTTTATTGCTCTAAAAGCCAAATCCTCTTTGTTGATATAAATGATGTTGCTTTCAGAGTCTTTTTCTTTGATAATTGCCATTAACTGAAACAACAAATGACTTTTCCCAACACGTCGCTGACCTGTAAATACTTTTATCAGGCTTTTTCCGATAAAAGGCTCTACTTTATCTATGTATAAAGGACGTGGAATACTATTTTGGGATGTTCAGATTCATGACTTATTACGATTATAACTTTCTGTAAAATTACAAATAATTATAGATATAACTATAACTTTACGGTAAAAATAAAAACTTCAAGGTATAACTATAAGGTAAATTGTCTAAAAAACAACTGAGAAATCGGTTAACTTCTCGACAACATCTAACACTTTACGTTTTAAACCAGTTGCTTCCATTAAAGGCATGCCTGCTACGGTATGTAAACGAATGGGTACACCCGCTAATTTAGCACCTAACATTCCGACAATGCCTGCTTTGGGAGTATGAGAATGTACCATTAGTGGTTTTTCTTTTTTACATAACTTATAAAATTTCCACAAAGATTTTAAATCTTTGACTGGCGAAATAGTACGGGTCATTTCCAAAGCAACCGTTTGGACTGCTTCTTCGTTCTGTACATCTTGTAATTCCTTACCTTGGCTAGACACACCTACTACTTCAAAACCGTTTTGTGACATAAAACGGTGTAGACTTTTTAAAAAGACTTTTAGAGAAAGAGGAACGGTTGTGATGCGGAAATCATAAATAGATTCTGTATGATGAAAAATAGTTTGGAAATTTAACTAAAAACGACTGAATTACTCCAGTCGTTTTATATATTATTTTCCAAAAACTTCTTTCACTTTCGTTGCAATACGCTCGCGTTCTTCGTCGGTTAAATTAGAACCTGATGGCAGGCACAGACCATTTTCAAATAATTGTTCTGATACATTCCCTCCGTAATAAGGCGAATTAGAAAATACAGGTTGTAAATGCATTGGTTTCCACAACGGACGTGATTCGATATTATCTTCCAACAATGCCAATCGCAAATCTTCTCTGCTGTTACCGGTAACTTTCGGATCAACGATAATAGCCGATAACCAATGGTTAGAATAATAGTCCGAATCTGGTTCTGCAAAAACGGTTACTCCGTCAATATCTTTAAATAGTTGTACATAAAAATCGTGCATTTTTCTGCGAGCTTCTACTCTACTTGGTAAAACTTCCATTTGTCCTCGACCAATTCCGGCACAGATGTTACTCATACGATAATTGTAGCCAATTTCCGAATGCTGGTAATGTGGTGCATTATCACGAGCTTGCGTTGAAAGAAAAACGGTTTTATCCTTGTCTTCCTGCGTATGGCAAACCAATGCGCCGCCGCCTGAAGTGGTAATGATCTTGTTGCCGTTAAACGACAATACTCCAAAACGACCAAACGTTCCACACGCTTTTCCTTTGTAGGTAGAACCTAAGGCTTCTGCTGCATCTTCAATGACCGGAATGTTGTATTTATTGGCAACAGCCATTACTTCATCTACTTTGAAAGGCATACCGTATAAATGCACAGCTACAATGGCTTTTGGCGTTTTTCCTTTGGCAATGCGGTCTTTAATAGCTTCTTCCAACGCAACCGGACAAATGTTCCAGGTATCGGGTTCTGAATCTACAAAAACCGGAATAGCTCCTTGGTAAGCAATAGGATTGGCAGATGCCGAAAACGTCATCGATTGGCAAATGACTTCATCGCCTTGTGAAACACCGCATTCAATCAATGCCAAATGCAATGCCGCTGTTCCTGCTGACAATGCCGCTACTTTTACATCGGTTTTCAGAAATTGCTCGATGTCTTCTTCAAAACCGTTTACATTTGGTCCTAGCGGAGCTACCCAGTTGGCATTAAATGCCTCGTGGATGTATTTTAATTCGTTGCCACCCATGTGTGGAGAAGACAACCATATTTTATCGTTCATTAGGTTTGTTTTATTGCAAATTTACTTAAATTTATAAAATTGAAATGTCTTTTATCTTAATAATTCTACTTGGATTTCTTAATACAGTTGTACTGACAGGAATTACAGAGGGTTTATTTATTGTATTTTTGGCTTCGAACACCGAATGCTGAGATTCTTAAAATACAGGTATCTGTTTCGGATTGAATGTAATTTGTTTACTTCGTAATATATATATACATTTATAGTGAATTTAATTACTCATTGCTATGAAAGATAAAATTTTTCTAATCTATATACTTTTTTTAGCTTTTGTTTCTTGTGCAAAAGCTGAAAACTTTAAACTTACAGAAAATGGTCGTTCTAATAGTACAATTATCATTGATAAAAATACTTCAAAAGATATATATACAAGTGCTAAAAATTTACAGTATTATATTGAGAAAATAAGTGGTTGTAAAGTTCCAATTGTAAACAATAAACAAAATGCACATGGAATACTAATTTATATAGGCAATAAAAAATATAATGAAGTTAGTACTTCACCACCTGAAACTTGTTATATAGAATCTAAGAATAATAACATTTATTTGTCTGGTGCTAATAATACGGCTACAGCTTATGCTGTTTATACTTTTATTGAAAATGAATTAGGTATTCGATGGTTTGCTCCAGGGACTGATTGGGAATATATTCCTGCTCTAAAATCTAAAGATCTTGAAGTTTCATTTGATAATTATACCATTAAACCTGATATCTCACCTAGATTTTGGTCGTCACACAACTATAATGAAGAATGGGATAACTGGAATCAATATAATAAAACAATTAATCCTAGTGGAAAAACAGCACCTTGGAGAGATTTTCAAAATAATATTTTTAAAATTTTTCCTCCCGAGAAATATACTAAAAAGCATCCAGAATATTATCCACTTATAAATGGAAAAAGAAGAATTCCTTTAAAAAGCGATAAATATTGGTGGCCATGTATTGGTAATCCAGATGTTCAAAAATTAACGATAGAATATATTAAAGACTATTTCAAAAAAAATAGTAGTGTTACTTCATTTTCTCTTGGAATGGATGATGTATATAATATGTGTGAATGTGATTTGTGTAAAGCCATGGATGCACCAAACCCCAATAATAATACCCGTAATTATACAGACCGCTATTATACGTTTGTAAATATTGTAGCTAAAGAAATAAAAAAAACATATCCAGAAAAATATATTGGTACTTTAATTTATCTACATACACAAGAACCTCCTCAGGCAATTAATCACATTGAAGATAACGTTTTTGGATATATGACACAAGATTGGGCAAAATGGTCTAATGACTCTTCAAAGAAAAACTATAAAAAGCAAACCAAAGACTGGAAAAAGTATATTAATCATCTTTCCAGATATAATTATATTGGTTTTAATTCTATCGCCCCTCGTTTTTTTCCACATAGTTTAGACCAAGCAATGAAGTTTGATTCTAACGAATCTATTGAAGGAATGTATTCTGAAATATACACATTCCTTCCGCATACAGCTCCTATGATATGGGCATTTTCTAAATTGCAATGGAATACCAGTCTAAACATAGACGATTTGTTAGACGAGTTTTATAACAAAATGTATGAAACTTCCAATAAAGAAATGAAAAAGTATTATGAACTACTTGAAAATTGTTGGGATACTCCTAAGGATAAATATACAAAGGATGTATACAATAATCCAATTCAACAAGCTTTAGTAATGGATGAGAATGATTTAAAAGAAGGCTTCCGACTTCTAAATCAAGCATTAAATAGTTCAAACAATCAACTTGTAAAAAATAGAATTACTATTGTGAAAGACGGCTTAACATTTTATAGTTTTTATGTAAAAGAATATGCTTTATTAAAAAAAATTAATTCTATACAAATCACGAATGGCGACAATGCTAAAAAGGTCTACACACTTATTGAAGATTTTAAAGCATTAACTAATGAACGTCATTTATTTTGGAATAAAGTGTTTAAACAAAAAAATATTTTAGGCGTAAATGCCACAGCCTTTAACAAAAATAACTCATTAGAAAAAGATATCTTGCGTCTTGAAAGCCTTGTTTTGACCCCCTCTATTAATTTGATTGATTGGTATCAACAAAATAATGAACAAAAGCAATTGAATAAAGAAATAACTGTACTTGTAGATAATTTTCCTGATAATTATATAAAAGAATCTCTTACTGCTTATCAAAAATTTTCACGCGCTAATATAAATCCTAAATCAATATCAACTAATATTCTGGGAACCAAATGGACAACATGGTCTCGAATCCAATCAGCCGAATTTCATATAAAAATAGATGAAAATAAAACAAAAGAATACGTTATTAATTCTATGCAAAGAAGAGACGAAACAGGTATTTATCTACAAAATATTAACAATTTAAAACCGGGAGCTACTTATATGGCAAAAGTTATGGTAAAAACCGATCCCGTCCATTCTGAAAATGTAACATTAGGATTAAGATTAAGAGCTAAAAATCAATGGTATACCTCAAATATCCATACTACTTCTATTAAAACTACAGCTGTAGCTAATAGTAATTATCAAACCTTAATTGTTACTATTACCCTACCTAAAGATGCAGACGGAATTTCATTTCAAATGAACACCAATAATGCTACTGCTCAATTTAAAAACCCTGAGTTATACAAAATAGATTAAGCCGATAAACTCTGTTAACTGTTCCTATTCCATAAAAAAGCACGAATTATAAAAATTCGTGCTTTTTTTAATTCACTTTCAACAACCTGTCACATTTAGAAAACATTACTCCTTCTTTGTAATCTGAATGTTCAGAAATATTATGATTTCCTTTTAACCATTCAATATAAATTGCTGCAGTATTATTACCAGCTTCATGTGAGAATGGATATCCTCCTCCAAATCGTGGATTTAATTCTAAAACATAAAGTTCTCCATTATGTTCAAAAACATCACAATCCAGGTTTCCAATATGATGCAGGTTTTCACCTATGATTTTACCAATTTGATCAAATCTTGAATCGATAACTGAAATGGCTTTATCGGTTTCACCTGAACGCATTTGTAGTTTTTGACGTACAAATGTTCCCACATAGTTTCCTTCGAAATCATTTAAAACATCCATACCATATTCTATTCCCGGGATTTTTTCTTGAATTAAAATCGCATGGTCAATGTCTTCTTTACTAGCTTCGGCTAAGATGGTTCTTTTTAAACGAATAGTTTGTAACTTATAAGCTAATTCCAATTCTTCCATATCCTCTGGAAAATCAATTCCGATAGAAGCACTTCCCCAACGAGGTTTTACAACCAATGGAAATTTCAGTTCTCCTGATTCGATAGCTCTTTTTGCTTCCTGAAAGTCAATAAAAGTTTTAGGTGATTTTAAACCATTTTCTTCTAAAAACTTTACCGTTTCCCATTTATCAAATGCTATTTTTATCGCCTGTTCGTCTGCTACAATTACCTTAGCTCCTAGCAATTCAATATCTTTTTTTGATTCGCTTAAAATAGGTAGTTCTAAATCATTTAACGAGATTACGCAATTAATTTTGTTTTCTTCTACAATTTTTAACAACGAAGGGATATAATCAGCACTATAAATTGCAGGAACTTGAATCGCTACATCTGCATCGACTAAGGCAGGTGCAGTTAATTGCATGTCTGTTGCGAAAACCTTTCCTTCTCCCTTTAGGGCTTCTTTGAAATAATTGATTAAATAATTGCGTCTTCCGGCGCAAGTGAAAAGTATATTCATAGTTCTATTCTGCTAAAAAATTAAATATTCCGCCTGTATGCCAAAAGAGGATATTTTTTTCTTCTAATTTATTTTTTTTTATATAATCTAACATTCCGTAAAACGCTTTCCCAGTATAACAGGTATCTAAGGTAAAACCGTATTCTTTTATAGAATTTAAACTCAATTCTTTTAATTCACTATTGTATTGCCCATAACCACCCATCAAATAATCATCTAAAACAATAGACTCTCTATTTGAGCAATCAATATTATAATGACTACATAACTCTTTATAAAATTCATCTACAATTTTTGCCGCTGGTTCGCTCTTTCTACCCACTGAAATACCTATAAGTTTTGTATTTTTAAAACCATATTTATCTAAACCTGCTAAAATTCCTGATTGTGTAGAACCAGTACCCGAAGCATGAAAAATAAAATCAGGTGTCCAATTGTTTTCTGCACAATATTCTTTAAGTTCTTTTACAGCATCAATATACGCCAAGCCTCCTTCTAATGTATGTCCGCCGCCCCAAATATAATAGGGTTTGAAACCGTTATTTTCATACAGCCTCATCGCCTCGTCCATTGCTTTGCCAATTTGGTTAGCTTCTTCTACAAATACAATTTCTGCTCCCGAAAGACGCATTATTTTAGCATTACCTGATTGTTTTTCAAACTCCGTTTTTGAACCGTGCAATACCAAAGTGCATTTCATTTTATATTGAGCTGCAAAAATTGCAACCGCTCTGCAATGATTGGATTGAATTCCTCCCGTAGTTACTAAAGCATTGGTATTCTTTAAAAAAATGTCTTTTGCAATAGCATCCATCTTACGCCCTTTATTGCCTCCACCTAAAAATGGGTAAAGGTCGTCGCGGAAGACATAAAATTTATCATCTATAATATTAATCCTCGAATAAGAATATTTCATCATTCTCAATTCTATAATTAAATAATTCCTTTTTAAGATCCTCTTCTAAACATCCCATATACATACGATCTATTAAAACCCCATCTCTCAAGATTTCATTTCTTAGAACCCCTTCAACTTTATAACCAATTTTTTCACACATTTTAATCGAAGCAATATTATCACCATCAATAAAAGCCCAAATTTTTTTAACACCGGCGACTTCAAATGCATAAATAGATTTTAAAAACAATGTTTTTGTACCTATCCCTTTAGATTTATGCTCTGGATTAACCATAGTATAAGACTCTCCTTTACGAATAATATTATCAATACCTGTTAAACCATCCATAGCTAGAATAAAACCTTCTTCTTCAACTACTAGGTCGATTCTAGAAACATTTCCTTTATTATTTTGAAACCATTCTAGCGTTTTTTCAATTGTAATTGGTGGAGTAAAATGCATCGTTTCATAAATTTTAGGATTATTCATCCAATCTACTCTAGTTTGTAAATCCTGTTCCTTTAATCTTCTTAATTTTATCATTACTTTTATTTTAAAGATCTATATTTATCTAAAGTTGTACCTAATTTTGAAGGAATAATTTCAATATTATCTCTTTTAATTACACCTTTAATAGTAAGCAGTAATATTTTTAAATCATTTGAAAACGAGATATTCTCAACATATTTAGCATCTAATTCTAAACGATCATCCCACATTAGAAAATTCCTACCATTAACTTGTGCAAGACCTGTTATACCAGGTTTAACTGTATGTCTCAGTTTTTCTCGTTCTGTATAATAAGGCAAATATCTTACTAATAATGGACGTGGTCCGATTAACGACATATCTCCTTTCAGCACATTGATCAATTGCGGTATTTCGTCTAAAGAAGTTTTCCGTACAAAAGCTCCCATGGGTGTTAAACGTTCTGCGTCGGGTAAAAGGTTACCCTCTTTATCTTTCTTATCGTTCATTGATTTGAATTTAATGATCTTGAAAATCTTTTCATTCAGCCCTGGGCGTTCCTGAAAAAAGAACGGCTTGCCTTGATTGGCAAAAAACAAACCAATCATTACAATAATAAATACAGGACTCAACAGCAACAATCCGAAAAAAGCTGCGAAGAAATCTATAATACGTTTGATATAGTTTTTGTACATATTTTATTTCAACTTATCAGGTTTAACATTCTCAATTACTTCGACAAACTGTCTACATAATATTGATTTATCATAAACCGTTTCTGCCAAAGTTCGTGAATTTTGTCCCATTTCTATAACAACTTCTGGGTGTTCTTTTAAAAATAGTATTTTACCTACTAATTCCTGAGGCTTATTAGGGTTTACATAATAACCACACTTGTAGTCTTCGACCATCGCTTTTGTCCAGCCTGCAGAATTTACAATAATTGGTTTACCTGCTGAGAGTGAATCGAATAATTTATTTGGAGAATTGGTATATAAAATGGGTAAATCTTTAAAACTTACCATCGATACATCGGATAGGTTCACAATTTCAGACATTTCTTTCATTGGGAACCTACCTAAAAACTTCACGTTATTTAGCTGATATTTTTGACATTCTTCTATTAGTTTATCTTCTGTTGAACCTCCTCCTACAAATAAAAATTCTACTAAATTATTATCTTTTAACAATTTAGCTGATTCTATAATCGTTTCAGCTCCATTAGCTAATCCTAACGAGCCAAAATGAATGACTTTAAAACTATTGGGATTTAAACCTAACTTTTGTTCTAATGCTACATTTTTTTCTCTTGGCCAAAACTCGTCCATTTTTGCCATATTAGGAATCATAGAGGTTTTTTCTTTGGGAATATATTTAATCACTCCGTCTTGCATTCCCGGAGAAAGTGCAATGACGTGTTCTGCATTTTTATAAATTGTTTTTTCAAACCAACGGGTAGGTTTTACAATCAACGGACTTTTAAATGCTCCCATTTGTATAGGCACTTCGGGCCATAAATCACGAACTTCAAACACATACGTTACTTTTTTGAACCACTTCATATACAAAGCCGTAATTCCAACGGTTAAAGGTGTTGAGGTAGCAATAACCAAATCTATATTTTTTTGTTTCCGCGCTTCGGTAATACTTTTCCAAACAAACCCTAAAAAAGCTTTTAGTCTTGTAGCTATTGACATGTCTTGATTATAGGCTTCTTGTAAATAGATTACGTCGATTCCATCAATCATTACTTCTCTTCTTTTTTGAGTAGCTTTTGGATCAGTTGTAATCATCGTTACCTGATGACCATTCTTAATTAATTCTTGTGCTAACCAATAGGAACGCGTTCCTCCTGGTTCTTTTGGGGTTTTAAAATATTGGTGGATGTAGAGGATTTTCATAGAATGATTTTTTTTAAAATTTGTGATGCTTTATTTTTTGTATAATTTTCACTTTTAACAAAAGCATTTTTTTTCATAGTATTTATTAATGAAGGTTCCTTTAATACATTAATTATTTCTTTTTCTAAGTTATCCTTATTATCAAACTCATAAATAAACCCTGTCTTTTTATCTTCGATGAATTCCTGAGCATGCTTCCAATTACATGCCAAAACAGGAATACCAGATAAGTACGCATCTAATACAGTTCCGGGTAAACCTTCTGTATAAAAATGTGTAGGAAAAACCATTAAATCATATTTGTCTAATGTTACATATATTTCATTAGGATTCAAAACTCCTTTGTATTGTATCTTGGTACTTAAACTTAATCGTAATTGCAATTCTTTCTCAAAATCCTTTTGAATTTGTCCGTATAAATCAATAGAATAATTGTTTTTATCTAACAAAGCTAATCTACGTTCTATTTCAAATAAATCTAATATTCCTTTCCCTTCGTTTATTCTGCCCATATAAACAATTTTTATATCTCTTTCATCTACAGGATGAAATGTTGGCTGAAAAGATGTTTCTCGAAAGTTAGGAAAATAATCCAAATTTTGAAAACCAAATTTTTCTTTTAATTCACTTTTTACAGTGTAAGTTTCGCAAAAAACTTTTTCAATTTTTCCTAACATATTTTTTATTTCGGTATTTTTTGTCAAGAAATCTAACAGCCAACCGCCCACCATAAAATAATATATTTTTTTATTGAAAATTTTCGCTATTTTGTAGAGCGAAGGAAAAAAACTTTTAAGACTGTTATGCGCAGGCAAATAGTATATTTTTTTTGCCTGCAAAATCAAAACAAGTAATTTAAAAATACTTACTTTATTGTATTTTATGCTTTCTGTATCAAAATAACGCGCCGAAGCATCGAGTTCTTTTAGCAAAGCGTAAAAATTTCTAGTTTTAACCGTTTGCCCGTCCAGTTTGTTACTTTTAAAACCAAAATATCCTATAACAAGATTAGTTGACATATTTTCTATTTTGCTTTAGAATTAAAGATAAAACCATTATAAAAAAAGTATTTTGAGAAATAATTAAAAAACCCATAAATTCACCTTTTATATTTAAAACAATAGAGATAATTACCAAAAAAACAAAAAAATATTTATTTGTTTTATCTGAAACATGACTTCCTAAATATTTCTTTATTGTATTTAAAATTAGAAAATGGTAAAAAATAAAAAGTATTACTCCTATAAAACCATAGTATAACAAAGGTCTCATAAATCCAGCGTCTGTTGACATAAAATATCTTCCATCTGCCGTTGTGTATTCGCCAGCACCAAACAAAATAATTTCTTCATTTGGTATAAAATACATTCTATTAAATAACGCGTCTGTTGAACTTGTAGCGAGTCCATCGCCAGATTGATAATTATAATAAAACTCAAACGCCCAATCTTTAATGCTTTGAGGAATGAAATCTATAAAAAAACTTACTCCAATCAAAACACCTATTACAATAGGTATCAAATACAGTAGTGTTTTATAATCTTTTTTTATGGAGAATTTATTGTTTAAAAAGAAAAAGAGAATGGATAAAACAACAGCTACTAAAGCTGTTCTGCCTGATAAAAATATCCCAATAAAAATAAAACTTAATCTTATTAAATATTTTATTTTTTTTTCTGTAATGAACAAAAAGGTTGTTATAATAAAACCTATTCCCAACAAAGCATTTAATCCGTAAAATTGAGTAAATCCAAAACCTAAATTTCGCATTCCACCATATTGAGACAAGGATCTTTCAATGACTCCCAGAGCTTGTGTTGATTCCATTATTATTTTAAAAGAAGGACTCAATAAGCTTACAATCATAAACAATCCTTGCACTGCAAAACATATAGAGAGAATATTAAGAAAGTAATTATAGTTTTTACCTTCTTTATAAAAAATGGATAAATATAAGATTACAAGAATTAAATTAAACAACTGATTTACTACTGTTTCCAGCAAACTAAAATCATATACTCCATGAAAAACAGTTACAAAAAAAGTTATAATTATTATAATAAATAAGTAAAAAGCAATTTTGACAAAATCATTATTATTTAAAATTACTCTTAAATTTCTTCTACTTATATCAAATTTGATTACAAAAAAAAACAATAGAATTAATGCAAGTAGAAGACTTGAAGTTCCTAAAACAGGAATTCTAAATGTAAAAATTATACCAAATAGCAGTACTATTTCAAATATTTTATTTAAACCTAAAAGCATTATCTAATTTGATGATTTTATTTTTGATGCGATGTTAACAATTGTATTTCCCATTATTGGATATAACGTATTTAACGCTAATTTATAAAATTTAAGTCCGAACTGGTCTGATTTTCTTTGTACTTTCACTTCATTCGCTTTTATCTTTTCAAAGATATGGTTCATTTCATTTTTATCTTCATCTGTAAATTTTTTTTTCTTAATTACTTCTAGAACCAACTGATCCAATTCTTTGTTTTTTAAGGTACTCATAATAGAACCTGAAGATATACGATATTTTAGCAATACTTTGGGCAGATTGTCTATTTTTGCTTTTTCGGCAATTAAATTCCACAAAAAGTAATCTTCAAAATACTTTCCTATATGTTCGTTAAATCCCCCACACCTCAAAGCTATTTCTCTTTTAAACATAACCGTTGGATGTTTGAAAGGATTGCCCTTTTGGTTCATAAACTGGACTAATTTATCATGACCAATATACGGGGCATGGTAAGAAAGATGCTTGTCGTTTTCATCTATAATTTCTACTGCCGTCCCTAAAAGCCCAATGTCAGGATGTTTTTTCAAATAGGTCATTTGTTCTTGAAACCGATGTTTCAAACAAATATCATCAGCATCCATTCTTGCAATATAATTACCTTGAGCTAATTCTAACCCGATGTTTAATGTTTTTGCCAATCCTTGATTCTCTTGATCTATTAACCGTATTCTTTCATCTGTGAACGATTGAATTATTTTTAAAGAATTATCTTTAGAACCATCATTAATAACAATCAGTTCAAAATCTTTATAGGTTTGATTCAATACACTTTGAATTGCTTTAGCTACAAATTTTTCTGCATTATAAACCGGAAGAATTACACTTAATTTCATTCTGATATTAATTTTACGTTATCAAAATCTGCTAACCACGCATTAAAAAAGTTTTTGTTTTTTCCATAGCTATTATCAAAGATATACACTTCTTTGTTTAGCAGAACAGCCAAAATAAATCCATGTAAACGCGTTGAATACACGACATCATACTGATTAATAAATTCTATTCCTTTTTTTATATTATAATCTTTATAATCTCTTCGCTTAAGTCCATGAACATCATCGACTAAAAACTTAAAAGGTGTGTTTTTCAACTTTTCACTTCCTTTGGTTTCTATTATATTGTATAATACCTGAATTTTTCTTTTTAAAGTACCTTGTTCAAAAAAGCCCGGCCAGTCTTTAATTTCAACATTTTTTACATTATTAGAGGCCAATACATTTTCTATTAATTTCATATCTCCCAATTCTTTATCTACTCTTTTCATTAAAAGTGTTCTATTAGCTACTTTATCTGTATGAAATGCTGAAAAATCATTAAAAAAAGCCATATCAGGCAACAGATAAGTTTTACAAGATGTAAATTCTTCTGTAGCTATTTTATACGAAATATTATCTCTTACACACAGTACTAAATTTTTATGATTGTTGTATATTTCTTTATCTCTTAACAAGTTTACTCTACTCTCATAATGGATTGTTTGAGGCAGAACTATTATTTTGTTATTTGGAAATTTTTTTACAATTTCATTTCTAAATTTTTGATTAACTCCCCAAACATCACCAAAATTTCCCCCTCCTTGCAATAATATTATTGCATTATTTGGAATTTTTGAATCTTTAAAAGTATAAGGATTACAAGAATATAAACATTTGTGAGGTAATTCTTTTAAATATTCTAATTCCCCTTGCCATATTAATGTATCTCCAATATTTCTATAATTTGGGACATCTAATAATACATAGTCTCTATCTATGTGTTTATTCAGAGCGTCTCTCACTAATTGTCTGAGTTTCTCTATTTTTTCTTTATTTGGAAATGGTATCATATTAATTTTTTTTTAATATAAGCTTGTTAAATTTATTTGAAAGTTGTTGAATTATATCTTTATTATCATATACAACGAAAAATAGAAACACTAATAGAAAACCTATAGTTAGCCATTGGTTTTGCAAATATGTAACAATAAAAGCTATTAACACACAACCACCGTAAACATATAAATTTTTACTGGTACTGTCTATCTGTGTAATCTTTTTTATGCTTATTCTTCGGATTATAAATAATGTAAAATATCCAATTGCAATCGCTATTGCTACACCTAATAATCCGATAATATTTACCAATACTAATGATAGCAATATAGATACAATGCCTCCAAAAACAGTAGTTGTAAATATAATTTTTGTTTTTTTTGCACCTAAATAAAACGCCCCATAATATGCCGAAAAAGAATTAAATGCTGCACCTAAAAAAAGTATTGGCATATACTTCCAAGATTCATAATATTCTGTTGATAAAATCAAATTTATTACCCACTGTGATACAAGCGATAAAACTACTACCAAAATAAATTGAGCTTTTATCAATCCATTTAAAACAGAAGCGTTTGTTTTTGCATCTTTTTTTTCATAATCGACAATCGCTTGCTCCTGCCACGCTAACATAAAAATTTGGTTTATCATTACCATAATGATTGGAAACCTGTTCGACATCGCAAAAAGTCCATTTGCTGAAACCCCTAAAAAAAATAGTATTATATACTTATTTGCTGAGTTAATCAACCACCAACTAATAGTATTAGGAACTAGCGGCAAAGAATATTTGATTAAATCTGTGATTTCTGCCTTATCATAAAAACTAAAACGTAAATATTTATGAAATTTTATTCTATATACTATTGCCATACTCGCTAAAAAAAAAGCTACAATACTGGACAAAAAAATTCCCTCTACACCTAATTTGAATATAATTAAAAAAAAGACATTTGCTAAAACATATATGAATGAATACGTTATACCGTTTAAAGCAAAAAGTTTATTTTTTCCTAAACCTCTCGTTACTTGTTGCAGAAAAGGATAAATCATTGCTACAACAAACATTATTGTAATCCACCCTTGGTATTGAATTGGATTCAGAAAATATATCATCAATGATGCCAAAAACACTACAAGAATTCCCCCACAAAGAGCAATGAATCCATTGGAAATAATTTTTTGGGAATAATTGAAATCATCATTCTTTGTAATCAACCACCTAAACAAACTATCTGATATTTGAAAGGTCAATAAAGGAATCAAAAGGTTCATTGTAGAATTTACAATATCATAGTAACCAAATCCCTCTTTGTTTACAAAATAGCTATATAAGGGAACCAATAAAAAAATCAGAACTTTTGAACCAAAAGTTCCAACTGCATAAATTAAAGATTTTTTTAATAATGAGCTCATTAACTTGATAAAAGACTTATCAACAAAGGATAAGTTCTATTTAATATTTTATATTCTTTTTGCAATTCTCATCCTGTTTTTCATTGACTCTTCTAAATAAGTCTTAGGTTACTGATTTAACTCTCTCTCTGTTATAGAGTAATCTATCTGTATACATCTCTTTATTATCACCATATCTTTGCATTCTTTTATTTTATATGGAGTTTTTACTCTATTGGCCTTTTCAAAAGCACTAATCATTTCTTAAAACCATTGATTCTCTTCTACCAATGACTAAAAATTGAAGTACTCACTATTTTTTCTTCTTCGAGATAAAATATCGTTAGTAAATAATTCGTGGCTTCTATCTATTAAATTTAAAATGTTCATAATTACAATCTAGCATCAACCAATTCTCGATCTAGACAAGCTTTGATATCAAATACAACTGCTTGATCGTTTTTTAGTTTGTTAATATCTAATTTTAAAAACTCGTTATGTGCTACGGCTACTATGATGGCATCGTATCCATTATGCAAATTTGCGAATGTGCGAATTTGCTCTATGTCTGATTCTGATTGTAAATTATACTCACGATGCACTTCATCACTATTTGCCCAAGGGTCGTACACATCTACATTTACACCATATTCTTTTAGTTCACGGTACACATCAACCACTTTGGTGTTGCGTACATCAGGGCAATTTTCTTTAAAAGTGACTCCTAAAATCAACGCTTTAGCTCCTTGCACAACCGTTCCCTTTTTAATCATTAGTTTAACCACTTTTGAAGCGATAAACTCTGCTACCGAATCATTTACCCTACGACCAGATAAAATTACATCAGGATAATACCCCAATTGCGTGGCTTTATGTGCCAAATAATAGGGATCAACCGAGATACAGTGCCCACCTACCAATCCTGGTTTGTATTTTAAGAAATTGAATTTGGTACCAGCGGCTTCTAACACATCGTTGGTATCAATACCGATGCGGTCAAAAATCAACGCCAGTTCATTCACAAATGAAATATTTACGTCGCGCTGGGCATTTTCAATGGCTTTTGAGGCTTCGGCTACTTTAATATTAGGTGCTTTATGTGTACCGGCAGTAATGATGGTTTTATATAATTGGTCGATTTCTTCTGCAATTTCAAGTGTAGAACCCGAGGTTACTTTTTTAATGGTGGTTAAGGTATTTACTTTATCACCAGGGTTGATGCGCTCGGGTGAATAACCCACATAAAAATCAGTATTTAACGTTAAACCGGAATGTTTTTCGAGTACCGGCACACAATCTTCTTCCGTACAACCGGGATACACTGTTGATTCGTAAATAACAATGTCGCCTTTTTTTAATACGTTACCCAGCATTTCCGATGCCTTTAATAAGGGGGTTAGATTAGGAGCGTTGAAACGGTCAATAGGTGTGGGCACCGTTACAATGTATATTTGAGCCTGGGTTAAATCTTCTATATCACAAGAAGCTTTATAACCTTTTGCAAAATTGGTTGCTTTTGCCGTGGCTATCCCTTCGTTTAATTTTTGTAAATCAGCTTCTAATGTTCGGTCTTGTCCAGCATTCAACTCTCGTACGCGTTCTTTGTCAATGTCAAAACCCACCACAAAAAAATGCTGAGAAAACGCGATAGCTAAAGGTAAGCCTACATATCCTTGTCCTATTACTGCTATTTTTTTCATTAGTTGCTTTTTATTGCTTGTTTGTTTATGGGCGAATGTGCGGATGTGCGGATTTGCTTATTTGCATACTGCCTATTCGCGAATTTGCCTATCTGTGAAGCTGTTCTCGATACACTTCGCTACTCGAACTGACGTGGGTCGATTTATTCCCCAATACTGTACACCACCAAACCTTTTTCTGTCAATTCTTTTTTGTTTAATATGTTTCTGCCGTCAAACACAAACGCCGGTTTGTACATATTTTGATAGATTCTTTGCCAATCGTAGGTTTTAAATTCGTCCCATTCGGTTAAAACTGCTATGGCATGTGACTTATTACACGCTTCGTAAGGGTTATTTACCACCTTCACCAAACGACGGTTTTCTTCAGGGCTGCGTGTACCTAAATAATCCAAATCTCTGTAAATCTGTTCGGCTGAAACTTTAGGATCATATACCGTGATAAATGCTTCTTCGTCTAACAAATGATCGGCTACATAAATAGCAGCAGACTCACGGGTATCGTTGGTATCTTTTTTAAATGCCCAACCCAAAAAGGCGATATTTTTACCGTTTACCGTATTGTATAAGGTTTTGATGATGTTATCTGAAAAACGTTCTTTTTGATGGTCGTTCATTATAATCACCTGTTCCCAATAATCAGCTACTTTGTGCAGATTATAAGTTCGGGCAATATAAACCAGATTTAAAATGTCTTTCTGAAAGCACGAACCTCCAAAACCAACAGATGCTTTTAAGAATTTTGATCCGATACGGCTGTCTTTACCAATGGCAAATGCCACTTCGTTGACGTCGGCTCCGGTGGCTTCGCACAATTCTGAAATGGCGTTGATGCTTGATACCCTTTGTGCCAGAAATGCGTTGGCGACCAATTTAGACAATTCCGAAGACCATAAATTGGTGGTAATGATGTTTTCTTGCGGTACCCAGGCAGCGTAAATATTTACCAATGCCTGAACAGCTTCTTCATTTTCTCCACCGATTAATACCCGATCCGGGTTTTGCAAATCCTGGATTGCTGTTCCCTCTGCTAAAAACTCGGGATTGGATAAGATATGAAAATTGACACCGTTACCGGTGTTGTGTAAAATGCTTTTCAACGCTTCTGCCGTACGAACGGGAAGCGTAGATTTTTCTACCACAATTTTATCGCTGGTGGCAACCGCGGCAATCTGGCGGGCACATAATTCAATAAATTTTAAATCGGCTGCTTGTCCTTTTCCTTTTCCATACGTTTTGGTGGGGGTATTTACCGATATAAAGATCATATCTGCCTGATCAATCGCCTGTTCCACATCGGTAGAGAAAAACAAGTTTCTGCCACGGGCTTCAGCCACCACTTCGTCTAATCCCGGTTCATAAACCGGTAATTTAGACAAATCACTGTCGTTCCAGGCGGCAATTCTTTCCGTATTTAAATCGACAACCGTTACATTAATTTCGGGATTTTTTTGTGCGATGACCGACATCGTTGGCCCACCTACATAACCCGCACCGATACAGGTGATATTTTTGATTGATTTCATTCTTTTTTATCTTTTTATTTTGCGGATTCGCTTTTTGGTTCTCGATACACTACGTTACTCGAACTGACGTTTATTTGCGTCCCGATAGCTATCGGGATTGTGTATCTGTGTATTCGCTTATTTAGTTTCACTCCGTTCGACTTCGTCTCGGGTGCGAATTTGCCTATTTGCTTATTTACAGATTATCTATAGTACTTATTATACAAACTATTTAATTGATTGGTAATTTTTTCTAAATCTTCTCTCAATTTAATATATTCTGGCTCTCTTATAAAATCTAAATCATAACTTAAAATCAGAAAATTTATTACTTCAATAGCTGAACTAAAGGCTTGATTAATAAATCTGGCTTTGTCTTTTTCTGACTGCCTTGAAGTTCCTTCAGCAATATTGGCACAAATGCTTAATGAAGCTCTCCTTATCTGATTGATGATACCAAATTTTTCTTCTTCAGGAAATCTTTTTGTAATTATATAAATCTCTTTTACAAATTTTCTTGATCCTTGCCAAACATCCAGTCTTTCAAAATAATAGCCTTTCATTGTTTGTATGTTTTTTTTGCGTTTTTGCGTATTTGCATATTCGCATATTCGCGTATTTGCTTATCTGCAATAACCTGACGGCAAATTTATATTTTTTCAACTTTTAAACCTACAATAGTTTCGTTTTTTCCGTTTTCTTTCTCGGCGACTTCTTTGCGCAAACCGGAACTGGAAAAGCGGTGGTCGCGGGTGTTGTAATACAGCTCAATACCTTTTTCTTCACAATAGGTTCTGCCGGTAAAGTTTTTATCTTTGTATTCATCGCCTAAAATACGGACATCGATCTTGAACGAACGCAGAATATCTTCCAGATCCTGCTCGGTAGCATACGGTACTACTTCATCTACAAACGTACAGGCTTTTAACTGTATGTAACGTTCTACTACTGATTGTACGGGACGGTTTTTTTCCGGCCGGTCCAACGTGGGATCGGTCTGCAAACCGCAAATCAAATAATCGCACTGCCGTTTGGCTTCTTCAAGCATTTTAATGTGCCCGGCGTGTAACAAATCAAAGGCACTAAAGGTTATTCCTATTTTCATTTTCTACCTTTTTAAATTTTCTAAGTAGTTTTTTTTCATTTTTGTTAAATCTTCTTCTATAGAACAGCATCCAGATATACTGTACTTATTCATTGATTTTTGAAAACGCAAGCGAAATTCAATCACTTCAAATCGTTGATCTTTTTCTAATTGTTGGTAAAAATTCAAAAATTCTGTTTTCATATTTGCTTTTTTAGCTTCGCTCCCCGTTCGGCTTTGCCTCGGGTGCTGTTCTCGATAGCCTGTCTTGAGCTTGCCGAAAGGCTTCACTACTCGAACTGACGGGGGAGCACCAAACATCCTTCACCCAACATCTGACAAAGGCTTATTTAGCTTCGCTCTGTTCGACTGCGTCTCGGGTGCGTATTCGCTCATTCGCGTGTATATTGGCTAATTAACCAATTGACTCATTTTTCACATTAACCAATTAGCTCATTTTCACATTAACCAATTGACCCATTTTCACATTAACCAATTGACCCATTTTCACATTAACCAATTGTCTCATTTATTTTACATTCAAACGCCCAGGCGGTTTTCATAGATGTTTCTAACGGTGTATTGGGTTCCCAATTCAATTCTTTTTTTGCCAATGAATAATCGGCATAGGCTTCCTGTATATCTCCTGCCCTACGGTCTTTAATCTCGTAAGGGACTTTTAAGTTATTAGCTTTTTCAAATGCCTCTATCATTTCTAAAACCGTGGAACCTGTACCGGAGCCCAAATTAAAATACTCTAAAGCATTTTTGTTTTCTTTAGTCAACAAACGGTTTAACGCTTTTACATGGGCATCTGCCAGATCATTCACATCAATATAATCGCGAATAGCTGTACCGTCACGGGTTTCATAATCGTTTCCAAAAACACCTAAACTTCCACGGATACCTGATGCTGTTTGGGTGATATACGGAATTAAATTATTGGGAATTCCGTTTGGCAATTCGCCTATTAATGCAGACGAATGAGCTCCCACCGGATTAAAATACCGTAAGGCAATGGCATTTTTTTGTTCGGCTTCTACAAAATCTCCAATAATTTCTTCGCCCATGTGTTTGGTTTTTCCATACGGAGCTTCCGGACGCTTTAAAGGTGTTTTTTCATTGATTGGCATTTGATCTGCCTGACCATACACGGTACACGAAGAAGAAAAAATAAAATGATCGACACCATATTTTTCCATAGCTTCTAATACATTGATCAACCCTGACAAATTATTGCGGTAATACATCAACGGTTTTTTTACCGATTCGCCCACAGCTTTGTATGCTGCAAAATGAATAATTCCATCTATTTTATTATCATTAAAAAATTGATCAACAGCTTCCGTATTTTTTAAATCAATCGGATGAAATTCGGGCATTACATTCGTGATTTTTGTAATGTTCTCTAATACCGCAATTTGTGTATTGGACAAATCATCTATAATCACCACTTCATAGCCTGCCTGCTGCAGAGCCACTACGGTGTGTGAACCGATGTATCCTAAGCCTCCTGTTACAAGTATTTTTTTTGTTTGTTTCATTGTTGCTTTTTTTGCTGTTCTCGATACACTACGTTACTCGAACTGACGTTTATTCGCATATCTGCTTATTATCAAATTATCTCATTAACCTATTTCCCCAATTTAACCGAAACACCTATTAAACCCGTCAGGTAACTACCTGTGGTTTCATCTTCACCTGGGATACCTACACCGTTATAACCGTAATTTTGCTTAAAATTCATGATATACGTACCGTCTAAGAAAATACCGACGCGTTGTGAAACGTTGTATTGTGGTCGTACACCAATTTGAAAATTACCCATACGATCTGTTTTATCGGTCGCTTTGCTTTTGCCAAAGTTTAAACCAAAACCAGCATGTGCACCTAACTGAAAGGCTTCTGCTGTAGTAGGCATAGCAGACGGATTGATTGCTTCCAATATATTAAAAGTAGCTTCTGCAGTTAACTTATTGTAAGTGATCCCCGCATCACTGAAATCTTTGTGCTTAAAAGTGGTATTTGAATAAGTTCCGCGTACCCCCCAGATGTCGTTGATTTGATAAACAGCACCCAATTGTAGTGTGTTGAAACCGCTTACATCGCTCGTTTCAATATTATCCGGACTTAATGCCAGGTTGTAACCATAAGCTGCTTCTAAACTTACTTTGTCTAAAAAAGAGCCTTCTTGTGCTTGTGTTGTCGTCATTCCTACTACCGCTACAAATGCTGCGATGATTTGTTTTTTCATTGTATCTTAATTTAGGTTTATTGTGTATGTTTATTTAGCTTCGTTCCGTGCGGATTTGCCTATTCGCAGATTTAGCTTCGCTCCGTTCGGCTTTGCCTCGGGTGCTGTTCTCGACAAGCTCGAACTGACGCTTATTTTTTATGTCCCGAAGCTATCTGGATTGCGAATTTAGCTTCGTTCCGTTCGACCTTGTCTCGGGTGCTGTTCCCGATAGCCTGTCTTGAGCTTGCCGAAAGGCTACGTTACTCGAACTGACGGAGAGCACCAAACATCCTTCACCAGACATCTGACAAAGGCTTATTTAACTTCGCTCCGTTCGACCTTGTCTCGGGTGCTGTTCCCGATACACTACGTTACTCGAACTGACGGGGATTTGCAGATTCGCCCATTTGCGGACTCGCATATCCGCTAATTGGCTCATTCTCCAAATAACACAATGCCGTTTTTGTCTTTTTCGTTGTAATAAAAAATTACTTTGCGTTTGATAACATCTTCAATTTTAGGAATGATACTTTGTGTATATTCCGTATTGATGTTTTTTCCGCTAATGTTTATTTCAACGGTGCCGCTGTCTATTCCTTTTGCGTAATCGCCTAACAATTCTATTTTTTCTACCGTTCCCATACGATCCAATACCTGTGTAACAATAGTATCCAACCCTAGATATTTATGTACTACCTGTTGCAACAACGAAAACATAGGATGCCGTGTGTTGGCACGATAGGCTATTTTGTTGCTTACCTCTTTTTTTTCGAGATATCCTGCTTCTGACAAATGGTTCAGCTCTTTGCGAATGGCATTGGTCGATTCGTTAAACTCATTCGCCAGCCCACGTAAATGTCCTGAATTGGCCGAAGTTATAAAAAACTTTACCAACAGTTTGATGCGTGTTTTTGAGGTGATTAAAGAATCTAACATTCTAATGTGTTTCTATTATGAGTAGCAAATGTACTCGTTTTTGATTTAAATGCAAATAAAGATGATAAAATTTACAATTTGTTAATTAATTGATGGTTGATAAAAAGAAATAAATTACATTACTTCATAGAAAATTTCTGTTTTTACCACAGATGAACATGCACAGATACACCATTTACTATGGTAACACGAAACTAACGACATTAGCTTTTCTGCGAGTGTCAACTATGCGAATATTCCGTAAAAAGAAATACTGTTTATTCAAGCATATTTATTTTTTTTTGTTCTCATGAATGCTGCACGTACGTTTGTATTTAAGCGAGGCGAGTTTATTTCTTTTAGGAATAGAGTAACTATTTGACCGAAGAAAAGGTATCGTCTTGATTTTTTGATTCTTTTGTATCAAGACAAAAGAATACTTTAAACACACACAAAAATCTAAAAGATGCTTACAATGCTTACAACATGACAAACAAAACGCTACACCACCACAGATGCACAGATAAACTGTAAATCGATCAACCGTCCGTTCGGTAAAAACCTGAAAGGTTCGCGTCGAGAACTTACAAAGAACTAACCTACGTTATAGCTGTTTTTTTGCCACAGATACATGGATATAACCATAAAAAATACTATTCTCTATTCAACACTTGCGTAACCAACCAATTTTCTTACCACGGCTATACGGATTAAGCCATAAAAACATAACATACAACAGATTATCATAATAGGTCTCTGGTTTAAAAGTTTAACGGATTGAAGGTCTTAATTCATAGTGTTTGTTGTAGGTAGGAAGAATGTATTTTTAAGGACTGAATCTGTGGCATAATGTACCAGTGTGTATTTTTTCTACATTTAAAAAGGTAGATAAAAATAAACAATCACGATTTGCACACCATCTATTTTTTAATTAGACCCACTGTCTGTTGTTATTTGTTGCAAATGAACTCAAGATGTACACATATATGATACGTTTCACTATATAACACAAAAGCACCGCCTTTTAACAACTTTTAATTAATTGCAGTTTTTGAAGTTACCTATGGGGCTGTGGTGCGTTTTTTGCTATAGTTAGAAAATAATTAAGGGTTTATCAAATGTATTGATATAGGGTAAATATATTTATATAATGAAAAACATACAACCATACAGAACATATTCAACATGGTTTTATTATTTCATTATTTAATTTAAAAGATACGTAAAATCATGACATTTTAACCTACCTTAGAGAATTTAATAACGATTTTAAAATGCAGCTATTTAATTTCTGGAAACGTAAAAAACAGAAAAAAAACATTACAACTACTTCTCTTAATACCTTACTAAAAGAGGTTCCCAAGACTTTACAGCAATATATTGAAAGTAAAAACAATGCAGAACAAATGGTAATCAATCTCTTTTTTTATGCTGAAACCTATAAAACGGGACAGAAATTTGCGGAGAAACTGGAAAAAACTGCATTTGCTCTTACACAGTACAAAAATGCATCCGGCATTTATGAAATCAGCTGTACCTCGCCTACTTTGTCTGCCACAGCCGGAAACCTTAACAGCTATTTAAAAAGCATGTACGAGATGGCAACGCAATGGAAATGCTATTTAACCGGATGGACTCCTGCGCATAAAGAACATAGCAGCGACCAATAATAGATAACTTTTTACCCTATTTAGTCATTACCTCCGTTCAGTTAGTTTTACCCCTTATCGCAGATGTATCAAGTTAACCAACACGTTGAATTCTTATTACAATCGGTCTTGATACTGCCAATACCATTTTACGGCTTCTTTTAAACCGTCTTTGATCGTATGTGAAGGACAATAACCCAGTAATCGTTTGGCTTTGTCAACAGACGCCAACGAATGTGGAATGTCTCCTAACCTATCAGGCCCGTATTTGACGTCGATATTCTGAATTTCAGGGTCATACGTTGTCAAAAGTTCTTTTAAAAAGGTTATCAACTGGTTTAAGCTGGTACGGTCGCCCACCGCTGTATTATACACCTGGTTTAAAGCTTCAGGGTTTTCTGTCAACAACGCACGTTCGTTCATTTGGATCACATTATCGATATAGGTAAAATCGCGTGAATTTTCTCCGGTACCGTTAATCACCGGGCTTTGATGTTGAATAAGCTGTTTGGTAAACAACGGAATAGCAGCTGCATAAGCACTTTGCGTATCTTGACGGCGACCAAATACATTGAAATAACGCAAGCCTATAATTTCCATACCGTATGTTTTGGCAAAAACATCCGCGTATAATTCATTTACATATTTGCTTACAGCGTAAGGAGACAGTGGTTTACCAATATGCTCTTCTACTTTTGGTAAATTTTCTGAATCGCCGTAAGTTGATGAACTGGCAGCGTAAACCAAACGTTTAATACCTTCATCGCGAACAGCTACCAACAGGTTTAAAAACCCAGATACATTTACCTCATTAGTAGTGATAGGATTGTTAATTGAACGGGGAATGGAACCTAACGCTGCCTGATGCAGTACATAATGCATTCCCTTAACTGCTTTTTGGCACGTTTCCAAATCACGAATATCGCCTTCTACTAATTCAAAATTGCTATTAGTTGAAAAACTTTCTATGTTGTGTCTGTACCCCGTAGAAAAATTATCCAAACAACGGACAAAACAGCCTTTGCTTAAAAAATACTCTGTTAAATTAGAACCTATAAAACCGGCGCCGCCAGTGATCAATATTTTTTTCATTCGTTGTTTTATTATTTACCTGTTTATTTACAGTTTCGCTAATGTATCTATTCGCTTAAGTGTTTTTTGTTTTTAAAACTAATCACCAGCAACAATACCAGCGTAATGAATCCGTTGATGATAATTAATTCGTTATCAAAAACGTATCCATTGAACAAAGTTACCGAATGATTGCTTAAATAAAGCGTGATAAAGGGAGATGATATACAGATGAAAGGCACCCATTTATCGTGTACTTTTCTGTTTTTAAAGAACATTCCAAAGGTAAATAAACCTAATAAAGGTCCATACGTGTACGACGCAATTTTAAAAATCATGCTTACCACAGACGCATCATTTATGGCATTAAAAACCACGATGACTCCAAACATAACAAAACAGAAAATTAAATGGATCATTTTTCGGGTTGTTACATTTTTCGGGTTGTTTGCGTTTTCAGGCTTATCCATTCCTAAAAAGTCAATACAAAAAGATGTTGTCAGCGCCGTTAAGGCAGAATCGGTGGTTGCAAAAGTAGCAGCAATCAATCCCAATAAAAAAACAACTGCCGGAAACAACGCTAAATGATGAAAAGCAATTTCGGGGAATAATAAATCGGTTCGGGGTTTTCCTGTAACAAAATCCAAAGGCACTTCTACTCCATTTGCATCGGCATAAATATAAAGCAAAGCACCAACACCCAAGAAAAAAATGTTAATCAACACAAAAATTCCGGTAAAAGTGAACATGTTTTTTTGTGCATCTTTAATATTGGAACAACTCAGGTTTTTCTGCATTAAATCCTGATCTAACCCTGTCATTGCAATGGTTACAAACATTCCGCCTAAAAACTGCTTAATGAAATGGAAACGGTTTCCCACGAAATCTTCCCAAAAGAAAATCTTGCTGTAACTGCTGTTTTTAACAGTTTCAAAAGCTTCTATGGCATTTAAATCTAAACTGTGACAAATAAAAACAATGGTTAAGATAACAGAACTAACCAGGAAAAAAGTTTGTAATGTGTCTGTAATAATGATTGCTTTTAATCCCGATTTATACGTGTAAGCGTAGATCAATGCCAGTGAAATCAGACCGGTTACAGCAAACGGGATACCAAACGCATCGAACACAAAGCGTTGAAAAACAATAACGACCAGATACAATCGAAAGGCCGAACCAATGGTCCTACTGACTAAAAATATGGCGGCGGCGGTTTTGTAGCTGTAAAACCCCAATCGCTTTTCGAAATATTCGTAAATCGAAACCAAACTCAATCGGTAATACAAAGGTAAAAGAACGGTGGCGGTAACAATGAACCCAACAGCATTGCCCAAAACAAACTGAAAATATTTAAACTGTTCACCGCCCGGAGATCCAACTTCGCCCGGAACTGAAATGAATGTTACACCTGAAAGTGCCGTACCAATCATACCAAAAGCAACCAGATACCATTTTGCATTTTTATTGGCAGAGAAAAAAGCGGCATTGCTACTGTCTTTCCGACTTACAAAATGAGAAATACCAATAAGAACACCGAAATAAATAATTAAAATAGTTAAAATTACAGTGGGAGTCATTTCTTTAAATTTTCTCAAAAGTAACCATTTTATCGGAGTAGTTTAAAAAGCATTTGTGTTTTTTGAATAGATTTTTGATTAAATTTGTCGAATGGATTTTCCTTCAAAACTATTAGAAAACGCCGTAAACGAAATGGCTCAACTGCCGGGCATTGGCAAACGTACCGCATTGCGGTTGGTTTTACACTTATTGCGCCAACCCATTGAACAAACGACAAGCTTAACAACTGCTTTAGATTTGTTGCGTACCGAAATTAAGTATTGCAGAAGTTGTTATGCCCTGTCGGATACGCATTTGTGTGAAATTTGTGAAAAACCGTCACGCGATCATTCTATAATTTGTGTGGTGGAAGATGTGCGCGATGTAATGGCATTAGAAAACACCCAGCTTTACAAGGGAATTTATCATGTTTTAGGCGGAAAAATTTCGCCCATTGACGGTATTGGTCCCAGCCAGTTAAACATTCAACCGCTAATAGAAAAAGTTAAAAACGGAGGCGTTAATGAAATTATTTTTGCGTTGAGTTCTACCATGGAAGGCGATACCACCAACTTTTATATTTACAAACAGATTAAAGATTACGAAATCATTACATCGACCATCGCACGCGGAATTGCCGTTGGCGACGAACTGCAATATGCCGATGAAGTTACGTTAGGACGCAGTTTGATTCACCGTGTACCGTTTGAAACGAGTTTGAAGGTTTAGAATAGTATTATTTATATTTTTCTCTTGATTTTATATCACTATCCAAAATTTCAACAGCTTTAACTTCATCTTTTCTTATTTTTTCTAAACTAAAATTAGGATCGTTTGTTTCAACAGAAATTAATTCTTTACCTTTAAAATAAGCTGTTGTTTTATAAGCGTATTTTTTATTTTCAACTTCCTTAACATATTTTACAAGTTGGTTATCCTTGAAATACAAGCTAAAATACAAATCTTCGTGTTTTCTTTTATTTAAGTAATTATCTCCATACCAATAATTAAAATATTGATTGTTATTTTCATTCCAAGCAGTATATTCACTGAATCCATCAATAGTTCTTCGAAACAGTTTAAATTTCTTTTTGGTTATAAAACCACTGGCTTCTACAAATGTTAAGTCAGACTCTAAACTATCCTGCTCGTGATCATAAATATATTTTTCGATTGATTGAATATATGAAACAACATCTTCTTGAGAATAAATAGAATTACTCAAAAAAAATGACATCAAAAATAAAAGTGTTTTCATTTATTGATATTTTTAAAGTAGCTATAAACAAAAATTAATTGGAATGAAAAATTAAGATTTCTCAAAATACAAATGATAATGCAACCTACACCCCGGATTAAAATCAGATGAACAAGAAGTACATTTATTACCGCTATTTAAATACTCTGCAATCGTTAATTCGTGTTTGCAAACTCCACAAAGAATTGCTTTCTGGTCTTGTTCGGTTACACTCCAAACCTGTGGTGTATGTATTTCGGCTGCCTGATGACATTTATAACAAGGATAATATTTTTTACAGCACTTAAACTTTATCGCAATAATATCTACTTGTGAATGATAATGTGTGCAACGCGTTTGGTCATCAACAGTTTGTCCGTAAACTTTTATATCTCCCTGTGTATTATTTGTGGTTAGTACTGCTTCTTGCTTTGTTTTATTGCATGATACTGTTGAAAACAATACACAAATAGCAAATATGATTTTATACATGATTTTTTTTAATTTCAAAGATAAACGAAATTTTAAGTGTTCGTAATTAAGAAAAATAATATATTTAAAATCTAAAACTTTACTTATGAAAAAATACATTTTAATTGTATGTTTAGCATTTACACTAACTTCTTGTAAAAAAGATGCTTCTTTTTCTAAAGAAGAAGTCTCTGTAGTTGAAATGCAGTCTCCCGAACCACAGCCTGTTAACAATCATGATGTTTCTCAAAACTCTGAGCAAAAAATAATTAAAAATGGCAAACTTAGGTTTGAAACTGCAGATTTTGAAAAAACTGCAGATAAAATTTACACTGCAGTAAAGAAATACAAAGCTCAAATTCAATCAGATAACGAGGGAAAAGATTACAATTCAATTACGCGCAATATTGTTATTAGGGTTTCGAATGAAAATTTCGAAAATATATTAAATGATATAAGTTCCGGTATTTCTTATTTCGATCAAAAAGAAATTTCTTCTGAAGATGTTACAGAACAATTTATAGACCTTGAAGCTAGGTTAAAAGCAAAAAAAGAATTAGAAAATCGTTACCTTGATTTATTAAAAAAAGCAAACAAGATTTCCGAAATATTAGAAATTGAAAAAGAATTAGTTGCCATAAGAGAAGAAATAGAATCAAAACAGGGACAACTTAATTACCTACAAAACCGAGTGTCTATGAGTACACTTGAAATAACTTTTTACAAACATACAACCGAAACAGGCGTAACGGTATCGTATGGTTCAAAAATGTGGAATTCCATTAAAGGCGGTGTAAGCTGGATACCCGGTTTCTTTTTAGGCTTGCTTTATATTTGGCCTTTATTGTTAATTGCCTCTTTAGTGTTTTATTATCTTCGTAAAAGAAAAAAGAACTTAAAAAACTAACAATAAAAAATCCTGACTTGAGTTTTATTATTAAGTTTTTTATTTACAGTAACTTGAAAATTATGTAAGATTTTTGAAATATTATTTTTAACTATTTTATACCTACAAGATCAAAAAAAGATCTTGTAGGATAAACGACTTTAAAAACTCTGTCAGGGTTGACTTGTTTATTTGTATAAAGTATTATATTTTCTTATGATTGATAATACTTCTTCATCTTCTAAATTCTTATTATCTAATTTTTCCTGGAGATAAGGTTGATCCTTCATAAAATCTATTAGCTTTTCTCTCAATTTCTTTTGTGAATTAAAGCCTGATAGAGCTACTATTTCTCCATCTTTTTCCAAAAAACGAACAGCGTTTCTGGAACTATTAAGAACACCTGTTAATTGAATGTTTAAATAAAGATTAATTTTTCCGGAAATAACAACTTCAGATAAGTTTTTCATTTTTAAAAGCGAATCATACGTATATCTTCTAAGCTTACCTTGCTTATCTGTAAATTCTAAATATTTAATTTCTTTTGATTTTCTATTTATGCGTTTTCCGTTTTCAAAAAACCAAACTTTTCCGGCAGCGTAGGAACTGGCTACGTCAAAATTCAACCCAAAAGGATAGGCATTTTTTACATTTACCATTAAGGTATCTGTTGGCATACTATGCAAAACAAGTTTTGCTCTATCTCCTTTTTCGTTTGCTTTTTGTGAATAGGACGGAATTATACTTGTAGAAAGTAGAAAAAGAATTAGAAAGTTTCTCATAAATATAAATGCTAAAAACGTTTTATAAAATCCGTTCTGAAACGTAATCTAATTTTACGGTAGGGTATTTACTTTGCGTCATTTGAATAGAAAATTCAGAATCTGCCAAGAAAACCAATTGCCCTGATTTATCTTTTGCCAGGAATTTTTGTTTTACGCGTTTAAACTCGGCAAACTCTTCGTTCTTAACATCTTCCGGACGTACCCAGCACGCTTTGAACGCCGGAAAGTTCTCGTAAGTACATTTTGCACCGTATTCGTGTTCCAATCGGTATTGAATAACTTCGTACTGAAGTGCTCCTACGGTTCCAATGATTTTGCGTCCGTTTAATTCTAATGTAAACAACTGTGCCACACCTTCATCCATTAACTGGTCTATTCCTTTTTCCAATTGTTTCGATTTCATTGGATCGGCATTGTTCACATAGCGGAAATGTTCCGGAGAAAACGATGGAATCCCTTTAAAATTCATTAATTCGCCTTCGGTCAATGTATCGCCAATCTTGAAATTTCCGGTATCGTGTAATCCAACAATATCACCGGCATACGAAATATCGACAATTTCTTTTTTCTCTGCAAAAAAGGCATTCGGACTTGAAAATTTTAATTTTTTGCCCAAACGAACGTGCATATAGGGTTTGTTGCGTTCAAAAGTTCCCGAAACAATTTTTATGAATGCCAAGCGGTCGCGGTGTTTAGGATCCATATTTGCGTGAATTTTAAATACGAAACCTGCAAATTTATTTTCATCGGGCTGTACCAATCGTGTGTCGGATTCTTTTGCACGTGGGGACGGCGCAATTTCTATAAAACAATCTAACAATTCGCGAACGCCGAAATTATTCAAAGCAGAGCCAAAAAACACTGGTTGCAAATCACCATTAATATAAGCCTCCCGGTCAAAATCAGGATAAACCTCGGCTACCAATTCCAGTTCTTCACGTAATTTATTGGCTGGTTTTTCCCCTACTAATTTATCTAAGGCTTCGTCTTCTAAATTATCAACCGTTACCACGTCTTCAATGTTTTTGCGGCTGTCTTCAGAAAACAGGTTGATGTTTTTTTCCCAGATATTGTAAATCCCCTGAAAATCGTATCCCATACCAATCGGGAAAGACAAAGGTGTTACTTTCAAACCTAACTTTTGTTCTACTTCATCTAACAGATCAAATGCGTCTTTTCCTTCGCGGTCTAATTTATTGATGAACACAATCATGGGAATATTGCGCATTCTACACACTTCAACCAATTTTTCTGTTTGCTCCTCTACCCCTTTTGCCACGTCGATGACTACAATAACCGAATCCACGGCGGTAAGCGTTCTAAAGGTATCTTCGGCAAAATCTTTGTGTCCGGGTGTATCTAAAATGTTTATTTTTTTATCTTTATAGTTAAACGCAAGCACCGAAGTTGCAACCGAAATTCCTCTTTGACGTTCAATTTCCATAAAGTCAGACGTAGCACCTTTTTTGATTTTATTGCTTTTTACCGCACCTGCTTCCTGAATGGCACCACCAAACAAAAGCAGTTTTTCGGTTAAAGTGGTTTTACCTGCATCGGGATGCGCAATAACCCCAAAGGTTCTTCTGCGTAAAATTTCGTCTTTAAAACTCATTCTTATTTCTTTAAAGCTGCAAAAATAGGATTTTATTGTGGTATATACAGAAAGTTCTTATTAAAAATACACCAACTCAAAAAAACAAAAGGTTTAACTGAATGATCAGTAAAACCTTTTTAAGTAGCTTCAGTTTTTACAACTATTTTCTTGCAATAACCTTTTTTGCTTTTTCGATAATTGATTGGGCGTTTAAACCGTATTTTTCCATTAAAGCTTCTGGTGTACCCGATTCTCCGAACACATCGTTTACCGCAACGAATTCTTGAGGTGTGGGTTTGTTTAAGGCTAAAACACCTGAAATGCTTTCGCCTAAACCTCCTAAATAATTGTGTTCTTCAGCAGTTACAATGCAACCTGTTTTAGCAACCGATTTTAAGATTGTTTCTTCATCTAACGGTTTAATGGTGTGGATATTGATTACTTCGGCAGAAATACCTTCTTTTTCTAATGCTTCCGCGGCTTGTAATGCTTCCCATACCAAATGTCCTGTTGCAACAATGGTTACATCGGTTCCTTCTGAAAGCACAATGGCTTTTCCAATTTCAAAAGGCATGTCTTCAGGAATGAAATTAGGAACCACCGGGCGGCCAAAACGTAGGTAAACCGGTCCGTTGTGTTCTGCGATTGCCAATGTAGCCGCTTTTGTCTGGTTGTAATCGCACGTGTTGATTACGGTCATTCCGGGTAACATTTTCATTAAACCAATATCTTCTAAAATTTGGTGTGTGGCACCGTCTTCTCCTAAAGTTAATCCGGCATGCGAAGCACAAATTTTTACATTTTTTTCTGAATAGGCTACCGATTGACGAATCTGGTCATATACCCTACCTGTTGAAAAGTTGGCAAATGTTCCTGTAAACGGAATTTTTCCGCCAATGGTCATTCCGGCTGCCAAACCAATCATGTTGGCTTCGGCAATACCTACCTGAAAAAAACGCTCGGGATGATTCTTTTTAAAATCGTCCATTTTTAATGAACCAATTAAATCGGCACACAAGGCAACCACGTTTTCGTTTTTTTTACCTAATTCCGTTAATCCTGCTCCAAAACCAGAGCGGGTATCTTTACTGCCTAAATTTGTATATTTTTTCATTTTAGTCTAAACTCTTTAAAAATTCTAAAAGTAATTTCTGGTCTTTTTTTGATAAGGAATCTCTTAATTTTTCGATTTCTAAATAACTTTTACGCATGCTGTTAATTGTTCCGGTATAATCAACATATCCGCCGTTATTGTAAAGGTACAAATCACAAATTTGACCGGTTAAGTTATATACGTGTTTCTGTAATTCGGTATTTTGAAATGCCGGAATTTTATTTTTTAAACCTTCACAATAGTCAGGTGCATTTTCTTTTAAGCTTTCTGCTTCTAAAATATCATAAGCTAAAGAAACCTCATCAACAGAAATGTTATTGTATGCAGGTTTGTATTTCGCATAATACGAATAATCGTAATCTGTTGCAATAGCGGCAGTATCGGCGGTGGCAAAATCGGTTGCGTTCCAATCTCCGGTTACTGTTTCTTGTGCTACATCTGGTTTAAAGGTTCCTGCTGCTTTAATGTTTGTGTTAAAGAAATCGGTTAATTGCTTTTTTTCATCTTTGGTAATCATCTTGGTTGACGACAAACTTTTGACCATACTTTTTGACAGGTCTTTATAAAGTTTCAATACCTGATTTCTTGTAAATGTTCCCCCTGAATTATATTCTTTCGTATCGTACAAACTACTTGATGTTACCGAATAAACAGGAGCAATGTAATTATACAGTTTGTAATTATCAAACCCCGCACCATCGTATCCGTAAGTATATAAAGGATCCTGGTACATGTTATTACTACCTGCATAATCATAAGTGGCTTCGGTTACCGCATCGGCTGTTTCAACGGCGTAATCTTCAACGGATGTGTTTTGATATTCTTCAATATCTGCAAGCATCTTGTTGGTATCGAGATTCAAAGTTAAATCGGTATTTTCAACTGATTTATAAACCAATTTGTAAGAATCTGCATTAGGTTCTACCGATAAGATCAATCCTTTAATCTTTGCATCGGGAAAAACAGACGAAGCATTATCTATTTTATTGTTTTCATCGATACAAAAACAAAAATCATAACTTTCTTTATTTTCCGGATCAGATAAAACGGCATAATATTGACAACTTAATCCGTTAAATGTGCCCTTTTTATCTAATTTGGCAACTGTTTGCTGATTAGAAACAATTTTAAAAGCACTTGGTGCACTGTAATTGATCGTTTTAGATATTCCGTTAATTGTAAACGGAATCATTTGATTGTTTTTTATATAAAAATTGGATTCTCCGCTGTAACTATAAAGCGATTGGTCGTTATAATAAAATGACAACAGGCTTTCTTTACCATTTGCAGACAAGTAATGATCGTAAGTTACTTTATCGTACTCACTTTGATCGTATCCTTGAAGATCATTTTCTGAAACTTCGATTTTATACGTTATTTTTTTTGTAAATTCAGCGTCATTTTTGGTTTGTGCAAATGCAGCAATTGATACAATACTGATTGCTGTTAAAAAGATTTTTTTCATAGCTATACCCTCAATTAATAATCGCCTAAAGTCATTAAATTTTGATATAACGCATTTTCTAACTGCTCATTATTTGGTGCTTTACCGTGCCAAGCATGCGTATTCATCATAAAATCTACCCCATTACCCATTTCGGTATGCAATAAAACCATTACCGGTTTTTGGTTTCCTGTTTTCGCTTTCGCAGCAGTTAAACCTTCTATCACGGCTTCGATATCGTTACCTTTTTCAATACTTAAAACATCCCAGCCAAACGCTTCGAATTTAGCTTTAAGACTGCCCATATTTAAAACCTCATCTGTAGGTCCGTCAATTTGTTTACCGTTTAAATCAACTGTGGCAATTACGTTATCTACTTTATTGGCAGCTGCATACATCAACGCTTCCCAGTTTTGCCCCTCCTGTAATTCACCATCACCTAAAAGTACATAAACCAGTTTATCATCGTTGTTTAATTTTTTGGCTTGTGCCGCACCTAAAGCAACCGACAATCCTTGCCCTAATGATCCTGAAGCCATACGAACACCTGGTAAATGACTGTGTGTGGTTGGATGCCCCTGCAAACGGCTGTTAATTTTTCTGAAAGTAGCTAATTCGCTTACCGGAAAATAACCGCTGCGTGCCAATACACTGTAAAAAACCGGAGAAATATGTCCGTTTGACAAAAAGAAGATGTCTTCGTTTTTTCCGTCCATTTCAAACGTATCTTTTCTGTCCATAAGCACCTGATACAGTGCTACAAAATATTCTGCACAGCCTAAAGATCCCCCAGGGTGACCCGAATTTACGGCGTGTACCATACGTAAAACATCTCTTCTAACCTGTGTTACCAAGTCTTGTAATTGTTGTGTGTTAGGTTTCATTTATAAGTACATAAAATTTACCTTACAAAGATAGTTTTTTTAAAAGATTGCACATAAAAACTTACTACTTTTGTTGTTCAATAAATTTTAGCGTTTCGCACCTTTTGTCAATGAACAGTTTAAAAGCTTACTGGAAAAATTATATCAGCGCCTATCACGGTTTGTCTAATGCCACCTGGCTGCTGGCTTTGGTTATGTTTATTAATCAGAGCGGGTCTATGGTATTGCCCTTTCTGGGTGTTTATATGACAACCGTTTTAGATTTTTCTTTAGAAAATGCCGGCATTGTTTTAAGTACTTTTGGTGTGGGATCTATTTTAGGATCGCTTATTGGCGGCTGGCTTACCGATAAATTCGGCTCGTTTAAAATTCAGGCATTCAGCTTGTTTTTAAGTATTCCGTTTTATTTGATTGTTCCGTTTTTTAAAACATTTGAGACGTTGTGCATTGCCATATTTTTCCTGAGTTTTATTAAAGAATTGTTTCGTCCGGCAAACAGTGCATCGGTTTCTTACTATGCCAAACCCGAGAATTTAACAAGGGCTTTTTCATTAAACCGTATGGCGTTAAATCTGGGATATTCTATTGGTCCGGCAATTGGCGGTTTTTTGGCAGCGGTTTCATACAGCTTCTTGTTTTATACCAATGCCCTAATGTCTTTTGCCGCCGGAATTTTATTTATTATTTATTTTAAAAACAGAAAAGGTCATGCACCTGAAAAAATAATTGCTGATAAATCAGAACAAATCGCCAAAACAAAATCTGCCTATGCCGACAGTAAATTTTTATTGTTCAGCCTGTTCATTGCCATTTACGCTTTTTGTTTCTTTCAGATTTTGAACACTTTACCCCTTTTTTATAAAAAAGTTGCTTTAATGAATGAAAAAGAGATAGGTCTGCTTATGGCATTTAACGGAATTGTTGTTTTTGTATTAGAAATGGCATTGGTACATTTTGCTGAAAAGAAATTTACGCTGTCAACAAATATGATTATTGGCAGTTTATTTTGCGGTGCATCTTTTTTAATTTTGATGCCTTCGCACATGATAGCAATACTGTATTTGTCGATTTTTTTAATTTCGATTTCCGAAATTCTGGTTATGCCTTTTGCATCTACCGTAGCGGTTAACCGTTCGCTGCCTGCCAACCGTGGATCGTATATGGGGTTAAACGGCATATCGTTTTCAGCAGCATTTGTTACATCGCCTTTAATAGGAACATATATTGCAGAAAATTTTGGTTTTACCAACCTCTGGATTTTTAACTGTATCATGATTTTAGTTGCAACCGTTGGTTTTTATATCGTTATGAAAAAAATGTAAGTTATGAATGTATTTAAAGCACAAGATTTAGCTATTGGATATAAGGATAAAACACTGTTCAGCAATTTGAATTTTGAATTAAGAACGGGCATTTTAACTTCGTTATTAGGAAGTAACGGAATTGGAAAATCGACTTTGTTAAAATCGATTTCCGGGTTATTGGATAAAAAATCGGGACAGCTTTTCGTTGATGATAAAAATACCGATGCGTTGTCTTTCGCAGAATTTGCAAAAATAATAAGCGTGGTTCTTACGAATGAAAATGTGAATAAGGAACTTACGGTGTACGAACTGGTAAAACTGGGCAGACAACCTTATACCAACTGGTTAGATCAACTAACGCCACAAGATGAAATTTTGATCGACAAAACATTGATCAACTGTGAAATTACCGATTTAAAAGAACGGAAATTATTGCAACTAAGCGACGGACAACTGCAACGGACTTTTATTGCACGCGCGGTGGTTCAGGATACGCCGTTTATTTTTTTAGACGAACCTTCTACCCATTTAGATTTGTATCACAAAGTCCGTTTGTTTAAACTGTTGAAAAAGCTATGTATTGAAAACAATAAATGCATCTTGTTTTCTACCCACGATTTAGATTTGGCATTGCAGTTAAGCGATGAAATTATGCTGTTAAAAGACAACCATTTTTATCACAATACAACAGAAAACCTAATTAACAGGGGTGTTTTTGACCGCTTTTTTGATACCGATGATATCGTTTTTGATAAAGAACGAAAACAGTTTTTGATACTGTAATTTTTTCTGCCACAAATGCACGGATATTTGTCTACAATTAAAATCGTATCAGAGTAAAAAACATATGGTATTCGTCGGTTCGAGTTTGCCGAGAACTCATAAACATTAACTTCTCGATACACTTCACTCCGTTACGTTACTCGAAGTGATGTAATAAAAACCTACAAATTACTATTATGTTTTTTATTGAGTGAAACATTAGCAACCGTCCACTCTACTTTTTCTTCAAACGGATGCTGTCTTACCGGGCAATCGGTTTTTGTACATATTTTGCAAGAGTATTCTTTGCAGGCATCTAAATGCACAAACAGCTCAATACGGTCGCCAAAATGATTTTTCACAGCATCTTCCAAAGCATCAACTTCTTTGTGACCTTCTTCTATATTAAAATACCAGGGAACCGTCATGTGACAATCGAAATGCAGAGTACTTCCGTATTTGATAATGCGTAAATTGTGCAGGTCAATCCAGTTGGGCCTGCGTTCTTCGTTTAAAAAATCAACAACTTCTTTTAACAGCAATTCATCGGTTTCATCCATAATTCCCGAAATCGATTCGCGAACAATCTTGTATCCGGTATAAATGATGAATCCTGCAAAAATTAAAGCGGTGACACTATCAATCCAGGCAATTTTGGTAAAATATAGAATGATTAATCCAATGATGATCCCAATGGTAGAATACGTATCGGTTTGCAAATGTTTTCCGCTTGCAATCAACGCTAACGAATTATTTTTTTTGCCTTTTTGTATGGCAAAATATCCTAAAACATAATTAACAAAGGCAGTTATTGAAACCAAAATTAAACCTAAATCGAGCTTTTCTAATGTTTTTGGATTTTGTAATTCGCCAATAGCTTCATAAATAATTACCACTCCGGCTATACTGATCAAAGCTCCTTCTATAGATGCTGATATAAATTCTACCTTTCCATGACCGTACGGATGGTTTTGATCTCTGGGTAATGAAGATAAATACAGACTGTACAAGCCAATAAGTCCGGCAATTACGTTTATGGTGCTTTCTAATGCATCGGTTAAAATGGCTACAGAGCCGGTTTTGTACCATGCATAAATTTTTATTAAAAAAAGTAACACACCTACAACGGCGATGATGCGCTGAAATTTAAAATTTTCGGTTGCAGATGAATTCATTTCACACTTTTTAAAGGAACAAAGTTAGGTATTTTATTAAATATTAAATAAGCTGTTCTTAAATAA
Organism: Paenimyroides marinum; assembly: GCF_900108395.1. Lineage (GTDB taxonomy): Bacteria > Bacteroidota > Bacteroidia > Flavobacteriales > Flavobacteriaceae > Flavobacterium > Flavobacterium marinum. The sequence continues at coordinate 101,353 of NZ_FNXE01000002.1, read as the reverse complement.
ACCGTTTAAAAAATGTATTTTTGAATGAGTTGTTTAAAAATCATTTTGACTAATAATGCGTATGAGAACTTTACGGCTAAAGCTTCAATTTTACAAAAGCACTTTACTGATCAATCTGCTGGTTTCTTTAAGTATTTTATTTTTGACTAAATCGGTTAGTGCCTTTATATTTTCGTTAACTGTTATTGGTTTTTTAGCAGCGATATTTTACAAGGAAGTTTACAGAAAAAACGAATATTATTTATATTATAATGCCGGTTTAAGCAAACTACAATTGGTCCTTTTTTGCTTTTTGATAAATTGTGTATGGTCGTTCTTTATTAAAATACTTTGTATGATATGAAAAATGTTTTAGAAGTTGACAGCATTCAAAAATATGTAAATAAGAATTTTTCTCTATCTGACATTTATCTTAGATGTGGAACAGGTGATGTTTTAGGAATATTTGGACGAAACGGTTCGGGAAAATCAATGCTTTTAAAAATAATCTTTGGAAAAGAAAATGCAGATAATAAATTTATCAGGATAAATAACCAACTTTTTAAAACAGCATATAAAAAACCAGATACGATTGTTTATTTGCCACAAAATTCTTTTCTCCCCAAGAATTTATCAGTAAAAAAAATACTGAATTTATATTTTGACAGGGAAACCGTTGCGGCTATTTTAGAAGATGAGTTTTTAGAAACAATGTATCTATCAAAAATTTCAGAATTATCAGGAGGCGAATTAAGGTATTTAGAGCTAAAACTGCTTTTAAAAAGTACTGCTAAATTTGTTTTGTTAGATGAACCCCTTAACGCGCTATTGCCCATTTTAAGAGAAAAAATAATCCGTTTAATCGCCATCGAAAAAGCATCGAAAGGCATCATAATAACCGATCACGATTTTAGCAATTTAAGTTCCATTACAACACAAAATTATTTAATGAACAATGGAACTTTAAAAAAGATTACAGGTGTCGAAGATCTTGTTTTATGGAATTACCTTCCAACATCATATACCCTATAAAAGCATTGTGCTGGTTTAGTTTTTATAATTATTTTTTTTAGTTATAATAATCAAATATACCATTTACAACTCAATTTCCAAGACCTCACCCTCTTTCATTCCTTCTAATTTCCAATCGCCAATACGAATACGTATTAACCGCAACGTAGGAAACCCCACTGCTGCAGTCATTTTACGAACTTGTTTAAATTTACCTTCGGTTAAAGTAATTGTTATCCAACTTGTTGGTCCGTGGCGATCGCTTCTTATTCGGTAACCTTCGCCCATGTAATCAGGTTTTTCTATCATTGCTGCACAACATTCTTTGGTACGTAACCGTTCGCCCTTTACACCTATTTCCACACCCTTTTGTAATTGCTCAATCGCTTCGTTGGTAATCATACCGTCAACCTGAACCACATATTGTTTTTCGTAATGGGCACTGCGTATTTCTTCGCTGACTTTACCATCTGTTGTAAGCATTAATAAACCTTCGGAATTTTCATCTAACCTGCCAATTGCCATCGTTCCTTCAGGAAAATCATAGAGCTCTCCGAGTTTTTTCTTGGCTCGCTTTTTTTCGTACACAAACTGTGAAAGGTATCCGGCAGGCTTGTACAATAGAAAATGTTTGTGTGTAATCAATGCTGGTAAGTTGAAGGAAAAATTTTTCCGGGATTCATAATGTTTTTTGGGTCGAATATTTTTTTGATCTGATACATTAAATTTAATTCGGTATCACTAAAAACAATCGGAAGGAATTCTTTTTGAACCAACCCTATGCCGTGCTCGCCCGAAATGGTTCCGTTTAATGATTTTGTCAGCTCAAAAATTTCTTTTACTCCCTTGGGTACTTCACTTTTCCACAATTCATCGGGCATGTCTAACTTAACGATATTCACATGCAAATTGCCATCGCCTGCGTGACCATAACAAATGCTTTTAAAGCCGTATTTTTCGCCAATTGCTTTGATACCAATCAATAATTTAGGCAATTCATAACGTGGCACCACGGTATCTTCTTCTTTATAAACCGTATTTTGTTTTACGGCTTCGGCAACATTTCTGCGGAGTTTCCACAATGCATTTTTCTGATCTTGCGTATCGGCAAACAACATTTCATCAATTTCATATTCTTCCACCACAGACAAAATTTTCTCTGCTTCGCTCATTAAAACTTCAGGATAATTTCCATCGACTTCAATCAGTAAATGGGCTTCGATTTCTGGTTTTAAATTCAAATCGGGAACTTCAGTGAATTTCATTGTCCAATCAATCGCATCACGTTCCATAAATTCTAATGCACTGGGCACAATTCCTGCTTTAAAGATTGCCGAAACTGCTGCTGCTGCCTGCTCCATTTTAAAGAAAGGCACTAAAAGCAATACGTTGTGCTGAACCGCCGGAATGAGTTTTAAAACAATTTTTGTTACAATGCCCAAAGTACCTTCGCTCCCCACTATTAACTGGGTAAGATTATACCCGGTGGCATTTTTTAAGGTATTGGCACCTGTCCAGATGATTTCGCCGTTGGGCAACACTACTTCTAAGTTTAGCACATAATCTTTGGTAACACCGTATTTTACGGCACGGGCACCACCTGCATTTTCAGCAATATTTCCACCGATAAAACAGCTGCCTTTACTGCTTGGATCCACCGGATACATAAGTCCTTTTTGGGCAACAGCGTTTTGAAGCACTTCAGTAATTACTCCGGGCTGTATGATGACTTGGAGATTTTCTTCATCGATTTTCTCGATTTTGTTCAATCGTTCCAACGAAAGTCCAATTCCTTTATGAAGCGCTAAAATTCCTCCGCTTAATCCCGTTCTTGCACCAATAGGAACTACCGGAATCTCGTATTCAAAAGCCAGTTTCATAATCCCACTTACCTCTTCAGTTGAAGCAGGTTTAACTACAATATTGGGAGGGAAAACAAAATCTTCGGTATGATCTTTTCCGTAGTCATTTAAGGTTTCGTCATCGGTAAAAACATAAGTTGTACCAACAATTTCTATTAATTTATTTTTGATTTCAGTAGTAATCATTAAAAATTTAATTTAACGTTCTTTATTCAATACTTCCAAAATAACGAATTTCATTGAACTTAATTTTATTGTTATCAACAAAATATTCTGCTCCATAAATTTCTGTATTATCAATTACAATCATTTCGATTCCTGAATCATCAATATAAGGCTGCTTAACAACCCTCTTTTCAGGAAATAATCTTAAAATATTTCTTCCTTTCTTTTTTAAAAATGAATTAACATCTCCATAAAAAACACACAAATATTTCTCACTATTTATATATCCTTTATAATCATTTTCTAAATGATTCAAATAATATTTTTCTCTTAATTTAGGAAAAATTCTTATTGTAAATTGTTCATTTCCTTTACTTTTAATTGAAATAACCAGCATTTTCTTTGAATGATTATTCCAATTTTTAAAATCTTCTCTATTTACAAAATCGTTTAAAATATCTTCGATAATATCATTTTTAAAATTATGAGTAGATTTTAAGTTAATTATTTCTTTGGTTATATCAACTTGTGAATAACAATAATTTGTATGTAGAATTACACTAAATAATAAAAATATTAGTTTAAATAATTTATTCTGCATCTTTATATTTTATTTTCTTCATATTCGGAAGGAAATACGCTATGATACCAATTAACGGTAAATAAGAACAAAGATGATAAACATATTCAATTTTATATTCATCGATTAAAATCCCTAAAACAGCCGATCCAACTCCTCCCATTCCAAAAGCAAAACCGTAAAACAAGCCCGAAACCATTCCTAATTTCTTTGGTAGTAATTCTTGTGCATAAACCAAAATCGATGGAAATGCCGATGAAATAATCAAGCCAATGATTACGATTAAAATTCCGGTTAAATGTAAATCTACATACGGCAATGCTAATGTAAACGGTGCTGCACCCAATACCGAAAACCAGATTACGTATTTACGCCCGAAACGGTCTCCAAAAATTCCACCTAATAACGTTCCTACAGCAACTGATATTAAGAAATAGAACAAATAAACCTGTGCCTGTACTTCGTTTAATCCAAATTTATCCATGGTATAAAACTGAAAATAACTGGTAATGCTTGCCACGTAAAAGTACTTGGAAAAGATAAGAACCAATAATATCCCAATTGCCGAATTGATTTTAAAGGCAGATAAATCGGGCACCTGAATAACCTTTTTGGTTGATCGTGAGGCGATTTTTAGTCTGTTTTTGTACCATTTGGCAATGTATGCCAGTACAATCTGTGCCATAATTGCAAAACCAACAAACCATAAAATATATAATTGCCCGTTTGGTAAAACAATCCAGGCTATTAAAAGCGGAGCCAAGGCCGTTCCGGTATTCCCTCCTATTTGAAAAACCGATTGGGCAAAACTCCGTCTTCCGTTTGATGCCATAAACGCAACGCGTGAAGATTCAGGGTGAAAGATCGACGAACCGATTCCTACCAAAATAACCGAAACCAATATCATTTCATAATTAGGTGCATACGCCAGTAAAGCAATCCCCGCCATCGTAAAAAGCATTCCGAAAATCTGCGAATACGGCTTTGGATTTTTATCGGTATAAGCTCCCACAACCGGTTGAAAAATCGATGCTGCTAATTGGTAACAAAGCGTAATCATTCCCACTTGAGCAAAAGTTAAATCGTATTTAGCTTCTAATTTTGGATAAATTGCCGGAATAACCGCTTGCAGTAAATCGTTCAGTAAATGTGCTGCACTAATTGCGATTAAAATGGCGTAAACCGGTTTTTGTACGCCCGAAGTTTTTATTGTTGACATCTTCATTTAAAAATTAGTAGCACAAATTTACTTAAACCCTAACAATTGAGCTTACATTTTATAAGTATTTTGTAAGTTTGTTGAAACGATTGATTATGCCGAACCAAAAACATCCACATAAAAAATCTTTAAACGAAGTAGAAGGAATTTCGCAACCCGATTTCATCAATCAGGATTCTATCCGGAACATTCAAAAATTCAGAAGAGCACCTTTGGATACAGATGCTTTGATTCAAAAATTGTTACAAGGAGATATTCCTTCGTTAAGCAAAGCCATTACCTTGATTGAAAGTACCAATACGATGCATCAGCAACAAGCACACCAAATTATTCAATCGTGTTTACCTTATGCAAATAAATCGGTTAGAATTGGTATCACCGGCGTTCCCGGTGTGGGAAAAAGCACGTTTATTGAAGCTTTTGGAACGTATTTAACAGCTATTGGCAAAAAAGTAGCTGTTTTGGCGATTGATCCCAGTAGTTCAATTAGCAGAGGGAGTATTTTGGGGGATAAAACACGTATGGAGGATCTGGTAAAAAACAAAAATGCCTTTATTCGTCCGTCGGCATCGGGCAAAAGTTTGGGAGGTGTTTCAAGAAAAACCCGCGAAAGCATTATTTTATGTGAAGCCTGTGGATTTGATACCGTTTTGATAGAAACCGTTGGCGTGGGACAAAGCGAAACTGCCGTTCACAGTATGACCGATTTTTTTCTACTGCTTAATTTAGCCGGTGCAGGCGATGAGTTACAAGGGATAAAACGGGGGATTATGGAAATGGCCGATGCGGTAATTATCAACAAAGCCGATGGCGATAATTTAGAACGAGCCCGAAATGCCAAACTAGACATTAACCGGGCATTGCATTTATTTCCTTTAAAAGATTCTAAATGGCAGCCAAAAGTGTTGCTGGCAAGTGCTTTTTACAATCAAGGAATTGAAGAAGTCTGGCAACTGTTAGAAAATTATTTTTCGTTGACAAAAGAAAACGGATATTTTGAAAACAACCGCAATAATCAAAATGCGTATTGGTTAAAAGAAACCATTAATGAACAATTGCTTTTAAATTTTTATCAGAACAATGTCATAGCTGATGCTTTATCACAAGAAGAAAAAGCGGTACAAAACAACGAAAAATCGCCGTTTGTAGCCGCTTCTGAATTGTTAGCACTGTATGCAAAAATAACAACGGGTATTTAAATTAGCTGTTTGTTGTTATTTTTTTAGCTTTACAAGGTAATTATCAAACTACTCTTCCATTTTTGCCGATAATTCAAACCAGCGTTCTTCTTTTTCTTCTAAATTTTGAATGATTTTTTGCAGTTCGTCTGCTTTTTGCTGGATTTTATCATCAGAAACAGAACCTTTCGAAAACTCCTCTTCGATTTGTTTTTTCTTATATTCCAGATCTTTTATTTCGCGTTCTATTTTAGAAAATTCTTTTTGCTCGTTGAAACTCAGCCCTGCTTTTTTAGGCTGGTTTTCTTTCCAATTGACTTTTTCTTTCGGCGCATCATCTTTTACAGGTTCTACGGAATCCTCGTAAATTCTGAAATCGGAATAGTTCCCCGGGAAATCTTCAATCTCACCTTGTCCTCTGAAAACAAACAGGTGATCTACAATTTTATCCATAAAATATCGGTCGTGCGAAACCACCAGCAAACAACCGGGATAATCCAAAAGAAAATTCTCTAACACGTTTAATGTTACAATATCTAAGTCGTTCGTAGGCTCGTCGAGAATCAAGAAGTTTGGATTCTGAATCAACACTGTACATAAATACAGGCGTTTCAATTCGCCACCACTCAATTTTTCCACAAAATCGTGTTGTTTTTTACGGTCAAATAAAAAACGTTCCAGCAATTGACCTGCTGAAATGGTTCGTCCTTTAGTCAGCGGAATGTATTCGCCGTATTCTTTAATAATGTCAATGACTTTTTGCTCGGGTTTCGGGTTAATGCCACTTTGCGTATAATATCCAACCTTAATGGTATCACCAATAACCACTTTACCCGAATCGGGCTGAAGCGTTTTGGTAAGAATGTTTAAAAAAGTAGATTTCCCCGTTCCGTTTTTGCCAATAATCCCAATGCGTTCGCCACGGTTAAACAGATAATTAAAGTTTTGTAAAATGATTTTATCATTAAACGACAAAGAAACGTTGTGTAGTTCAATGATTTTTGACCCCATACGTTCCATATTTATTTCCAGCTCTAACTGATGTTCTTTACGGCGCGAATGGGCTTTTTCTTTAATCACGTAAAAATCGTCCTGACGGGATTTTGATTTGGTTGTACGTGCTTTGGGTTGGCGGCGCATCCAGTCTAATTCTTTTACAAACAGGTTTTTTGCTTTATCTATTGAGGCATTTTCCGATGCAATCCGTTCTTCTTTCTTTTGTAAATAATAGGAATAATTGCCTTTGTACTGATAGATTTTTCCGTTGTCTAATTCAATAATTTCATTGCACACACGTTCCAGAAAAAAGCGGTCATGTGTTACCATAAACAACGTAATGCTTTCTTTGGCAAAATAATCTTCCAGCCATTCAATCATTTCTAAATCAAGGTGGTTGGTAGGCTCGTCTAAAATCAGCAAATCGGGTTTATTAATCAAGATAATTGCCAACGCCAGGCGTTTGCGCTGTCCACCAGAAAGATTTTTTACTTTCAGTTTTAAATCCTCCAGCTTTAATTTAAAAAGGATTTGTTTGTACTGTGTTTCAAAATCCCAGGCATTGTGAATATCCATTTGTTCAAAGGCCTTTTGGTATTCGTCCTGATCATCGATGTTTTCCAAAGCCTTTTCATAGCGTTCAATGACTTTTAAAGTCTCGTTATCCGAAGCAAAAATGCTTTCCTCAATGGTTAATTCGTCTTGCAAATCAGGATTTTGAGGTAAAAATTCCATGCGGATGCCTTTACGCATAACCACCTGACCGGTATCGGGAAAATCGTTTCCTGTAATAATGTTTAAAATGGTGGTTTTACCGGTTCCGTTTTTGGCAACAAACGCAATTTTCTGGTCTTTATTGATACCGAACGATACGTTTTCAAACATGGTACGTGCACCGAACGATTTGGATATATTTTCTACTGAAAGGTAATTCATTATTATATTTTATTGAAAAACAAAAATACGTTATTAAATTATAGAACATCAAATCTTTTAAAAATATAAAAAGAAAGGTTGCCCAAAAGCAACCTGTTTAAAATGTTTCTTATAGATGTAGCAGTACTACATTTTCTTAAATACTAAATTTGATTTAAAATTAAGATCTTCATCTTTTATAATTACTTTTCCTTGTGAGTCGAATCTCGTAAAATTATAATCCTGAATTTCTTCAAAAGCTTTTAACTCATCAATATAATTTTTACCTTCTTGATTGGTTTTAAACACAATAGCTACTTTTTCTTTTGTATAAACCCAGTTTTTCTCAAACATCGCCTTTCCGTTTTTTGATTGGCTGTGATCTATCACATAGGGTTTTAACAATTCGAATTCCATTTTTTTTAAATTGAATTTACTGTCGTACTGAAAATAGCCTTCATAAAACTGGTCTGAATAAAATTCTATAACATATTGTCCATCTTTGGTTCTTTTGCGTTCAAAAGAATAATCTTTAAATTTATTGAAAAAATCAAGTTCAGGAACATTTACGTATTTTCTGATAACTACTTCGGTTAACCAATAAACAGGCGAATCGTTGCCTGTGTATCGATTAAAAAAAAGTGTATCCATAACCGTTTTATTGTTCTTGTCGTCAATAACACTTTTAATAATCTTTTTGTTTTTCAGGTTTATGACAACATCGTACATTACTTGTGAGTTTAGTAATTTGGTACTGTCGTTCATACTTGCCTGATGTGATACCAGATAATGATAATTATCCTGTACATAATTGTTATACATTTGATTGCGTACTTTTTTAATGATTTCCACAATATTGGCACGCGAAAGCTTGTCAATTACCAATTCTTCTAAATCGGTATCTTCTATTTGAGCCTGTGCGTTCCATGAATTTAAAAAAAGCAGCATAAAAAGTGCCAGTAGGTATTTTTTCATTAAGTAAATTATTGTTGTACAAATTTAATGGAATATTCATCTAAACAAAATATTACATATAATCATACACAATTAATATACCATTTACGCTGCCGGCTTTAAATTAAACGGATAACGATTTATAATGTGCATGTTATAGTAAGAACCTTTTGATGATGAGGTTGACAGTTCTTCCCAAACCGAAACAGGCACTTTTGCATGAATATATTCTTCTGAACGTGTGGTATAAATAATCAAATACCCTTCTTTTTCGTTGCAGCTGTAATATTCTATACGCTTAATCCAAGAACTTTCCGGAGTTGACTGTATTTTTTTTACAGGATAATTTGCTTTTGTTATTTCTTTACGAGCTTCAACAAAGGTACTGTAAGATCCCTTTAGTTCATCACAATCGCTTTTTTTATTGCACGCTAAAAATAAAATTGGAGTACAAATCAATAGTAAAATCTTTTTCATAACATTTTATTTTATAATTCCTTATAAATGTAAGATATAAAATTTATATTATGAAATTTTTAACGTTATAATTTATAGATACCGTTATCTTTTATCAAAATTTTTCGCTCTTTATACAGCACCCCAACAGTTTGCTTAAACGTTTTTTTACTCATTCCCAAAACGGTCTTAATTTCATCGGGATGGCTTTTATCGCTTAATCCTAAAAATCCATTGTTTGCCTCAAGTTCAAAAAGAATTTTTGATGCAGTATCAGAAATTTTATCAAAACCTATCTTTGTTCTGGAAACATCGATTTTTCCATCCGGACGAATATTTTTAATATATCCAATAATGCGATCGCCTGTTCTAAAATCTTCAAAAACCTCATTCTGATACATCAATCCTTTGTGTTTTTCGTTAATGATTACGTTAATGCCGGCTTCGGTTATATGAGAAACAATTAAATCTACTTCTTCTCCTGTTTTAACCGTTATTTCATCATTACTTAAAAACTGGTTTAATTTTGATGACCCCACCAAACGGTTTGTTTTTTCATCCAAATACATATAAACCATATAATATTTGCCCACGCTCATTGGTCGGGCCTGTTCTCTAAACGGTACAAACAAATCTTTTTCTAAGCCCCAATCCATAAACGCACCAAAATCATTTATATAATTAACCTTTAAAAGAGCAAATTCGTTTAAAAAAATATAGGGTTCAATAGTTGTAGCAACCAAACGTTCTTCGTGATCGAGATAAATAAAAACCTCTATTTCGTCGCCAATTTCAAAATATTGAGGTAAATATTTTTTAGGTAAAAGCACATCTTGCGTTCCATCAGTTAAATAGAGTCCAATATTTGTTCGTCTTGAAATGGTTAACGTATTAAAAGTTCCTACAGTCATCATAATTTTATTTTTTACAAAAGTACAAACAAAAAAGTTTGGATTGTATTTTATGATAATTTAACTCCATCTAAAAAATTTTATTAGTAAATTTAAAGTAAAATTTTTATACTATGAAAAAAATGTATCATTATGCCACAGTTGAAAAGGCATTAGAAGAATTAAAAAATAAAGGCTTTACGATCGATTTTAATGTGGAAGAAAAACAAATTTTAGAAAAGCCTAACAATTTTGAGATTGTGGAAATTTATCGATATGAAGGAATGAGTAATCCTGATGACGAAGCCACTGTTTACGGCATTAAAAATTTTGATAGTGGTGAACGTGGTGTTTTTGTGGCTGGTAATTTATCTTTTGCCGAAAACGAAACTGCCAAGATTCTGCTAAAACTCGAAATTGATGATAGAAAAAATGAAGACTAAAAAGTCTTCATTTTTTTATGGAATGTATTTTTTATCGAAATTAGGTTTGCGTTTTTCTAAAAAGGCATTTCTTCCTTCAATGGCTTCATCGCTCATATATGCCAAACGAGTGGCTTCTCCTGCAAAGACCTGTTGCCCTACCATTCCGTCATCAGTCAAATTCATTGCAAATTTCAACATTTTTATCGAGATCGGTGATTTTCCTAAAATTTCCTGTGCCCATTCATAAGCTGTTTGTTCCAGATCATCATGCGGAATTACAGCGTTCACCATTCCCATTTCGTATGCTTCCTGTGCAGAATAATTTCTTCCTAAAAAGAAAATCTCACGCGCTTTTTTCTGCCCAACCATTTTGGCAAGATACGCAGAACCATAACCGCCATCAAAACTGGTTACATCGGCATCGGTTTGTTTAAAAATAGCATGTTCTTTACTTGCCAATGTTAAATCACATACCACGTGTAATGAGTGACCGCCACCAACAGCCCAACCATTTACTACGGCAATTACAGCTTTGGGTGTAAAACGGATTAATCGTTGAACCTCTAAAATATTCAATCGGTGGTAACCATCTTCACCTACGTATCCTTGATGACCACGGGCACGCTGATCACCACCGCTACAGAAAGAATACACTCCGTCTTTAGGCGAAGGCCCTTCAGACGAAAGAAGGATGACACCAATTGAAGTATCTTCGTGTGCATCGTGAAAAGCACGCAACAACTCAGATGTTGTTTTAGGACGGAACGCATTGCGAACTTCAGGTCGGTTAAAAGCGATACGTGCCACACCGTTACATTTTTTATAAGTAATATCTTCAAATTCTATGGCAGTTTGCCAATTTATTTCGCTCATAGTATTGTTCTTTAAATAGTTTCCAAAGATACGTTTTTTTACCTTTTTAAAAATTAACATATCGGTATGTTTTAAAAAATCATTAAATCCGTTATATTTGTTACCGTATAAGTAAGTTCAGATAATGAAAAAAATATTCCTACCGCTTTTACTTGTTTCAAGTGTATTTACATCTTGCGATAAAAATTTTGATATTGCACAAATGATTCGAAAAAAAAGCGATGTTATTAAAGATAAAAAAAGCAAATTAATTGACGAAGAACCTTTTGAAGTAAAATTTAATCCTGTTACACCAAAGTATAAATTAGAAACCCGCGAGATTGTTGAAAATTTTTATCACAACCGCATTAACAGAGGCAGCAGCTTTTGGGGGCAGTTTTTAGTTGCCAAGAACGGAGAAATTATTTATGAAGATTATCAGGGATATGCCAATTATCAGAACAAAGAAAAAATAAACGATTCAACTCCCATGCACGTAGCATCGGTAGGCAAAGTATTTACCGGAATTACCGTTTTACGCTTGGTAAATTCAGGTAAAATTTCGTTAGATCAGAAAGTAAATACCATTTTACCGGGGTTTCCTTATGATGACATTACGGTTCGTTTGCTTTTAAGTCATCGTTCAGGTTTACCATATTATGGGCATTTTACTGCAAAACCGGGTATTTGGGATACCAAAACCACGCTAACCAATAAAGACGTTTTAAATTTATTAGAAACAAAAGATATTAAACTTGATTTTAAACCCGATACACGTTTTACGTACAGCAATACAAATTATGTGATTCTGGCATTGATTGTTGAACAAATTACTCAAAAATCGCTTCAAGATGCGATGAAAGAATTGGTTTTAGAACCATTGAAAATGCACAACACTTTTGTATTAGATAATTTATCAAACAAAGAAAATGTTACCCAATCGTATCACGCAAACAATCAAAAAATGCATTGGGATTATTTAGACGGAACTTATGGCGATAAAAACATTTATACCACTGCACGCGATCTGTTAAAATTAGACAAAGCGTTGTATTCAGACAAATTCATCAGCAAGGCATTAAAAGCACAGATGTATAAAGGTTATTCTTACGAAAAAGCAGGATCTAATAATTACGGATTGGCAATACGAATGGTGGAACCTAAAAATAACGACGGAAATCTTTACACGTTTCACAACGGTTGGTGGCGTGGCAACAAAACTTCGTATGTAACATTAAGACAAGATACCATTACTATTATTTGTTTTAACAACCACAATTCACAATTGGCGTATAAGACAAAAGAGCTGGCTCCAAAATTAGGAAATTATCCTTTTATAGAAGTTAATGATTAAACAGCGGCAAAAGCCGCTTTTTTTGAACCTGATATGAAAAAACTACTACTTACACTACTTACATTAATTATTGTTTCTTGTGCAAGTCACGATAAACAAAACAAACATTACCATACAAAGATAACTGCCAAAAAGCTTCAGAAAGATGTGGCTTATGTTCGCAAACAATTAGTAAACATGCACCCCGATTTGTATTGGTATATTTCAAAAAATGAGTTAGAACGTAAGTTCGACAGCTTGTCGCGGGTTTTAAAAGAACCGTTAACACCTAACGAATTTTACATGAAGATAAGTCCGGTGGTAGCTTCGGTTCATCAAGGACACATGAGCATGTCTATGGTTACTTTAACGTCGCCCGACTCATTAAAGAAAAAATATAAAGGATCCGTAAATCCGTTAGAGAATTTTGAATACGAGTATCTGAACGATAAGCTATTCATTAAAAGAAACAGGTCTAAAACCGATAGCATTTTACAGGTTGGAACCGAAATTGTAGCTATCAACGGGATAAAACCGAACGATTTATTTAAAAAATATCGAAAAACTTTTACATCAGATGGATACAATCAATCGGCGATTCCTAAATTTTTTGCCCGCAGAATCAATTCTTTTTACGTTAACGAATTAGGTTTTGTTGACAGTATCCAAATGAATGTTGTTTGTGCCGATTCAGCCTTTTATCACACCGTAAAAAGAACGTTTAAAGAGTCTAAAAAAGACAAGAAAAAGCTTGCCAACAAAGAACTTACTAAAAAGGAAAAAGATACTTTAAACGATACTAAAATTGTTCAAACAGATACGCTTCCAAAACTATCAAAAGAAGAACAAAAAATTAAAAAGAAGGCATTAAAAAAATTGGCTCGGCAAAAAGATTACAAATACAAATGGTTTGGCTACAACAGCAAAAACAAAGTATATTCTAAAGAAATCAGTTACCCTGTTGCCAAAGACAGTTCGGTTGCCGTATTAAAAATAAGAGATTTTAGCGAGGGGAAAATTAAGGTATATGATACCATTTTTTCAGAATTTAAAAAACACAATGTTCAAAATCTGATTATTGATTTACGCGGAAATCCAGGCGGACGATTAAGCGAAATTCATAAATTATCTCAGTATTTAAACGATACCACGTTTGTATTTACACAGCCTGCAACTATTACAAAACGAGGTACTTATTTTAATTTATTTAAAGGAAAAAGTCCTGTAGAGAAGTTTTTTGCGGCTCCGTTCATAACCGTTTATTCAACAATCAGGGGTTTATCGGCACACAGGAACGAAAAAGGAGCATTACAGGTTTCATTAAAATCATCTAAGAAAATTCAGCCTAAACCGTTAAATTATAAAAATAACACCTACGTTGTCACTGACGGAATGACGTTTTCAGCGGCTGCAATTATCTCATCACATTTACAAGGCAGAAATCTGGCAGTTTTTGTAGGTGACGAAACCGGTGGAACATTTAACGGAACCGTTGCAGGTGTAATGCCGGTATTAAAACTTCCTTATTCAAAACTTAAATTACGTGTTGGGCTAATGACTATAAGACCAACAGAACAAACCAACGAAGAAGGTCGTGGTGTGATACCTGATGTATACGCCATTCCTACTGAACAAGATTTTTTAAACGATAAAGATGTAGCACTGGATTGGATTTTAAATGAGATTAATTTAAAAAAATGAAGACAGTTTGTAAAAAAGGTTTTGAGAACAAGATATTGAGATTTACAATCTATCCTACAATCCCAAGAATATATTTTTTACTATGAAAAATTATAACTTTTATAAACGTAATGAATTTAAAGGCAATGATCAAGCTTAATTGTGTAAATAATAATTTAGAGAAATAAAAAAAGCAACTCTTTTCGAGTTGCTTTTTTGTGACGATGGCAGGATTCAAACCTGCAACCTTCTGAGCCGTAATCAGATGCGCTATTCAGTTGCGCCACATCGCCAATATAGTGACCTCGACAGGATTCAAACCTGTAACCTTCTGAGCCGTAATCAGATGCGCTATTCAGTTGCGCCACGAGGCCATTGTTGTTTTCAACGGTGCAAATATAGTGCGTTTTGTTTAAAAGCACCAAATATTTTAATGCTTTTTTAATGAAAATTTCATTTGCGGGTTATAAGTAATTTGTTATTAACATCTTGTACTTAAAACAAAAAATTAAACTTGTTTGGTTCTAAAACTTAAAATACCTTTGACAGGTATTTAATTGGTTTATCAAGTGATTTCGTATCTGCAATTTTTAATAAAATCTACCAATCAGCATGGTATTCATTCTCCGTATGTATATAATTACCTTACCAAAGGACTGTATCATCACAAAAAAGAATACCCAACTGCTCCAACAAAATCTATCAGATTACTACTCTCTTCTATTAAATATTTTCAATTTCAAACCGTTTTGTGCTTAAATACAGAAATTAGCACAGTAATCAAAAATCATTTTCAAAATATTTCTTTAAATACGTCTGATAATTATGATCTCATTATAATAGAAAAGCTTAAAAATTGTGAGTCTTATTTAGAACAAATGCACAACGACAGTTTATTGATTATTTTAAACACAAAACATCAAGTCAAAAAAAACGTTTTATATAAAAATCATTTTACGTTGGTAATAGATTTTTACCATACTCTGGTCTTTTCTAAACGAAAAGAACAAAAACCACAAAATTTTTTTATCCGTTATTAATAAAATGATCTTTTACTCATTCGTGCATCGATACTGTTTTCGCCCGGTCCCGCAATAAATAAAAACACAAAACCAATAAGGTATAAAAAGCTCATTTCTGCATCACCTCCAAATAGTTCCCATCCGTGTACGCCCATTGCAACCAGCATGGTCACAATTAAAGGAATCAATGCCAGGCGGGTATATAAGCCAAAAATTAACAGTAAAGAACATATTGTTTCTGCACAAATGGCTAATATTAAAGAAGTATTTGAACCTAATCCCAAGAAATTAAAAAATTCGGTTTTCAGTGTCTCATAATTTATAATTTTCATCCACCCATGGTTGGCTATCATTAATCCGCCTAAACATAAACGCAATAAAAATAACCCAATACCTAATGTTTTAGATGATGTTTCTGTATTATTTATTTTCATAACTTTTTTTACTAATAAACCGTCTAATATAGACAATTATATATAAACGTACAACTAATTTTTTTAATGTATCTTTACGAAAAAAAATTATGAAAGTTTATACAAAAACGGGCGATAAAGGAACAACCGCATTATTTGGCGGCACACGTGTACCAAAATACCATATCAGAATAGAAAGTTACGGTACGGTTGACGAATTAAATTCGTACATTGGATTGATTCGCGATCAGGAAATTTCTTCTGTTTATAAAGACCAATTAATTCAAATTCAGGATAAATTATTCACTTTAGGAGCTATTTTGGCAACCGATCCTGAAAAAGCCATTTTAAAAAATGGCAAAGAACGATTGAATATTCCAAAAATTTCCGAAGAAGACATTACCTTTTTAGAACAGTCTATCGACGAAATGGAAAGCCATCTGCCCCAAATGACTCATTTTGTTTTGCCGGGCGGACATACAACCGTGTCATATTGTCATATTGCACGTTGTGTTTGTCGCAGAGCAGAGCGTTTATCTACGCATTTAAATGACATTGACCCCACAGATGAAATGGTTTTAAAGTATTTAAACCGACTTTCTGACTATTTGTTTGTATTGGCACGAAAGTTGACTTTTGATTTGAAAGCCGACGAGGTAAAATGGATACCTGAAAAACAATAAAAGTATTCTAAAAACAAACGTTCTTTAATTTAGAAATATTTAATAAAAAAAAAATTGATTTTTTCATTTTAAAATTTATTTTTGCACATAATTACTAAAAAATTATCACAAGATGTATTGGACATTAGAATTAGCATCGTATTTAAGTGATGCCCCGTGGCCAGCTACGAAAGACGAGCTTATAGATTATGCTATTAGAACTGGTGCACCTTTAGAAGTTGTAGAAAACTTACAGTCTATTGAAGACGAAGGTGAAATCTACGAATCAATGGAAGAAATTTGGCCAGATTATCCTTCAGATGAAGACTATCTTTGGAACGAGGATGAATATTAAAATACATACAAATAAAAGTCTCGGTAATTAAGAGACTTTTTTTGTAACCCCATATCACTGAATATTAATTTAAAATAAACTTATTTATGAGTATCATAAATAGTATCTTAAAAGCGTTTGTAGGCGATAAGTCACAAAAAGACGTAAAAGCAATACGCCCTATTGTAGATAAAATCAACCAGTATTATTCTTCTTTTGAAGGATTAACAAACGACGAATTAAGAGAAAAAACCATTTCTTTTAAAGAAAGAATCAAACAATCACGTTCTGATCAAGATGCTAAAATAGCTTCGTACCGTGAAGAACTAGAAAAAACAACCGATATTGATAAGCGTGAAACTATTTATGCTTCAATCGACACTTTGGAAAAAGAAGCTTACACGCTGTCTGAGAAAGCTTTAATGGAAATTTTACCAGAGGCGTTCGCTGTTGTGAAAGAAACCGCACGTCGTTTCACAAACAACAACGAATTGGTTGTTACCGCTACAGAACAAGATAAATTGTTTGCTGAAACAAAAGGTCACGTTCGCATTGAAGGCGATAAAGCAATTTGGTCTAACACTTGGGAAGTTGCCGGAAAAATGCTTTCGTGGAACATGGTACATTACGATGTACAAATGATTGGTGGTTCTGTAATTCATCAAGGGAAAATTGCCGAAATGCAAACAGGTGAAGGTAAAACACTGGTATCTACCTCTCCTATTTACCTTAATGCTTTAACCGGTAACGGTGTACATGTGGTAACGGTAAACGATTACCTTGCAAAGCGTGACTGCCAATGGAACGCGCCTTTATTTGAATTCCACGGTTTAACGGTTGATTGTATCGATAACCACCAACCTAACTCACAAGGTCGTCGTGCGGCTTACCAGGCAGATGTCACTTACGGAACCAATAACGAATTTGGTTTTGACTACTTGCGTGATAACATGGCACATACACCTGAAGAACTGGTACAACGCAAACACAACTTTGCTATTGTCGATGAGGTCGATTCAGTATTGGTTGACGATGCCCGTACGCCCCTAATTATTTCAGGTCCGGTTCCAATGGGTGACCGTCATGAATTTTTAGAATTAAAACCTAAAGTAGATCATCTGGTTGCTCAACAACGTCAATTGGCAAACGGATTTTTAACCGAGGCAAAACGTTTACTTAAAGCCGGCGATACCAAACAAGGTGGTTTTAACTTATTACGTGCTTACCGTGCCTTACCGAAAAACAAAGCGTTAATCAAATTTTTGTCAGAAGAAGGTATCAAACAAATTCTTCAAAAAACTGAAAATCATTTTATGCAGGATAATTCCCGCGAAATGAAAAAGGTTGACGAAGGTCTGTTATTTGTTATCAACGAAAAAAACAATCAGGTAGAATTAACCGATAACGGTATTAAAGTACTGTCTCAAGGTATGGATGAACATTTCTTTGTTATGCCTGACATCGGAACTGAAATTGCCAAAATCGAAAAAATGAACATTTCTGCAGAAGAAATGTCAGAGAAAAAAGAAACATTGTTTCAAGATTTCGGTATAAAATCTGAACGTATCCACACCTTAACACAATTGTTAAAAGCGTATGCTCTTTTTGAAAAAGATTCAGAATACGTAGTGGTTGACAATAAAGTAATGATTGTTGACGAACAAACAGGTCGTATTATGGACGGTCGTCGTTATTCAGACGGGTTACATCAGGCAATCGAAGCAAAAGAAAATGTAAAAATTGAAGCAGCAACCCAAACATTTGCTACAATTACATTGCAAAACTATTTCCGTATGTACAGCAAACTGGCTGGTATGACAGGGACAGCAATAACAGAAGCAGGTGAATTTTGGGAGATTTATAAATTAGACGTGGTTGAAATTCCAACCAACCGCCCTGTTGCTCGCGAAGACCGTGAAGATAAAATTTATCGTTCTATTCGTGAAAAATTCAATGCGGTGATCGAAGATGTTGTAGAATTATCAAAAGCGGGGCGTCCGGTTCTGATTGGTACCACATCTGTTGAAAATTCAGAATTATTAAGCCGAATGTTAAAAATGCGCGGTATCAAACACAATGTATTGAATGCCAAATTGCATAAAAAAGAGGCTGAAATTGTTGAAGAAGCAGGTAATTCCGGTATTGTAACCATTGCAACAAACATGGCGGGGCGTGGTACCGATATTAAATTAACTCCTGAAGTTAAAGAAGCCGGTGGTTTGGCAATTATTGGTACAGAACGTCACGATTCTCGTCGTGTTGACCGTCAGTTACGTGGTCGTGCAGGTCGTCAGGGTGATGTGGGATCTTCTCAGTTCTATGTTTCATTAGAAGATAATTTAATGCGTTTGTTTGGATCAGAACGTGTAGCAAAAATTATGGATAGTATGGGGCTGAAAGAAGGTGAAGTAATTCAACACAGCTGGATGACTAAATCTATTGAACGTGCTCAAAAACGTGTAGAAGAAAACAACTTTGGGGTGCGTAAACGTTTGTTAGAATATGACGATGTTATGAATGCACAACGCGAAGTGGTTTACAAACGTCGCCGTCACGCATTACACGGAGATCGCCTAAAAGTAGATATCGCTAACATGATGTTTGATTTATGTGATTATTTAGTGGAAGGAAACAAAGTGGGTAACGACTTTAAAAACTTTGAATACGATTTAATTAAAATCTTTGGAATTGAGTCGCCTTTCACTGCCGAAGAATTCAATAGAATACACGAAAACGAATTAACAGATAAGTTATACGAAGTAGTTTATAAAAAATACCTTGCCAAATGTGACGAAAGTGCCATTGAAGCTTTCAAAGTGATTAAAAATGTTCACGAAAATGGTGGTTATGAGCGAATGGTGGTTCCTTTTACCGATGGAATAAAAACCATTAATGTAGTTACCGATTTGCAGAAAGCTTATGAAAGCGAGGGAAAAACATTGGTTAATGATTTCGAGAAAAACATTGTTCTTTCTATTGTTGATGAAGCCTGGAAAAAGCATTTACGCAAAATGGACGAATTAAAACAATCTGTTCAATTAGCGGTTCATGAACAAAAAGACCCTTTATTGGTTTACAAGTTTGAAGCCTTTGAATTGTTTAAAGATACCATGCAAAGCATTAACAAAGACGTTATTTCGTTCTTAATGAAAGGTGATTTACCAAAACAACCCGAACAAGAACAAAATTCGGCACCTGAAATCAAAACAAACGGTTCATTTACCATTTAATAAATAAAACTCTAACTTAACGGTTAGAGTTTTTTGTTAGACTTCTCAATCAATAGAAAACATCTAAATAATATTTAGAGGTTTTCATTTAAATAGATTTTATTAGGTATTATCTGATTTGTTTATTCTCTTTATGATTTATTCCGTCAAATCTTTTAGAATAAGTATTCTGCATCTCTTAAGAATTATCTCACAACTGACAAAGAATCTGCAGGAGTATCAACAATAGGAATAAATGTTTCGTTTACCGGAATGATAAATTCGGTAATCCATTCATGTGATTTTTGAGTAGTTAAAATAGATGTTTTATAGATAGCAATGGGTTTTAAATCGGTACGTTGGGTTAATTTTTTTGCAACAATTTCCTTTTTTACTTTTTCCCACGCTTTGTCGCTGTGAATATAATCGCCTGTTAATACTGTTTTGTATCCGTGAAAAGCAGGCATTTTTTCACACACAATATCGCTTCCTTCAGCGGTACTGAAAAAGTTTTTTATTGGAATACAAACCGAATACCGCACGTTACCCGAAAGTACATTTATGTTCTCAAAAATAGTGAAAGGTGCCCCATAAGGTTCTAAATCAAAGTTTTTTGAAAAATTATTCATGTGTTCCATACTGTTGAAAATTTTGTCGCCTAAATTCTCAATATCCGATTCTACAGTTTGTTTAATATAAATCATTTCCGGAATACTTGCCAATCCTTCATCTTTAATAGAAAAATTCTTTAAGCTTTCGGTAATATTTCCATCAATTTTTGCCAACCCTTCTTGAAAAGTGGGTGCTATGATGCTTTGTGGTGTTCCCTGAAAGAAAATCTTGAATTTTTCACTAAAAGATAAGCTTCCTTTAACATTCCAGTTTATAGTTGTTTTACCGCTTGATTCATCAAAAAACATTTTAGTGTCGTAATCGTTTCCAGACACGTTTAATTTTAAGAAAACAGTATCGTTCACTATTGTATTTGAAATGAACGCTTCATTTCCATTCCATTCTACCCGTGCATTTTTTCCTTTATAAATAGAATCTAACTTAAAATTCTCGGTGGTGTTGTTCCAAGGATTCCAATCGCCAAAATTCTGCAGATTGTTCACGTATCTAAACAATCTTTGGTCTGATAACTCCGTATCTCTTTTAACGTTTATTTCATATTCACTTTTGCCTGTTGCAATATAAACGGTTAGGAAAACTACAGCAAGTGCAGCAATAATTAAAACATATTTTACTATTTTCATACGTTTAGTTTTTTAGAGTTATTTTGATTACAAAAAGAGTTCCAATGAACAACAAAAAAGCCAGTAAAACCCATAAACTACCTTTGTAATAAACTTTATGCATTTTTAAATCTTTACCATACATGATAATCATTGCGATAACAAAAACAATGATAAATGCTATTGCAAAAATAATTTGATTGGGTGTAAACATAATTTTTTAAGCAAATATAACCAATTTCGGCATAAAAAAAGCTTGCATTATGCAAGCTTTTAATTATAATTTCGTTGTCCAGTTAAACGGATCGTCGCTTAATTTATTCTGTAGCTTTGTCAGTGCTTCTTTAAGCTGTAACGCATACGAATCTTTATCTGACACATCGGGTAACTGGTAATAATCGTCTTTATACGCAAAACCTTCTATTTGGTTGACAACTGCTGCTGTTCCGGCACCAAAAATCTCTTTTAATGTTCCGTTTTTGGCTGCGTTAACAATTGTGTCAACTTGTACAGGTTCAATTTTAATATCGTATCCCAGGTGTTCGCCAAGTGCAATTAAACTTTTACGTGTAACACCGTCTAAAATACGATCTGATGTGGGGGCGGTATATAGTGTATTGTTAATTCTAAAGAACACGTTCATTGTTCCCGATTCTTCTAAATGCGTATGGGTAGAATCTGTCCAGATTACTTGATTAAAACCTGCTTCCTGAGCTAATTTTGTAGGATAAAATTGTGCAGAATAATTTCCTGATGCTTTTGCTGCTCCAATTCCTCCGTTAGCTGCTCTGCTGTAATAATCTGCAATTTGCACTTTGATTTTCCCTGAATAATAAGATTTTGCAGGAGATAAAAGAATACAGAATATAAATTCATTTGACGGGCTTGCAATTACTCCGCTTTCTGTGGCAATCATAAACGGACGGATGTATAATGAGTTCCCTAATCCTTTACGAACCCATGCTTTTTCAACTTTTAGTAATTCTCTTAAACCGCCAATAAATCTGGTTTCATCAATTACAGGCATTGCTAAACGAACCGCCGATTTGTTAAAACGTTCAAAATTTTGATCGGGTCTAAACATCCACACATCATCATTTTCATCTTTATAAGCTTTCATTCCTTCAAAGATAGCCTGTCCGTAATGAAAAACTCTTGCAGAAGGATCTAAAGTAATTGGTGCATAAGGTTTAATTTCTACCGGTCCCCATTCTCCATTTTTATATTCACAAATTAACATGTGATCAGTGAATTTTTCACCAAATTTTACATTTTCAAAATCGAATGTATCAATTTTTGAAACAGCCACTTTTGTTAGCTTTAAATCGTTTAAAATACTTAAATCCATTTTTGATCTTACTCTTTAAAAATTTGTTATGTTGTTTTAAAGTTTACAAATTTAGAAAAAAAAGCTCTTATAAACAGTTATTCTTATGTAATTTACAAAGAAATGTTGCTTTTACTGAAAACCTTCTAATTATATCTTCTTATATCTTCCCAAAGCAATTGAAATAAAGTTGATTACCCTGATTATTACCTAACTATTTTTATATTTGTAAAAAATTTGAATCATGAAAAAATTACTATTAGTTTTTGCAACTACCTCTTTAATCTTTGCGTGTAATAAAAAAGAAAATACTACGGCGACAGCCGATACTACTGAAAATCAGGTAAATTATCAGGTTTTTGGAGATAGTATTTCAGCCGATGGAGCCTTATCAAAAGAAGAAATGTTGGCAAAATACGAAAGCATGAAGCCTGTTGATACGTTAGATGTAAAATTTACATCAGAAATTATTTCAACATGTAAGAAAAAAGGTTGTTGGATGTCTTTAAAATTAGGCAATGAAAAAGAAGCCTTTGTAAAATTTAAAGATTACGCGTTTTTTGTTCCAAAAGAAGGAGCTGAAAATCACACAACAGTTATTGCAGGTAAAGCTTATATTGAAGAAACATCGGTTGACGAATTAAAACATTACGCTAAAGATGCCGGTAAATCTCAAGAGGAAATAGATGCCATTACAGAATCAAAAGTTGAATATCGATTTATGGCAAACGGCGTATTAATTGCAGAAAATTAATGAAAAAAGTAATTGCGGTATTTTGTTCGATTGCCTTTTTTACAAGCTGTCAACAAAAGAACGAGAAAACAGAAACGGTATCTGTAATGGATACCGTTACAAAAACATCGAACTTTCAGATGTACGAAATGTCTGAAATGGCAGCTTTAATGGAACAAATGTACGCTTATAACACCCAGTTAAAAGAACGCATTATTAACAACGAACAATTAGGAGATTATCCTGTGGCTTTTGACAAACTGCATACTGCCATTTTAACCGATGCTTCTGACAGAGATGTTTTTTTTACCCAACAAGCTTTTAAGTTTATTACGGCACAAAAAGCCATTTATGCCGATACTTTACAGGCAAAAGATAATTTTAACAAAATGGTACAGCAGTGTCTGGAATGTCATTCCAAAAAATGTGGCGGTCCTATTCCCAGAATTAAAAGATTATTGATACCATAAATGGATCGGGAAATTATTATAACAAAAGACGGTTCGCATTCGCTGTTTGTAAAAAGCATGGGTGAAACGTTTCATTCTAAGCACGGTGCTGTTCAAGAATCGCTTCATGTATATATAAAGAACGGAATTGATCTTATTAAAAAAGACAGCATAAATGTTTTAGAGTTTGGTTTTGGCACTGGCTTAAATGCCTTGTTAACATTACAGTTTGCTATAGAAAAAAATAAAAAAGTTTATTATGAAACCATTGAAGCCTATCCCTTATCTGAAAAAGAATACAGTCTTTTAAATTATGATGACTTTATAAATTCAGCTGTTTCACTGAATACTTTTCACGAAATTCCTTTTGAAATACCTTCAAATGTAAATGTAAATTTCAGTTTTTTAAAGCATCACACTAAAATTGAAGATTTTACAACTGAAAATCGATTTGATATTGTTTATTTCGATGTTTTTGGATATGATTATCAAAGTGAATTATGGTCGGTTGAAATTTTACAAAAAGCATACGATTTTTTAAACCCAAACGGAATATTTGTTACTTATGCCTGTAAAGGTTTGGTAAACCGCCGCTTAAAAGAAATTGGTTTTGAAGTTCATAAAACACAAGGTCCACCGGGGAAACGCGAAATGGTTGTAGCTGTTAAAAAACTCTAAAAAAATTTTATATCATTTTTGTTTTACTTACTTTTATAAAAAACAAAAAGATATGACAGAACAATTAAATCATACTATCAAAGTCTTGGAAAAGGTTAGTTTTAGTAAAGATTTATTTATAAAGGAAGTAAACAAAGCCATAAATATTTTATTGCCATTTGAAATTGAGCAACTTAAAAAATGGATTGTTGATTTTACTAAAAACAATACAGATTTCAGAGAAGTTTTAACACTTGTATAAAAAATAAAGGATGAAAATTTCATCCTTTATTTTTTTGTTGCTTTTGGACTTACAATGTCCACATCCTGAAAAGCAATGGCACCTTTTATGACTCCCGAAATGGTGTTTTTCAACGCATTAATAATGTGAATTTTTAGTTCGCTTTTCGGGAAAATTAAACTTATTTCGCGAGATGGCTTTGGATTTTGAAATTCAATCAAATACTTTTTATCATTTTCACTTAGTTTTAAAGTGTGCAGATAAGGTAAAAATGTAACTCCCAAACCTTCGTTTGCCAAGCCAATCAATGTTTCAAAACTCCCCGATGTCAGTTCAAACCTACGTGATGGTTCTAACTTAGAGGCTTTACAAATATTTAAAATTCCGTTTGTAAAACAATGTCCGTCTTGCAATAATAAAATATCGTTTAAATTTAAGTCGTCGGGCGTTAATTCCGTTAAATTGTTCCGGTATTTTTCAGGAAAATAACCTACAAAAGGCTCATAATATAACACAATTTCTTTCAATTCAGCTTCGTTTAAAGGAGTTGCCGCAATAGCTGCATCTAATTGTCCCTTTTGTAACCTGTTAATGATTTCATCGGTTGTGTGTTCTTCGATAACTAAATTAATTTTAGGGTATTTCTTTATAAAATTTTTCAGAAACATTGGTAAAAGCGTGGGCATAACCGTGGGAATGATACCTATTTTAAAATCACCACCAATATATCCTTTTTGTTGTTCCACAATATCCTGAATCCTGTCGGCTTCATTTACAATGTTTTTGGCTTGTTCTACGATTTTTTTTCCTACTTCGGTTACCTGAATGGGCTTTTTATTACGATCAAAAATTTTTACTTCAAGCTCTTCTTCCAATTTCTGAATTTGCATACTTAATGTAGGCTGCGTAACAAAACATTTTTCGGCAGCTATAGTAAAGTTTTTAAATTCGGCAACTGCTAACACATAATTCAATTGGGTTATTGTCATGTTCAATGATTTTATCTATTAATGAATTGATAGTATCAATAATATTTATACAAATATCGGTTAATTATTTGTAAATTTGATAATTAATAAAAAAATAATAATTATGAATATCTTAGGCTTACCACAAAAAGAAACTAAAGAAAACATTGAGTTGTTAAATACTTTATTGTCAAATTTCCAGGTTTATTATCAGAATTTACGCGGACTTCACTGGAACATCAGAGGAAAACGTTTTTTTGATTTGCATGTAAAATTTGAAGAATTGTACAATCAGGCACAATTAAGGATTGACGAAATTGCTGAACGTGTTTTAACTTTAGGCGGTGTACCTTTACACACGTTTGAAGATTATTTAAAAAATAATAAATTGGCTATTGCCAAGAACGTATCTACAGACGAGGAAGCTGTAAATGTAATTATTAAATCTCTTTCTGATTTATTGGTTATTGAGCGTGAAATTCTTGACAAATCAGATGAAATTAACGACGAAGGTACCAACTCTATGATGAGTGATTTAATTACCGAACAGGAAAAAGACATCTGGATGATGCAAGCGTTTTTGGGGTAATGTAATAAAAAAAGAGGTTTTAGAAACCTCTTTTTTTATTTTAATTATTCAACATTACCGGCATAACCAGCATGGTAACTGTTTCGCCTTCGTCCAATCCGTCGATTGGTGTTAAAATTCCGGCACGGTTTGGTAACGACATCTCTAATTGAATTTCGTCTGATTGTAAATTAGTCAGCATTTCAGTTAAGAAACGTGAGTTGAATCCAATTTGCATATCATCACCTTTATAATCACACGTTAAACGCTCGTCTGCTTTGTTTGAGTAATCAATGTCTTCTGCAGAAATATTTAATTCTGTTCCTGCAATTTTTAATCTGATTTGATGTGTGGTTTTGTTTGCATAAATCGCCACACGGCGTACCGAGCTTAAAAACTGCGTACGTGAAATAATTAGTTTGTTTGGATTTTCTTTAGGAATTACGGCTTCATAATTAGGGTATTTCCCATCAATCAATCTACAAATTAATGTATAGTTGTCAAAACTAAACATAGCGTTAGAATCGTTGTATTCGATCATTACAGTGGCTTCTGCCGTTGCCAAAATATTTTTCAAGATATTTAAAGGCTTTTTAGGCATGATAAAGTTTGCTTCGGTTGAACTGGTTACATCGGTTCTTGAATATTTTACCAATTTATGTGCATCGGTAGCAACAAAAATTACGCCTGTTGGTGCAAATTGGAAATATACACCCGACATTACCGGACGTAAATCATCGTTCCCTGCCGCAAAAATGGTTTTACTTATTGCCGTAAATAATATCTCTGCTCCTATTTCAGCTTTAGACGGATCTTCCAGTTTTTCAGCTTTAGGAAATTCTTCCCCTGGTAAATAAGCTAAAACATACTTTCCTAAATCAGAGCTAATTTCAATAGTACTGTTGTCTTTAACGGTAAAAGTTAATGGTTGTTCCGGAAATGTTTTTAACGTTTCTAATAACAAACGTGCCGGAACCGCGATTGAACCCTCACTGGTTGACTCTATCTCTAAAGTAGCGGTCATTGTGGTTTCTAAATCTGATGCCGATACTTTTAGCTGATTTTGATCAAGTTCAAATAAGAAATTATCAAGAATGTGTAAGGTGTTGTTACTGTTAATAACGCTTCCCAATACTTGTAATTGTTTTAATAAATACGAGCTCGATACAATAAATTTCATCTGTTTCTCTTATTAATGCCGATTATGGCGGTTTGTACAAATATATTTCTTTTAATGCGAATATAAAACTTTATTTTTCAACACTATTTTGTGTATTTCTTTTTGCGTAAGTAGGTAAAAACAATTCCAAAGAATATCAAAACCAATAAAGGTAACGCAACAATTACCGAACGGATATAGTTGTAATTTGCATATACTTTTTCTTTGTCTAACAAAGGTAATTTCACCTCTTTAGTCCGTAAATTAATCAATCCGTTATCGTCTAACAAGTAATTTACCGCATTAATTAAAAACTCTTTATTGCCATACAACGTATTTGTCCATTTATCATAACCTAATTCCATAGGCTGATAATTCTGATCTAACTGGTTTTTTATTATATCACCGTCTGAAATCACAATCATTTTTGTAGGTTTTCCATCGTTCAGGTAATCATCTGTTTTAAACGGAACGATTCTGTTTTTATAGACCGATGTAAAATGTCCTTCTAACAAAACTGCCAACGGAATGGTTTGTTTGGGTTTTAACTGGTTGGGATCGGTTTTTTCCTGAATGGTTCCCGACAAACTTACCACGCTTGGCGTACCTACTTTTGTTGCATAAGGCGATGAAGCTAACAATACCGTTTTTTTGATGTTATTTTTTAACGTATCAATACTGTTAGCAAAATCAAATTTAACTGCCTCTATGTTTTTTACAATGGGATGATTCGATTCACTGATGACATACGGAGCAAATTTCCAGTTAAATGTTTTATAGACCGTTTCGCTGCCTTGCTGACCAACTGCCAGTTTTATAGGCGAACCTATTTCGTCTTTCACCAAATCAAAGTTGACACGGATACCGTACTTAAACAACATTTCACCTAACTTTTGATCTTTGCCCAAAACCAGCATTTCGCCTGCGGGGTTGTATAAACTATCCATATCTGCCTGCACCTGATCCAGCATCCAAAGTGATTTTCCTCCGTTCATTACAAACTGATCTAAAACCTGAATCTGCTTTTCGTCAAACGGTTTGGTTGGTTTTGCAATGATTGCTAAATCATATCCCTGTAATTCTTTTAAGGTTTTTTGCGGATTTACAGCAACGCTGTCTAACGTAAAAGGTGCAATGAAATAACTGTCTTTCAAGGCACGAAGAAAGTCGGCAATATACACATCATCTGGTTCGCCAATACCTTTAATAATGGCAATTTTTTTTGATTTTTCTGTCGTTACTTTTACAATTGCTTCGGTAATGGCGTATTCTAAATGCTGTACAGATGATGTAATTTTATCTTCGGTAGAAGCTGCCATAGCGTTTTTCAACAACTGAATTTTAGCATTTTTATCGCCTTGAGTAGCAACTGCCCACGGAAAAACCATTTCCTGCGATTGCTTGCCTTTGTCGTTTACCGAAATATTTATGGGTTTCATTCCATTGGCAAAAAGCTGTTCAGCCATTTGCACTGCCACATTTTCATCTGCCAACGGATCTATAAAGATAAAGTTAATGTTGCTGTTATAGGCATTAAATTCTTCTAATAACTGTTTACTTTCTGTTTGGAGTTTTCTTATTTCGGCAGGAAAATTTCCCTCTAAATAAACTTCAATAAATACAGGTTCATCAACCTTACCGACTATAGCTTTGGTAGTTTCTGATAAGGTATAACGCTTATCTGAAGTTAAATCGAACCGGTGAAAAAAGTAATTTCCAACGATATTAAGCACAATTAATCCTATAACAATACCTAAAAACGATTTTATATTCTTCTGCTTTTTCATTATTTGCGTACGTTTTTAAGGTTAAATACGGTGGCTGTTAAAAAGAATAATGTTACCGATACAAAATAAATCAAATCGCGGGTATCAATCACTCCACGACTCATACTTTTAAAATGATAACTCATTCCGATTTTTTCAATGATGGTTGCCGATGTTTTGATTAATTCTGCCAACTGGTCAAATCCTACATACAAAACAAAACAAATAATCACTGCTAAAATAAATGCTATAATTTGATTATCTGACAGTGACGAACAAAAAATTCCTACACTGGTATAGGCTGCAATTAAAAACAACAACCCCAGATAAGAACCTGTAGTGCTGCCTAAATCCATATTTCCTGCAGGCATTCCGTACGGATTTAAAATAACAATGTATAAAACTGTTGGTAAAATTGCCAGAAGAACCAATAAAAAGGATCCTAAAAATTTTCCGGTTACAATTTGGTTTAAACTCAATGGTTTGGTTACCAACAATTCAATGGTCCCTTGTTTGCGTTCGTCTGAAATAGTTTTCATTGTAACGGCAGGTATCAGCAACAATAAAACCAATGGTGCCAGTTGAAAAAAGGGTGTTAAATCGTTGTATCCGCTTTGTAAAATGTTGTATTGCCCATCTACAATCCAAAGGAAAATACCGTTTAAAATTAAAAACACAGCAATGACTAAGTAGCCTGTTAAAGAACCAAAAAACGATTTTATTTCGCGTAATAATATTGCTTTCATTTAATTTTGTTTATTTTTTTTGATTAATATTACCCTAAAGTAACCAGTTTGTCAACGCTCCACGCTTCGGGTTTGTCGTTAAAAAGTGTTTTAGTAAATGTCCATACTTCTTTGAAAAGGTCTGAATGGCGGTAGTTTTCCAAATCAGTTTCATCATTCCAGACAGAATACGTAAAAATAATTCCCGGATTTGATTTATCCTGATACACTTCTAAAAAGTTATTACCCGGATAGTTCCGTATTTGTTCTTTTACACTGTGAAAATGTTCTAAAAATACAGGAATTTTATCCTGATGAAAACTCATTTTAACTATTCTTACAAACATACATATTTTATTTATTCGGTAAATTCTATGATAACGGTGTCGCGGTAAGTTACACCAAACAAACTTTTTGCATTTCCTACATTCTCATAATCAGATTTATAAATAGACATTTGCAAAAAATCTAAATCGTTAAAAATAAACAACATATCCCCTTCATACTCACGTAAATCTTTAGCTTCTGTATTAAAGTCGGCGTAAAATTGGTTGATTCTGTTTATGCGGTATCTCTTTGCCTTGATTTCAAATTTGCGGTTTTTTCTAACACGTTCAAACAGATCTTTCGAAATATTGGTAACCGCATTGCCATAATGATCTGTGTAAATAACTGAGCCCTTAATAGAATTTCCATCATCGGCAACCTTGGCACGCAATTCTACCAAAAGTTCACAATCATTATAATCTATTCTGGTACCTAATTCATAAAATTTATTTTCAGTAACAATCTGCTTAGCCACATGGGTAAACAAAGAAACAGTATCTGAACAAAAATCAGGAATGTCTAACTGAATGATTTCAGTTTGATCTTCTGGCGATGCCAATAAAGTAATGGTTCCGTTATTTGCCGTTAAAAAATAATGTCCGTTGAATTTTGCCAGCAAAAACGATGTTTGATCGTACATTTCGGCTTCAACCAAAACCATGTGCACGCTGCCTTTATTGAAATTTTGATACGCACCAAACAACACATAACTGGCATTGGCGATATTGTAAAAATCAATGCAATGCGAAATATCAATTATCTGAACAGAAGGCAATACGGATAAAATTCTGCCTTTAACCGATGCTACAAAATGATCTTTTATACCGTAATCTGTTGTTAATGTGATAACTGACATTAATATTTTTTTGTTAGTGTTTTTTAATATTTTTTGTTAGATTTGAGATATACAAAACTAATTTTTTTTAATTAAATCTAATAGCTTTTGAACGAAAGAATCATAGAACTGGAGCATATTACCCCGAAAGATTTTTGGGGTCCACAAGATATTCATCTGGAAATCATTAAAAAACTGTATCCAAAACTTAAAATTGTTGCCAGAGGAACAACGATAAAAATTTATGGCGAAGCTGAAATACTGGATCAGTTTGAATCACGATTTGAACGAATTTTAAAATACTACGAAAAATACAACCAGCTAAACGAAAACATCATTGAACGATTAATAATAGATGACCTACCTCAGAGAATGGATCGTTCTGATGAGATTTTGGTGCACGGTTTAGGTGGTAAATTAATCAAAGCCACTACGCCAAACCAGCAAAAGCTGGTCGATTTAGTTTTTAAAAACGATATGGTTTTCGCCATTGGTCCTGCAGGAACCGGAAAAACATATACAGGTGTGGCATTAGCCGTAAAAGCACTGAAAGAAAAACAGGTTAAGCGGATTATTTTAACACGCCCTGCGGTTGAAGCCGGAGAAAACTTGGGTTTCTTACCCGGTGACATGAAAGAAAAGCTTGACCCGTATATGCAACCATTATATGATGCCTTACGCGATATGTTGCCGCCAACCACATTAGAAGATTATCTGTTAAAGGGAATCATACAGATTGCACCACTGGCATTTATGCGCGGAAGAACATTGGACAACGCGTTTGTGATTTTAGATGAGGCTCAAAACACCACCCATTCGCAAATGAAAATGTTTTTAACACGTATGGGAAAAAACGCTAAGTTTATTATTACAGGAGATCCCGGTCAGGTTGATTTACCACGAAAAGTAACATCGGGCTTGCGAGAAGCTTTGCGTATTTTAGAAGGTGTAGAGGGTATAGGTTTTATCTTTTTAGACGATAAAGACATTGTTCGCCACCGCTTGGTTAAAAAGATTGTTGAAGCATATAAGAAAGTAGAAACTGCTAACGAATTTGCATCGCAACAAACATATTATCAAAATAAACAAAATGAAAATCCGACGAGTTAGTCGGATTTTTTTTATGAGAATAAATTAAGAATTAATACGCTATTCTTTTTTAAATGATTGTAAAATATGGCAGGTAACTCTATATTTGCAAAAAACAATTAATATGCAAGAATTAAAAAACACCATAGAACAGGTTTGGAAAAACAGAGCATTGTTACAACAAGAAGAAACCCAAATTGCTATTAGAAAAGTAATTGATTTAATTGACAACGGAAAATTGAGAACTGCAGAACCTGTTGATGGTGGCTGGCAGATTAACGAATGGGTAAAAAAAGCAGTGGTACTGTACTTCCCTATTCAAAAAATGGAAACTTTAGAAGCCGGTATTTTTGAATACCACGATAAAATGCCTTTAAAACGTAATTATGCCGAAAAAGGTATCCGTGTGGTTCCCAACGCAGTCGCTCGCCATGGGGCATATATTTCGGCAGGAGTTATCTTAATGCCTTCGTATGTAAACATTGGTGCTTATGTTGATGAAGGGACTATGGTTGATACTTGGGCGACTGTGGGTTCTTGTGCACAAATTGGCAAAAATGTTCATTTATCCGGCGGTGTGGGCATTGGAGGTGTATTAGAACCTTTACAAGCTGCACCGGTGATTATTGAAGACAATGCTTTTTTAGGTTCACGCTCTATTGTGGTTGAAGGTGTCCGCGTTGGAAAAGAAGCGGTTTTAGGAGCCAATGTAGTGTTAACAGCATCTACGAAAATCATAGATGTAACCGGAGAAACTCCCATCGAAATAAAAGGATATGTTCCAGAACGTTCGGTAGTTATTCCGGGATCTTACACTAAAAAATTCCCCGCGGGTGAATACCAGGTTCCTTGTGCATTGATTATTGGAAAACGCAAAGAAAGTACCGATAAGAAAACATCACTAAACGATGCTTTACGTGAACATAACGTAGCTGTTTAATCTATAAATATTAAATCCCTTTTGAAATTCAAAAAGGGATTTAATTTGTATCTTTGCGAAAATTTTTCAAAATGAAAACATTGCAGAAACTTTTCATATTAGGTAGTTTATCGTTACTCTCATTAAACACCTATTCTCAAGAGGTTACAACAAACCCTTATACTTCAGGTAACAAAGGAAAAATATTTATTTATTGGGGCGGAAACCGAGGATATTATTCGTCATCAGACATCCATTTCAAGGGAAATGATTACGATTTTACCGTACACAATGCCAAATCACATGACAAACCCAAAGGCTGGCACGCAGATTACATCAACCCTACCCGTATGACCATTCCGCAAACCAATTTTCGTTTAGGTTATTATTTTACCGATAAATACAGTGTGTCTTTTGGTTTTGATCACATGAAATATGTACTGACCCAAAATCAAGAAGCTTATGTAAGCGGTTCGTATCCAAACAAAGGCTCTTACGGTGAAGTGTTAGAAAACGGCAATACCAAATTAACCGAGGATTTTTTGAAGTTTGAACACACCGATGGATTGAATTACGTGAATTTAGAATTAGCACGAACCGAAGATATTTCGCGTTTTGTGGGTATTTACAATACCGATAAAGTACAACTTAATGCAGTTGCTGGCGTGGGTTCGGGAATTTTGTTTCCACGTACCAATGCAACCGTTTTGGGCAGAGAACGTAACGATGAATTTAAAGTGGCAGGTTACGGTGTTTCCGGAAAAATAGGAGCCAATGTAACGTTCTTCAAACACTTTTTTGTTCAGTACGAGGCTAAAGCAGGATATATCAACATTTTAAAAACACCGGTTTCTAACATTTCGTCTGAATATGCAAAACACGATTTTACCTTTGTAGAAAGTATTTTAGTGATCGGCGGAATTTTTAAATTGTAATTATTAACGGTTTAATACAAATTAAAATCGTAATTTTGCATCCTCAATTTTAAACCTATGAGAACTAAATCTTTAAAGAGAAATAAAATCAACGTAGTTACCCTTGGATGTTCTAAAAACGTTTACGACAGTGAAGTGTTAATGGGGCAATTAAAAGCCAGCGGTAAAGACGTTACGCACGAAGCCGTTAATGATGATGCCAACATTATTGTAATTAACACGTGTGGTTTTATCAACAATGCCAAAGAAGAATCGGTAAATACCATTTTGGAATATGTTGACAGAAAAGATCAGGGTTTGGTTGACAAGATATTTGTAACCGGATGTTTATCTGAACGTTACAAACCAGATTTAGAAACAGAAATCCCCGATGTAGATCAATATTTCGGAACAACCGATTTGCCTTTATTGTTAAAAGCTTTAGGAGCCGATTACAGACACGAATTGTTAGGCGAACGTTTAACCACAACGCCCAAAAATTACGCTTATTTAAAGATTTCTGAAGGATGCGACCGTCCATGTTCATTTTGTGCCATACCGTTAATGCGTGGCAAACATGTTTCCCAATCTATTGAAAAATTGGTTGCCGAAGCTGAAAAATTAGCCAAAGACGGTGTTAAAGAATTGATTTTAATTGCACAAGATTTAACCTATTATGGTTTAGATTTATACAAAAAACGCAATTTAGCCGAATTATTAGAAAATTTAGCAAAAGTAGAAGGTATTGAATGGATCAGATTACATTACGCCTTTCCTACCGGATTTCCAATGGATGTTTTGGAATTAATGAAACGCGAACCTAAAATTTGCAATTACATAGATATTCCGTTACAGCACATAGCCGACAATGTATTGAAATCAATGCGTCGGGGAACCACTTATGCCAAAACCACTCAGTTATTAAAAGATTTCAGAGCAGCAGTACCCGGAATGGCAATTCGTACTACTTTAATTGTGGGTTATCCCGGAGAAACCGAAGAAGATTTCGAAATCCTGAAAAACTGGGTTCAAGAAATGCGTTTTGAACGTTTGGGCTGTTTTACCTATTCACACGAAGAAAACACACATGCTTATTTATTAGAAGATGATGTCCCTGCCGATGTAAAACAGGCACGTGCCAACGAAATAATGGATATTCAGGCACAAATTTCTTGGGAATTGAATCAGGAAAAAATAGGACAGACATTTCGTTGTATCATTGACCGTAAAGAAGGAAATCATTTTATTGGAAGAACCGAATTTGACTCACCCGATGTTGACAATGAAGTGTTGATCGACGCTACAAAATACTATTTAAAAACCGGCGAGTTTGCCGATATTGAAATTTTTGATGCCACCGAATTTGATTTATATGGCGCACCAATATCAAAATAACACCCAAACCGAAAGATTACTTTCGGTTTTTTAGTACCTAGAATTTATGTCAAGCATTATTTTACTTTTTCTTTGTCTGTTTATCGGCATTGTCATACAAAGAATAAACAATTTTCCAAAAAACACAGCCATTGTACTCAATCAATACATTTTATATGTGGCATTACCGGCAATGGCATTGTATTATTTACCCAAAATTAAACTCAGCTGGGAATTGTTATTACCCGCATCAATCGCTTGGATTACCTTTGGATTATCGTTTTTATTGTTTAGTTATTTAGGAAAAGTTAACAACTGGTCTAAAAAACTTACCGGCTGTTTAATCATCACTTCGGGATTGGGAAATACCTCGTTTGTGGGCATTCCGGTTGTTCAGGCACTTTACGGAGATGAAGGTTTAAATACCTTAATCATCATCGATTTACCCGGAACATTCGTTGCACTTTCAACCGTTGGGGTTTTAGTAGCCACAATATATTCCAATCAAAAAGGAACCAACGATTCTATCGTTAAAAAGATTTTTTCATTTCCACCTTTATTAGCTTTTTTAGTGGGATTGTTAATGGTTATTTTTCAAATTGACTTTCCAGAGGCCTTAAGCGATACGTTTAAACAATTATCAGCTACTGTGTCCCCTATCGCTCTAATATCAGTTGGATACCAATTAAAATTCAAAACATACGGCAGGCATTTTAAATTTTTGTTTTTAGGTTTAACCTATCAGCTTATTATAGTACCACTGATTATTTTAGGATTGTTTTATTTTGTATTAGGAAAAACCGATTTGGCAACCAAAGTATGCATTATTGAAGCCGCAATGGCTCCCATGATTACAGGAGCTATTTTAGCATCTAACTACGGGTTGAAACCCGAACTGAGTAATATGATGGTTGGCTACGGTATTCCCATTTCGTTTATTACTCTGGCTGGATGGTATTTTTTGATAGAATATGTGGTGGTTTAAATAAAATATATCAAACAATTAATAATCTGAAATAAATCAAAAAAAAAACGAACTTTTATACTGATTATTCTAAAATTTATGTTAATAGTTAAATTTTAAAAACATAACCACCATATTTGACAGTAAAACAATTAAATGCACAGAACTGTAAACAAAATAATTAAAACACCCTATTGCAAATAATCAAGTAAAATCGAACAGATTCAAATTTAAAAATTCTTATATTTGAAATAAAAACAATGAAAAAAATATTGACATTTGGATTTATCGGAATTTTTAATTTAGGAATAGTTTCATGCAGTTGCTCACAAAATATGTTTGATTCAACAAAAGCTTCGTCAGAGAAAATAATGAGTACGTTAAATAATACCTCATGGGTTTTAAAACGTTTAGATAGCCAAAACCGAGATTTTATTCCTACCGAAGAGCAAAAAGAATTAGTGCTTTCTTTCAGTGATAATACCTATGGAACCAGTGACGGATGTAATGGTCAGGGCGGTGAATTTAACGTAAAAGACAACGAAATTAGTTTTGACAAAGGAATGTCAACAATGCGTTATTGCGGAGACGAAATGAAACATTTAATTTATAGTGTCCCTCTAGGAAAAATAAAATCAATAAAAGTTAAAAAAGACCAATTGCAGTTGTTTGATGAAAATAACGCAGTAGTTGCTACGTATATAAAGAAAAAGTAATTAATCTGGTATAGCTTTTAGAATAGTAATGCTACCCAAAATGAGCTTCAAAATACTGCATTACCTGTACTAAAAGCTGTACGCTTGTTATTGGCATAGCATTGTAAATAGATGCACGATAACCACCTGCTGTGCGGTGTCCGTTTATGCCATAGATTCCTTCTTTTAAGCAAAGTGTATTAAACTGTGTTGCTAATTTCTCGTCTTTTAAAAAAAAAGTAGCATTCATAACCGAACGGTCTTCTACCGAAGCATTGCCAAAAAATAGATTGTTCCGATCTATTTCTGAATACATCAAATGTGCTTTGGCTCTGTTTTTCCGTTCCATTGCCTCTACTCCGCCAGAATCTTTTAACCAATTCAAAGTTAAATAACTTACATAAACAGAAAAAACCGAAGGTGTATTGTACATACTTTCTCTTTCAATATGTTTTCTGTAATTCATTATGTTTGGGATTGGCTTTTTGATGCGTTCTAATAGTTCGTTTTTTACAACTACCAAATTTACACCTGATGTTCCGGCATTTTTTTGTGCACAAGCATATATCAAGTCAAATTTTGTAAAATCTAAAACTCTTGAAAAAATATCAGAACTCATATCACAGACCAAAGGAATATCGGTTTGAGGAAATTCTTTAAATTGTGTCCCGTAAATGGTATTATTCGATGTAATGTGCAGATAATCTAAATTAGAAGGAATTTCAATATTTTTTGGGATATAATTGTACTTTTTGTCTTTAGACGAGGCTACCTCAACAATTTTACCAAAATATGAAGCTTCATTTAGCGCATTATTTGACCAGCTTCCTGTGTTTATGTATCCTGCCGTACCGTTTTTGGAAAGTAAATTATAAGCCACACGTACAAATTCTAAACTGGCTCCTCCTTGTAAGAACAACGCTGAATACCCTTTGTCTTGTAGATTTAATAATTCTAAAGCCTGGCTACGAGCCGAATTTATAATATCTACAAAAGCAGGATCCCGGTGTGAAATTTCGATAAGTGATAAGCCCGAATCATTAAAATTCAATACTGCTTGTGCTGCTTTTTGCAACACTTCATCAGGTAGAATGCTGGGGCCTGAACTAAAATTATGTCTGTTCGTTTCCATAGTAATATACAGATTACTCAATAAAAGTAATCATATCAGCGGTGGTTTTACGTACTTTTTTCAATTCTGCCTGCCAGTCGTTTTCAGTATCCCGGTAACCAATTGGTAAAATAACCACACTTTTTAAACCTTTTTCTTCTAAATTCAGTAACTTGTCTAATTCGTGATTAATGAAACCTTCCATAGGAATTGAATCAACTTCTAAGGCTCCCGCTTCGGTCAGTGCCATTCCCAAAGCAATATAAACCTGGCGGGAAGCATGCTCAAACTGACGTTCTATTGGCATTGAAGTAAGCTGCTTTGCCACATTTATTTTATAATTATCTGAAAATCCTTTGGGCAAGTCACGTTCCCGTTCGTAATAATCAAAGTAATGGTTGATTTTATTTAAATCGTAATAACTCCACGCTGCAAAAACAAGTAAATGTGAACAATCGGTAATTTGTGATTGATTAAAAGCAAGGGGCTTAATTTTTTCTTTTAACTCTTTACTGGTTACCACAATTATTTCAAAGGGCTGCAAACCTGAAGAGGTCGGCGCCAACCGTGCTGCTTCCAAAATATTGTTTATTTTATCTTGAGCAACTTTTTCACCATTCATTTTTTTGGTAGCATAACGCCACTGCAATGCGGGAATGATACTCATTTTTTATTTAGTTTGATTAGTCAAAAAAGCGTTTACATTTTTTTCGATACGTTCCTGAATGTTTGAAACATCTGCTTTTTCAAATTTTTCCCCGATGATGTTTTCATACAATTCAATATATCTGTCTGAAACGGTTTCAATATATTCATCAGTCATTTCAGGAATTTGCTCCCCTTCTTTACCTTGAAATCCTTTTGAAATCAACCATTGACGGACAAATTCTTTCGACAATTGTTTTTGAGCTTCGCCTTTTTGCTGACGGTCCTGATAACCATCGGCATAAAAATAACGAGAAGAATCCGGCGTATGAATTTCATCAATCAAAACAATTTTTCCGTCTTTCGTTTTACCAAATTCGTATTTTGTATCCACTAAGATCAAACCGCGTTCTGCTGCAATTTCAGAACCGCGCTGATACAAAGCATGAGTATATTTTTCTAAAACTTCATAATCTTCTTTTGAAACGATTCCTTTCGATAAAATATCTTCTTTTGAAATGTCTTCATCGTGCGTTCCAAGATCCGCTTTGGTTGTAGGTGTAATGATAGGTTCAGGAAAACGATCGTTTTCTTTCATACCCTCAGGCATTTCAACACCGCATAAAATTCTTTTTCCGGCGGCGTATTCACGAGCTGCATGACCTGATAAATAGCCACGAATAACCATTTCCACTTTAAAAGGTTCACACAAATAACCTACTGCCACATTGGGATCGGGATTTGCTATTAACCAGTTAGGAACAATGTCTTGTGTTAACTGCATGAATTTTGAAGCAATTTGATTTAAGATTTGTCCTTTATACGGAATTCCTTTTGGCATGATTACGTCAAAAGCCGATAAACGGTCAGTGGCAATCATTACTAATAAATCGTTATTAATATTGTAAACTTCGCGTACTTTTCCTTTGTAAACAGATACTTGTCCCGGAAAATTAAAGTTTGAAGAAGTTATTGTTTTCATTGTTTGTTGTGTGTTTATTTTAATACTGCAAAAGTACTAATAATTCTTTTTCAAAACGCTGTTTTGGTAAATATTGCTCTTCTAAATGATACATAAAAGGAATGGGCGTTTCGATGCTTCCCACGCGTTTTACCGGCGCATCTAAATATTGAAAGCATTCTTCCATAATCCATGCCGATAAATCGCTGGCAATACCGCCAAATAATGTATCTTCTTGTAAAATGATTACTTTATTGGTTTTTTGAACCGATTTTTTTATGGTTTCATAATCTAAAGGTTGCAATGTTCTTAGATCGATTAAATCAGCAGAAATATCTGTATGATTTGCCAACGTTTCTAATGCCCAATGCACTCCGGCTCCGTAAGAAATAACGGTAACGTCACTTCCTTCTTTAAGTAAAGATGCCTGCCCAAACGGAATGGTGTAATAATTTGCTGGAACATCTTGTGATTTACTGCGATACAAATTTTTATGTTCAAAGAAAATCACCGGATTGGGATCGTTAATTGCCGTATTCAGTAAACCTTTGGCATCTACAGGAAAAGCAGGATAAACCACTTTTAAACCCGGCGTTTTTGTAAACCAGGCTTCGTTTGTTTGTGAATGGAACGGACCTGCGCCAGAACCAGCACCACAAGGCATGCGAACAACAACATCGGCATGTTCGCCCCAACGATAATGCTGTTTTGCCAATAAATTTACGATTGGATTAAAACCTGTTGAAACAAAGTCGGCAAATTGCATTTCAACCACCGCTTTGTGTTTATTGATAGACAAACCGGCAGCTGTTGAAACAATAATGCTTTCGCAAATGGGAGTGTTTCTGATACGGTCTTTGCCAAATTCATTCACAAAACCTTCGGTAACTTTAAACGCACCGCCATATTCGGCAATATCCTGTCCCATCACAACTAAATTCTGGTGACGCTCAAGAGATTGTTTCAACCCTTCGGAGACAGCATCTATAAAACGGATGTTTTTTGTTTCTGATCCGGCTTCAAAATGTTGATAATCATAAGGTTTGTACACATCGTTCAACTCCGTTTCCAAATCAGCTTCTAAAACTGCTTCATCCTGCGTAATTTTCCAATGCGTATCAATTTCTTCTTTGATTTCTTTTCTTAGCTGTGCGTCTAGTTCATCAGACAAAATACCCATTTCGGTCAAATAATTGTTGAAACGAGTAATAGGATCTTTAATTTTCCATTCTTCGAACAATTCCTGCGGAATATATTTGGTACCACTCGCCTCTTCATGTCCGCGCATTCTGAATGTTTTCATCTCAATTAATACCGGATGCGGGTTTTGACGCATATTTTCTGCAATTTCAGACAATTTTGTATATACTTCTATAATATTGTTTCCGTCTAAAATGTGACTTTCTATGCCGTAACCAATACCTTTATCGGCTAAATTTTCGCATTTGTATTGCTCGCGGGTTGGCGTTGAAAGTCCGTAACCATTATTTTCTATAATAAAAAGCACCGGTAGATCCCAAACAGCGGCAACATTTAAAGCTTCGTGAAAATCACCTTCAGATGTAGCTCCTTCGCCCGTAAAAACAGCTGTTATTTTGTTTTCTCTGCGTAACTTATGTGCCAGTGCAATACCATCTGCAATACCCAACTGAGGTCCCAAATGAGAAATCATACCAATGATTTTGTATTCTTGGGTACCGAAATGAAACGAACGATCACGACCTTTGGTAAACCCGTTGGCTTTGCCCTGCCATTGAGAAAACAACCTGCTTAACGGAATGTTTCTTGATGTAAAAACACCTAAATTCCTGTGCATTGGTAAAATGTATTCGTCATTATGAAGGATTGATGTTACACCAACGGCGATAGCTTCCTGCCCCATTCCGGAAAACCATTTTGATACTTTTCCCTGGCGAATCAAGATCAACATTTTTTCTTCTATTAACCTTGGTTTCAGCAATTTTTTATATAAATCTAACAGTATATCTTGCGATAAAATTTGAGATTGAACTT
Source organism: Paenimyroides marinum (assembly GCF_900108395.1). Lineage (GTDB taxonomy): Bacteria > Bacteroidota > Bacteroidia > Flavobacteriales > Flavobacteriaceae > Flavobacterium > Flavobacterium marinum. The sequence continues at coordinate 59,543 of NZ_FNXE01000002.1, read as the reverse complement.
CCATATATGGTTTTAAATAAATTGCCTAAAATTACTAAAATTATTTATTAGACCGGATTAAGAGCCTGTTTAAAATTTATCTAATAATTTGTTTATGCTCCTTTTTGGTCATAACTGCGTTAAATTTTAAAACGATAGCCCTGCTATCCTTTGAAAATTTGCCTTGTTCTGAGACAAAAATAACCTATAAACATTTTTACAATACAAATTTAAACAGGCTCCAAAAATTTTTTTCTCCATATCGTGAATTTTTACTTGCATCATTAAATTTAATTAGTATCTTTGCTTCAATCAAATTATAAAACACGCTCACAGAATTATTGCAATTCATTTTAATGAATTTAGGATGTTGTTATGAAAAGAACTGATTTGTTTACACGAATCAGTTTTTTTATTATTTTTATACCTAACTTTCAATCTTTAAAAATTATGAAAGAGGAACCTAAAAAACGTAAACGCACTTCGGGGGCTATAAGAGATAAAGAGCGTACTAAAAACAAAATGGTACAAGCTGTTGGCAAAGTTCTTCTAAAAAAAGGTTATACCGGATTAAACGCATCTGCCATTGCAAGAGAAGCAGGACTTGATAAAAGTTTGGTTTGGACGTATTTTGGAGGTTTGGATAATTTGGTGGAAGAATACATTGTCCAACGTGATTTCTGGAAATTTAAAGCAAAAGATTCTATAGAAAATCTAACCACCGTATCTAAAGAAGTGAATGAACACGATATGACGGCTTTGTTACAATTTCAGTTTCAAGCACTTTTAGATGATAAAATTCTGCAACGCATTATGCTTTGGGGAATCAGCGAAAAAAAGGATTTTTTAAGAAACTTATCTGATGAACGGGAAATAATAGGCGAAGCCATTTTTAAAAACATCGATCCGCAGTTTAAAGATTCAAACGTAGATATTCGTGGAATTTTGGCCATTTTAGTCGCAGGAATTTACTATTTGGTTCTTCACGGAAAAATTAACGGAAGTTTATTTTGTGGAATTAATCTAAATACGGTCAACGGCGAAAAGCGTATCAAAGAAAGTATTTCACAGATTATTTCTATGGCTTACAAAAAAACGATTGCTTAATTTATTTTTCAAACTTTATTCGTAAAAATACGTAACTTTGAATTTAAAGTTTTAAAAATGCAAAACATACCAAGTGTTAATTTGCGTGATTTCCTATCGGACGATCCGGTACGCAAGCAAAAATTTTTAAATGAAATCGGTAAAGCTTACGAAGAAATTGGATTCGTATCATTAAAAGGACACTTTTTAAGCGATGAACTTGTTGACAAATTGTACAGGCAAGTTCGCGCTTTTTTCAGCCTTCCTTTAGAAATAAAAGAAAAATACGAAATTCCCGGAATTGGTGGTCAACGCGGATATGTTTCTTTCGGGAAAGAATCTGCCAAAGGACGAACAACCGGGGATCTGAAAGAATTCTGGCATTTTGGTCAATATGTAGAAAACAATCCAAAGTTAGAAGCAGAATACCCCAGAAATGTCATAGTGAACGAACTTCCTGAATTTAACAAAACCGGCGAAGAAACATATAAAATGTTAGAAAAAACAGGCGTGTATGTTTTACGTGCCCTAGCATTGTATTTGGGATTAGACGAATTTTATTTTGACCAGTACGTTAAAAACGGAAATTCTATTCTTAGACCGATACACTACCCTCCTATTACCGAAGAACCCAAAGATGCTGTGCGAGCAGCAGCGCATGGTGACATTAATTTAATTACTTTATTAATGGGGGCTCAGGGAAAAGGTTTACAGGTGCAAAATCACAACGGTGAATGGATTGATGCTATTGCAGCAGATGACGAATTGGTTATTAATGTAGGCGATATGTTATCACGGCACACCAATAACAAATTAAAATCTACGATACACCAAGTGGTTAATCCTCCAAGAGAATTGTGGGGAACATCTCGTTACTCTATTCCGTTTTTTATGCATCCAATAAGTGAAATGCCATTAGATTGTTTAGAAAACTGCATCGATAAAAAAAACCCTAAACAATATGAAGATATAACAGCCGGCGATTTTTTAACCGAACGGTTAATTGAATTGGGATTGATTAAAAAATAACTAAAAGAGGCTGGGCAAAAAGATCAGCCTCTTTTCTTTTAAAAAACCGTTATTCACCTCAATATTCTATAAATTACTGTTATTTCATTTATATTTGATTTAATTTATCAAAATGTTTAAAAAGTATCAGCAAACAGTAATAGCAATTGTAATTTCTATTTTATTTTTTGTAATTCCGTTTATCAATGCTCCTGAATTACAAAACAATGATTCATTTTTTAATTCGCTTATATTTTACAAACGTTGTTTAGAGAATTTAATAATTGTGCTTTATTTTTATCTAAACTATTTTCTTTTTGTTCCCTATTTTTATCGTAAGAAAAGATATATCATCTTTATCATTATAACAGTATTTTTTTTAATAATAGCAGTGAAAGTTCCCGATTTAATTATCACAAAAAATGATATTTACAATGCCTTATTGGCTGAAAATCCGGGAAAAATGCGCCGGCGAATGATGCCACCTCGTTCTCCTTTTTTAATGGAATTATTAATAGACCGCAATGCTTATCAATTTTATCTTGCTTTATCAATTGGTATTTTATTGAAAAATAACCAATACATTAACGTAATGAAACAAGATATGCTTAAAAGCGAAGTTTCGTATTTAAAGGCACAGATCAATCCGCATTTTTTGTTTAACACGCTCAATTCACTTTATGCATTGGCATTGGTAAAATCAGACGATACACCAAACGCTATTTTAAAGCTTTCATCAATTATGCGTTATGTGGTAACCGAAAGTTCACAGGAAAAAGTCGCCTTAAAAAGCGAACTGAATTATATTACCGATTATATCGATTTACAAAAACTACGCTTAACAAAAAACACAAACATCGACTATAAAATTAACGGAAATGTGAACCAACAAAAAATTGCCCCTTTGCTTTTTATTCCGATTATCGAAAATTGTTTCAAATACGGTATCAATCAAACAGAACGTGTTGTTATTAAAATTCACATTACTGTTTCGGGCAATGAAATCCTTTTAGAAACTTACAATAAAAAATCGGCAAAAAATATTAACGAATTAGAAAAAACAGAAACAGGAATCATCAATACACAGAAACGTTTAGATATTTTGTATCTTAACAATTACAATTTACAGATTACCGATACCCTTGATGATTATAAAGTGCAATTAAAAATTAATTTAAAATGATAAAAGCCATTGCAATTGACGATGAACCTTTAGCATTGACCATTTTAGAACATTTTTGTTCAAAAACCAATGATATTTCTTTAGAAAAAACATTTACTTCTCAAAAGGAGGCTTTAAATTATCTGGAAAAATTTCCGGTAGATTTGCTTTTTCTTGACATACAAATGCCCGAAAACGATGGTGTTTCGTTTTATAAATCGTTACAAATAAAACCTTTGGTGATTTTTACCACGGCTTTTGATCACTATGCCGTTGAAGGATTCAATGTAAATGCCGTTGATTATTTAATGAAGCCTATTGCACACGAACGTTTTGAAACGGCTATTGATAAAGTAAAAAAATTAAAACAACTACCCACCGTTTCTGCCGAAGATGCTTTTATCTTAATACGCGCAGATTATAAATTGAACAGAATTTATCTAAAAAACATACTGTTTATTGAAGGCTTAGACGATTACGTTCAGATTCATATTGAAGGGCAAAGTAAAATTGTAGCCCGAATGTCAATGAAAAATATTATGGAACAATTACCTGAAAAGGATTTTATCAGAATTCACCGTTCTTTTATCATCCCCATTCGCAGAATTACATCAGTACAAAGCAAACAAATTTTTATAAATGATCAGGAGTTTCCTGTGGGAGATACTTACAAAGCTTCCATTTTTCAGCAATTAACCGATAAAAAAGAATAATTTACCTACAAACTAAAAAAAATTTCGAACTACTATTGCATATTAAAAAAAACGTTGTACATTTGTAACAGTAACTCATCTACTACAGGACAAGTAATTAGAATGTTTTAGAATTTTTGAGTTTTTCATAAGTGTTTTTTTTGGTTATTAAAGTGGGTTTATTTCGGTAAACCCACTTTTTTTATAAGTCTTTTTCTGATAAAAATCGTTCAGTTATAAAATCGATGTTTTTGATTGATTTTCGAGTCCAATCTATTTTTTTCATTAAAAGTTCATCATCGGTCAATTTCCAATCAATAATACTACTTCTTAATCGGGTGGTGATGTTATTGATAATAATAGCTGCAGAAACCGAAATATTTAAACTTTCAGTAAAACCATACATTGGAATTTTTATATAAGCATCGGCGTTTTTCATTACCTCATCTGAAAGCCCTGATTTTTCTGTCCCAAAAAAAATAGCCGACGGTTTGCTGATATCAAAATCATCCAGTAAATACGCATCGGCATGCGGTGTGGTTGCAACAATTTGATAACCCTGTCTTTTTAATGCATGTAAACAGCTTTGCGTGCTTTTATGTGTGTGAACATCTACCCACTTCTCTGCTCCCATCGCAATTTCCTTGTCAATTGTTTTGCTAAATTTTTGTTCAATAATATGTACATCCTGAATACCAAAAACCTCACAGCTTCGCATTACGGCACTTGTATTGTGCAACTGATAAACATCTTCAACACCCACACAAAAATGTTTGGTTCGGTTCATTAAAACCCGATCAAAATTCAATCTTCGGTTTTCGGTTATAAAACGTTCTAAGTAATTTAAATAGTCATTGCTTTTATATAAATCTGTTAAATTCATTGCTTTTGTTTAAATTTATAACAAAGATACTATTTACAAATTCAATGAAGAATTTAGTTTTTTTACCGGTGCAGGAATTTCTGCTGAAAGTGGCATAAAAACCTTTAGAGATGCCGATGGTTTATGGGAAGGACACCATATTACGGAAGTTGCCAGTTTTGAAGGTTTTCAGAACAATCCCGAAATTGTTTTAGACTTTTACAATAAACGCAGAAAACAATTACAAGAGGTTGAGCCAAACTAGGCACATTTCGTTATTGCTGATTTACAAAAAGATTTTAATGTAACCGTTATAACACAAAATGTTGATGATTTGCATGAACGTGCCGGAAGTAAAAAAATCATTCATTTACATGGCGAATTACTCAAAGCCCGAAGTGTAGAAAACGATCTGTTAATTTACAATTGGAAAGACGATATTTTGGTAGGAACAACCAATAGAGAAAACCATCAGCTACGTCCTCACATTGTCTGGTTTGGCGAAGCAGTTCCTGAAATTGAAAACGCAATTAAAGTGATCGAAAAGGCAGATATTGTAGTCATTATAGGTACATCGTTACAAGTATATCCCGCTGCAGGATTAATTGATTATGCCTTAAATGCCAAACATTTTTTTTATATTGATCAAAATCCCGCTGAAACCAGTTATTTTAATAAGCCCATTAAGGTAATAGCAAAAAAGGCATCAGCAGGAATGCGTGATTTACAACAAATTCTCAACGAGTTATAATCCATTTTGTAAAAAAAGTTGCGGATAATCGGTGGTGATATAATCGATTTTTGCTGCATCAAACTGCTTGGCAATATTTAAATCGTTTACCGTCCACGAATTGGTTTTTAGATGTTTTTGCTGAAACTCTTTCAGTAAATCGGGATTGTTTAAAAACAGTTTAAAATGATAATCAATTCCGTTTAAATTTACGGCTTGAATTTCTTCTGCAGCTTTATCTCCGTTTAAGTAATGAACCGAAAAATGGGGTGCTTGTTGTTTTAGATAAACTGCCGAATCAAAATCAAAAAGTATAAATTCTACGTTATCAGGTGTGGCTGTTTGTGGTAATTCTTTCAGAATCACATCGATTAGTTTCTTTGTACGGTTGGTACCATCAATGGCTGACGTTTTAATTTCTAAAATTAATTTTGTTGCCTTTTGATTTAAACCGGCAGCAAAATATTCGGCAAGTGTAGGAATTTTTTCTCCGTTTGGATGCTCTTTCATCAATAATTCATTATAATTGGATGTTTCGATATCCAAACCATAAAAATCGTGGTCGTGGTTTACAACAACTACATTGTCTTTTGTTAAGTGAACATCAAATTCGGTTCCAAAACATTTCAGTTCAATTGCTTTGTTTAAAGACGCAATTGAATTTTGTGGCAGATTGTATTCTTTCCAGGCACCGCGGTGAGCAATGATTTTAGTATCCATATTTTGTGCCCATAAATTAAAACTGGCTAAAAATAATAAAAAAACGTACTTCATAATTAATTTTTTACAAAAGTACCTTTGCTGTATTAAGCGAATGTTTTAAGAATATTATTCTTTCTTGATTTTATCCTTTGGCAATGCGGGATTGGTACAATTACTGTCGGGATCATTTTCTAATTCGTCAATAATAGAATCTTTCCAAAGTTTTGTTCCGGTAATATAAGCCACTTTACTAATTAAAAAACCAGCAACCGGCGAGGTAATAAACAAGAAAAAGATAATCGCAATGGCTTTTGTGGTAACAGAAAACTCGGCAAAATGTATTGTAGCAGCAATAAGAATACAGCCAATACCCAACGTGGCAGCTTTTATTGTTACTGATAGCCGCGAATAAAAATCGGGCATTTTAAAAACGCCGAACGAGGCTATAAGCACAAAAACGGCACCTAATGTGCTTAAAATTTTTATTAACAAATCATTCATCTCTTTTTCTTTTAAATATATAAAATGAAAAGGCAACCGTACTTAAAAAGGCAATAAGAGCCAAAATCATTGCCTCATCTAAAAACAACGGATTGTTTACAATGATGCTGAAAAGGGTTATAAAAGCCACACCGACAGTAATCAGTAAATCAAGTGCAACCACACGGTCAACCACTTGCGGACCTTTTATAAATCGTAACATTATAAAAAATATTGCCAAACAAATAATTGGCATTACAATATATGCTATGTAATCTTCAACCGTCATTTTATCTGATTATTTCTAATAATTTTCGTTCTATTCTGCTACTTAGTCTTTCAATAAATTCTTCTTTATTGGTTAAGTACATCACATGGATGTACATAAACTTTTTATTTTTAGACAGGTCTACAACCACCGTTCCCGGAGTTAAAGCAATCATATTGGCAAGCATGGTAATTTCAAAATCGGTTTTTGCTTCCATTTCATATTTAATGATACCGGGTTTCATGTTGTAATTAGGTGTAATTACATCTTTAGTAACCTCGTAATTTGCTTTCATTAAATCATAAAAAAACAACAGGATAAAAGCAAAAATCTTTGGAACCCTGTAAAAATATTCGGTACTGGCGTTAACAGATTTGTTGACCATCCACAAAATAAAAAAGCCAAGGGCATAGCCAAATACAAAATTGGTATAACCCAACTGCCCTGTTAACGCTACCCAAACAAATGTAAGTAATATGTTTAATAAGAAATTTTGTAACATGCTTAATTATTCTTTTGTGCTTAAAACGTTGTTTATATAAATTTCGGGATGTTTCATCTCATAAGCAGCTTTTTCTGCCAACTTAAAAACATTGTTGGCATTTAAACCTATAAATAAAGATACTGCAGTTAATCCGATTACAGGAGCAATCAAAGCGATTTTACCCGAAAGCGAAAAAGGTCTAAAATGATCTATTTCTTCTGTAATGGGTTTAGGCGATTCTTTCCAGAAAGCTTCAGACCAAATACGGATAACCACAAAAAGCGTTACAAAACTTGCTACAATCAATGCTGCAAGCAGTACATAATTTTCTTGTTTAAAGGTTTCCTGAAAAAGCAATACTTTAGGCCAAAATCCTGATAATGGCGGAATACCAATCAAAGAAAAAAGTACTAAAGCAACCATAAAAGAAAACTTTGGATAATCTTTCAACAAACTTCCTAACCGAGTGATATCTACGGTTTCCCGCATTTTTAAAATGATTCCGGAAATCATAAAGAAATTACTCTTCACAATAACGTCGTGAATCAGGTAAAAAATCACGGCCACAAAAGCCAATTCGGTATTTAATCCCAAACCTGCAATAAGATACCCGATGTGACACACGATAAGATAAGATAAAATCCGACGGATACTTCTTTTATTAATGGTACCTAAAGCTCCGGTAATTAAGGTTAATATTGCAATTACAGAAAACAATGTCAGCGTAAAATGATCAGGTTGAAAAACCACGGTAAAAACACGCAGCATGGCATAAATTCCCATTTTTGTTAACAGTCCGCCAAAGATAGCCGCAATGGCAGACGGCGGTGTGTGATAGGCCGAGGGCAACCAGAAATACAGTGGAAAAACCGCTGATTTAATTCCAAAACCTACAAAAAACAGCAATGACGTTACCGTTACCAGTCCCTTATTTTCTACTTGAGCCACTTTACCTGCTAAATCGGCAATATTTAATGTTCCGGTAATTCCGTATAAAATTCCAATCGCAGTAAGGAAAATAACTGATGCCAGCATATTCATGGTTACATATTTAATAGCCCCTTCCATCTGCATTTTCTTTCCGCCAACAGTCAGTAAAATAAACGATGAAATAATAACCACTTCAAACCATACGTACAGATTAAAAATATCTCCGGTTAGAAAAGCACCTAAAAGTCCCATTACTAAAAAGTGGAAAATAAAAAAATATCCAAATTTTATTCTGCTGATATTTAAACTCGATGTAGAATAAATACCTACAGCCAAGGAAACCAATGCTGTTAAAAGTACCATAATGGCACTAAGTGTATCTGCCATAAAAGTAATCCCGAAAGGTGCCTGCCAACCACCTAATTGCAAGGTTAGATACCCGTTTGTCAACGTCATTTCAAACAAGCGCAAACACAATATAAATGCAATGCTGTTTCCTACAATGCTTATTACTTTTTGTACAAAAACTTTTTGCCAGAAAAACAATAAAAGAATTGCGGTAAACAAGTGCATTAATACGGGTGCCAGTATAAAGTTTGTTGTCATATATCTAAATCTTGAATATTTAATGAATCCAAATCATCAGATCCGGTAGTTGTATATACCCTTTTTAGCAACACAATAGCAAATGCCGTTAATGCAAAACTGATGACAATTGCCGTAAGAATTAAAGCCTGCGGAACAGGATCGGCATAAACTTCTAAAAATTCGGTATTTTGCGGTTTTATAATCGGTGCTTTTCCTTTAGTGATTCCTCCAATAAGAAATATTAATATGTTTGCTCCGTTTCCCAAAAGTAACAAGCCTAATAATAATTTTACCATACTTCTGCGAAACATCATATAGATACCTGCAGAATAAAAAGCTCCGACTAAAATAACTAATAATAATTCCATTTTATGTATTTTCAGATATTGTAAACAATATTGTTAAGACCACACCAACTACCACCATATAAACACCCAAATCAAACAGCAAAGCCGAACCAAAAGCTCCGATAACTACCACTGATTCTGCAAACCACACACCGGTCATAAACGACCTTCCTAAAACAACCGGCAATAATCCGCTTAAAAAGCTGACTAATAATCCGGTGGGAATCAAGAAAAAAGGTTTAATGCTAAACATTCTCAATGTTTGCATAGGGCTGTAAGCAAATGAATGCAGTACAAAAGCTATCGACGCAATTAATCCGCCAATAAATCCACCTCCCGGTAAATAATGCCCTCGTATCAATAAAAAAATAGAGAACAAAATTAAAAGCGGCAACAGATAATTAGCCGATGTCCGTAAAATTGTTTTATCTAATTTTTCGTTATTCCGATTTCTCTCCATCTTGTGTTTTATATTTTAAAATGCTGTAAACGCCAATTGCAGCAATAGATAGCACAATTGTTTCAATCATTGTATCAAATCCTCTGTAATCAACCAGTATTACATTTACCACGTTTTTACCTTTTGCCATTACATAAGCATTATCGGCATAAAATTTACTCACACTTTTATCTGCCGGCGAAACTAGTGCCTGAAGCGTGATCAATGAAATCAATACACCGAAACTGACTGAAATGATTCCGTCTCTAAATTGAATTTTACCATTTGAAAATTTCAGGAAAGGCGGTAATTTAAACAATACCAATACAAACAAAACCACCGTAAGCGTATCGATTGCAAACTGCGTCATTGCTAGGTCGGGTGCACCATAAAACACAAATATCAAACAAATAGAATAGCCCACCACTCCCAAAGCAGCAATAGACGTTAACCTTGAGGTGGTATTTGTGATGATATAAATGGCAATCATGGTAATTACGAAAACAATAAATTCGTAAATTCTAAATTCTGACAAACCTTCGGTATTTACCCGTAAAGGCACATCAGCAAACAGTTTGTATCCCACAATACCTGTAAAAAACAAAATAATGATCAGTATGTAGATTCTCAGGTATCCATTGTGAAAAAAGCGGGTATATTTAAACGCAAACAAACGAATACCTACTGCTATGTTGGTGATAATTGTTTGTGGTGAAAAATCGTCTAAACCTTTTAACCTGCCTTCGTTTTTGTTTGATGGTTTTATTGTAAAATATAATACGGTTCCCAATACAATGGTGATGATACTTAACAGTAAAACCATATTAAACCCATGCCATAATACAAGATACATGTCTGTTGATTTCCCAAAAACGGCACTGGTGGCTGCATTGATTACTGTTTGATCTACAATAGCCGGTAATACACCAAAAAACAAGGTAAGAAAACTTAACACCACAGGCGGAAGCCATAAAAAGACATTCGGTTTATGTATCTTTTTAAACTCTTGAGGCAATTTTCCAAAAAACGGACGAATACCTGCTAAAAATCCTGCCGAAGTCAGAAATACATTAGTCAGTAACATGATTCCGGTCAGTATAAAAACAGATTCCCGTGTCCAGATAGTACCTGTAGTTACCCCGTAAAACAATTCTTTACTTAAAAACCCAAAAGTCAACGGAATTCCGGCACTTGACAAAGCAGCAATAAAAGCAGCAATGGCAACCGGCGGCATTACTTTCCCCAATCCTCTTAAAACAGATAAATCGCGTGTGTGGGTTTCGTGGTCAACAATACCTGTTACCAAGAATAAGGTGGCTTTGTACAATGCGTGCACCAAAATAAATGTACAGGCAGCGTAATACGCAGTTTCGGTACCAATACCCAGTAAAAAAACAATGATACCCAATGCAGAAATGGTGGTATAAGCCAGCAAGCCTTTCATATCTTTATGAAAAATACTTAATAACGCCCCTATCAGCATTGTTATACCCCCAACAATCATTAAATTATAATTCCAAACCTCATCTCCACTTAAAATGGGTGAAAAACGAGCCAATAAATAAATTCCGGCTTTTACCATTGTTGCAGAGTGCAGATAAGCAGAAACCGGCGTGGGAGCTTTCATAGCACCCGGCAACCAAAAATGAAACGGAAACTGTGCCGATTTGGTAAAAGCACCGGCAAAGAGTAAAGATATAATAATGTAATAATATTCGTTATTTACTAAAATACCCGGTTGCGTCAGCAATTCATTGATGGAATAAGTACCGGAAACCATTCCAATTAAAGAAAAAGATGCCAGCATTAAAAACCCTCCTAACCCTGTTAAGCTCAATGCCCATAAGGCACTTTTTCTTGAATCTTCTTCGTTGGTGTTGTATCCAATAAGAAAATAAGAACTGATACTTGTAAGCTCCCAAAAAACAAACAATGTAATTAAATTGTCAGACAGTACCACGCCCAACATTGCTCCCATGAAAAGCGTGAGGTAACAATAAAATCTGTGAATGTTTTCGTCTTTTTTAAGATATTCTGCAGCATACAGATAAATCAATGTACCAATACCGGTAATCATTAGTGAAAACAACATCGAAAGCCCGTCTATTTTAAAATCTAACGAAATACCCAGTGAAGGAATCCAGTCGTTTTTAAAAAAGACCGATTTTACACCATAATGAACCGCCGGTAAATAACTTAAGAGGTAGAGAAACAGTAACAGGGGGATTACACTTATGAATTTAAAAAACCTAGCCATTTTTTGTGGCTTAAAAAGCAACATTACAAACGCCAACAAAAAGGTGATGATAATAGGTAAAAGCATAATATGTAAGTTAAATCCTTTCTCTGATAAATGGTATTATTTGTGATTTTTTACAAAAATAAAAAAAATAATTGATTTTTTAGAATTAAATGTATGTTAGATTTTTTTAGGTGTAAGGCAGTAAAAACTAAACGAAGTAATCTTAAAATGATGATTTTCATTACTTGTGAGAAGCTGAATCAAGTTTACCACAGAATTACATCATATGGTACATATAATTTTGCTTTAAAAGATCACCATACGAAAGATTCATACAGCAGTAGGTGCTTTCCTTTTTACTTTCACAGATTACAAATCCGCAACATTGGGTTCATTACCTGTATTTTGAAACTAAAACTAATGACGCTATAAATAATAATGTTGAAAACACATCATACATATCATAAATCAACCTCTTGTAATTAGGCTTTCTATTAATTATTTCTGCTCTTTGCCGAGAATTTAGCTTATTATAGAAATAATAACTATTAATAAGCGCTATAATAACAATTGGTGAAAATAATATTACAAAGTTCAGTTTTACTTCAAACAAAAAATGTAAGATTAATATAAAAATAGTATTAAAATTAACTGCTTGAGTAAATGATAAATGTAATAAAGTACTGATTGGTGTTTCGTAACTGGCATTCTTCATTAATCTACTATGATTAGCCGCAAAAAAATCTATCCAAAAGTTTTTTAAAAAAAATATAATATTCATAAATAGTTTCGTTTAAACTTTTTGATTCTGTCCAATGATATATTCTTTTATTATTCATTTTAAAAATTAATACAAAAACAAACTTACAACCAATTTACAGGTGTTCCTTTTTTGCTAAACAGCCAGGCTACAAAAACGGTATCTTTCCCATCTATTTTAAAAACTTTGAATTGTGGAACCAGAACAATAGTAATAATTCCGCTAACAACAGGAATCCAAATTCCGGTAAGCAATTCAAAATGAGCAATAATGTAGCGTGCAGCTAAAAAAATAACTGCAAAAAATAAAAACTGTATAACCAATACTTTTGTCGCTTTATTCATTTTCTGTTTTATTTTGAAATTTTGTTCGTTTACTTCCTTTGTACATCTCGTATTTTACTAAACGGGCTTCTAATTTACCGTTAAACAACTTAATTTTTCTCGATGGTTTTAAACCCACATATTTTAACGCCTCAATGTTTCCGGTAATAAACCATGCATTGGTATCAGGATAACTTTGTTTTAACGTATCGCCTATTTCACGGTAAAAACGTTCTAAATCAATATCTAAGCGTTCGCCATAAGGGGGATTGAAAACCATGTGCAACGTTCCTTCGGTTTCTTTTTCCGTTTCAAAAAAATTCCGTTGTTCTATTTTTATGTATTCGTCTAAATTAGAGTTTCGGGCATTGTCTTTTGCTTTAGCAACTGCCGATGGTGCTTTGTCGTATCCAAAAATATCATAATGAAAATCAGTAATCTTTTTCAATAACGATTCTTCTACTTTATCAAACAAATCGGCATCCCAATCGTTCCATTTTTCAAAAGCGAACTCTTTTCTGTTGATATTTGGCGGAATATTGCAGGCAATCATTGCAGCTTCCACCAAAAAAGTTCCCGATCCGCACATGGGATCCAAAAAGTGTGATTGACCATTCCATCCGCTTAACAATAAAATTCCGGCTGCCAATACTTCATTAATCGGTGCAATATTAGTAGCTGTTCGATACCCGCGGTGGTGTAGTGAGGCTCCTGACGTATCCAGCGAAACCGTACAAACATCCTGCTGAATGTGAATGTTTATTCTTAAATCGGGGTGGTCTTTATCAATATTTGGTCTGTCGTCAAATTTCTTTTTAAACTGGTCAACAATAGCATCTTTGCTTTTTAGTGCCACAAACTGCGAATGGTTAAACTGATCTGAAAAAACAGTCGCATCTATTAAAAATGATTGGTGAACACTGATAAAATCTGTCCAATCAATGCTTTGAACACCGTTATACAAACTGGTTTCGTTATAAACTTTGAACTGTTTTATGGGTTTCAAAATTTTTAATGCGGTACGCAATGATAAATTGGCTTTGTACATAAAACCTTTATCACCATAAAAACTAACCATTCGGGTACCTTGTTCAACACGCTGTGCACCAAGCTTTACTAATTCATTTGCTAAAATTTCTTCAAAACCAAAGAAGGTTTTAGCGACCATTTTAAAGTTTTCCATATTCAATTCCTTTCCTTCGGGAATGATAAATTTATTTAATTCTACAAAAATAGCGTATTTTTGCCTTTACAAAATTTCTAAAATGCAAGAATCTAAAAAAACATGGTTTCGCAACTGGTTTGATACCCCTTTTTATCACATTTTATACAAAGATCGTGATTATGCAGAAGCACAATTGTTTATTGATAATATTACAGAATACCTGAATTTGCCTGAACACGCAAAAGTACTTGATTTGGCTTGCGGACACGGACGGCATTCTATTTATCTGAATAAATTGGGATACAATGTGGTAGGTGCCGATTTATCGGAAAACAGTATTAATTTTGCCAAAGAGTTTGAAAACGACACCTTACATTTTAAGGTAAAAGACATGCGTGAGCCTTTTGATGAAAAATTTGATGCTGTTTTTAACCTTTTTACCAGTTTTGGATATTTTGAAACCGAAAATGACAATCTGGAAACCTTGAAAGCTATTAAAGAAAGTTTATCTGAATATGGTTTTGCTGTACTTGATTTTATGAATGTGCACAAGGTTATTGAACATTTGGTAGCAAAAGAAACCAAAGAAGTAGACGGAATTGTTTTTAACATTAAGCGGTGGACAGAAAACGGATATATTTTTAAAAACATTTGTTTTGAACATGAAAATGAAAGCTATGATTTTACCGAGCGCGTAAAAGCATTGACTTTGAACGATTTTGAAAAGCTTATGGATCAAGCCGGTATCTTTTTACTGGATACTTTTGGCGATTATAAGCTGCATAAATTCCACGAAAAAGAATCAGACCGTTTAATAATGATTTTTAAATAATGACAACTTATTTACTTCCTTTCATAGCTGTAGTGTTAGGGTATTTTGTGGCAATAGTTATCAAACCCAACAACAAAAAAACCATTAAACTTTTATTGGCTTTCAGCGGTGCCTTTTTACTCACCATGACCGTGTCGCATTTATTACCAGAGGTTTATGCCTATGTTATTGAAGGAAATCATATTGAAAGTACTACAGAACAAGCAGATTTTTCTGTGGTGCAATATTTAAATGATCACAATCATGAAAATTGCGATCATACTTCTTATGAATTAACTAACAACACCACACACAACCACGACCATAACGCAATGAAAGAAATCGGGTTGTTTATTATGTTGGGAATTGTATTTCAGATCATTTTAGAATATTTCTCAAAAGGAGCCGAACACGGTCACGTGCACATACACGAAAAAATGACCTCGTTACCTTGGCTTTTATTTGGTAGTTTATGTTTACACGCATTATTTGAAGGAATGCCCATTAGCCAGCACCATCATTTAGCATGGGCAATTGCAATACACCATTTTCCTATAGCTATTATTTTAACCTTATTTTTCTTACAAGCTCAATTAGACAAAAAGTTTGTTTTTATTTTTATGGTTGCTTTTGCATTGATGACGCCCTTAGGCACTTATCTTTCTCACAGCTTATCATTTTTGAATGATTATTATGTACCGATATCTGCTTTTGTAATAGGCATTCTTTTTCATATTTCATCAACCATTATTTTTGAAAGCAGCGAAGGACATAAATTTAACCTTGCCAAATTATTAGCAATCATTATAGGAATTTCTTTAGGATTTTTTGTTTAATTTATTCGTATATTTGCAGCAGTAAAAATTAAATAAGCACGAAATGTAAAAAATAATTTCTTTCAGATAAACCAAAACAACAACGGCAAAAGCGGTTGTTATATTGTTTCATTTTAAAGAAGGAAATTATGCTTATTCTACAAAACATTTCATACACACATCCTAACAAAGATTTGCTGTTTAGCACTATTCATCTAGCAGTAAACAATCATGATAAAATAGCCCTAATCGGCAATAACGGTGCGGGAAAATCAACTTTATTAAAAATTATTAATCAGGAATTAGCTCCGTCTAACGGACAAATTATTATTGATACTATTCCCTATTTTGTTCCTCAAATATTTGGACAATATAACCATCTTTCCATTGCAGAAGCACTAAAAATTGATGGCAAATTAAACGCCTTAAAAGAAATTTTAAACGGAAACACTACCGAAGAAAATTTTAATGTGTTAAACGATGACTGGACCATTGAAGACCGTTGCAACGAAGCTTTAAAATATTGGCAGCTGAACGATTTAGATTTGTCGCAAAAATTAGAATCGTTAAGTGGCGGACAGAAAACAAAGGTTTTTCTCGCAGGAATTTCTATTCACCATCCCGAATTGGTTTTGTTAGACGAACCCAGTAATCATTTAGATTCCGAAAGTCGTGAACTTTTGTATAATTACATTCAATCTACAAAAAACACCTTAATTATTGTAAGTCATGACAGAAAATTACTGAATCTGTTACATACGGTTTGCGAATTAAATAAAAATGGAATTAAAGTATATGGCGGCAATTATGATTTTTATGCAGAACAAAAAGAAATGGAAAAAAATGCACTAAATCAGGACATTCACAACAAAGAAAAAATATTGCGAAAAGCCAAAGAAAAAGAACGCGAAACTCTAGAACGACAACAAAAGGCGGACAGTCGTGGTAAAAACAAACAAGAAAAAGCAGGCGTTGCCCGAATAATGATGAATACACTTCGCAATAAGGCTGAAAACAGTACCTCTAAGCTCAAAAGTGTTCATACAGAAAAAATAGACGGCATTTCTCAAGACCTTCAAACACTTCGTTCTGCTGTTCCTGATACGGATAAAATGAAATTTGGATTTGATAATTCGCAATTACACAAAGGCAAAATTTTATTCACTGCAACAGATCTTACTTTTGGTTACACTAACAAACCATTGTGGAAAACTAATCTTAATTTTCAAATTACAAGCGGCGAACGCATTGCTTTGAAAGGAAAAAACGGATCGGGGAAAACTACTTTGATCAATATTCTTTTAGGAAATTTTGAACCACAAACAGGAACACTTTATCGGGCTGCAAACAAAGCGATTTATATCGATCAAGATTATTCTTTGATTGATAATCACCTCAACGTTTACGAACAAGCCAAAAAATTCAACAGTTCTGCTTTAGAAGAACACGAAATTAAAATTAGATTAAACCGTTTTCTGTTTTCAAAAGAAGATTGGCAAAAACCTTGTAGTGCGTTGAGTGGCGGCGAAAAAATGCGTTTGTTACTTTGTTGCCTGACAATACACAATAAAGCTCCAGACATCATCATATTAGACGAACCCACAAATAATTTAGATATTCAAAATGTACATATACTAACAAACGCTATCAATGAATATCAAGGCACTTTATTAATTGTATCACACGACGAAATTTTTTTAGAACAAACAAACATGGAACGATCAATTGTAATAGAATAATTCATTAATTTAGTAACCATCTATCCGCTTTAATTTAAAAAATTATGAAATTCACCTTAACACTATTATCCGTTTTTCTCTTTAATATAGTAACAGCCCAAACAAAGTTTAAAGTGGTAGGAACAGAAATAGAAAACTGGCGAAACATCTATTCATTAGTTGACGAATATGGAAAGACATTAAAAGTCTTAGATACTGCAAAATACTATATTTCTATGAATGATGATACGATAGGATATTTCGCAATTTTCGGCAAAAAAAACTCCCCGGGCTGGTCAGCGATTGACGTGAATGAAAACATTCTATTTCAAGTATTTAATACCAGTTTTGGAGAACCAAGCCCTGATTATTTAATTGAAAATAAAATCAGAATAATTGATAACGAAGATAAAATTGGGTTTGCAAACGAAAAAGGAGAAATCATAATAGAACCACAGTTTGAAATTGCCACTTCATTTTACAACGGCAAAGCAATTATTGGAAAAAAATGCAAAAAAATTCCTTGGGGCAATCATGAAGATGAAAACGGCTGCCACCACTACTCTATCACATGTGAATATCAGGGATATATTGATGAAAAAGGAACTATTTTAAAATTAGGGAATTACACCTTTGATGAAATAAAAGAAGAAATTGATTGGAAGACCTATGATGGGTATTAAATAATTTATCTTTTAACTCTCATTAATATGCAATTTTAACAATTTATTAGTTTGTGATTTTAATGACAACCCTGATTAGAATAAAAATTGAACCATAGCAACGCTGTTTGTGATTAACAACCAAACGCGAAATCATTTACAAATAATTTTCAACTTTCCATTTACTTTAATTCACAAAGGAATCTTTATATTTGTTTTTAAAAATAACTAAAATGACTTTAATAAAATCTATATCCGGAATCAGAGGAACCATCGGTGGAAATGTAGGCGAAAATTTAACTCCTATTGATGCGGTAAAATTTGCTTCGGCTTACGGAACGTTCTTAAAAAACAGTTTGCAAAAAGATAATTTAACCGTTGTAATTGGACGCGATGCACGTATTTCCGGTCCGATGATTCATCAAT
Organism: Paenimyroides marinum; assembly: GCF_900108395.1. Classification (GTDB taxonomy): domain Bacteria; phylum Bacteroidota; class Bacteroidia; order Flavobacteriales; family Flavobacteriaceae; genus Flavobacterium; species Flavobacterium marinum. Next base: position 40,864 of record NZ_FNXE01000002.1, on the reverse strand, counting down.
TGGTGATGCAGACTTTGGTTGGTTTGGGTATTAATGTAATCGATTTGGGCTTATCGACCACGCCGACTGTTGAAGTTGCCGTACCAATGGAAAAAGCTGATGGCGGAATCATTTTAACCGCTTCCCACAACCCAAAACAATGGAATGCGTTGAAATTATTGAACAATAAAGGCGAGTTTTTAAGCGGTGCTGAAGGAGCTTTGATTTTAGACATTGCTGAATCCGATAATTTCAATTTTGCCGATGTGGACAACTTAGGAACGATTACTGAAATCAACGATTATATGGACAGACATATCGACGAGGTTTTGAATCTAAAGTTAGTTGATGTGGAAGCTGTAAAACAACGAAAATTTAAAATAGTTGTTGATGGAGTAAATTCTTCGGGCGGAATCGTTATTCCTGCATTATTGGAAAAAATGGGCGTTGAAGTCGTGAAATTGTACTGCGAACCCAACGGACATTTTCCGCATAATCCCGAACCGTTGAAAGAGCATCTGAAAGATATTTGCGAACTGGTTGTCAAAGAACAAGCCGATTTCGGAATTGTTGTAGATCCGGACGTTGACCGATTGGCTTTTATCAGCAACGATGGCGAAATGTTTGGCGAAGAATATACCTTGGTGGCTGTAGCCGATTATGTGTTGAGTAAAACTCCGGGCAATACGGTGTCTAATATGTCGTCTTCCCGTGCCTTGAAAGATGTTACCGAAAAACACGGTGGAATGTACGAAGCATCGGCTGTGGGCGAAGTGAATGTGGTGGAGTTGATGAAGAAAAATAATGCAATAATTGGTGGCGAAGGAAACGGCGGGATTATTTATCCGGAAATCCATTACGGCCGCGATGCCTTGGTGGGTGTAGCTTTGTTTTTAACGCATTTAGCCAAACAAGATTTAGATGTAGCAAGTCTGCGTGCAAGCTATCCGCAATATTTTATGAGCAAAAATAAAATCGAACTGACACCCGAAATCAATGTTGATGCTATTCTGGAAGAAATGAAAAAACGCTATTCCAACGAAAAAATCACTACGATTGATGGTGTTAAGATAGATTTTGCAGAGAGCTGGGTTCATTTGAGAAAATCAAATACCGAACCCATTATCCGTATCTATACCGAAGCACACACACAGCAACAGGCAGATGGGGTGGCTCAAACAATTTTAAATGAAATTCAAGAGATTGTGAAATAGTAATCTATAATCTACCCTTTTATCTTTGATTTAAAAATTGTAACTTGTAAAAAAAATCATGAAAGATACAACGTTAGTAATGGGTGCTTCTGAAAACGTACAAAGGTACTCTAATATGGCAATCAGGAAATTGTTGAGTCATAACCACAAGGTAAAAGCTTTTGGTATCCGCGGTGGAGAGGTTGAAGGTGTTACAATAGAAAAACTACCTGTGCACTGCGATATTATTGATACGGTAACATTATATTTAAATCCTACCAATCAAAAACCATATTATGATTATATTTTAGGTTTAAAGCCAAGAAGGGTTATTTTTAATCCAGGAACCGAAAACAGTGAATTGCAAAATTTATTAAAAGAAAACAATATCAGTTTTGAAGAAGCCTGCACATTGGTTTTGTTAAGTACCAATCAATATTAAAAAATAAAAACCGTTTCATTGTTTTGAAACGGTTTTTATTTTTTGAGTACAACAACATCAATTGCCTAACTTATAATTTGCATAGCATTCGTTAACAGCATTAAAAATCTGGTAATCGCTGGCAGTATAAATAAAGCGTTCAGAATGATTGCAGCGCTGTAATATTTTTACAATTTCTTCTTTAGAAATATCAAGTAAAGCAGAAACCATTTCGCGGTCGTATTTCTTTTTCATTAGTTCAATCAGCTCTACTTCTTTACGAATCTGATTGATTTTTTTTGTTTCACGCGAATTTCGTTTCATGGCATTGTAAATACCATTAATTGGGTTTAAGCCCTGATTATAACTAGGCACGTAACCTGTCGGACCAAAATCGCGGTAATAAGGATAATCTGCCAAGGCAATCAATTTAGTATCAACAGATAAAATTCCGGTCAGTTTCAACGTATTAATTACCACCTCGTCTAAAACCGTAGAAGTATCTTTAATATAAATCTTCATCGTTCCTTCTTTTAACCAGTCGTTTGTGACTTTTATTTTTAATGAACGAAATCCTTCCGAAGAAATATGTAATGTGTCATTTACGTTTGCCAAAATGGTAAAAACACCGTCAGTACTTGTCTGTGCAACCTTTAATGAGCTTAAATTAATGATGTTTACATTGCTTTCCGGACCGTAGCTTAATTCACTGTAAACTGTTCCCTGAATATTTTTTTCTTGTGCATAATTAGCAGCAGAAAGTAGAAAAAAAAATAAAACTGCGAAATATCTCATATTTGTTTTTAGTATGAACCAAAAATACAGGATATTTTGCAGTTTTATGTCTTTATTTTGTAAATATTAACAACAATTTAGTTAGATCTGCGTGGACGATCGCCTCTTACCGATCTTCTTTCGTTGCGAACCGGACGATCATCTTCTCTGCGACGACCAAATTTACCTTCCGTTCTTCGTTCTCCGCCTGATGATCTTCTATCTGATGAGGAACGTTCGCTGCGGAAACCACCGCTTCTGCCTCTTCCATTGTGATCTCTTCGTGATGAACCGCCACCGCTGGTAGAAATTTCAACATTTACCTGACGACCTTCGTGATGCATGTTATTTAAAATTTCCATCACACGTTCGCTATGCGAAGCATCGGTGTTAAAGAATGAAAATCCTTCTTTTACATCTACCTTAAACAAATCGTCTCTGCCTAAATCTAAGGTATCGCGTAAGAAATCTTTCAAACTCATCCAGTCAAAATTATCCCTTGAACCTAAGTTTAAGAAATAACGAACCGATCCGTCTGAATTAACCGATCTTTCACCTTTTTCACGAGATTTTGGAGAATCGATTGTATTTTGTTTTTTGTAATATTCAATAAAACGATTGAATTCTAACGAAAACATTTTTTTGATTAATTCTTCTTTTGATAAATCGCCCAATAATTCTTCAATTTTTGGCAAGTATTTATCAATTTCTGAATCAACCTCCACACATCTTGCTTTGTTTGCTAAGTGAATTAACTGCACTTCGCAAATTTCCATTCCGGTTGGAATTGGTTTTTGAACGAATTTCTTTTTAATGATACGTTCAATCTGACTGATTTTTTTGTATTCAGATTTTGTAACGATAACAATTGACGTACCCGTTTTACCAGCACGCCCGGTACGACCTGAACGGTGGTTATAGGTTTCAATTTCATCGGGTAACTGATAGTTGATAACGTGTGTGATATCGTCAACATCAATTCCACGGGCAGCTACATCGGTAGCAACCAACATTTGAATTTGACGGCCACGGAACGCTTTCATTACTCCGTCACGTTGTGCTTGCGACAAATCTCCGTGCAAAGCAGCAGCGTTGTATCCGTCTTCAATTAATTTTTCAGCAACTGCCTGTGTATCGCGTTTGGTTCTACAGAAAACCACCGAAAAAATATCGGGATTCATATCTGCCAAACGTTTTAATACCGGATAACGGTCGCGTGCACCTACCAAATAGTACTCGTGCGACACGTTTTCAGACCCCTGATTTTTATGACCAACAGTAATTTCCTGAGGTTTCGTCATAAACTCTCTGGCAATTCGCGCTACTTCCTGTGGCATTGTTGCCGAAAATAACCACGTATTTTTTTCTTCTGGTGTATCAGATAAAATAGAGGTAATGTCGTCATAGAATCCCATGTTTAACATTTCATCAGCCTCATCTAATACGCAAATTTGTATGTTTTTAATGTTAACATAGTTTCTGTTAATCATATCCTGCATACGTCCCGGTGTTGCCACAATAATCTGTGCACCGCGTTTTACTTCTTTTGCCTGCTCTGTAATGCTGGCACCACCATAAACAGCCACGGTATGTAATCCTTTCACATACTTTGAATACTGTTTAATTTCGTTTGTAATTTGTAAACACAATTCTCTGGTAGGCGATAGGATTAATGCCTGTGTGCTTCTGTTCTCCGGATCAATTTTTTGAATCAGAGGAAACCCGAAAGCAGCTGTTTTCCCAGTACCCGTTTGCGCCAATGCAACAATATCTGTATCGTGTTGCAACAATAAGGGAATAGCTTTTTCCTGAACCTCTGAAGGTGTTTCAAAACCTAAGTCCTGAATTGCTTTTAATAGCAATTCGTTTAATCCTAATTCTTGGAATTTATTCATATAATTTTTAAAATAGGTGCAAAGGTACGGATTTTTTTGCTGATTCTCAATTTTAATACAAGAAAAGGTATTTGTTTTTATATTTTGTTTAAAATGAAGCGGATCTTAACTAAAAAAACATTTTATAGTAAACAAAAGATAATGTAAAAAATTTCGTTCCCAAATGTTTCCCAATTTCAGGATTTACTTTGTTGCATGATTTTAAAAGTAATAAACTAAATATCCTATTAAATTGAAAAAACATTTTACATTCCTATTGGTTCTTTGTTTTGCAAACACCATCACTGCTCAAATAAGTTCTCCGGGGCTGGGGAAAGCAAACAATGCCAATTGGTTCGCCGTTGGGGTACAGCAGCAGCTTGATACCATACAATATAAAAATTGGCAGTCGATGACTTATGTTGGCGTGGGCAGAAAAAGTAATCCCGATACGAACAATCCTTTTCATAAACCGGCAATTTTTGTTATTAATCAAGAGTTTTATCATCAGTTTCATAACAACTTGCAGTATTCTGTGGCGTTAAGTTACCGAAAACAAAACGAATACTCAGACACGTTTCCTTATGAAGAAGATGATCCAAAATGGAAACAAGAATTTCGGATTTATGGCAGGTTTTCGTATATTTTTAAAACCGGACGTTTAAAATTTACACCTACCATCCGACAAGAATTTAGAAAATTCTATGCTCCTGATTTTACAAATACTTATGAAAATTTTCAATTGCGTTCACGCTTCCGTTTGCAATTAGCCATAAATTTAGATGCGGACAAACATCATAAATTAACATTTAATTCAGAACAACTGTTTTCAATAAGCAAAGAAACCACCCAATGGTCTGATTTTAATTATCGTGAAAGTCGTTTTTCTTTGTATTACTCTTATTCACCTGTGAAAATTCCCGTTACTTTTAGTTTGGGATATATGAAAAATATTGTTGGAGCAACGAACAGTTATGCTGTTGATTATTTTGCATTTGATATGGTTTTTAAAGATTTGTTTTAACTGAGATAAAAACTTAAATTCTGTATGTTTATTATTTTATAATTTTAATAGTTAACGTTAATAAATAACTTACTTTTGAATTAAAAACATCAACCTAATTAATAAATTTTATGAAAAGCATTTTTTTATTACTATTCAATTTGCTTACGCTATTAAGTTTCTCGCAAAATGAAAAAAGTTATAGAGATCCATTTTATTTGAATATTGTGATGAATAGTGAGCAAAATTATGGAATGAATGTTGAATCTTCACCATATTTTGTAAAAGACAATATTCTTCAATTATATCCAACCGAAAAGTTATTTATTGAAACTGAAATTAGAAACGATACGATTTTTTCAATGAAAGTAGTAAAGGAAAATCTTTATCCTGAAAAAACTATTGAAGTTGATTTTGAACAATATGCAGAAGATCGAAGTAAAGTTTCAATGTTTTTAACTGTAAAAAACCCTTTTGATAAAAATTTAATTTACACTGCCCTTATGTATACGCCTGATAGTAATGATTGGAAATCAACAAGTATTTTACCTGTGAGACCAAAATTGTCAGGTGTTGAAATTTGGCCTCACGCAATTATAACTTTAGTTTTGACGGATTGGAAATTAGAATAAATACAATCTAAAGATTATTCAAAAACTCAATCAATTGCTCAACTGCTCTGCCGCGATGGCTTAATTTGTTTTTTTCTTCCAATGTCATTTCGGCAAAAGTTTTACCAAGATTTTCAGGTTCAAAAATGGGATCGTAACCAAAACCGTTTGCTCCTGTTTTTTCCTTTCTAATTTCACCAGTTACAATTCCTGTAAATAAATGCTGCTGGTCATTAATGTTTAGAGCAATTACGGTTTTAAACTGTGCTTTTCTGTTGGGTTCGTTTTGCATTTTCTCTAAAACCAGATCCATATTTTTCTCCGCATTTTTATCTTCGCCGGCATATCGGGCCGAATACACTCCGGGAGCTCCGTTCAAGGCTTCAATTTCTAAACCGGTGTCATCGGCAAAACAAGGCAAACCATATTTTTCAGTTACATAATTCGCTTTTAAAAGGGCGTTTCCTTCAATGGTATCTGCCGTTTCAGCAATTTCTTCGGTACAGCCAATTTCTTCTAAAGTTATAATTTGAATAAATTCAGGCAGTTGATTTTGAATTTCCTGAACCTTATTTTTATTGTTTGATGCAAAGATTATTTTCATTTTTTTTAACTTATATAATTCCAAATATTATTTTTTCGGGCAAGGACTTCAAAGGCAGATTTTAACGCCTGATGTTCCGGTTTTTCAAAATTGATGTCTTGTTTTAAAAGCTCAATGGCTTTTATTCTTGCCAATTTTAAAATTTCCTGATCCTTGACTAAATCGGCAATCTGCAAATTTAAAACGCCGCTTTGCTGTGTACCCATAATATCACCCGGTCCACGCAACTTTAAATCGATTTCAGAAATTTCAAAGCCATCATTCGTCTTACACATAGCATCCATACGTATTTTGGTATCATTGCTTAATTTATTGCCGGTCATTAAAATACAATAGCTTTGTTCGGCACCACGCCCTACTCTTCCCCGTAACTGGTGTAACTGGCTCAACCCAAAACGCTCTGCACTTTCAATAATCATTACCGATGCATTGGGCACATTAACACCCACTTCAATCACCGTAGTAGCAATCATAATATGGGTTTCTCCTTTTACAAAACGTTCCATTTCGGCATCTTTATCTTTCGGAGTCATTTGTCCGTGCACAATGCTTACACGATAATCAGGCAATGGAAAATCACGGCTGACAGCATCATAACCTTCCATCAGATTCTTATAATCCAATTTTTCACTTTCCTGAATCAGCGGATAAACGATATAGATTTGTCTGCCTTTTGCGATTTCCTGTTTGATAAACTGCCATACTTGTAAGCGTTTGCTTTCAAAGAAATGAAGTGTTTGAATGGGTTTTCTTCCCGGCGGTAATTCATCAATCACCGAAACATCTAAATCGCCGTACAAACTCATTGCAAGTGTTCTGGGAATTGGAGTGGCGGTCATAACCAACACATGGGGTGGTAATATATTTTTCTTCCACATTTTAGAACGTTGTTCCACACCAAAACGGTGCTGTTCATCGATGATGGATAATCCTAAATTTTTAAATTGCACTTTATCTTCTAATAAAGCGTGTGTTCCTATTAAAATATGAATGCTTCCATTGAGCAAATCTTCGTGGATCTGGTTGCGTTCTTTTGTTTTTGTAGATCCGGTTAAGAGTGCCACATTGATGCTTATTTTATCAGCCATTTCTTTTATTCCGATGAAATGCTGATTGGCTAAAATTTCGGTCGGAGCCATTAAACATGCCTGAAAACCGTTGTCTAACGCCAGTAACATTGACATAAAACCAACAATGGTTTTTCCGGCCCCTACATCGCCTTGCAATAAACGGTTCATTTGAGCTTCGCGTGCCATATCGGTTCTGATTTCCTTTAAAACCCGTTTTTGGGCATTGGTCAGCGGAAAAGGCAAATGTTCGTGATAAAACATATTGAAATAATCGCCCACTTGTTCAAAGGCAAATCCTTTAATTTTCTGTTTACGTACCACATTTTTAGACAGCAATTGCAACTGAATAAAAAACAATTCTTCAAATTTTAACCGAAATTGTGCCCGGTTCAATAATTCAGAACTTTTAGGAAAATGAATATTAAAAAATGACTCATTTTTAGGCAACAACCTCAGTTCGTTTATTAAATTTTCAGGAAAAACTTCTTTGAATAAATGATGTGTTTCTATAAAAACCTGCTGCATCATTTTGGTAATGCTTCTGTTAGAAATATTCTTTTTGGTTAATTTTTCTGTAGATGGATACACGGGTTGCAAAGCAGATTGCAAACTTTTTTTGTGCTCTTCAACGGTTTCCATTTCGGGGTGTGGCATTGAAAATATTCCGTTGAAATGATTGATCTTTCCAAAAATTACATACGGTTGATTGATTTGTAAATTTTCTTTCATCCACTTTTGTCCCTGAAACCATATCAATTCCATTTCACCATAACCATCGGTAAACACAGCAACTAATCTACTGCCTCTTTTTTGCTCAACGGTTTTTAACCTGATAATTTTCCCAACAATTTGAATTTCTGCATTCAACCCCGCATTTAATTCGTTGATTTTATAGTATTTGGTACGATCAAGATATTTATAAGGATAAAAGTTAACCAGGTCTTTATACGTAAAAATCTGCAATTCTTTTTTCAATACATCAGCTCTTTGAGGACCAACTCCTTTCAGGTATTCAATAGGTGTATCTAAAATATTGTACTGCATTTTTACTTTTTTGTAAAGTTAAACGTATTTCGTTAATTTTTAAAATTTCTAAAGAAATACAGATTATATTACAAATTAAAGTATATTTACAATTCATTAACATTTACTATATCTTTTATGAAGAAAACTTTATATTTATTAGGGTTAATCTTAACCATGATGTCTTGCGGAGATGATAACACACCAAAAGACATAGATGAACCACAACCTGACGAACCAAAAATTACCAATGTAAAAACATTTGAAAAAGTAAAAGTAGCTTTTGCAGATGGTGCATCGCAAAGTGCAGAAAAGACAGTTAGTTTTCCTACAGATATTGAGAATATTAAAACGGTGAAAATGTACATTCAAGATTTTTGTCCGAATAAAGATTGTGATGAGTGGGATCGTTTTGCAAACATCTATGTAAAAGATAAAACTTCGAACGAATGGTATGAAATCGGACGTTTTATTACTCCATATTGGGTGGGAACCGAAAAATTAGAAAGAGGATATGAAATTGACGTAACCGATTTTAAATCTTTATTAACAGGCTCAACCGAACTAAAAATTTATACCGAAACATGGAACGCGAAAGGAAGAACTTACAGCGTTGATTTTGATTTTGAATATGGAACTCCTGATTATAAATATTCAGCTGTGGTTCCTGTTTTTCAGTATAACAAATCGTCAATTGACGGTGTTCCTTATGGTAAAACACATGATTTTGATATGGACAAACAGATAAACATTGCTGCAACTACCGAAATTGCTTATTTAAGAACGATTATTTCAGGTTGGGGGCACGCCACACCAAACGATACCGATGGACGCGGATGTGCCGAATGGTGTTACAGAACCCATCATATCAACATTAACGGTACACAAACTTTCGAACATAATTTAGAGGGGATTGGTTGTGCAGACAATCCAATTAACAATCAATCACCAGGTAACTGGAAGCCGGATCGTGCGGGCTGGTGTCCGGGAATGGTTGTTCCGGTTCGTTTTGATAACCTTCAAAAAACATTATTCGGGTCTAGTTTTGGATTTGAATATGAATTTGAAGATTGGACAAACAATAACGGTAACGGTGAAGCGTATTATGCCATTTCTACTTTTGTGGTGGTTAAAAGCAATAATCCAATTACAAAACCTGTGGTTACAGATTAACCATAGAAAGACTTCCCAATCGGAAGTCTTTTTTTTCAATTTAATATAAAATTGAAAGATTGTCTTTACTATACTATACATTATCCATGTTTCATCTACGGAGCTCCTGCAATTTCAGAATATCTTCCGGTTTCTACACTTTTTATCTTCTCTTTTTCAAACTCAAAATACCTTAAAAATCCAGATGCGGTATTGATCTTACATAATCTTATGAATAAATTGTAAATTTGATAAGTAAAAAATAGCATCTTATGTGTACGCTTACATTTTTCCCTATAACCGATGATAAATTTGTTTTGACGAGCAATCGGGATGAACAACCTATGCGTGAAACCATTCCACCAATGGAATACGAACACAATGGAGATATTTTGATTTATCCGAAAGACAAAAAAGCAGGCGGAACCTGGATTGGTGCCAATAAAAACGGTAGAGTTGCCAGTTTGATGAACGGAGGAAAAGTACCACACGAAAGAAAAGACAGCTACCGACTTAGCAGAGGGATTGCAATGACAGAACTGCTTCAAGCAAAAAATATAATGGAATTTCTAAAAACATTTGATTTTAGCGGCATTGAACCTTTCACTATTGTATTAATAGAACCGCAAAACAAAGCAAATACTGAGAAATTTAAAGCTTTTGAATTGATTTGGGACGAAGAAAAACTTCACGTTACTGAATTAGCATGGAAACCTAAAATATGGTCTTCCACTCCACTTTACACAAGAGAAGTCCACCAAAACAGAACAGCATGGTTTAACCAGTTTATCAATGAAACACCACAGATTTCTCCTGATAAAATTTGGGATTTCCACCATACAGCCGGAAATGGTACTAAAACAACCGATTTTATCATGGACAGAGGATTTATCCGCACCAAAAGTATTACACAATTTGTAAAAGACGACATCATAAAATACAAATATGAAGATTTAGATAAGAACTTACTTGTTGATAAAGTACTGTAAATACAATAGTTTTCGTAGTATATATTAATTGTTATGTTGAATAATCTGTCGCAGTTAAATTTTCTGAAATTTAAGGAATTGATCTGTCGTTTGGTAGAATTTTAACAACGATTAATGAAAGGGCAATTGTTTCTGCCAAAAACGAATGTATAGGGTTCAATGGTTTCTTTTTGCATGTGTTTTAGCTGACAGGAACACGATCAGGCCATTCGTTGGGTAATTCTCCACTGAAACCCATTGCTGGAATTTGATTGATTTGTTCCATTTCTTCTGGGGTTAGTTCAAAATTAAAAACGTCAATATTATCTTTAATTCTTTCTAAAGTTGTTGACTTAGGAATTGGAATAACCTGATGTTGCAAACACCAACGCAAACACACTTGTGAAATTGATTTTTGATGATTCTGTGCAATATTTTGGAGCAATTCATTCGAGAAAACCTGACCTCTTGCTAAGGGCGACCAAGCTTCTGTTAGAATATTTTTAGCATTACAATAATCTTTTAGTTCAGGCTGCCAATACCCGGGATGAAATTCGATCTGGTTGATTGCAGGCATAACTTTTGCAGTTTCCAAAAGAGCTTCTAAATGTTCGATCCAGAAATTACTTACACCAATTGATTTTAATTTTCCTTCATGTTGCAGTTCTTCCATGGCACGCCATGTCTCCGCATTTACCTTTTTCCAGTCGTTACCAAAATTTTTAAAGTTTGCCGGCCAATGAATCAAATACAAATCAATATAATCTAATTGAAGTTTTTTTAAAGATTCTTCCACAGCCTTTTTAGTCGGTTCGTATCCTAAATTTTCTCTCCAAACCTTTGTTGTAACAAAAATCTCTTGGCGCGGAATACCACTTTCTTTAATACCTAACCCAACCGCTTCTTCGTTTTCATATTTAGCTGCGCTATCTAATAACCGATAACCGTTTTGCAAGGCTTGCTTTACCGATTCTATCCCTTCTTGCTCCGTTGCTTTGTATGTGCCAAAGCCAATAGACGGTATTTTGTTGCCGTTATTTAATTGAATATACTTCATGATTCAAACATTTATTATTAAATATTATGATTATCACGAACTTTACACCAAAATAGAATATAATTAATATTTTATTCACTTCAAGCGAAGTCGAGATCTTATAATTTCAAAGACTTCTCCATAGCCTGTTTTGAGCTTGTAGAAAGGCTTCACTTTGTTACGCTACCAGAAGTGGCGAGTTTAAACATATCTTGGTATAAAATAAGTAGCACTCATTTTATTTTAAAATCTGGTTGCTGTGTTCTTTTGTTTTTACTTTTGAGATAATATCTTCAATAATTCCTTTTTCATTGATAATAAAGGTAGTTCTGTGAATTCCGTCGTATTTGCGTCCCATAAATTTTTTTGGTCCCCAAACGCCAAACGCATTAATGATTGTTTTGTCTTCATCGGCGATTAACGGATAATTCAGATTATTTTTTACAGCAAAATTCAATTGTCTTTTTTGAGAATCGGCACTTACACCAACAATTTGATAATTTTCCGCAATAAACCGCTCAATATTGTTTTGTAAATCACAAGCTTCGGCAGTACAACCAGGAGTTGAAGCTTTTGGATAAAAAAACAACACTACTTTTTTACCTTTAAAGTCTGATAAATTTACAGTATTTCCATTTTGATCAATTCCTGAAAAGTTTGGAGCTTTATCGCCTGTTTGTAATGTGGTCATAAATTAAAATTTACTATTTTTGGTAAAATTATAAATAAACCCATACTTTATGAAAATTATTACTCTAGCTTTTTTAATATTTAGTTTAAATGTTTTCTCTCAACAAAGTCCTAATACAAAAAAAGTAGATTATAAATCTATTGAAAAAGAAATTAAGAATAAAGATTCTGAATTCTATTTCCAAAATCTAAAAAAGCGATTTGTTGAATTAGATACTACATTAACAACTACCCATTTACACCATCTGTATTATGGTAGTTCTTTAATGAATGATTTCAAGGTTCACAATCGTCATACTCTTGATGAAAAAATTCTTAAATATTACCAATCTGAAAATATCTCTGACGAACAATGGAATGAAATTATTACTTATAATGAAAACCTGATAGCAAAAGAGTTATTTATTGATTTTGAAGCATTCGACATTTTATTAACAGCATATCATATTACAAACAATCTTGATAAATATAATAAATTAGGTGCTTTATATGACAAACTATTAGGTGCTTTACTTGAAACCGGTAATGGACTTACCCAAGAAACAGCAATGGATGTGATTTCTACAACACACGAATATTACATAATGCAAACGTTAGATTTAAATGTAAGTGGACAAAGCTTGTTAACTGACAACGAAGGTAGATCTTATGATTTTTTGGCTGTTAAATACACTGATGATGATAAGGAAGAAACAGAGAATGCTGACCGACTAGAAGGTCTTTATTTTGATGTAACAAGGCTATTCGAATTATATGCCGAACGATTCAAATAATTCTATTTAATGAATATGAAAAAACAAGAAAAAGTTCAGTTTGTAATTGACACTTTAGAGAAATTATATCCTGAAGTTTCTATTCCGTTAGATCACAAAGATCCTTATACCTTATTAATTGCGGTTTTGCTTTCTGCTCAATGTACCGATGTACGCGTGAACCAGATAACGCCAAAATTATTTGCTATTGCCGATAACCCGTATGATATGGTTAAACTTACTGTGGAAGAAATTGCAGATATTATCCGTCCGTGTGGATTATCACCCATGAAATCCAAAGGAATTTACGGTTTAAGTAAAATTTTAATCGATCAATATAAAGGCGAAGTACCGGCAGATATAAACATATTAGAAACATTACCTGCCGTGGGGCACAAAACGGCATCTGTGGTCATGTCGCAAGCCTTCAACATTCCTGCTTTTCCTGTAGATACGCACATTCACAGATTGATGTACCGCTGGAATCTAAGTTCAGGAAAAAGTGTTGTTCAAACCGAAATGGACGCCAAAAAACTTTTCCCTATAAACACTTGGAACAAATTACATTTACAGATGATCTGGTACGGCAGAGAGTATTCGCCGGCACGTGGCTGGAAACTGGAAAAAGACATCATTACCCGAACCATTGGCAAGAAATCTCTTATCAATGAATTGTTGAAAACCAATAAGCAATAAAAAAAGGAACTTATTAAAAGTTCCTTTTTTAGTTTTGAAAAGTTATGAAATTAAAAGAGTCTTTTTTTACCATTTTGGTACTTTTTGAATAATTTAAAACAAAATCAATGGTACTCTTTTTAGGTAATAGATTGTTTTGTTGTTTACTGTTGCTTTTGTAATTTTTTATCATAGAATAAAACTTAATTTTATGATATAACGCCACAACCTTTCTTTATATTGTTTAATCGTTTAAAATAATTTGTTTTTGATTGATTATTTTACGCAAATTAATAATGGCATAACGCATTCTGCCCAGAGCTGTGTTGATACTGATACCGTTTAATTCTGCAATTTCCTTAAACGTTAAATCGTCATATAACCGCAACCGTATTATTTCTTGTTGGTCTTCGGGTAATTTTAATACCAATGATTGTAAATCATCTTCAATTTGCCCGGTTATAATGCGGGCTTCAATATTCATTTCACTATCAAGAATTTTACTAAAAAGAGGAAATTCTTCTTTTTCGCGTTGCATTTTAACTTTTGACTGCCTTCTAAAGTGATCAATGATTAAATTATGGGCAATACGCATTACCCAAGGCAAGAATTTTCCTTCCTCATTATAATTTTGCTTTCTAATGGTATTGATTACCTTAATAAAAGTATCCTGAAAAATATCGTCAGATAAATCCCTGTCTTTTACTTTAGAAAAAATAAAACTGTATAATTTTGATTTATGACGCTCAATTAACTGCGCCAAAGCCCATTCGTTTCCAGAAGCGTATTCATTTAATAATACCGCATCTGACAAAATTTCTTTTGCCATCCTCACTTATGTTTTAGGTTTTTATTATAAGTACAGATGTGTTATAGGCTTCTTTTTTTTAAGAGTTATGAACAAATATATAAAAAAATATTTCTTAAAAAAAACTTAATAAAAATATTATTGATTTTTTTTAAAATTATTGTAGCACAACCACAAAGCATCTTCTCTTAATAATTCGTAAATTTGTAGTTATTTTATAAAAAATGAAAAAACCAGATTTTTCTACAATCGATCCAAAACAAAATATCATTATAAAGGGTGCACATCTACATAATTTAAAAAATATAGATGTGGTTATTCCGCGCAATAAAATGGTTGTCATTACCGGTTTATCGGGTTCTGGTAAATCAAGTTTGGCTTTTGATACCTTATACGCCGAAGGTCAGCGACGTTACGTGGAAAGTTTGTCTTCTTATGCTCGGCAATTTCTTGGTCGTATCAACAAGCCCAAAGTAGAATATATAAAAGGTATTGCACCGGCTGTTGCTATTGAACAAAAAGTGAACACTACCAATGCACGGTCAACCGTGGGTACATCAACCGAAATTTATGATTACTTAAAATTGCTTTACGCACGCATTGGTCGTACTTTTTCTCCAATTTCGGGTAATGAAGTAAAGAAACACACAGTAACCGATGTTACTGATACGGTTAAAACGTTCGACAAAACCTCTAAATGGTTATTGCTTGCACCGATTTACGAATTGAAAGAACGGTCTGTTATCGATCAATTAAAAATAGCTTTACAACAAGGCTTTGCACGTTTATTTTATAAAAACGAAACACACAGGATTGATGAATTTATAGAACAGTTTTCTCCAAAAACCATTAAAGCAGCTAATGTACAGTTGATTATTGACCGCTTGGTTGTCCGTCACGAAGAAGATTTTTACAATCGTTTATCAGATGCTGTGGATACGGCGTTTTTTGAAGGAAAAGGTGTTTTGTATCTTTATGAATTGGGAACAGGAAATCAATTAGAGTTTAACAATAAATTTGAACTGGACGGCATCACGTTTTTAGAACCAAATGTTCATTTATTCAGTTTCAACAATCCGTATGGTGCTTGTCCAAAATGCGATGGTTTTGGCACCACTATTGGTATCGACGAAGATCTGGTCGTTCCAAATACCGCATTATCTGTTTATGAAAACGCGATTTATCCGTGGCGTGGAGAAAGCATGTCGTGGTACCGCGATCAATTGGTAAATAATTCTCATAAATTCGATTTCCCTATTCACAAACCTTATTATGAATTATCTGACGATCAGAAAAAATTAATTTGGGAAGGAAACAGTTATTTCACCGGTTTAAATGATTTTTTTAAAGATTTAGAAGCCAATAATTATAAAATTCAAAACAGGGTAATGCTTTCACGTTACCGAGGAAAAACAAAGTGTACCGTTTGTCACGGAAAACGTTTACGACCTGAAGCTAATTACGTGAAAATTGCCGGTAAAACCATTTCTGATTTAGTTGACTTGCCAATTAATGAATTACGCGATTTCTTTAAAACCGTTCAGTTAAATGAATTTGAAGAAAAAGTTGCCAAACGTTTACTGCTTGAAATCAACAACCGCTTACAGTTTTTAAGCGATGTGGGGTTAGATTACCTGACCATAAACCGTAAATCTTCAACACTTTCGGGCGGTGAATCGCAACGCATTAATCTGGCAACCTCATTGGGAAGTAGTTTGGTAGGTTCTATGTATATTTTAGACGAACCAAGTATTGGTCTGCATTCACGTGATTCTGAAAAATTAATCGATGTGCTTAAAAATCTTCGCGATTTGGGCAACACCGTTATCATTGTGGAACACGATGAAGATGTTATGAAGGCTGCGGATGAAATCATCGACATTGGTCCTGAAGCGGGTGTGCTTGGCGGTGAGTTGGTGGCGCAAGGTACGTTTGATGAAATTTTAAAGAGCGATACATTAACTGCCAATTATTTAAACGGGACCTTAAAAATTGAAGTACCTGAAAAACGCAGACCGGTTAAAAACGTTATTGAGGTAAAAGGCGCACGGGAAAACAATTTAAAAAATATTGATGTTGTATTTCCGTTAGATTGTTTAACCATGGTTACAGGTGTTTCGGGTAGCGGAAAATCAACTTTGGTTAAAAAGATTTTGTATCCTGCAATAGAAAAACATTTAACCGGAACGAGTGAAAAAGCCGGACAATTCAACGGAATAACAGGTTCGTTTTCGCACATTAAACACATAGAATACGTAGATCAAAATCCTATTGGTAAAAGCTCGCGTTCTAATCCCATTTCATATATTAAAGCCTATGATGACATCAGAGATTTGTTTTCAAAACAAAAGCTTTCAAAAATAAGAAACTACCAACCCAAACATTTTTCTTTTAACGTAGACGGCGGTCGTTGCGAAGTTTGTAAAGGCGATGGTGTGGTGACCATTGAAATGCAGTTTATGGCAGATGTTCATTTAGAGTGTGATGCTTGTAAAGGAAAACGTTTTAAAAAAGAAGTTCTTGAAGTACATTTTGAAGGAAAAAACATTTATGATATTTTGACGTTAACAGTCGATGAATCCATTGAATTTTTTACAAAAAATAATCAGGAAAAAATAGCACAGAAAATTCAGCCTCTGCAAGATGTTGGTTTGGGATATGTTGCATTGGGGCAATCCTCGTCAACTTTATCGGGCGGTGAAGCACAACGTGTAAAACTGGCTACTTTCTTAGGAAAAGGAGCGGTTAAAGAACGAGCATTGTTTATTTTTGATGAACCCACCACAGGTTTACATTTCCACGATATTCAGAAATTATTACAATCGTTTCAGGCATTGATAGAAAAAGGGCATTCAATTATTGTTATTGAACACAATTTAGACATGGTAAAATGTGCCGATTATGTGATTGATATCGGTCCCGATGGTGGTAAAAATGGTGGAACCGTTGTTGCTGCCGGAACGCCCGAAGAAATTGCAAAAAATAAAAAATCAGTTACCGGAAAGTATTTGAAAGAGAAGTTGTAGATAATCATTTGTTTTTTAATATTTATCACTATTTTTAGTACCTTGAAACGATAAAAACGACGAGTAAAAACATTGCTATTTATTAATGATTAACTATTACGTTGTATTAGAAATTCCGAATTTTTCTGATGAAGCCGTCATTAAGAAAGCGTACCGAACGTTGTCTAAAAAATATCATCCCGATATTAATAAAGATCCGTTTGCCACTACCTATTTCCTGAAAATTAATGAAGCTTACGATTTTTTAATGGATGCCAACAAACGCATGTTGCTGCATCAGTATTTACACGCGGTAGCAAATCAAGCATCAACAAAAACAAATTACACTCAAAGTAATCTACAAAAAAACAGGCAGTATTCCCCTCCGGTTACCAAACCTTTAATTCATGTTTTTCAGGTAAATAAAAAACATTTTGCTGTAAATGACCTTGTTCTTTTGCAGTGGAATGTGAGCCAATGTAAGGCTGTACATATAAATGTGCTGGGCAATGTTTCTTTTGCCGGAACCCATTATTTAAAAATGGATCATTTTGCTGATGAAATCATTATTTTAATGACCATTACAGGTCTAGATAACACAGCATACAAATATCAAATAAAACTTTTATACGATAATAGCAATCCGGCAGAAAAGGCATTTCAAAAAATAAAATTGCAGTTTCCTGATGTGGACGAAGCTCATTTTAAAAAGGAGACGTTTTTTGGAATGAATGCCCGTATCAATAAAAATGAGTTTAAAAACCGGCTTGTCTTTTTGAGTATTCCAATGGTTTTAAATACGTTTTTGTTTTTATTTTCAACCATACAAATAGTATCCTTTTTAATACATATAGTACTTCTTTGGGTTATTTTTAGCCAGTGTTACAAAAGAATACACGATATAGAAAAGTTAAAAAACAATGTGTGGCAATTGTTTATTCCTTTGTATAATCTTTTTCTCGTGAAAGAATTGTTGGTCTCAGATAGCGAAGCCACCGAAAATAAATTTGGATTACCGCCTAAACAGTCAAGCAAGACCTTTTTAAATTGGATTTCAGATAAGCTGAAACAACTAAATAACCGAATGCCTTTTATCTATAAGATATCATTTGGATCTTTTGCACTTTTGGTACTACTGGTCTTTTTTAAAACGATTAAAAGCTTTAATGAAACAGAAGTACGGTTAACATCGCATTACATAGAAACTTCCAGACCGCAATCGAACGGGCGTATATACAGAGATTATTTTGTGGTTTTTAATGATGAAATTTCAGTAAATGTTACCGAAAATGATTTTTATGAAATTTTATCAAAAAGAAAATACGATACGTACAAGATTGCAAGAAATAATACAAATGAAATTCAATACGTTCGGTTAATCAATTCAAATACCGATAAAGACACCCGAATTAATTTTGGTGTTTTGCATAGTTCTAATCCATTATTGCTACTTATTTCTTTGCTTTTCTTAAGTCAGTTATATGTTTTTAATAACTTAACAGCACCAAATGAATTAGCATTTACTAAGGGATACATGTTTTTTTCGTTTATGGTGTATCTTTACGGTATATATCACACCATTTTTTAATTATTATGAGCTTAAAAACGAACAATATAACAACTTTTATTTCTGCCGGAAGCGATTTACAGAAAGCAATTGAATTTTATACCGAAATAGGGTTTTCTCTAGATTATACTGATGATGAAATTGCCATTATGATTATTGATGAAAACAAAATTATTCTCCAAAAATATCCTGCAGAGTGGATGCATGGTAATTTTATGATTATTCTTGAGGTTAACGATGCCGATGCTTGGTATGAGAAGCTTAAAAAATTAAATCTTAATCAGAAATATCCCGGGTCCAATGTACGTGAACCTCAGAATTTTCCGTGGGGAAAACGCGTTTGTCATTTAATAGATTTAAATGGCGTTCTATGGCATATATCGGCAGTCATTAAATAAATTCTAATGCAATTTTAATGAATGTTAAATGAACAAATTTTATTTTTGACAATTACAGCTAAAAATAATGAGTACAATATTAATAATTGAAGATGAACAACACGTAGCCGACCTGATTAAGCAAAGTTTGGAAGAAGAGGGTTATAAAGTACTCCATGCTGCTGATGGTTTAAAAGGAATAGAATTAATTAAAACCAAAAATATCCAGCTGGTAATATTAGATATTTTACTGCCAAAAATGAATGGGTTGGAAGTTTGCAGACAGATACGTAATGACGGATATACCGAGCTTCCCGTACTTATTTTAACGGCTTTGGGTAGTGCAGAAAATATTGTTTTAGGTTTTGATACCGGTGCCGATGATTATTTGGCTAAACCTTTTAAGTTGATTGAACTGAAAGCCCGAATTAAAAATCTTTTAAGACGAAGTGAATTTTTTGACGCAAACGGTTCTGTTATAAACGATGTGTACAAATTTGCCGATTTAGAACTAAACGACTACACCAAAAAAGTAACCCGCAACAACAATGAAGTTTCATTAACCTCTACAGAATACCGCTTGCTGTTAGAGTTTATGAAAAAACCTACAAAGGTTTTAAACCGTGGCGATTTATTGGATAACGTTTGGGGAATAAATTTTGACAACGGCACAAACGTGGTAGATGTTTACGTAAATTACCTGCGTAAAAAGCTTGATAAATTCGGAACCAAAAAGTTAATACACACCGTTACCGGTATGGGGTATGTTTTAAAAAACGATGCATGAAAACGTATAACAAAACAGTGTTGACAATTGTACTGATTTTTGTTGTTTACACTTTAATTTTTACCGGCTACATTTACTATTCTTTTTCAAACTTTGCTTTTGAAGATTTCTACAAACGTTTAGAATTAAGAGCCGGAACCATTGCTACCATGAAATTGGGTGAACCAGCTGAATCACTTAAAGTAAAAGAAACCTATGAAAATTTTTTAGAAAACCTTCCCAACCAAAAGTATTATATTTTACCGGTTCAGAACAACCGGATTGCAGACAAAATTCCGGCGGAAATTCCTTTTAAAGTAATAAGTAATACCTTAAAAAGCACCTCTTTTAATCACAACAAGGCAGATCAGTTTTATACAGGATTAATTTATAAAGATGCCCAAAAAAACGAGTATGTTGTAGTGGTTTCGGCAGAAAATTATTTTTACAGCCACCATATCATTTATCTGCGTAACTTATTAATAACATCACTGCTGTTTTCTCTGTTTCTCATTTTCGTTATTTCTCATTTTGTGCTTCGTACGTTAATTCGCCCCGTAAAATCCATCATTAAAGAAGTAAATAAAATAGGGTCGGAAAATTTACACCTTCGGTTGGAAGTATCAGCCATAAAACATAAAGATCCCATAAGCGAACTTAAATATACGTTTAACGATATGTTAAACAGAATTGAGACATCTTTTGAAACCCAGAAGAATTTTATAAGCAACGCTTCGCACGAATTAAACACACCGCTGACATCGATCATAGGCGAGGCGGATCTGATTCTTTCTAAAGAACGGTCGATTCCCGAATACGAAAAAGCACTGACGAATATTTTGCTGGAAGCCGAAAAATTAGAAGAGAAAACCAAAGCCCTGCTTTTTTTAGCCCGCACAGGTTATACCGAAAATACCCAACGTTTTGATAAAGTGCGTGTTGACGAAATTTTAATGGAAGTGCAACAAAACCTGTTAAAGGTAAACAAGAATTTAAAAATTAAGATGGATTTTAGCCTGTTACCCGAAAGTCCTGAAAAACTGAAAATAAAAGGAAATCAGCAGCTGCTTCACCTGGCTATTTCAAACATTATATCGAACGCCTGCAAATATTCAGACAATAACGAGGTTTATCTTGCGCTGGGTGCTACCGAACAATCTGTTGTGATTGTTGTTAAAGACAACGGTATCGGTATTCCCGAATCGGAAATGCCTTATATTTTTGATCCATATTTTCGTGCATCGAACACCTTTAATTACGAAGGTTACGGCATTGGGCTACCTTTAAGCCGCAACATTATTAAAATGCACAATGGCGAATTGCTTATTAAATCTGTCGAAAAAATAGGGACTACCGTTCAAATTATTTTACCAACGGGAAACTACCAGCTGTAATTCTAATAACATTTTAATAACTGCCTGTTTTTCTAATAACTTTATAATTTCATTTTTAAATCCTTCTAATACCTGCGGTCGTAATTTTGTTTCAAACATTATTTAAAAAGATGAACGCAGTAAAAAAAGTTTTGATTCCTACCGATTTCAATGTTAAATCGTTAAATGTATTGTTAGAATTTTTAAGAAGAAACCCAGCCGACCAATTTGAAGTTACATTGGCGCACGGGTATGATATGTCTTATTCGATATCGGATTTGCTCTTTTATTCGGAATATAAACTTCTTAAAAAAATTCAGTCCGAAGAATTTCGAGAATCATGTAAACTGATCGAAAACACCTACCAGTCGCGCTTAACAAAAATAAAATTTGGCATTTTAACGGGAAGTACCAAACGTTACGTTAAAAATTATTTGGAAGCAAATAAGATAGACTGTATTGTTTGCAGTAACGATTACAAGATGAAGTTTAAATCAAAAAACAGTTTTAACCTGCTGCCTTATTTAAAAGCTTCAAAAGTAGCATTGATTAATATAGAAAGTACACAGAATGTTGTGTCAGAACTGGAACATTCGGAACAGCTTGCCGATGTTTTATTATCAGGTATAGAACAATGAAAAAAACAGTACCAATAGCTTATAGTTTAATTTTAATAGTGTTGCTGTGTTCTGGAACCGCACTGATTAAGGGCAATAGTCCTGAAGATCTGATTGTAGGTAAATGGAAAGAAGTAGCATGGAATTTTGAACGTATAAGTGTAGATTCTGCAAAGTTAGACGGTAACTTGCTGTCTTATCAGAAAAAGGAGCTGTACAATAACATGATGATTCATCAGGCAGAAGAATGGGAGTTTTGTAACAAAAAACAATTAACCTTAAAGTCTAAAGACCCGTTTGAAGAAAAAAAGCTGAAATGGTTTTTAAAAGGCAGAGGAAATATTTTAGAACTTAAATACGGCAACAATACCGTAGAAAGTTACCAGGTACATAAGCTAACCAAAGATACAATGGTTATTTATTACAATTTTGATTTACAAATGAGGGGAAGCGTAAAAATTACCTTTAAAAAAGTACAAGAACAAGATTATGCTCAGAAAATATAGTACACACAGAACACATAAAGATAATTTGAAAATTGGCGGGCTTACTGCTTTTTCGGCAGGAATGGTCAATGTTATATCTGTCATCGTATTTTTTGCTTTTACATCAAACATCACGGGACATTATGCTGTTTTTGCACAGGAACTTGCTAAAGGAAACTGGTTTCAGGCAGCTATTGTCATTCTGTGGATTATACTATTCTTTTTTGGAAGCTTCACATCAAACTTTGTCATTATTCATGGAAACAAATACATTGGCAGATATTTATCGCACGCGATACCAATTATTCTGGAAATTATTTGTTTACTTGTAGTTGGAATTTACCTTCAGAACTTTTATACCGAAAGTTTACAGGAAACCGAATTTTTAGTTGGATTATTGTTATTTGCAATGGGATTACAAAACGGATTAACCGCAAGTATTTCTAATTCGGCAGTAAAAACAACCCATTTAACAGGGTTGACTACCGATCTGGCTATTGCACTTTCCATGATTACTAAAAAGCATTACCGAAAAGACGAAAAAGTAATTGAAAAAATTCAGCTTTTAAGTTCAATTATGTTTTTTTATGTAATTGGTGGCGTAATTACGGGCATACTTTACAACACTATTCGAAACTACACCTTTTACATTGTGTGTTTTGTTTTAACTGTGATTATTTTCTACGATTATTATAAATTAACTGTTTTGAAATACAATCATAAAAAGTTTTTTAGCTTAAAACAAGAAGTTAGAGAACGTAAAAACAACATTCAGGAAGAGCAAAATTCTAACATAACGGAACAAAACACCTGTTATTAAAAGATAATATAATTAGTTTACATGTAAGAAAAAACGCTAAGGTCTGAGAAACTTTAGCGTTTTTTAATTTCATTTTCTTGTTGTTTAACAGGCTGAATAATTTTCTTTTTAAAAGGGATCATATAGCTGATGCCGTATCCAAAACCAACACCAATATTTCCGCTGTATTTTTGTCCGAATCCCGGGTAGTAAAGATTTTCAAAACCTTCGGGTTGTTTTTGGTAGAACAATCCTTTTAACTGAACATTCATTCCGATATATAAATTATCAACCACTTCAGCCTTTATGCCGACAATCATTTCTAACCAATGAGCCATCAATCCGGTTGATTTCAATTCGGGATACTGCATTTCTTCATCAAAATAGGCATCACCCGTATTTATTCGGTAACTATGCAGTGTTTGACTATGCAAACTAAAACCATACCGACCACCAACATAAATTAAATTATTCATATCCAGCCAGTTTTGGTGAAAGTTTTTTTCGGCTCCAATTTTTAAAAACATTCCATCGGTAGTATATGAAAGCTGATCGTCTGTTTTTAAACGGTTTTCATAACCGGCTTCAGCAGCCAGGTACCAGCGTTTATTGTATCGATAATCGGCAGAGATTTCAAAACCTTTATAATCTTTATCCCAAAAATTGCGCGATGCTTTTATTAAATCGGTACCAATACGCAATCCGTATATTTCCGGATATACCTGCGGAACTTGTTCTTGTGCCTGCAAAGAGCACACACAAAAAAGACTAATAATAAAGCTGAATGTGCGCATTGTTGTTTGTTGTAATTTCATTTGTTACCTTATAAATACTCTGTATCCAAGGATTATTTGTTGTATTTGGACTTTTTACGGCGTTAAATTCGTGAAAAATAGTTTTATAACCGCATGCTTTTGAAACGTATAACGCTTCCGTGGTATAAGTAAACTTTAATTCATCTTTTTTAAAGATGGTATCATTGGTTGGAGTAAGCTCGTACAGGGTTAAATTCCAATCGGTTGCATTGGTATTTATTTGTAAAGGGAGTTCAATCTTAGAAGTTCTCTCAAAAAAAAGAGTGTCCGTAAAACCATTTGCCACAGCTGCAATTTTTACTGCTTGTTTTAAGTTATCAGGTTCTATTTGGTCATATAAATCAATAATGATATTGGGTGTCTCCGATTCTTCGCCGGCACAAATATCATCTTTTTCGCAGGCTAAAAAACCAAAAATACATAAAGAAACAAACCAGATTTTTTTCATAAGGTGGATAATATACAGTAAAAATACAAAATCATTTTTAAAAAAGAGCAGCTTTACACTGCTCTTCTATATTTTATCGCTTTTCTAACAATACCACATTTTCAACATGATGTGTTTGCGGAAACATATCAACCGGACGCACCCGGGTTACTTTGTACATTTCGTCCATTAACGCCAAATCTCGTGCCTGTGTTGCCGAATTACAACTTACATAAACCACTTTTTTCGGTGCAATTTTTAAAATTTGTGCAACCACATCTTTGTGCATACCATCACGCGGTGGATCGGTAATGATCACATCGGGCTGACCGTGCCGAGCAATAAAATCGTCGTTAAACACGTTTTTCATATCGCCTACAAAAAATTCGCAGTTGGTAATGTTATTGCGGTCTGCATTTACTTTTGCATCGGCAATGGCTTCGGGTACCGCTTCAACACCAATTACTTTTTTGGCTTTTTTAGAAACAAACTGGGCAATGGTTCCCGTACCGGTATATAAATCGTAAACCAGTTCTTCACCCGTTAACCCGGCGAAATCTCTGGTAATGGAATATAACTCATAAGCCTGCTCTGAATTGGTCTGATAAAACGATTTGGCATTGATGCTAAACTGCAATCCTTCCATTTCTTCTAAAATATAATCACGACCATGATAACAAATTACCTTTTGATCGTAAATAGTATCGTTTAATTTACTGTTGATAACGTATTGCAACGATGTGATTTCAGGAAAACGATTTTTAAGGAAATCCAACAGCATTTCACGTTTTTCTTTGTCTTCTTTAAAAAACTGGATCAATACCATGATTTCTCCTGTCGATGCCGTTCTGATCATCAATGTTCTCAATAAGCCAGTATTTTCACGCGGATTATAAAATTCCAATCCGTTTTCATTTGCAAAATCACGAATTTCATTCCGAATAGCATTTGACGGATCTTGTTGCAGATAACATTTTTTGATGTCGAGAATTTTATCCCACATTTTAGGAATATGAAATCCCAAAGCATTTTCTTTTCCTAATTCTTCTCCCGACTGAATTTCAGCATCGGTTAACCAACGGGCATTAGAGAAAGAAAATTCCATCTTGTTACGGTAAAAAAACTGTTTTTCAGAACCCAGGATAGGCTCAAAATCGGGTAGTTGTATTTTTCCAATTCTTTTTAAATTGTTTTCAACTTCCTGATGTTTGTATCCCAACTGAAATTCGTAACCCATATTTTGCCATTTACAACCGCCACAAGCTCCAAAATGCTCACAAACCGGCTCTACGCGCTTATCTGATAACTTGTGAAAAGTTACCGCTTTGCCTTCGTAATATGATTTACGTTTTTTAAAGGTCTGAACATCTACCACATCTCCAGGAACCACATTGGGAATAAAAATAATTTTACCATCGTCAGCTTTTGCTACCGATACGCCTTTTGCACCTGCATCAAGGACTTCTACGTTTTCGAATACGATTTTATCTGTTTTTTTTCGTGCCATTTTGCAAAAATACTACATTGTTTAATTAAATGCTATGGCAAGCGTTATTTAGATTGTTTATAAAAATGGTTTTAAAATTTAGCACAATAAATTTCAGCAAGCTTTTTTAAAGTAACTGCTAATTTGTTTATTTTCGCAGTATGATGAACACAAATGATGTTGCGTTTTTAACCGATTTTTTAAAAACGCCGAAACAAATAGCAATAATACCGCACCGCAACCCCGATGGTGACGCTTTAGGGTCGTGTTTGGGACTTTATCACGTTTTAAAACAATTAAATCATACGGTAAAAGTTGTTTCACCAAATGAATTTCCCGAATTTATTTCGTGGCTGCCCGAAGCAGATAAGGTGTTGGTTTTTGAAAAAAATTTTGATGACTGCAAGACTTTTTTACAAGGAAGCCATTTGGTTTTTACCTTAGATTTTAATGCATTACATCGTGCAGGTGATCAAATGGGTTCTTATTTAGAAAAACTACGGAAACCTTTTGTGATGATTGACCATCATCAAATGCCCGATGGTTATGCAAAAATCACCGTTTCAGATACATCGTTTGGTTCTACCTGCGAACTTCTGTATCGCTTTTTAGAACAATTAAATTTACAACAATACATCAACACCGATGCGGCAACTTGTATTTATACAGGTATTGTTACCGATTCCGGTTCGTTTAAATTTACTAAAACCACTGGCGATACTCACCGAATTGTTGCACGATTAATTGATTTAGGTGTTGACAACCCCAAAGTACATGGCTTGTTATTCAATACATCTTCATACAATCAGCTGCAATTGTTAGGCAGAGCCTTGCAACAGTTAAAAGTAATGCCCAATCACAGTGCGGCTTATACTTTTTTAACACAGCAGGATTTAGATGAATTTCAGTATCAAAAAGGAGATACCGAAGGTATTGTAAATTACGGTTTATCGATCAAAGGCATCAATCTGGCAGCCATTTTCATTGAGAATAAAGAAGAAGGCATGATTAAAATCTCTTTTAGGTCAGAAGGTGATTTTGATGTGAATGAATTTGCCCGATCTTATTTTAACGGTGGCGGACACATTAACGCTGCCGGCGGAAAATCTTTTGACAGCTTAAATGAAACTGTTTTAAAGTTTGAAACCATTTTAAAAGAAACCAACAAACAATAACGATATGAAAAAATTAATAATGTGTTTGGCATTCACCGGTTTATTGTTTGCCTGTAAACAACCCGAAGCACGTAAACCAATCACCTATCGCTCTGGAACATTTATTAAAGAATCGGTTCAACGCAATAAAAATATCGTTCAGGACGAAGAAAAAATTATTCAGAGTGTGATAAAAAAAGATTCGGCACATCATTATTATCAATCAAATTTGGGGTTTTGGTATAAATATGATGTAGCTGTAACCACCGACAGTCTTTTGCCTAAAAAAGGAGATATCGTTAAATTAGATTTTGAAATCTACGATATAGACAACAATTTAATTTATGGTAAAGCAGAAACAGCTCCAAAAGTATATGCTATTGATAAACAAGAAATTATGGTAGGTTTGCGTCATGCCGTGAAATTAATGCACAAAGGCGAAACCATTTCGTTTATTTTTCCTTCGCACATGGCATATGGCTATTTGGGTGATAAGCAAAAAATCGGAACAAACGTTCCCCTGATCTGTAAAGTAACTCTTAACGACATTAAACCAGAATAAAAATGAAAAAGTTATTATTTCTATTTGCCTTAATTTCAGTACAGGTATTTGCACAAAAAAACAATTTAACCGATGGTTTGTACGCTAATTTTGTTACCCAAAAAGGTAGCATTACCACACAGTTATATTATAACGAAACCCCGTTAACGGTTGCCAATTTTGTTGCTTTGGCAGAAGGCAATCATCCACAAGTAAAAGCAGAATACAAAGGAAAACCTTATTACAACGGATTAAAATTTCACCGTGTTATTGCAGATTTTATGATTCAGGGAGGTGATCCTAAGGGTGATGGTTCCGGTGAGCCGGGTTATTTGTTTCCCGATGAAATTGTTCCCACATTAAAGCATGACGGTCCGGGTGTTTTGTCAATGGCAAACCGCGGGCCTAATACAAATGGTTCGCAATTTTTCATCACGCACGTTGCCACACCACATTTAGACGGCGGTTATACCATTTTTGGAAAAGTAGTTAGCGGACAAGATGTTGTTGATGCTATTCAGCAAAACGATGTGATTGAAAAAGTTGAAATCATCCGTGTGGGTAAAGAAGCCAAAAAGTTTGATGCTCCGAAAACGTTTGCTGCTACTATGGAAAAAATAAAAAAAGAAGAAGAATTAAAAAAACAACAAGCCGCAGCCTTAAAAACAGAAACAAAAAAAATGTTTGATACGTATGAGGCTCAGGCAACCGCTTTGCCATCGGGCGTAAAAGTATATGTTGCCGAAAAAGGTGCGGGAATAAAACCAACCGAAGGGGAAAATGTTTCGTTTGATTATGCCGGATATTTAGCAGACGGTAAGTTGTTTGACACCGGAATTGAAACTTTGGCAGAAAAACACGGCATTCTAAATCCGCAAAGAAAAAACGCTAATGCTTACCAACCGTTAAACTATACTTTTGGCGAAAAAGGTAATTTTATTCAGGGAATGACCGAAGGCTTGTTGCAATTAAACAAAGGCGATAAAGCGTATATTTTTATCCCGTATCAATTAGGTTATGGCGAAAGAGCCATGGGACCTATTCCGGCAAACTCAAACCTTGTTTTTTACGTAGATGTTAAACCTTAATCAATCATAAACAATGAAGAAAATTTTAGCAGTAGCTGTATTAGCAGCCACATTATTTGTTTCGTGTAAAAAAGACAACGAAACCAATCTACCCGAAGGCTTATATGCCGAAATAAACACCAGTAAAGGTAAAATTGTTGCACAGTTAGAGTACGAAAAAACGCCGTTAACTGTGGCTAATTTTGTAAGTTTAGCAGAAGGAAACAACCCTTTTGTCGATGCACAATACAAAGACAAACCTTTTTATGACGGATTGACCTTTCACCGCGTAATTGCCAATTTTATGATTCAGGGTGGTGATCCAACAGGAACCGGGGAAGGCGGACCGGGATATAAATTTGCTGATGAGTTCAACAATGATTTAAAACACGATAAACCGGGAATTTTATCAATGGCAAATGCCGGACCTAATACCAATGGCTCGCAATTCTTTATTACACACGTAGCTACACCGCATTTAGACGGAAAGCACAGTGTTTTTGGTCACGTTATTGAAGGACAAGAAGTGGTAAACACCATTGCACAAGGCGATAAAATAGAATCGGTTAAAATCATTCGTTCAGGCGATAAAGCCAAAGCTTTTGATGCACCAAAAGTGTTTAAAGAAAAACAAGATGAAAATCAAAAAAAACAGGAAGAAGCCGCTAAAGCGTTAGAAAACGTTTCAAAAGAAATGCAGGCTACTTTGGCTGATGCAAAAGCAAAAGCTACAAAAAACACTTCGGGTTTATCCTATTACATCTTTGAAAAAGGCACAAACGAAAAACCAAAAGCCGGTGATAAAATCAATGTGGCGTATGCCGGATTTTTTGAAGACGGACGTTTGTTTGATACCAGCTTAGAAGAGATTGCTACAAAATACAATATGTTAGACAACCAAAGAAAAGCAATGAACCAATACATTCCTATTCCGTTTGAATATGGTCAAAAAACAGGTTTGATTCCCGGGTTCATCGAAGGAATCGAACAGTTAAATATTGGCGACAAAGCGTATATCTTTATTCCGTCGCATTTAGGATATGGCGAAAGAGGTCAGGGAATGATTCCACCAAATACCGATTTAATTTTTGAAATTCACGTAACTAAATAATTTTCTAAAGAGGCAAAAGCCTCTTTTTTTATTTCCTATCGAAAGTTATATATTTACGAATCAAAAAATCATTCAAATGAACAAAAAATACGCCTTCTTAGGATTAACCGCATTCGTATCTGTTACTATAAATGCTCAAAATTTCCAACAAAACAAACAAGCTGTTTACAATCAAATAATTAACGAAGTTGAAACCAATAATCAATTAGAACATCTCGCATTTGAATTGTTAGACGAGATCGGTCCGCGTTTGGTGGGATCGCCCCAAATGGAACAAGCTCATAATTGGGTTGTAGCTACTTACAAAAAATGGAACATTAAAGCTGAAAACATCCCTTATGGCGAATGGAAATCATGGCAGCGTGGAACAACAGAAATTACAATGACTTCGCCAAGAATAAAATCGATTGAAGGCACACAATTGGCCTGGAATATCAATAGCAAAAAAGCCGTAGAAGCCGAAGTGGTAGCAATGCCTGTTTTTCAATCCAAAAATGATTTTGAAAATTGGGCTCGTTCTGTAAAAGGAAAAATAGTAATGATTTCACAATATCAAAAATCAGGACGTCCGGAAAATCAATGGAAAGAACACGCTACCAAAGAAGATTTTGATACCTATAAAAAAGAAAAAACAGATGATTTAACCGCTTGGAACAACAGCATTAAAGCCACCGAAAAATCGTTACGCGAGCTGGTTAAATATTTAGAGACCAAGGGTGCTGCAGGTTTTGTTCAGTCTTATAACACAGGAACAATGGGAGCTAACCGCATTTTTTACAGTTTTGCTCAAACGGTTCCAATGGTCGATGTCAGTTTAGAAGATTACGGATTGTTGTATCGATTGGCGGCAAATGGTAAAAGCCCCAAAATAAAAATCAATACACAATCAAAAAATTTAGGAACAACAAAAACTTTTAACACCATTGCAACTATTCCCGGAAAAACCAAACCGAACGAATACGTGATGCTTTCTGCTCATTTAGATTCGTGGGATGGTGCTCAGGGAGCAACCGATAACGGCACAGGAACGATTTTAATGATGGAAGTTGCCCGATTGATTCAAAAATACCACCCAAATAACGACCGTACCATTGTTATTGGTCACTGGGGAAGCGAAGAGCAAGGTTTAAACGGATCGCGTGTCTACATTATGGATCATCCTACCGAAGTACAGAAGATTAAAGTTCTTTTTAATCAAGATAGCGGTACCGGACGGATTAATTACATTGGCGGACAAGGATTTGTAAATTCATACGATTATTTAGGTAACTGGTTGCAAAGCGTACCCGAACACATTCGCAAACACATTAAAACCGATTTTCCGGGAATGCCGCAAAGCCGTGGTACAGACAATGCATCGTTTGTAGCAGCCGGAATTCCCGCTTTTAATTTAAATACACAAAACTGGGATTACGGACAATATACCTGGCATACTAACCGGGATACCTACGATAAAATTGTTTTTGAAGAACTGGAAAAAAATGTGATTACCACTACCCTATTGACTTTAGAAGCAGCGAATGATCCCAACGAAATTTCAAACGAAAAAAGGGTTTTACCAAAAGATACCGAATGGCCAACGGTAAAAGAGCCTAAACGGAGTGCTGAAGATTATTAATAAAGAAGGTGTCCCAAAAGTCAAATAATATAAGTATCGTTGTCATTCCGACGAAGGAGGAATCTCATATAGTCAGTAGTTTAGATTTTTCGCCTTCACTCCGTTTCGCTCAAAATGACACTTTTCGGACACGCTCTTTTAATTATTTCTCATTTTTTTTGTAAATTAATTTTTATATTTGATACTTAACACAAAATTTAATTATGAAATTAAAACTACTTTTCGCATTATTAATTGTTACAATAAGTAATGCACAAACACAAATTGGGCAGGATATTGTTGGAGATATGCCAGATGATAACTTTGGCTGGGGTGTTGCCCTTTCTGCCGATGGAAATGTGTTAGCTGTTTCAGCACCTAATAATGACAATAACGGAACCGATGCCGGACATATTCGGGTATATTCTAAAACATCTGGTACGTGGACACAAATAGGGCAAGATATTGAAGGACCTAACCTTGATGACAAAATAGGCTATAAAATAGCACTTTCTGACGATGGTAGTACTTTAGCTTTTTCTGCTCTCTATTCAAAATATACGATAAATAATATTAGCTATGGTGGTTTTGTAAAAGTTTATAAAAATATAAATAATTCCTGGGTACAAATGGGTCAAGAATTAAGAGAGGATGATCCAATGCCAATTTTTGGGCAAACTTTCGGATTTGGTTTGTCTTTATCTTTATCTTCAGACGGAACCACAATTGCTATTGGACAGAATAGTCCTTTAAATTATAATAATAAAGTTATTGTTTATAAATTTTCATCAGGAAATTGGACTAAACTAGGTGAAATTTCACCATTAACACATCAAGACGGGCAATCTTGGGGGGACTATGCTTGGAATGTTTCATTATCAGGTGACGGAAATACTATAGCCATTAGCGATTTAACGGGTCTTGCTACTGGTGCTTCTTCCACCGAAATAGGATATGTAGTTGTATATAAATATCTATTAGGAACATGGATAAAAGTAGGAAATACGATTTCAGGAAAAAGTTACGATACAGATTTTGGACATAGAGTAGTTCTTTCTGATAATGGGAGTGTTTTGGCAATTAGTGCAAGATATTCAGATAATAATGGTACAAATTCCGGTAACGTAGAAGTTTATAAAATTAATGGTAATAATTGGATACAGATAGGAAATGATATTGTAGGTGAAGCAGCATCAGACACTTGTGGTCAAGGTTTAGTTATATCCGCCAATGGAAATATTTTAGCAGTAGGTAGTACAGGTGCTGATACAGCAAACGGCACAGATACCGGTAAGGTGCGTGTTTTTCAAAATATACAAGGAAATTGGGTAGAACAAGGAAGTGTAATTGGTCAAAATGCTGGTGATGCAATTGGTTGGTCCATAGCTCTTTCTAAAGACGGACACAATTTAGCTATTGGAAATTATGGTAGTGGCAGCGTTGGAGCTAAACCATCAAAAAATATTGAAGAGCAACTGATTACAGATAATTTATCCATAACAAATAATTACCAAGCAAAAGGTAGTGGTACAGCAGGTTCTGTACAAGTTTATGATTTATCAGGCATTTTATCATCTGATACCTTTGTATTAGAAAATTTCAATATCTACCCTAACCCAACAACAGATATTTTAAATATTGAATTGAAAGAAAACTTAACTTTAGAAAAAGTTCTTGTTTACGATACAACCGGAAAATTGGTAAAAGAAACTACCGAAAAAACAATTAATGTAAGTGCCTTTGCAAAAGGTATATACAATGTACAGGTTGTAACCAATCAAGGTAAAGCCACCAAAAAAGTAATTGTAAAATAATACGAAACAATATCATAAAAACAAAAAAACACGCTTAAACAAGCGTGTTTTTTAATGCTTTATTGTAAATAACTTCATATAATGGAACGATTTTTTCCACACTGAATTCTTTAGAATGCTGATAGGCTTGTTCTTTAAATTGGTTTAAGGTTTCATTGTCTTTTAAAATTTGTAACGAGTGGTTTACCATTCCGTCAATATCACCAATGTTATCTAAAAACCCTGAAACACCTTGAATGTTTACTTCGGGTAATCCGCCGGTGTTTGATGAAATTACAGGAACTTTATTTGCCATTGCTTCTAAGGCTGCCAAACCAAAACTTTCGGTTTCAGACGGCAATAAAAACAAATCGGAATATTTTAAAATACTATCTATTTCTGACGAGTTTCCAAAGAAAATCACTTTATTTTCAATGCCTAAATCTTTTACTAATTGTTCTGCTTCTTGTCGTTCTGGACCATCGCCCACCATCATTAATTTTGCTGGAAGTTTTTTTTGAATGCCATTAAAGATCTGTACCACATCAAGTATTCGTTTTACTTTTCTAAAATTACTCACGTGGGTAACAATACGCTCTTCATCGTTAGCAAATAAGCTTCTTCTGCATTGAATGTGCAGATCGCCTGTGTTTTTATCTTCTATAAAGTTTGGAATTACAGCAATTTCCTTAGTAGTATCAAATAATTCGTATGTCGATTTTTTTAAATCTGCCGAAACCGACGTTACATAATCCGATTGGTTGATACTGAAACTTACCGCTGTTTTATAAAACGGATGGTTTCCTACCAACGTAATATCGGTTCCGTGCAAAGTGGTTACCATTGGCAGTTTGATGCCTTGATCAGCCAGCATTTGCTTTGCCATATAACCGGCAAAGGCGTGCGGAATGGCATAATGCACATGTAACAAATCGATACCGAATTCTTTTACCGTATCAACAATCTTACTTGATAACGCCAATTCATAAGGTTGATAATGAAACAACGGATATTCGGGCACTACCACTTCGTGATAATGAATATTTTTATTTAAAAGTGCCAAACGAACAGGCTGGCTGTACGTTATAAAATGGACTTCGTGATTGCGCTTTGCCAATTCAATACCTAATTCGGTGGCTACTACTCCACTACCTCCAAAGGTTGGATAGCAAACTATGGCTATTTTCATGTTTTAAAGTTCTGTTTGTTAATTAGTTAAAGCATCGTAAATTACTTGCTGTATGTCTTCTCGTGTATTTGCTTTTGACAATTTATTGTCATCGGCATTAGGATAAGTTCTGTTTGATAAAAACACGTAAATTAAATCTTTTTCGGGATCTGCCCACGCCATGGTTCCTGTAAAACCAGTATGTCCAAAACTTTTCATTGAAACACAGCCACACGTGGGTCCGCTTTCGCCTAATTGCGGTTTGTCAAAACCAGCTCCTCTCCTGTTCCCCTCTTTGCAATAATAACACGTATTGAAATCGTCGATGGTTTTTTGCGATAATAATCGTTCACCGTTAAAAACGCCACCATCTAAAAATAACTGCATCATTTTAGCTACATCTAACGCATTGCCAAATAAACCGGCATGCCCTGCAACACCGCCAAACATTGCCGCACCCATATCGTGTACATACCCTTGAACGGTTGTATAGCGATAATAATTATCGATTTCGGTCGGGGCAATTTGCGACAGGTCAAATTTTGTTTGCGGAAGATAGGTTAAATTGTTCGCACCTATTTTTTCGTAAAAATATTCGTTAACCAATTCATTCATTGGCTTTTTATAGTGTCTTTCAACAATTTCAGCCAACAAAATAAAGTTTAAATCGCTGTATTTATAAGTTTTCCTGCCTAATTTTGATGCAGCAATGGTTTCTAAAATTGTTTTTTTATAGCCCGATTTTAAAAACAAATTTTCTGACACCTGTGTATCAAATTCGTTTGAAAACGTATTTTTATATAAATCGGTTTTCGGTTTTCCGTTCGCGTCTAATGTTTCCTTGTAAAAAGGAATCCATGCAATTAAGCCCGAATTGTGTGTTAATAATTCTTTTACGGTAATATTTCCTTTATCTGTTTTTTTAAATTCGGGTAATAAATCACCTAATTTCTGGTCAAAACGCAACTTTCCGTCATCGTACATTTTCATTACCATGGGCAATGTTCCCAACATTTTGGTCAACGATGCCAAATCATAAATGGTTTGATTGTTAACTGCTACTTTATCAGTATAAGTCATTGTTCCAAACGATTTATTGTAAACGATTTTCCCGTTGCGAGCTACTAAAACCTGTGCTCCCGGAGTATATTTGTTTTTTACGGCTGTATTTACAAAAGCATCGATTTCTTTTAGTTTGGCTTCATCAAGACCTGCTTCGCTTGCCCTACCATAACTCAGATTTTTGTTTGCCTTAGTTGTAATTCCTTCGTTCGCTTTAAAAGCATTACCTATTGAAACCGGTAATTTTCCTGAAGCCCCCTGCATTCCAAAAAGTACATCGGTTACTTTTCTATGAGCTATAACATTGTTCTGATAACCTAAAACAACTGCTTCAAATTTAGAAAAGTCCTTAATAGCACTTAAAGCATACGGTTTTACAAAAGACACAAAAATGGTCTTATTGTTTTGGGCAATGTTCGCCAATAAATCAACTTCATTAGCTACCATATCGTGTTTTTTCCATACGCCATCAGCTTTGTGATAGCCCACAATAACCACATCAAAAGCTTTTAAATCGTCTAAATGATCCTCAATCTGATAATGATTAAACACCGTAACCTGTTGATTTGCCTGTAATGCTTCAATAAACGTATCATTCACATCATCGCCTAGTTTCACGTAAGCGATTTGTTTGGGGTCATTTGTTTTAAATGGTAAAATGTTTTTATTGTTTTTTAAAATCGTTACAATGTTTTCGTATAGCTTGTAGCTTAAATCGGTGTATTCTTGTTTATTTAAATCCTGATATAAATTTTGCGTATTGATTGGTTTATATTGATTTAAGCCTGCTTTGTATTTATACAACAGGATTTTTTTTACCGAATGTGCCAAACGTTCTTCGGTAAAATCACCGTTAGTAAAAGCTTCATTAAATTTTTCAATTGCCAAAGGAACATTTTCTGCAAAAAGCAACACATCATTCCCTGCTAAAAATGCGGCTAAATCAACTTCGCCGGGCGATTTGTAATTTGCCACACCTTTCATATTCAAGGCATCGGTAAAAATCAATCCTTTAAAATTCAGCTCCTTTTTTAAAACGTTTGTAATGGTATTGTATGACAAAGAAGTAGGAATTTTTTTATCAGGTTCTAACGCCGGAACCGACAAGTGGGCTACCATAACAGATGCCAATCCTTCTTTAATCAGTTTTTTGTAAGGATACAGTTCAATATTATCTAAACGCTTTTTATCAAAATCTATAACAGGTAAAGAATGATGCGAGTCTGTTGCGGTATCGCCATGTCCGGGAAAGTGTTTTGCAGTAGCAAATACCTGATTTTCCTGCAGACCTTTCATTAAAGCACCGGCTTTATCGGTAACATTTTCTTTAGATTCACCAAACGAACGATTGCCAATAATAGGGTTTAAAGGATTGATATTCACATCGACCACAGGTGCAAACATAAACTGAATACCCATTCGTTTTGCCTGCTCTGCCATCTGGCTTCCCATTTGTTCTATTAAATCATTGTTTTGAATGGATCCCAAAGTCATGTTCCACGGATACACATAAGTTGAATCTAACCGCATACCTAATCCCCATTCCGCATCAATTCCGACAAACAAAGGTACTTTAGAAGCAGCCTGCAATTTATTGGTGATTTTTGCCTGACGTCCCGGTCCACCCTGAAAGAAAATAACCCCACCGATATTTTTAGACTTAACTAAATCCATTAATTCATTTACGTGCTTTTCATCTCGATTTGAATAAGCTGCAACCATAAAAAGTTGTCCCACTTTTTCATTGAACGACATTTGATTGTATATGCTATCGACCCATTTATCAGGAGTTTGAAATTTTTTTTTCGGTTGTGCAAATAAAATTGATGGAGTAAGTAGTAATGCTACCCAGATTTTTTTCATAAACAGATTTAAATAAAACAATTCCAAAAATAAACTTTTGAAGTTGAATTCTATAATTTTAATTCTGAATTTTCCGTTAAAATAGTTTTTGAAGTATTATTCTGTTCAATAAGATTGTAAGAATAGCCCAGTCTGCCTGATTTAATGTATTGTTGCCTTTTGTAAGAAAAATAAAAAGGATAGAAAAAGCGATCCATTATCAGAATCGCTTTTTTCGGGTGAAAGACGGGTCTCGAACCCGCGACCTTCGGAACCACAATCCGACGCTCTAACCAACTGAGCTACAATCACCGTGTGAGAGTTTTATTTTTAAAGCCAACTCTGAGCTTTTGGGTGAAAGACGGGTCTCGAACCCGCGACCTTCGGAACCACAATCCGACGCTCTAACCAACTGAGCTACAATCACCGTATTTGTTTAACGAGTGCAAATATACAGATATTTCAATGCTTGACAAACATTTTTTTAGTTTTTTATTTCAAATCTGTTAAGCTATTGACTGCCACATATCTTTCAACTGTAAATCCTTCTGCATAATCAACAAAAACCAATCTTCCCAAATCTTTTGCCCGGTATTCAATGCTTTCTGTGAAATTTTTTGTGGCAATTGGAGAAACCGGTTCCTTTGAATTTGGATCATAAAATTGCGAACTATATGCCATTACTGCATCTATTTTCTTTTGCATGAAACCAGAAACATCTACCACGAAATCGGGTTCGATGTTTTTCCATTGAATATAATGATAGACCAATTTTGGTCTCCATTCAGTTTGAACTTTTTCATCTAAAGATGTTTCAATTCTTCTTAAACCAGATAAAAAACAAGCATCTGAAACTAATTTACTTCCCTTGCCATGATCAATATGACGGTCATCTATGGCATTACAAATAACGATTTCGGGCTTGTATTTACGGATCATTTTAATGATTTCTAACTGATGTTTTTCATCATTAACAAAAAATCCATCTTTGAAACGTAAATTCTCACGAACAGACACTCCTAAAATTTCTGCGGCTTTTGCAGCTTCCTTATCCCTGATTTCAGCCGATCCACGGGTTCCTAATTCGCCTCGGGTTAAATCTACGATCCCTATTTTTTTGCCTGTTGAAATCTCTTTTGCCAGCGTTGCTCCACAACCTAATTCAACATCATCAGGATGCGCGCCAAAGGCTAATATATCTAACTTCATTTGCTATTTTATTTTTATGATCAGATGTTTTAGTGAATTATTTGATGAATCACCTAAACACATCTTATAGAATACTTTTTACTGTTTTGCTTTTATTTACTGTTTCAAAATATTCACTTTCCGGATTGCTGTCTTTATTAATTCCGCCACCCAAAAAGAGATAAGCTTTATCGTTTATAATTTTCATACACCGCAAATTTACAAACAGATCGCTTTTATTGGAATAATCTAGGTTATTAAACTTCCATTCTCCTAAATATCCGCCGTAATACTCTCTATTGTACCCTTCATTATTAATGATAAAATCACGTGCTGCGTCCTTAGGAAAACCACATAATGCGGGTGTTGGATGCAAAGATTCAACCATCTGGCAAGCATTTTCTGGATGTATCAATTCTGCTTTAATATCTGTTTTTAAATGCAATAAAGATCCGGCACGATGTGTGTAAGGTTTGGTTTGATCGATTTTTTTTGAAAAAGATTTTAAATGATCAATGATAAAATCGGTCACAATTTGCTGTTCTTGTTGTTCTTTTTCACCCCACACCACATCTTTCATATCTATTCCGGAATCAATCATTGTACCAGCCAATGCAACGGTTTCAACAGTATCATAATTAATTTTTAACAATTGTTCGGGAGTCGCCCCCATCCACATTCCGACTTCTGGGTGATAAAACCAATACACAAAAGCGGTGGGATATTTCTTTAAAAAACGTTGAAAATAGACTTCATATTTATCTGAATGAATAGAAATTTCTTCTCTGCGTGATAAGACAACTTTTTCAAAATGATTTGATTTAATGGCTTCAATACCTTTTGAAACCAATTGAACATGAAAAGATTTATCTTTATTTGATGGTTCTAATGAGGATTCCTCTTCAGAGAACCCCACTGAAAAATGGATTTTTTCTTTTATAAGTTGACAATCTTCAGGATAAAAAACTATTTTTTCATCAGAAGAAAACGGAGCGAAAACGAAACATGATTTTGTTAATTCAGCAACCTTATTTAAAATGATAGTTTGTTGAAACCAACCATAATACGATTCTTCATTTGGTTTTCTGTAAAGAATAAAAGGTAATTGTTCAGACAACGCTTTTTTAATTAAATCGTTCATTTTCTTTTAGGTAAGATCATATTTGTTAATTTACACAAAGATATTAATTGATTGTCTTCATTGGTAATCTTAATTTCCCATAAATGCAATTTGTTACCTTTGTGAATCATTCGGGCAGTAGCAAAAACAGTACCTTCTCGCTTACTTTTTAAATGATTGGCCGAAATTTCAATTCCGCGAACTTCATATTCTTGCAAGTCAACAAAAAGCATCGAAGCAGCACTTCCCACACTTTCAGCCAAAGCAACAGATGCCCCGCCATGCAATAATCCCATTGGCTGATGCACTCTACTATTCACAGGCATTTTTGCAACGAGATAATCTTCACCAACATCAACATATTCAATATTTAAAGTACTCATTAAAGTATTTTTAGAAATAGCGTTGCACTTTTCTAAAATATCATTTTTATTCATTTAATTCTCCTTTATTATTTCAGACCCAATTTACAAACTTTTACTGATAAAATAGATTTCGATGAATTAAATTGAATATTTTATATAACCAAAAAACCCTATCCAAATAAATGGATAGGGTTTCAAAAAAAGGCGGCGACATACTCTCCCACGCTATGACGCAGTACCATCTGCGCAACCGGGCTTAACTTCTCTGTTCGGAATGGAAAGAGGTGAGCCCCGACGCTATAACCACCTTAAGTTTTTGTTTAAAGTTTAATGTTTTTTTGTTTAAGGTTCTTGAAAACTTTAAACCTTGAACTTTAAACTCTAAACGCAGCTTTGCTGCAATATTGTTAACATATTTTCGATACTTGTTTTGTAGAATCTTTATCTGATTACTGACTGCTGTCAGCATTATACAAAGCAACTCCCAGAGCACATAAGCTTACGGG
>NZ_FNXE01000066.1 GCF_900108395.1 Paenimyroides marinum | reverse complement strand
GCATTGGTCAGAATACACCTGATCAGCCACGTTGATGTGTTTTGGATGGTGCAAAATAGCCGAAGGACATACCAAAAACGAAAAAAGCGAAATAAATCACCCTGCCTTCAGACTTCTTTGTTCTAAAATAAGGGGGAGGTGGGTTTTGGGGAAACTAAAAAGATGTATTGATATTCAATAGATTAGCAACTAATTTTGCCCTATTTGAAAGATTGCCCGTTTAGTAGTGATTATCTAATTCAATTATAAAAAAGTAAAAATAACTTATTCTTTTGTAGAATCATCATTCAAATACGTTTTATGGTATTTTACATACCAATACCACAACCCGAAAACCGATAAGAAAACAACCAAAAGTGT
Organism: Paenimyroides marinum; assembly: GCF_900108395.1. Lineage (GTDB taxonomy): Bacteria > Bacteroidota > Bacteroidia > Flavobacteriales > Flavobacteriaceae > Flavobacterium > Flavobacterium marinum. Next base: position 8,270 of record NZ_FNXE01000066.1, on the reverse strand, counting down.
TTGATCTGTTTTTTTCCACCGGTTGTATAAGTTGCTGCTCCAAATAACAAACAAACTGCTTAAAGAAACAGCTAAATGTATTAGTTGAATAATGATGTATATGCTGTATTTTTCGTTCAGATAAAAAACGGTATCGTGATTGAACGATATTCCCAATATATAACAAACCAACAAAATGGTCAATGCGATCAGTAAGCATTTTATCATTTTCAACAAAGTTTGCATAGCAAATAATTAAAAAAAACTATGCTTCTGGTGCCAATTCTATTTTTAAACCATCAATTTCGGGTGTAATTGCAATTTGACAACCTAAACGGCTGTTTTCTTTTACATTAAAAGCTTCCCAAAGCATTGCTTCTTCATCCGGGTTTTTCTCTGGAAGTTCCACCTCATCTTCATTCAGCACATAACATTGGCACGATGCACACATTGCCATACCCCCGCAAATACCAATGGTTCCTTCTTCTGCCAATTCATACGCACGCACCAGTTCCATTATGTTCATATTCATATCGGTAGGCGCATCAACAGTATGCTCATTGCCATTTCTATCTATAATTATTATTTTAATATCGTTCATTTCTTACCTTTTTGCAAAGGTACTAATTATAAAAAACAATATGAATTTTAGACTCCTTGTTGTAACATTTAAAAAAAACAATTACTAATTTTATAAAAACTATACGAAATGAATGCACACGAAATAGATTATCAGATTTTTGGTGAAGAAATGCAGTTTGTTGAAATTGAACTGGATCCGCAAGAAACTGTTGTTGCCGAGGCCGGAAGTTTTATGATGATGGACGATGGCATACAAATGGAAACCATTTTTGGCGACGGAAGCCAACAACAAGGCGGTTTGTTTGGCAAAGTTTTAAACGCGGGAAAACGTTGGGTTACAGGCGAAGGTTTGTTTATGACTACTTTTACCAATACCAATTACGGCAAGAAAAAAGTTTCTTTTGCATCGCCTTATCCCGGAAAAATTATACCTTTAGATTTACGTAGCTTAAACGGAAGGTTCATCTGTCAGAAAGATGCGTTTTTGTGTGCTGCAAAAGGAGTTTCGGTAGGAATAGAATTTAACCGAAAAATTGGAACCGGACTTTTTGGTGGTGAAGGATTTATTATGCAGAAATTAGAAGGCGACGGATTGGCTTTTATTCATGCCGGCGGAACCTTACATAAACGTGACTTGCAACCCGGCGAAGTTTTAAAGGTTGATACCGGCTGCATTGTTGGTTTTACAAGTGGTGTTGATTATGACATACAATTTGTCGGCGGAATTAAGAACACCATTTTTGGTGGTGAAGGTTTGTTTTTTGCAACACTTCGCGGACCGGGAACGGTGTATGTTCAGTCATTACCTTTTAGCAGATTGGCAGACAGAATCATTGCCCATGCACCAAGCACTGGCGGAAAAGGAAAAGAAGAAGGCAGTCTTTTAGGTGGTTTAGGCAGATTGCTTGACGGAGATAATTAATAATTTAATTTGTTTTTTACAAATAAAAGAAGTATCTTAACCCAAAATTATAAAAAGACTCCTAATAATTGAGCTTTTTTCATGATTAAAATGTTAAGGTTAATAGTATTGAAAAGATAGCCCAAAAAGCTATCTTTTCTTTATTTTACACCACCACGTCAAAAAAAGCGGTTAGTTCTTCAAAAGAATATTCTTTGGTGTTAATGTCTTTAATGATTTTGCCTCTTTCAAAACACACAATCCGGTCAGAGATTTCAAAGGTATGATTTAAATCATGGCTTGAAACCAGTAAGGTGGTTTGTTTGGTATCGGCAATGTTTCGTAAGATCTTTTTTAAACGAATTTGCGTTGTGGGATCCAAATTTGCGAAAGGTTCATCTAAAACAATCACTTTAGGGTTGCCAATCAGCGTTCCGATGATCCCTACTTTCTTTTGATTTCCTTTAGATAAATCGCGGATGTATTTGTTTTTTCCTAAAATCTCGTTGTTAAAGAAATCGGCATAATTCTGTAGAAATTCATCTATTTGTTGTTTGGTTTGGTTTCTTAATTCCCCTAAAAAATAAAAATATTCTTCGCAGGTTAAATAGCCGATTAAAAAACTATCGTCTAAAAAAGCGGTGGTAAACGATTTCCAGTCTTCGTTTTTATTTACAATTACTTCATTATTTTTGATGAACCCTTGCGATGGCTCAATTAAATCTAACAAAAGGCTAAAGAAGGTTGTTTTACCGGCTCCGTTGTTCCCTACCAAGCCAAAACTTTGTCCCATTGGAATTTCAAATCCCGGAAGATCCAACACTAAATTTCCGTCGTATATTTTTTTTAAATTATCTACTTGTATCATAATTATTTATAAGCTTTTAAGGTGGTATATTTTTGTTTTTTATATAATTTTTCGATTAAATCGAACATAAATTTCTTTAATAAAATTCCAATCAATCCAATAGCGATGAAAACGATAATTGCTATTTCGAATTTCAAGAACGTTGTTAAAATAAAATAGACAATCATAGGTGCTAAAACCGTAGGAATACTTAACAACATTGTTTTAATATTAAATGCCTTGGTATCGCCAAACGCGTTTTTATTGCTTGTTAGATCTATCTTTGTTCGAACATACGCACCAATAATCAACGATAAATAGCAGTTCCAACCAATATTATAAAACCCAACGGCAATAATGGTTATATAAACATTCCAGCCAAAATAAATGTAAAAACTTGCCAAGATCATAGAAACCAACGTTCCTAAAACCATAATTAACCATTTTGATTCTAAATATTTTCGGTACGGAATATTTTGCGTCATCATTAGTGGGTAATAGCTGCTGTCCCAACTTGGAACGTATTGTCCAAACATCAGCATAAATCCTCCTGTAACCATAATTCCAGATAAAATAACAAAAGTTGATCCTTCAAAAGCTCCGGAAGGGTTCAATAAAAAGAACAGTCCGTACAGTAAAAACGCCAAACTCATATATAAAACGGTTCGGGTACGTTTGTTTCTGGTCAATAATTTTAAATCCAATTTTAAGAAAGGAGCTAACTTTCCAAAGCGGTTTAAAAAGTTTAAATCGTAATATTTATAGGTTTCTTTTTTAACAACAACAGTGCTGTCTAACGATAAATTTTTAAAGTAAAAACGGTAACATGCCACTAGCAACACGATCAAATAAGCTGCTACGACTACTATTAAAAACGGATAATTGTAAAGTGCTTCAAAGAAAAACTTGGTGTAAGCGGTTACTTCTACATATTTAAAGTAATCTAACGCCAAAACACCTGCAAAAACCACCAAAAAAGGTACGGCAAATTTATTTACGTGATTTAAAAGCTGTACCAAAAAATTGTTTGCCCATAAGAATATCGTAAACGAGAATGCAAACAAGAAACCTGTTACAAAACCTACTTTATAAGATAATGTTAACGTAAGTAAAATTGCGCCACCCATAAACAGGTTTACAAAATTAAAAAACGACAATGCCGATTTTGTTAAACAGTAATTTACAATTGTTTTTTTACGAACATTTTGTATCAGCAAAGGCTTTATCAAAGTAGTTGGCATTTTTTGAAAAAAGTACCGAATAACTAAATCGCCCAACCATAAATAAACGGCATATTTAAAAAAGCCCTGAAACGGATCTATTCCTTCTTCTGCAGCCATTTCAAATAAATCGGCACTTATTAAAGTCATTATAATTAGATAACCAAGTCCAAAATAGCCTTTACCAATTGCCATTATAATACTTTGTGCCATACCGCCTTTACGCTTTATGCCTTTCCATTCTAAATTGGCGAGTTGTTTAAATGTCATACTGCTTTTTATTTAGTAAGTAGAAAAAGTTAATGAAATGTTACAAAAAGACAGCAATTATTTTAAGTGATAAAAAACTAAACCCTTTCAGAGTTCGGAACTCTGAAAGGGTTAGTTGTTATAGGATAATTATCTAAAACCTGCAAGGTTTTGAAAACCTCGCAGGTTGGGATGTTTACAGATGATTTAATCAATTGCTTTTACAACCGCTTTTTCGGCTTCTTTACGCGTGCCGTCGAAACCATCAATACCAGAAACGGTGGTGTATTTCAACACATATTTTTTACCCGGATTTACCCGGTTATAAACACTTTGGCACATTAAGGTTGCTTCGTGGAATCCGCATAAAATCAATTTTAATTTCCCCGGATAAATATTGATGTCGCCAATAGCATAAATTCCTTCGATATTGGTTTGATAATCTAAAGCATTGTTAACCTTAATGGCATTTTTTTCGATTTCTAAGCCCCAGTTTGCAATAGGACCTAATTTTGGGGTTAAGCCAAACAAGGGAATAAAATAATCGGTTTCTATTTTCTTGGTCGATGTCCCACCGTCAAAAGATAACGTTACGCCTTCCACGTGTTCTGCACCGTGAATTTCGGTAACCTCAGCAGGTGTAATCAAATTGATTTTTCCTTGTTTTTTCAGTTCTTGCACTTTTTCTACAGAATCTAAAGCCCCGCGGAATTCATTTCGTCTGTGAACCAATGTTACCGATTTAGACACATCTGCTAAAAAGATACTCCAGTCCAAAGCGGAATCTCCCCCACCGCTGATAACCACATTTTTATCTCTAAATTGCTCCGGATTTTTAACAAAGTACTCCACTCCTTTATCTTCATAAAATGCCAGACCTTCAATGATAGGTTTCCTTGGCTCAAAACTACCCAGACCACCTGCAATTGCAACGGCTTTAGCATGATGTTTTGTACCTTTGTTTGTGGTCACAATAAACGTTCCGTCTTCTAACTTATCAATGGTTTCAGCCACTTCGTTTAAGGTAAATCCCGGTTCAAACTGTTTAATTTGTTCCATTAGATTATCAATCAATTCGGCTGCTCCTACCGATGGATAGCCCGGAATATCGAAGATGGGTTTTTTAGGGTATAATTCGGTTAATTGTCCGCCGGGTTGCGGTAATCCGTCAATTATATGACAGCGTAATTTTAATAATCCGGCTTCGAACACAGCAAAAAGTCCTGTTGGTCCGGCACCGATTATCAATATATCAGTTTCAATCATAAAAGTAAAATTTATATAAAATTAAAGAGCTACAGGCACAAAAAAAGTGATAAATATCATTCATCACTAATTTGCTTGTAGTTTTTATTAAAACACCGAAATGTTCTCTACCGTTTCTATTTCGGGTGCATATTTTTTAATAGTGGTTTCTACGCCTGCTTTCAATGTCATTTGATTGATTTTACAAGACGTACAGGCACCTTCTAAACGAACTTTAACGTGTTTGTCGTCTTCAATAGAAACCAGCGTTATATCTCCGCCATCGGATTTTAAAAACGGACGGATTTCCTCTAACGCTTTTTCTACATTTTCTTTGATAGTTTCTGAAGCCATTTTGCTTGATATTTTATTTTGAAACTTATTTTTTAACAGCAGAACAACCTGCCATTGTGGTGATTTTAATTGCTTCGGTTGGTGGCAGCGAATCATTTCTTAAAACAGTTTGCGATACTACATTTTTAGCGATTTCAACAAAAGCATCAGCTACCACAGATGCGTCTTGCAGAGCCGCCGGTCTTCCGTAATCTCCTGCTTCGCGAATGCTCTGAACAATTGGTACTTCGCCAAGGAACGGAACATCTAAATCTGCTGCCAGATTCTTAGCACCTTCCTGCCCAAAAATATGATATTTGTTTTCAGGTAATTCTGCCGGTGTAAAATACGCCATATTTTCAATAATTCCTAACACCGGCACGTTGATGCTTTCTGCCATAAACATTGATACGCCTTTTTTAGCATCGGCCAAAGCCACTGCTTGCGGAGTGCTTACCACAACGGCTCCTGTAATTGGAAGCGACTGCATTATTGATAAGTGAATATCGCCTGTTCCCGGTGGTAAATCTAACAACAAGAAGTCTAATTCGCCCCAATCAGCATCAAAGATCATCTGGTTTAAGGCTTTAGAAGCCATTGGTCCACGCCAGATTACCGCCTGATCGGGACTTGTAAAGAAACCAATCGACAATAGTTCAACGCCATAGCTTACAATGGGTTTCATTTTTGATTTGCCATCTACATCAACCGAAACAGGTTTTGATTTTTCTACATCGAACATAATCGGCATCGATGGTCCGTAAATATCGGCATCTAACACACCTACTTTAAAACCCATATTGGCTAAAGTAACCGCTAAATTGGCTGTGATTGTTGATTTACCAACACCTCCTTTTCCTGATGAAACAGCAATAATATTACTGATTCCCGGAATCGATTTCCCTTTGATCTCGGGTTTTTCAGGAGTTTCTACTTTGATGTTTACTTTTACTTTTGCTTTATCGTAGATTTTTTCGTGAATTACTTTCATGATATCTACTTCGGCACGTTTTTTAATATGTAAAGCCGGTGTGTGCAACGTAACATCAACCACCACTTCGTCGCCAAAAGTCATTACGTTTTGAACCGCACCGCTTTCGACCATATTTTTACCTTCGCCTGCAACAGAAATGGTTTCTAAAGCCGACAATATTTCTTTTCTATCTAATTTCATTGAACTCATCTTAAAATAATGCTGTTTAAAAATCTGTTCTTAAACAACTTATATAGAATAATTTTAAATTACAAAGATAACACGAATTTGTTAAACTTTAAAGTTAATGATTTAATAAATTATGTGGAACGTTGGGTGTGAGATGATGGGTGTTAATTAAATAAAAAGATTTAGAGCCATTATAGCCTTTATTTAAAAATAGCTGTAATTTTATAGAAACAAAAAATAAATAAATTATGTCACAAATCACTTTTAAAGGAAATCCGGTGAATACTTCAGGAAAGTTACCGGAAATAGGTTCTAAAGCTCCTGATTTTAAACTAACAGCCGGCGATTTGTCTGAAAAATCGTTAAGCGATTACAAAGGTAAAAACGTGGTCTTAAATATTTTTCCAAGTGTTGATACCGGCGTTTGTGCACAATCTGTCCGCACGTTTAACGAAAAAGTTTCGGCAGCAGATAACACGGTTGTTTTATGTGTTTCTAAAGATCTGCCTTTTGCATTAAACCGCTTTTGCGCTGCCGAAGGTTTACAGAACGTTGAAACGTTATCTGATTTTAAAAGCAACGAATTTAGCGATGCTTATGGCGTAAAAATGACCGATGGTCCTTTAAACGGATTGTTAAGCAGAGCAGTGGTGGTGGTAAACCCCGAAGGAAATGTGGTATATAACGAACAAGTACCCGAAATTGGTCAGGAACCAAATTACAACAATGCACTGAACGCGTTGAAGTAAGAACAAGTTATTTTAAAACAAAACTCCTCCAAAGTTTCAAACTTTGGAGGAGTTATTTTTTTATTAAATTGCCTAAAAACATAATATGCACACAGAAGCGGTTTTTGAGGAAATTGCAAAACGTATAGAACAAGAAATCGGCAAGGCTCAATCTTCTATTATTATTGCGGTCGCTTGGTTTACCAACCGGAATTTATTTGATGCTATTTTAAAAAAAGCTCAACAAGGTTGTCGGGTTCATTTAATGATTACTGACGACGAGATTAATAACAATTCGCAAATTAATTATAGACTTTTAGAACAACACCAATCTCATTTTTACAAAATTGGAAATGATGAAAAAGCACTTATGCACAATAAATTTTGTATCATAGACCATACTATTGTTATTACAGGTTCTTACAACTGGAGTTATAAAGCGGAAATAAACCACGAAAACATTGTAATTCATTATAAAGACCACGAATTAGCCAAACAATTTATTGCAGAATTTGACTATATCCGTTCTATTTATTTTCCTGATTCGGCAAAACAAAACCGATTAGATGCCGATGATTCCATCAATGAAATAATAAAAAGACTGGAAGTATTACAACATTTTATCGTTCTTAAAGATTTGGAAGATATTGAATATGCCACAACCAAGCTTAAAAACCTGAGTTCGATTATTATTTAGGATAAATATATTGTGTAAAAAAAGAAATAGTTGTATATTTAATTATCTGATTGTTAAATATTTAAACAACTATTTCTTATGATTAATTTCGATAAAATTACAGAACTGCGAAGCACATCACGAACACAGAAATAGAATAAAAAATAGTGAGTAAATTTTTTGTCTTGTTGATGAATTTTGCCAGCAATTTTTTCCTTTTCTTGAAAAAAACAGTATTGGAAACAAATCTAAAAGACCCCCAATGATGTCACCCAGTGAAATAATCAGTATTATGATTCTTTTTCATTTGAGCGGTTTCAGATGCTTTAAGCACTTTTACATTTTCTA
>NZ_FNXE01000005.1 GCF_900108395.1 Paenimyroides marinum | reverse complement strand
ATCAAAACCCAAATCTGGTGTACGCTCATCGCACAATTGCTGATGCAGGTATTGAAAGTGAAATCGGAAAGCAAAAAAGCGTTTTCAACCATTGCCGCATTGGTCAGAATACACCTGATCAGCCACGTTGATGTGTTTTGGATGGTGCAAAATAGCCGAAGGACATACCAAAAACGAAAAAAGCGAAATAAATCACCCTGCCTTCAGACTTCTTTGTTCTAAAATAAGGGGGAGGTGGGTTTTGGGGAAACTAAAAAGATGTATTGATATTCAATAGATTAGCAACTAATTTTGCCCTATTTGAAAGATTGCCCGTTTAGTAGTGAAAGTTTATATTTGCAGAAATTCAGCTTAAATGAAACAAATAGTACTTGATTTTTGGAACTTTGTAAAGAAACCAAAGGATATTCAATATTCAGGAAATGAAAAAGCTTACAAATGGAAAGTGTTTTTTGCGCTTTTCGTTTTAAATATATTAATTACAATCGTGTATTTAGGGTTGTCCTCCTTAATTTCATATTTTTATCCCTTAGAGCATAAATTAGAAAACATAGATTTTGGACCTATCTTAACGTTTTTATTGCTTGTGATTTTAATTCCATTGATTGAGGAAATTGTTTTTCGATTGGGATTGAGAAGAGAAGGAATCGTAAAATCTTTGTTTACCGAAGAAAAGTGGCATCGTTATTTTTCTATATTTACTTATCTTTCTGTAATTACTTTTGCCTTAATGCACGGAACTAATTACCTTTTTGATAATTATTAGCTACTATTGTTAGTACCTTTACTTACCATATCTCAATTTTTCACCGGGTTTATAAATACCTATTTACGTGTTCGGTTTAATTTTTTTATGGGATTTGCATTTCATGCTTTTTGGAATTTTACAGCTATCTTTTTAACGAGTTCCGCTTTTGTGTTATCTCCAAAGGAAACAGTAATAACCCATAAAAATTATGAGTTAAATATTGAAGAAAAGAATTTTTTAAGCCATTCGTCAGGAGAAATGTTATTTACAATAAATAATGACACCATTTACCAATTGGAAAGCAAGGGGTTTAAACTAAAAGACATCTTAGAATCCATTGACAGCATCAAAATGGATTTTATACCAATTTCTGATTATGTAGATATAAATCTTAAAACAAACAAAGGAATTCTAAAAGATTCACTGTTGATGATTCTTGAAAATGAAGGCTATATAGAAAAGAAAACACAAACCAATTAGTTTGCGTTTTTGTTTTTTAAGTAATAATTCAACAAAAAGCTCGTTGAACAATCGTGTTGTTTAATGTGCTTTTCTTTTAATTCGGCTTTAATGTTGTTTGCTAATTTTTTTTTTACTTTTCGCTTAAAAATGACCTATAACTATTCCAATATCACTTTAAACAGGCTCTTATTTGTATATTTTTTCTCTAACAGCTTTTTCTATAATTTCATTACCATATTTTTTCTTTAATTCTACTATGGTAAAAAGATATTTTTTTTGAATTGGCTCAATGATTTCCCTCTTATGATCTAATTCTTTCTTAAATTGTATCGCCTCTTCCGTACTCTTAAAATGAACCTTTCCTAAATTTTTAGTTATAAAATCACTGAATTTTAAGTCGGGATCATAAGGAACTCCATTTAGCATTTCCGTAAATTTAATACTCATATTTATCCAGGCAAGATAATCAGATGAACTGAAATGACTTTTAAATTCTGCTTCAAGATCTTGAAAGTCTTCAGATTTTATAAATCTTTCATACTCGTCATCACTTTGTGAATATACATTTACTGTAATTAATAAGAATAAAAAGATTATATATTTTAAACATTCCTTCATATCATTGTTAATTTTGAATGCATAAATCATATGTTCCTCCACAAATTTCCATCTCTTGCAACATAGTTTGATCAGCCTGAGCAACGGCAATCCTTTGGCTGTTCTCATCTGAAATTGTTAGTGCTGCTTTAATATCACTCTGATAATTACGAGTTGCCCTCTTAGTGCAATCTAACAAATCTTCCCTACAAGTTGAATTAACTACATTAATTGGAAAATAGTAATTCTCTGCAACATAATCCACCAATGTAATCTCTGCATTTTTAAAAAAGTCAACAACACCAGGAAATTTTTTATGTTCAACATCTTTCAAATGGACAACGTTATGCCACATATAAATAGCTTCAGATACATTAGAAAATTCCGTCTTTGAAATATTTTCTTCCAAATAAGTTTCAACACTAACATTAAATGGAATATTTAAACCTTTTAATTTAGAATTAAATGCGTTAACCGCTAATGATGATTGAGCATATTCTTCCGAATTAATATATTTTTTAAATAATTCATCAACGTCTTGATAGGTATGTCTATTGTTTACTTTTGCATAATTTAAGTTGTTATTGATATTGTTCTCACTATAACTTAGTGATTCATTATCAGAAGAACAAGAATAAATAATAGGTAATCCTCTATTAATAATAAAACTATCTTTTTTATATATTTTTCTTTAGTACACGACAAAAATTAAACATCTGTTTGTTTCAGACAAGACCTAACAGGTTTTTAAAACCTGTTAAGTCTGAAAATCAGTAAGTTATTTTTTATAATGTTTTGTCGTGTACCATAATATTTTTCCATAAATAATTTGAGAACATAGCTTTTATATCTTCACTTGAAAAGTTAGACATATTTTGTTTAGCTACTAATTGTATTTCCGGAACCTCATTTTTTGAGTTAATAACCTCTTGATCAGATGAACAAGAAAAAGTTAATGCCACGAAAGTACAAGAATTGTTTTTTTATCTATTTATATTTTAACAATTAATGATTTCTAAATATAGAAAACGTGTCAAAAATAAACAAATTAAACAGATTATTAACTTTTTTTTAACACCTTCATTCTGTATTAGACCTTAAAACACACAAAGGAATTTTAAAAGATTCACTGTTGATGATTCTTGAAATTGAAGGCTATATAGAAAAGAAAACGCAAACCAATTAGTTTGCGTTTTTGTTTTTTAAGTAATAATTCAACAAAAAGCTCGTTGAACAATCGTGTTGTTTGATGTGCTTTTCTTTTAATTCGGCTTTAATGTTGTTTGCTAAAACTTTTCCGTATTCCACGCCAAACTGGTCAAAACTGTAAATGTTCCAGATAAAACCTTGTACAAACGTTTTGTGCTCATACATTGCCAACAAACTTCCCAAAGATTTAGGAGTGAGCTTATCTATTAAAATGGTATTTGACGGACGGTTGCCTTTAAATTCTTTATATTTTGCGTTTTTATCGGTGTCTTCGTCGGTGTGGTGGTAATTACCTTCTTTTCCGTTCATTAACGCTTCGGTTTGTGCAAAGAAGTTTGCCATTAACAAATCGTGCAGGTCACTTGGAAAGTACGGATTTACAAATCCAATAAAATCCGTAGGAATCATCTTTGTGCCTTGATGAAATAACTGGAAAAATGCGTGTTGAGAGTTTGTTCCCACTTCGCCCCAAACAATGGTTCCGGTTTCATAATTAACAGGATTTCCTTGTCGGTCGGTATTTTTGCCGTTACTTTCCATAACTACCTGCTGTAAATATGCCGGAAGCATTTTTAATTTATCTACATACGGAATGACTGCTTCGGTTTCAAAACAAAAAAAGTTGTTGTACCAAACAGAAAGCAATGCCAGAATTACCGGTATATTTTGTTTAAACGGTGTGTTTATAAAATGTTCATCCATTTGATGGGCTCCATGTAAAAGTTCTTCGAAACGATCAAACCCAATAGACAACGCCGTGCTTAAACCCACCGTGCTCCACAATGAATAACGCCCGCCAACGTAATCCCACATCGGAAAAATATTTTGCTGTTCTACGCCATAATTTACTGCTTCTGCGATATTAGACGAAACGGCGACCAAATGGTACGACGTTTTTAAATTATTTTGTAACAGCCATTCTTTGAAAATATCGGCATTGCTGATTGTTTCTAATGTGGTAAATGATTTTGAAACAATAATAACCAATGTGGTTTCTGCTTGCAGCTTCTTTTTTAAACACTGAATACTGTCGTTATCAATATTTGAAATGTAATGGACATTTAAATGATTTTTATAATCAGCCAAAGCTTCGGTAACTAATTTAGGGCCTAAATCAGAACCACCAATACCGATATTGATAACGTCTGTAAACGCTTTTCCGGTTGATCCTTTTAGCGTGCCGTTAATGATACTTTCGCAGAAATGTTGCATTTGCTTTAAAGCAGCAGCCACATCATCTGTTTGTTTGTCTTTAGATGTTCTTAGATCAGTATGAAGTACTTTTCGGTTCTCGGTTTCATTAATGATTTCGCCATTTACCAAGGCATCAATTCCTGTTTTTAATCCGGTTTCTTCTGCCAATTCAATTAATAAATTTATCGTTTCGGCTGTGATTCTGTTTTTTGAAAAATCGATTAAAAAATCGTTCCATCTAATATTAAATTCCCGGATACGATTTGGGTTTTGAGCAAAAAGCTCTTGCATTTTCACAAATTGAATTTCATAAAAATGCTTTTTTAGCTTTTGCCAGGCTTGTGTTTCTGTTGGGTTATTTTTTAGTAATGACATTTTAATCGAATTTTTCTAAGATTTTATCGTCAATAGCTTTTTTAATAGGTTCTATTTGCGACAAATATACGGGTAATTCTTTCTTGTCCATCTCTAACGAAGTAGGTAATTTTTGTCTTAAAGGATCTACCTGAACACCATTTTTCCAAAAACGGTAGCAAACGTGTGGTCCGGTTGCCAAACCTGTACTTCCTACTTTTCCAATTATCTGTCCTTGCTGGACACGCTGCCCCTTGCGAACCAAAATTTTCGACATGTGAAGGTATTGGGTAGTATATGTTTTATCGTGCTTTATTTTTACAAAGTTTCCGTTACCCGATGTATAACCTGTTTGAATAACCACACCGGCTGCGGTTGTCATAATAGGCGTGCCGTGTGGTGCGGCATAATCGGTTCCGTTATGTGCTTTGAAACGCTTTTGTACCGGATGAAACCGGTTGTTTGAAAATTTTGATGTAATGCGGAAATATTTCAAAGGCGATTTTAAAAACATGGTACGCATTTGCTTGCCTTTTTCATCATAAAACTGTGCATTGTTCTGATTTTTTTGTTTAAACGGAAAACCATAAACATCTTTATCGTTGTAATTAAAATAGGCTCCTAAAATTTCTTCGGTTCCCACGTAAATAGAATCGTTAATATATTTTTCACGGACAGATAAGGCAAACTTGTCACCGCGTTTAAATTTAAAGAAATCAACGCTCCATGCAAATTGTTTAGACAAAGCTGTTGCCAATCCCGGATCTAAACCTTCTTTTTGAATGGAAGCCGATAAAGAACCGTCTATTTCACCGGCAATGGTTTTAACTTTGTACGTAACAGGATAATTTACCGTATACGCATGAATTGAATCGCGGAAATCAATCACCTGAAAACCCATTTTATCGGGTTCGTAAATCATTACTTCTAAACGTGGAATGGGGTCTTTTGTTTTTAATAAGGTAAATGTTTTACCTGCCTTTATTTTACGTACATCAAACGAATCTTTGATTTTACTTACAATATCGTGAATTTCGGTAGCATCGTAATTGTGTCTTGCCAGTATCAAACTTAGGTTGTCGCCACGTTCCACCGTATCGCGTTCCATGTGGTATTCATTTAAAGAAAATCCATAAGCAAACTCAGGCTTTGTTTCCGCTTTATCAGCAACAAACACCTCGGCAAACTCGGGTTCGGTTTGTTTTTTACACGATATTACTGCGAAAAAAAGGACAAAAAATGTTATTACTTTTCCAATTTTCATTACAAAGCGTTTTTCCCCCAATTCGCTAATTCTTCATCACTCCACAATTCCGGAAAGAAAATACGTCGTTGGTATTCCGGCAGCATATATTTTTTCCAATCGCTGCCACCCGTTGCTTCTTGTGGGCCAGCTTCGCTTTCTATGTATTTTTTTGCCGCTTTAAAATGCCCGATAACCCAGGTAATATTCACCGTTTTATCATAATGGCGCATGGCTGCACGCAAATCTTCGTTTTGTTGATCTTCTTCTGGCAGTTGCTTAAATTTACGCCAAAGGTTTGTGGTATTGTATTTTTGCATGAAATCAATGAATTCTTTCTTATATTTTTTCTCAAATTCATTAATTAAATATGATTTTTTTCCTGTTTTGTAATCTTTGCCGGCAGCTTGCCAGTACAGATGTTCAAAAGCGTGTTCGTACGGAGTGTTTCTGTCGATGTTTTCACGGTAACGGGCATCAATCAAATTGATTAAATCGGTAGAAGCAAATTCAATTAAACGGTATTGTGCACTTTGAAAACCGCTTGCCGGTGTTAACGTGTTGCGGAATTTCAGATATTGTTCTGTCTCCATTCCGTCACCCATGATGGTAAACGATGTGGTTAACATATCAAAATAACGCGAAATTCTGCCTAAACGTTCGGTAAAGAATTTCGTGGTTGGATTCTCTGTTGAACACACCTGCTCTATTTCCCACAAAATCATTTTAAACAGCAATTCGTTTACCTGATGATACATGATAAATACCATCTCATCGGGCAAGGTAGAACGCTGAATTTGTAAATTTAACAGTGCATCTGTCTGGATATAATCCCAGTAAGTTATGGGTTTTTGCCAAAGCAATCCTTCTAAATGCGTATCTAATTTTTGATCTATTTGTGTGAATTTGTTTTCTAAAGCTTCAATTTTTTGTTTGCGTTCGTTTGAAATCTCCATTATTCTATTACTTTCAAATTAGTTTTTAAATTTTTATACTGAATTAATTCTGCCTTTAAAGAACCAACAAGTAAACTTGCCTGAATTTTTAACGGAATACGGTTTTCATCGTTTGAAACCCACATGGTTAAACTCTCTTGTTCTTTAAAAACACGACCCGACATGACATACGGACGGAATTTCATAGTATTTACAGTTCCAAATTTAGTTTTAATTTTCTCATAACCCATAAATTTTAATTTAAATTTAAAGGTTTCATCGTCAAAAAACATGTCAATTTGAATTGTTTCGCCGGTTTTGATACTTTTCAGTTTGTCCTGGTTACGCAAATAATAAAACGCCGATATAACATCCTGAATTTCTGAATGAACATTATATGTTTTCTCTGTTTTTGCTTTATAGTCTTTCAGCAAAACCGTATTATTGGTATAATTTATAAAGCCTTCCTGATTTTTGGTATATCCGCCTTCGTTTATTTTACGTATAAAACGATAAGGCTGCCCGGTGGTTTTATCAAAATAACTTTGATAATCGTCTTTTACTTTAAAAAATGCTTTTGATACACCGGTGGTATATCCTTCGCCTTTTGCATGATACACTTTTTTACCGTTATAGGTGGTTTCTTTCAGCTCTAAAGTTGCAATTCCGGCATTAATAAACCCATAAGATACCTGAAATTTGAAGTATTCGCCCGATTTAAATGCCGACTCCTGACTAAAACCAACGGCAGATAACATTAATAAAATAAAGGTTAAAAACGTATTCTTCATATTC
Organism: Paenimyroides marinum; assembly: GCF_900108395.1. Lineage (GTDB taxonomy): Bacteria > Bacteroidota > Bacteroidia > Flavobacteriales > Flavobacteriaceae > Flavobacterium > Flavobacterium marinum. The sequence continues at coordinate 103,520 of NZ_FNXE01000005.1, read as the reverse complement.
TTTTCAATTTTTTTACGAAAGATACAAAACAATATCTATTCCAAAGTTATTAAAAACAAAAAAACCCGGCTGTTACCAACCGAGTTTTTATGCTATTAACCAACCAAAAAACTATAAATTATGAAAAATTTATTACACTTAAAAAAGTATCTTACTACCCTTTTTTTGTGAGTGCAAATGTATAAACTTTTATATAGTTAAAAAAATACATTTTAAAATTTTAACTACTTTTTAACTTTTAATGGTTAATTGCTTAATTTTCAGATTATAAAGTACCGCGTTTTTCTTGCTCTCTTTCAATAGATTCAAACAACGCTTTAAAGTTACCTGCACCAAATCCGCGAGCACCCATACGTTGAATTACTTCAAAGAACAACGTTGGACGGTCTTCTACCGGTTTTGTAAAAATCTGTAACAAGTATCCTTCTTCATCGGCATCAATCATAATTCCTAATTTTTGTAATTCGTTGATGTCTTCTTTGAATTTATCCATGTGATCTTTCAAACGCTCAGGAATTGCATCATAATACGCTTGAGGCGGAATTGACAAAAATTCCACACCGCGTGCTTTCATATCAGATACCGTTTTAATGATATCGTCTGTAGCAACTGCAATGTGCTGAACGCCTTCTCCTTCGTAAAAATCTAAATATTCTTCGATTTGTGATTTCTTTTTACCTTCTGCCGGCTCGTTAATAGGGAATTTAATTCTTCCGTTTCCGTTTGCCATTACTTTAGACATTAATGCAGAATATTCAGTAGTAATTTGTTTGTCATCAAACGATAAGAAGTTCACGAAACCTAAAATATCTTCGAACCATTTTACCCAAACATTCATTTGGTTCCAACCTACGTTTCCTACCATGTGGTCAACAAATTTTAAACCTACCGGTGAAGGGTTGTAATCACTTTCCCATTTCACGTAACCCGGTAAAAACAATCCGTTGTAGTTTTTGCGCTCTGTAAACAGGAATACGGTTTCTCCATACGCATAAATACCTGCCTGGATTACTTCGCCGTTTTCATCAGAAGTTACTGTTGGTTCCATAAAAGATTTTGCACCTCTTTTAATTGTTTCTTCGTATGATAAACGAGCATCTTCTACCCATAAAGCCACCACTTTTACTCCGTCTCCGTGTTTTTTCACGTGCTCGCCAATAGGCGACTGAGAGTTTAAAGCTGTTGATAAAACAATGCGTATTTTATCTTGTTTGATCACATAAGAAGCACGATCACGTACTCCGGTCTCTAATCCTGAATAGGCTTCAGACTGAAAACCAAAAGCAGTTTTGTAATAATGTGCTGCCTGTTTTGCGTTTCCTACATAAAATTCTACATAATCAGTACCTAAAATTGGTAAGAAATCTTGTGCTCCTTCAAATATTTTTTCTAATCCGTACTCAACAGATTTTAATTCGTTTGACATATTTTTTTAATTTAGATAATGTGCTAATTAGGCAATTAGATAATTATTTAACAAGTGTGCTTTTCTCATTAACTAATTGTTCCATGACACATTGGTTAGTTATTTCTTTTTGTTGTTGCTATTATTTTATTCAATATTTTTAAAATCTCTGATAACTCGTTTAAAAGAAAAATACAGTCGGGATAACTTTCTAATTCATTGCATAAAAACAACCAGAATTCGGTTTCATCGGCTTCTTTCATTGCAATTTTAAGTTTGTGTACAAAATCTGCTTTACTTTCGGCATTTTGGGCTTCTTTTACATTTGCACCAATAGATGTGCCCGATTTCAGCACTTGATTTGCTAGTACAAACTTTCTCTTAGATTCTAACAATTCTGCATAAACTACAATGTTTTTAGCAAATTCAAAAGTTTTTAAAAGAATTGCATTGTTTTTGTATTTCTCATTAAAAGTTATCAATTTTAATTTAATAATTTAGATAATGTGGCAATTAGATAATTTTAGGGAATGTGATAATTACTTAATTAGACAATATATTAATTTTCTAACTGACCTGCTTTTTCATTGTAAGATTTTCCTTATTGACTAATTTTCTCATTAACTAATTGGCTAATTGACATTACTCCAACCACGATTTATAATAATCCTCATCGGCTATCTTCATGGCTTCTTCGGTAACCTTTAAAGGTTTAAAGGTATCAACCATTACGGCTAATTCTTGTGTATCTACTTTACCTATGCTTCGTTCCATTGCTCCAGGGTGCGGTCCGTGGGGAATACCTGCCGGATGTAATGAAATATGTCCTGCTTCGATATCGTTTCGGCTCATAAAATCACCATCGACATAATACAATACCTCATCAGAATCGATGTTGCTGTGGTTATATGGCGCCGGTATTGACTCAGGATGATAATCATATATACGGGGTACGAACGAGCAAACCACAAACGCATCGGTTTCAAATGTTTGATGTACCGGTGGCGGTTGGTGAATGCGTCCTGTAATGGGTTCAAAATCGTGAATTGAAAAGGCATACGGAAAGTTATACCCGTCATATCCCACCACATCGAACGGATGTGTTGCGTAAATCATATCAAAAATTTCGTCTTGCTTGCGGACTTTAATTAAAAACTCCCCTTTTTCGTCATACGTTTCCAATTCTTCAGGTCGGCGAATGTCGCGTTCACAAAACGGCGAATGTTCCAATAACTGACCAAACCAGTTGCGGTAACGCTTTGGCGTATAAATTGGACGTCGCGATTCTACGATAAACAAGCGGTTATCATCTGTATCAAAATCTATCTTGTAGATTACTCCACGCGGAATCAACAGGTAATCGCCATATTTAAAATCTAAATTTCCTAAAATAGTACGTAGTTTACCGGTCCCTCTGTGAATGAAAATCAACTCGTCTGAATCGGTATTTTTATAAAAATAATCTTGTGTCTTTCCAGAAGGGGCTGCCAGTGTTATGGTAACATCGCTGTTTGTTAAAACGGCTTTACGGCTTTCTAAATAATCTTCTGTTTTAGGCACTTGAAAACCACGCAAACGGTACGATTGTATATTATTTGCCCGTGCAATTTTTGGTGCAACACTGTAAGAACCTTTAATTTCTTTAACCTGTGTGGGGCGGTGTTCGTGATACATATTGGTTGACATACCATCGAAACCAACGGTACCAAATAATTGCTCGTAATAAAAACCACCGTTTGGCTTCCGGAATTGCGTGTGACGTTTATGTGGTATATTTCCTAATTTATGATATAAAGGCATAATTTGTTTTGTTTTTAATTTTTAATAAAAGCATAGAAAAGCCTTCTTCATTCAGGGTTGCGTTTAATGAAGTATTTTAGTTTCGATAATAATCCTTGCCATGTTTTCATACTTAACAAATATAAAAACATTTTTTTTTGATTTTATTAATTTTAACCTAAAAATAAAAGGCTCATATAAAATGATTTAGACTATTTAAAACCAAAACCCTAAACTAAACCAGGTGTAATGTGTTTTTACTTCAGGCGAATAAGATTGTTTAATTTCCAGCGGACCAACAACGGTTTGAAAGCCATAACCCAGTGCATAACCCGATTTAAGTGGAAGTTCTAACCAGTCGTTATATTGAAACATCGCGTTTTTAAGGTACATGTAATTTGCTGTAAGGTTTAAATGGTGCTTTTTATAAAAACAGTAATCGATCCGTATAAGTGTTTTTAAATACGAATTTGAATTAAGACTTAAAAAATCGTAGCCATAAAAAGGTTTTATGTTTGAGAGTGATTGAAAACCATAACCGCCTAAAAAGTAATTTAAGTTAGACGACGGCAAACTACCAACGGTTATACCAACATCTCCTTTTAGCTCTACCGATACACGGTCAAAAAACGTTTTAACAACGCCTAATTCGCCATTAATTTGAGTAAAAGGCTCAAAACTTTCGTTGTAATCAGATGAAAATAACGTATGTTTTATTTCGGCATTAAAATTCACTCCTTTTGTAGGAAAGTATTTGTTATCATACGTATCCAGAATCACATTAAAATACGGGCTTAAATAATGACTGTTATCTAACCAGCTTTTGCCAAAATAAACATTTGATATATCGGCAATTTGGTATTTATGCTCAACACCCAAACCGATCAAAAATTTATCATTGTAGTAATTCTGCAGGTACAATCTGTTGGTAAGATCCGTCCAATCGGCATTAAAAATATCCGAAAGAAAGATCTGATCTGCCAAAAAGTCTTTGTCGTAAGGTTTTACATTGTATTTGAATTTATTCAACCTGCTTTGCATTCCAAAACTCCAACGCAAACCATTATCTACCAAATAATTAAAATTATACCGAACATTGTCTCCGAAAATAAAATCAAACGAAGCCACATCGTTTTTAAACAATAGTTTTTTCTGGGTTACGTTTACCAATGCGGCACTTTTGTAAAGGTGGTCAAAATGTAATCCGAATTTTAAAAACCTGTCTACCGTGCTTTCTTTTAGGTTAAGCACCAAATAATCGCCTTGCTCATCTCCTTTTTCAAAATGATAATTGATGGAACTGAAATTTTGGGTGGCATTTAAATTGGTTATTCCTTCTTTTAGCTGGTTAAACGAAACACATTTATTGTCAAAATAACCTAATTTACCAAAAATATAATCTTTGTTGTAATTTTTAAGGTCGTTCATTTTTACCGAATGAACTAAGATTTCATCGTTAATAACGTAATCGGGCAGCTTGTTTTTCTTGTAGCCCGATCCAAGCTTTTGTATGTCAGCTAATTTTTCTGTTGCCGCATCAATTCCTTTCTGAATGATCTCGCCACCTTTATCAAACGTAATGACCGAATAATTAGAAATATCCGGTTTTATGTAAATATCAGTTGCTTTTATTTTTTCTTCCATTCCGCTATACATTCCGTAATTGGCAATTTGCATCAAAATATCAAAAATGCCTTTAATATCACTTCTTTCTTTTTTTCCGTCTTGTACATCAACACCAATAATGATGTCGGCACCTTTTTTACGGATTTCTTCAATGGGATAATTGTTCACCACACCGCCGTCTATCAACAACCGATCATCGATTTCAACAGGCGTGTATAACGAAGGAAACGCACCACTTGCCAAAATACTCTGTGGCAGATTTCCGCTTTCTAAAATAACGGCTTCGCCAGATACCACATCAGTTGCCACACATAAAAAAGGAATGGGCAGTTTAGAAAAATCGCTTTCATAACGTACGTGTGCCAATAATTTGTTCATTAAATTATAATTGTACATACCCTTTGAAAGAGATACCGGACTACCAATTTTAAAATCGTTAAAAGGGAGTTGCAGGGCGTAAATCTCGTCGTTTCGTTTTTCGTAAAAAGATTTTGCTTTTCTGGGGATATAGTCTTGCAGCAGTGCATCGGCATCAACCGATTTAAAAATAGAATCTAACTGCGAAGCGTTGTAACCCGACGCGTACAAACCACCAATAATGGCTCCCATACTTGTACCGCCAATGTAATCAATTTTTACGCCTTGTTCTTCTAATACTTTGAGTACGCCAATATGCGCCAGACCTTTTGCACCGCCCCCGCTTAATACCAATCCAATTTTTGGACGTTGATTTTCTTGTGCCGAAATTGTCAGCGAAATCAGCCCAAAGTAGCAAAGAAAAAGATGGAATAAACGTTGCATACACAAGAAATAAAATTCTTCATAAATCTAAGACTTTTTTAATGATTGACCGCAAAGTTTACTGGTTAAAATTTTAATAAAGCAGCTGTTACCTGTTATTCTGAATGGAGTAAAAAATCTTTTGAGAATTAGATAGATATTTCTTTCGTAGGGATGACAAATACAATCTTGTTTCTGAATGGAGTGAAGAATCTCATAACAATCTAAAATTTTATTTTACATTTTCAAAGAAACAAGAATCAGAATATAAAGAAAATGCATCAAAGGAATAAGACTTATTAAAATCCAAATTAAATTTTTCTTCAGATTATTTTTGATCGTATCATAAATAAGAATACTATTTACTCCCGACCAAATTATAGATATAAAAAACATCCCCCAACCTAACATCTTCAGTATAGGGTATAAAGGTTTATGTATTCTTACAAGCTCTGAATAATGCATTATTAGCATTCCTATTATTAACAAGAGAATATTTACAACCGAAATGATTTTAAATTTCTTATTAACCATTTAACTAATTTCGCTGAATAATCGGGATACCGAAATAGAACTCCAATATTCTGGTACGGAACAAATAATCGTATTTTGTACGCAATAAATCGGACTGTGTGTTTACCAACAATGTTTGCGACTGGTTGTAATCAAAAGCGGTTGCCATTCCGTTTTCAAAACGTTCTTTGGTGTAACGGAATGCTTCTTCACGTGCTTTCAGCATTTCTACTGTTGCCAGATATGTTTCCATAGCTCCTTTGGCATCGGCATAAGCGGTATAAATATTGCGTTCTAAATCTAATTCGGTTTGTTCTAAAGCCAGCCTGTTTTTTTCTAAATTAACTTTGCTTCTTTCTACATTATTTCGTGTGAGAAACCCGTTGAAAACAGGAATGTTTAACTGCAAACCGAAATTGTGCCCTTTGTACATATCAAACTGTTCAAAAAAGGGTTGCGGACGCATTACGCCACCTTTCCCATCAGGAATATCTGCATACGAAACGCGGGAACTAAAGCTGTAAAACCCTACCAGCGAAGGTAAATGTGCACCTTTTGCAATATCTACATCTTTCTCGGCAATTTTTACATTGTTTTCGGCAATCTTCAATTCGGTACGCTCTTGTCGGGCTTTATAATAAATTGATTCAGGACTTTCAAAAAAGATGGTGTTCGGTTCAAATTCGTATTCTACATCAGCAATATCAAACTCTTTGAAATCTTCCATCTGCAGCAATTGTGCCAGACTCATTTTTGAAACCAGCAACGCATATTCCGCCTCAATAATCCGTTGTTTATCTGTTGCAATGGTTGCCTTCATATCAAACAAATCTCCACTTGGAATCATACCTGCATCAACCAAGGCTTCTGAACGCACCAACTGCAAACTGTCTGTTAAATACTGTTGCTTTTGAACCTTAAGGTTTTCCTTGTTGAACAATATCTGCAAATAAGCATTTACTACGTTTAGGGCAACATCTTCTTCCATTTTAAGATGTTGGTATTGTGAAGAGATTAATGCTAATTTTGATTTGCGGAACCGGTTTTGATTTTGCAAACCTCTGAAAATATCTATGCTGGCAGAAGCACCCATAGAAGTAAACTGTGTGGTTTGATTTTCTAAAATACCTGTTGTAATATTGGTGTTTAAACCTGTATTCCACGAATGCGAAGCTGTTGCGTTAACCACCGGAAAAAAACTTCCGTACGCATCTTTTTTATCAATTTCGGCTAATTTGTTATCTAATTCTATCTGTTTTACAGACACGTTGTTCTCCATCGCGTGATTGACACATTCTTGCAACGTCCATTTTTGTTGAGAGAACGCTGTTACCCCAAAAAACAAACAAGCTGATACAATTATTTTTGATGTAATTTTCATAAATTTTAAATTGAGATTTCTCACCGTTCGAAACAACAAACAGCGATTCAACTACTTTTTAACCTGGTTCCAGACCTTGATCTTGTCGTTTTTGGTAATACCTTTTTTTATTTCAACGTAAATTCCGTCGCTCACACCCAATTCAACATCTCGGCGTTCAAATTTCTGATCTTCAATTTCTACCTCAACAAACGATTTCTTAGTTTTTTCATCGTACTGAACCAAACCTTCCTTCACAGCCAGTACATTCTTTGCATTTGCCAGAATAATAGAAGCATTGGCACTTAATCCCGAACGGATAAATGTAGAATCTTTATTAACCAATGTTCCTTTTATCGGGAATTGCATCGCTCCGTTTTCGTTTACGCCTTTGGGAGCGATGTAATCCAGAACGGCATCAAATTTTTTGTTTTCAATAGCACCAACAGTAATTTCCAACGGAAGCCCCAGTTTGATTTTTCCTACTTCGGACTCATCCAGTTTTCCTTCAAAAATCATATTACCAACATCTGCCAAACTTGCAATAGTTGTTCCTTCGTTAAAGTTATTGGCTTCAATTACCTGATTTCCTTTTTTCACGGGAACATCTAACACCATACCCGAAACCGTAGAACGAATCAGGGTTTGTGCAATGTTACTCATTCCTTTTGTGGTTCCGGTTCTGATGATTTCGGCATTTTGCAGCGTGGCATTGTATGATTGCTGTGCTTGTTTATAAGCGGTTTCTGCGGTATCGAAATCGTTGGCAGAAATCACCCCTTTATCAAAAAGAGATTTCTGACGGTCGTAAATTCTTTTTTGATTTTCCAAATCGATTTTAGCCGTCTGTATCTGGTTGGTTGCAGAATTTAAACTGGAAACATTTGGAACTACCCGGATTTTAGCAAGCAAATCGCCCGACTTTATATAATCACCGGCTTCTACATATACTTCGTCAATAATTCCGGAAATATTTGGCTTGATCAATACTTCTTCTTTCGGGTTGATGTTTCCGGTAGCAACCGTGCTTTTAGAAATAGAACGGATTTCAGCATGTTCTGTTTCGTAAACCACCGGCGGTTGCGAATTTTTTTGATACAACCAAAATAAAGCACCCGCAAAAGCAACTGCTAAAAAAACTAAAATACTAATGGTACAACCTTTTTTCATATATCTTTTTTAAATTTAAGATTTGTTGTCTTTATTATTTTTTACAGCATTGAAAATTGTTCCAAGAGCTAAACCAAATGCAATCCCCAACGCAACTCCCTTCGAAACATTTTCAAAAGCCGCTCCCAAAGCTGCTCCAAGAGCCACCCCAAGCGAGATTCCAATTCCAATGTTTTGATTCGATTTATTGCTGATTTTCATATTTATTTATTTTGATTTCCAACCCAACCTAAATGGGTGTTTTGAAAATGATTGTTGAACTTCAGTCCGTATCCAAAAATCCGGTCCATAGCCGAATGTCCGAATAAAATCACTCCGGCTAAAGTAATCAACGAATTATCCAACAAAAAACCCAAAAGCAGAACGATAACTGCAATCATTTTATGGTGGAAAAAATTATAAATCCACGCGCCAGTTTTAGGATTGACCAAATAGCCAATCATTGATACATCAGGCAATAAAAGACAAACGGGAAAAACCCACCAAGCATATTCTAACTGACTGAACAGGATAATTGAGAGTAAAAATTGTCCCAGTTCTTCTAATTTCAAAAGGTTGTTCATTGCTGTTTGTTTTATTTTCATTCTTCCTCCTTATTACTCTGTTCTTAACGCATCAATTGGTTTTACTTTAATAGCGGTAATTGCCGGAATTAAGCCGGCTAAAAGCCCTGCAACAACCAATATCAGCAAAGCAATAACCACCACACCCAAACTTACACTTGGATTTACAATTGGTATTTGGTCACTGTTTGGAGCTTTTTCCAATCCAAAATTTATCAACCAAAGTACCAACGAGGCAAAAATAATTCCCGCCATACCAGCTACAAGCGAAAGCACAACCGATTCGGTAAGGATTTGTTTTATAATAACTGCCGGGGTTGCTCCCAATGCCCTGCGAATTCCGATTTCCTGTGTTCGTTCTTTAACGATGATGAGCATAATGTTTACAATTCCTATGATTCCCGAACCAAGGATAAAAATCCCTACGATGTAAGAAACTGCTGTTAGAATAGAAAACAACCCGTTAATCTTTTTAAATTCCTGATACAAATCAAAATGACCAATTGCCCGATCATCTGTAGGATCAATTGTGTGACGGTTTTTTAACAATTTAAAAATACTTTCTTTTAAATCGGTAATTGGTTTATTGTCTTCTGCTGTTATCGTCATCCATCCAACTATATCGCCATAATTAAACGCCTGCTGAAATGTGGTAAACGGTATAAACAACTGCTTCTGGCTTTCTTCTGCATCGCCGCCCATATTCGAAATACTTTTGTAAACGCCCACAACCATAAAATTTACGCCCTGTACCTTGATATACGATCCCAAGACCTCTTCGCCCGGTGCGTATAATTCCCTGATAACACCTTCGCCAATTACAGTAACTTTACGTTTATTTTCAATATCGCCGTAATTTATGAACCGCCCCTGAAGAATATCCATTGGCTGTTGCAGAATAAATTCGGGATAATCGCCATATACGTTGTAAGCACCCGTTTTTGTCCCTCTAACCACATTGTTGCTTCCTCTGAAACCGCCCAACTGATTTCTCGGAGACACGTAGAGCAATCCGTCAATATCCCTTTTTATGGCATCTACATCTCCGTTTTTAAAATTATAATTTCTGCCTTGTGGCAACCCTTTGTATGGTTTTGAAGTAGAGCTGGTCCACATAAACATGGTATTGGTTGATAAACCGCCCATTTGTCTTTTGATTCCGTTTTGCAATCCCTGGCTTGCAGAAAGAAGAATTACCAGGATAAAAATTCCCCAAAACACTCCGAAAGCAGTGATCAGCGTTCTGAACGGATTGGCAGAAAGTGCCTCGATGATTTCATTCCATTTATCTCTGCTAAACATATTATTCTCCTCTTAATGCAACAATAGGTCTTATTTTAGCCGCGCGGTATGCAGGAACAAATCCGGCAAAAGCTCCGGCTACAATTAATATTACAAGTGTGGTAACTGCCACGTTAAAATCAACTTCGGGACGCGTAAAAAAGTCGGCTTCTACATAAGGTCCGACAATTTCCCAGACAATTAACCCAAAAATAAGTCCCGAAAAACCAGCAATAACCGTTATAAAAACAGCTTCCTGCAATATCATTGTGATAATTGAAATAGGCGATGCTCCCAAAGCTTTTCGTATTCCGATTTCTTTGGTTCGTTCTTTAACAATAATCAGCATAATATTACCAACACCTACCACTCCGGCAATAATGGTACAAATTCCCACAAACCAAAAGAATGCCTGAACACCACCGGTTATTATGTAAATATTTTTTGCCTGTTCTAACGAGTTATTAATATATAAAGCACCCTGATCATCGGGAGCGATCGTATGCCTTGCTTTCAAAAACGTTTCCAATTTTTGCGTAAACTCATGTGATTCGGCTACGGCATTGTCAAACTGATCGCTTTTTTTGAGCGTAAAAGCCATACTGCGGATGCTGTCACCTGCACTGTATGCTTTTTGAGCAGTAGCAATCGGGATAAAAACCCGGCTTTCTTCCCGCTCTCCACCAGGATCGGAATAAACACCGACCACTTTGTAAATCATTCCCGAAACATTCAATTGTTCGCCTAACGGATCTTCGCCGTTTTTAAACAAATCGTTTGCGACTTTTTGTCCGATAATGACGTTTTTTTCATAATTAGCATTATCGGATTGATTGACAAAACGCCCCTTAACTATCGAAGCATTTTCGATGAACTGATAATCGGGATGAACTCCTTCCACCCGATACGTGCCGGTTTCTTTTTTATAGACGATGTTTCCGCTCCAAACCGAAAAAATCGCGGATTTGTATTCAATATAATCTTTAAGTAACGTGGTAGCTAAATCGTAATCTGCATTGTGCAGCTGAACGCTTCGCCCTACGCCTAATCCGTTATATTCCTTTTGGGTAACTCCGGGCCAAACTGAAACACGGTTAACGGCATCTTGTTCGAACTGTTTTTGAATTCCGTTCTGGATTCCGTTTCCTGCACCGAGAAGTATCACCAAAATAAAAATTCCCGATGCTACAGAAACACCGGTTAAAGCCGTTCGGAGCTTGTTTTTATACAGCCCTTCAAATATTTCCTGCCATCTTTCAATACTAAACATATTGTGAAGCCCTTATTTGGTTTACCAGTTTATCCTCTTCGATCTGACCGTCCTTTAAGAACACAATACGTTTGGTCATTTCGGCAATATCAGGTTCGTGGGTAACTACAAGCACTGTTTTTCCTTCATCGTTAATCTGCTGAATTAAATCCATTACTTCATACGATGTTTTGGTATCCAGTGCCCCTGTTGGCTCATCTGCCAATAAAACCTTCGGATCAGAAGCCAATGCCCTTGCAATGGCAACACGTTGTTTTTGTCCACCACTCATTTCATTCGGCAAGTGTTTTGCCCAATTTGCCAAACCTACTTTTTCAAGGTAATGCATCGATCGTTCCATACGTTCTTTTCTTGCCATTCCCTGATAATACAAAGGTAAGGCCACATTATCTAATGCCGTTTTGTAATTGATAAGGTTGAACGACTGAAACACGAAACCTAAAAACTTGTTGCGGTATTGCGAAGCAATGGTTTCGTTCAGGTTTTTAATAGGAACGTTGTCTAATGTATAAGAACCTTCGTCGGCTTCATCTAAAATCCCGATGATGTTCAGAAGCGTAGATTTTCCGGATCCTGAACTTCCCATAATAGAAACAAATTCGCCTTCCTTAACATCGAAATTTATTCCTTTAAGAACATGCAGGGAGTTTTTTCCCATTTGATATGATTTGTGAAGGTCTTTTATTTCGATCATCGTTTTTGGTTTTTTAGGAACTATAAAAGTACCGATTGTTTTATTAGTAAGTATGTTGTTAGACAGAAATGTTACAATGTTTTTTGTTTTTTATTAAGCGAGAAAGAATTTTGTACATTTGAAATTAAACAAATATTATGTACGCAATATTCCCTATTCTGTTTTTTGTCACTTTTTTTGGACTTATTTTTTTAATAAGAAATGAAAATCATAAAAAGGTAAAAAATACAATCAATAAAATACTTCACTCACAGCTAAAATTAAACAAAATCGTTAATTCTGTAAAATGTAGAGTGTTTACAAGTGGAGCAAGAAATCCAAACTACAGATTTAGATTGGCTGATTTATATTTTTTTGAAAACAGTTTTCTGATTGTTGGATTTATTAAACTAGGCAATTTTAAGTTTTATAAATCTGCCCTTTTGCTGTCAAACAATATTGAATTGAAACAAAATAATCCGGATATTAAAATAACAACACTCCGAAATATTAATTTACATTCTTTCAACAAGGACGTTTTTATTGAATTTGGACATTCAAAATTCAATGATACAAATGTAGAAATCCGATTAAAAAACCTAACCGAAGAATATAAAAACCTTATCAAGTTTAATTAATTCTCTTTCCTTCAGCTTCAAAAAACGCAACAACTTTCTCGGCTTTACTTTTACCAACCAGTTTCACAATTTCTTCTTTGGGAGTTTCGCCTAAACGTTTTATAGATTTAAACTGAATCATTAATTTTTCCATTGTTTTATCACCAATGCCCGGAATTTTGGTTAAACCGCTATCTATGGCATTTTTGCTGCGTTGGTTTCTGTGAAAGGTAATGCCAAAACGGTGTGCTTCGTTTCGTAAATGCTGGATAATTTTCAATGTTTCCGATTTTTTATCCAGATACAAAGGCACCGAATCGCCAGGGTAAAACAATTCTTCCAATCGTTTGGCAATACCAATAATGGCTATTTTTCCGCGCAAGCCTAAAATATCCAAACTCTTTAATGCAGCACTCAACTGACCTTTTCCGCCATCTATGATAATTAAATCAGGTAACGGTTCACCTTCATCTAACAATCTTCTGTACCGACGAAAAACCACTTCTTCCATCGACGCAAAATCATTGGGTCCTTCAACGGTTTTAATATTAAAATGACGGTACTCTTTTTTGCTGGGTTTTCCGTCTTTAAAAACCACACAAGCAGCCACCGGGTTGGTTCCTTGAATGTTTGAATTATCAAAACATTCGATATGTCGCGGTTCTTTATTCAATCGTAAATCCGATTTCATTTGTGCCATAATTCGATTGGTATGCCTTTCCGGATCTACAATTTTTATCTGTTTTAACTGATCTAAACGGTAATAACGTGCATTGCGTTCACTTAATTCTAACAATTGCTTCTTATCGCCTAACTTAGGTACAGTAACGGTTATTTTTTCGCCTAAATCAACATCAAACGGAACAATAACTTCTTTGGTCAACGATTTAAAACGTTCGCGGATTTCAACAACAGCAAGGGTTAACAACTCTTCATCGGTTTCATCTAATCGTTTTTTAAGTTCTAATGTATGTGAACGAATGACTGCTCCGTGTGCAATCTGCAGAAAGTTGATGTATGCCATTGTTTCATCAGACACGATAGAAAACACATCAATATTGTTGATTTTTGGATTTACAATGGTAGATTTTGCCTGATAATTCTCTAAAATCTGAATTTTTTCTTTTATTTGCTGAGCTTCTTCAAACTTCATTTCTGCGGCATAATTCATCATTAACTTTTTAAAATCTTTTAAGTTTTCTTTAAAATTTCCTTTTAAAAGCTGGCGGATGCTTTTTATTTTGTGCAGGTATTCTTCTTCTGATTCCAATGCTTCACACGGTCCCAAACAATTGCCAATATGATATTCTAAACAAACTTTATACTTGCCGTTTTTAATGTTCTGCACACTTAAATCATAATTGCAGTTTCGTAAAGGATACAGTTCCCGAATTAAATCTAACAAGGTATGCAACGTTCTGCCGCTGGTGTAGGGTCCAAAATATTCCGAACCGTCTTTGATGAGATTTCGGGTAGAAAAAACTCTGGGAAAACGTTCGTTTTTAATACAAATCCACGGATAGGTTTTATCGTCGCGCAATAAAATATTATAACGTGGTTGTAAATTTTTAATCAAATTGTTTTCCAGCAGCAACGCATCGGTTTCAGTTTCTACCACAATATGTTTTATGGTCACAATTTTTCGCACCAAAACATTTAAACGGGCATTGTCGTGCGTTTTGTTAAAATAAGACGACACACGTTTTTTCAGGTTTTTTGCCTTGCCAACATACAGCAACTTTTGATCTTTATCAAAATACTGATAAACACCCGGTTGATTGGGAAGTGTTTGCAACTGTAAGGCAATATCTGGTTTTGTGGACATATTAAACGACTTATCAAACAAATTTACGTCAACTTTTTTGAATACATTAATTGAAACACTATCTTTAAAAAGTTTATTTAAAGATATGGAGCTTACTTCGAAACATTTTGAAATTTTAGGAAAAACCGTTATTCCCGGCGAAACCAAAACCATTGAATTAAACATTGCAACGTTGCATACAATGACCGAGCTAAAAGTTCCAATTGTTGTTTCACGATCGGTTTACGATGGACCTACGGTATTACTTTCGGCAGGTTTACACGGCGATGAACTGACCGGAATTGAAATTATCCGCCAAATTATCCGTCGCGGAATAAGTTATCCGGCTTGCGGAACCATTATTTGTATGCCTTTAATTAATGTGTTTGGTTTTGTAAACCAGTCGCGCGATTTTCCTGACGGTCGAGATTTAAACCGTATATTTCCAGGGTCGGCAAGTGGTTCGCTGGCAAGCCGTTTTGCGTATCGCATTATGCAGGATATTATTCCGGTGGTTGATTATGTAATTGATTTTCACGCAGGCGGACGAGGCAGATTCAACGTTCCTCAAATTCGTATCGAACCAGATAATCCCGAATTAGATGTATTGGCAGAAGCTTTTTCGACCCAATTTCTGCTGTATTCAAAAAATATTGACGGATCGTTCAGAGAAGCCTGTGATAAACTGGGTAAAAAGTATATTTTGTTTGAAGGCGGCAAAGCACTGGATCTTAACGAAGAAGTGATTGAAGAAGGCATTCAAGGTTCTATGCGTTTTTTAGACAACCTAAATATGCTGCAAACAACATTTAGTTCGCAACTACCAACAAAACCAATGATTTGTATAGAAAATTCTACCTGGATTAGGGCACAATATTCTGGTTTGCTTCACAATTTTATAGAAGCAGGAACGTATGTAAACGAAGGAGCAGTTTTAGGAAAAATAAGCGATCCTTATGGGTTGATTGAAGAGGAAATTCTTGCACCAAATAACGGATATATTATTTGTACCAATCAGGCAGCAATTGTTTTTCAGGGAGATGCTGTTTATCATATTTCAACTAAATTAAAAGATGAATAAAAAAGAATTACGCAAGAAATATAAAGAACTAAGAAGTACTTTAAGTTTTTACGAAATTGAAGATTTAAGCTTGCAGATAGCCAATCAAGCCTTAAAATTACCTGTTTGGAACTATGAAAATTACCACGTTTTTTTATCGATTCACGAGCATAAAGAAGTACAAACCGATTATTTGTTGCATATTTTAAACGGAAAAGACAAAAACGTAATAGTCTCAAGATCTGATTTTGAAACCCGAACAATGAATCACGTTTTACTGACCGATAATGTAACAATTAAAAAGAACGAGTGGAACATTCCCGAACCCCAAAACGGATTTTCAGTTGCAGATAACCAGATCGATGTTGTTTTTGTTCCGCTATTAGCTTATGATGTTTTTGGAAACAGAGTAGGTTATGGCAAGGGTTTTTACGATTTGTTTCTATCAAAATGCAAACCTGATGTCGTAAAAATTGGATTATCTTTTTTCGATCCTGAAAAACTAATTGAAGATGTATTTACAGAAGATGTTCGGCTTGATTATTGTATTACACCAAATACGATAGTTAAATTTTAGTGATATGAAAAAGTTATTATTTAGTAGAACAGCGCGTTATGCAACGCTTTTTTTATTGTTGCTGACATTTTCTGCAACTTTTACCAGTTGCGTAGTAAGACCGCCACATCACCACGAGCGTAGAAAACTTCCACCAGGGCACGAAAAAAAATTGCGTGGCGACCGATCGGCAAAACGATATGCACCAGGACAGCAAAAAAAGCAACATCACAAAGAACATAAGCAACGCAGAGGCGTAAAACGCGGTAGGTAACTACCGTTTTTTTATGTACTTTTTTAAGTACAAAGAGTTTCGTTCGTAAAAACCCGAAATAAATTTTACCTTTACAAAAAATAAACGTACACATGAATTACATTACAGAAATACTTATTTTATTGTTCTTGGCAATTACTTTTTTACAATCGGGTTACGATAAAATTGTAGATTGGAACGGAAATGTTGGTTGGTTAAAATCGCATTTTGCCAATACGTTTTTAGAAGATAAAGTGCCGTTTTCGTTAGGGCTTATTTTAATTCTTGAAATTATTGCGGGAATTTTATCGCTTGCCGGAATTTGGTTTTTATTTAACAATTGCAAAGAAATAGCTTTATACTCGGGAATTGTTTCTTGCGTTACCTTGCTTTTCTTATTATTTGGGCAACGTATTGCAAAAGATTACGACGGTGCACGAACCATTGTAATTTATTTTATTCCGGCAATATTTTTAGTTTTTCTATTAAAATAATATTTTTGGCACACTAATTGATTAACCGATATAAGTTATGAAAAAGAAAATTTAATTGGTTAGTTTTATTGTAAAAAGTCCCGCTTTGTGTGGGACTTTTTAGTTATATCTTGGCATTAAAGTAATTCCATCTAAAGTAATACTGAATATAAAACGCATTATCAGCAAAGTAATAACGCCTAATAAAAAACCATAGATATAAATTTTACTTAGTGTAAATCTGTTCATAATCCACCGCACTAAAAAATAGAGTGTGCATAATACTGCTAAAAGTATCATAGGAAATACTCCCATTTCATACACAACACCAAACAGTACAAAACCCGCAACCTCTGTCTTTGAGAGAAACCAGAAAATAAAGCAAAATAAAAGCATTATACTAAAAGCCTTGTAATTGCTTTTTGTCTTTTATATTGTGAATATAGATTCAATGTATTAATATTAATTTCTGCTCATCAGTAAGCGTAACACATACCAAAACAACAACATTAAAGATGCAAATAATGATAAAGCTGCTGCAATGTACTGGTTGGTTCCAAAATTGTTTTTAATTTGGTGGGTGTTGTATAAAATAGATCCTGACGCCAAAACAATCATCCCTACAGAGAACCATAAGCCTAAATCAAAATTAAACAACATTCCGGCAACGATGGCTCCAATTGCAACAAAAAATCCAATGGCTAAAATACTGCGTAAAAATGAAAAATCGGCTTTGGTGCTAAAAACCACAAAGGTTAAGCCTAAAAACAAACTTCCGGTGATGATTGCTGCCTGTGTCAATAACTCCGGACTTCCGGTATAGTAAATAGCAATGTAAAGTATCGGTACAAAAATTAAGGCTTCGGCAACAATGTACAATAAATAACCTAAATATTGTTTAGATAAACTGGCATCGTTATAAGCCATTTTTTGAGCAATGTAAGACACTCCCATAAATCCGCCTAACAAAACCAGCCATAAATAGCCTTGTGTTAAACTTAACATGAAACTTACTAAAGGTTCAATGCGTAAAAAAACAGCTTCTAAAATTACAAAGGCTACTAAACCAAATGCTAAATTCAGATAGGTCTTTCTGTAAAAAGCAGCTTGTTCTTGTTTTGTTGACTGAGCAACTAACTGAAATGTTTCCATAAATTTTATTTTGTTTATGCTTTAAAGATAAAAAGATTTCTTTTTGCAAGAAACCTTATTTAAAAACTTTTTTATTAAAAAGAATCAATAATCCCACACCGACTGAGATGGCAGCATCGGCTACGTTAAAAATGGCATTGAAAAAAGTAAAATAGTTTCCGCCCCAAAAAGGGATCCAATCGGGCAGGTATCCTTTCCAAACAGGAAAATAAAACATATCTACCACTTTGCCGTGAAACCAGGTTCCGTAAGGCTGATCGCTAAATAAGGTGGCAACTTGTCCGTGGCTGTCGTTAAAAATAACGCCATAAAAAACAGAGTCGATAATATTACCAACCGCACCTGCCAAAATCAAGGCAATGGCAACGATTAAGATGGCAGAACCTTTCTTTTTAACCGAATCGTGCAACCAATAAAGAATTCCGCCCACAGCGATAATTCTGAACAAAGTTAAGATCAATTTACCATAATCTCCGGGTAATTCAACCCCCCAAGCCATTCCGTCATTTTCTATAAAATGAATGCGGAACCACTCAAGATTCATGACTTTTATAAAATCGTCGATTGCAAAATGGGTCTTGATATATATCTTTGAAACCTGATCGATTACGATAACGATAATTGCTAAAAAAAGTGCTTTCTTAAACGACATACTACGCAAAAATTTGCACAAATGTAAGGTATTTATAGCAAAAAACGCTCTTAATTAAGAGCGTTTTATCAATTATCGTTGCTGTAATTTGGCCTCCATGCTCATTGTTGCGTGCGGAACCAGTTTTAAGCGTTCTTTTTCGATTAATTTACCTGTAACGCGGCAAATGCCATACGTTTTGTTTTCAATACGCACTAAAGCATTGCGTAAATCGCGGATAAATTTTTCCTGGCGTATTGCCAATTGTGAATTTGCTTCTTTAGAAAGCGTTTCACTGCCTTCTTCAAACGCTTTAAACGTTGGCGATGTGTCATCGGTTCCGTTATTCAAATCATTCATATAAGCACTTTTAATCAATTCTAAATCGGCTTGTGCTTTTTCTATCTTCTTTAAGATTATTTCTTTGAATTCTGCTAAATCTGCGTCTGAATATCTTACTTGTACATTCTCCTTTTCCATAACTAATCCATTTATTTTGAAACATTAATTTTGGTTACTATATCATCAAATTCAATTTCTGTACCATTCTGCAAATCATCAACAAATTCAAGCGATTCAGTCAATGTTTCGGCTTTTATATAATCAATATTTGCTTTAACGGCTTCTTCGACTACTGCGTTTTGCAGCATTTTAATTTTTATTTTATCGGTTACTTCAAACCCTGAATCTTTACGGATATTTTGAATTCTGTTAACCAATTCTCGTGCAATTCCTTCTTTTTTCAATTCATCTGTAATGGTAATGTCTAAAGCTACGGTAATTCCGTTTGCATTGGCAACCAGCCACCCTTCGATGTCTTGCGATGAAATTTCAACATCTTCATTTGTTAATTTAACAACATTTCCGGATATTTCCAAAGAAATTTCGTTGTTTTTCTCTATTTCACCTATTTGTTCCTGCGAGAAATTCTGAATTGCTTTTGCAATGTTGCCCATTTCTTTTCCAAAACGCGGACCCAATGCTTTGAAATTCGGTTTGATTTGTTTTACCAAAATTCCCGAAGCATCACTTAACAATTCTACTTCCTTCACATTTACCTCAGCTTTGATTAAATCTGCAACTGCCTCAATTTCTGCTTTTTGATTTTCGTCTAAAACAGGAATCATTACTTTTTGTAACGGCTGGCGTACTTTAATCATTTCTTTCTTACGCAATGATAACACTAAAGATGATACAATTTGCGCTTTTTCCATTTTACTTTCCAACGACTTATTAACAATTTCAGTGTCAAATTTTGGAAATTCCGCCAAATGTACAGATTCAAATGATTCTTTTGCAGTTGTTTGTGTTAAATCTTTGTAAAGACGATCCATAAAAAATGGTGCAATGGGTGCCGATAATTTTGCAACCGTCACCAAACACGTATATAACGTTTGATATGCCGCTATTTTATCTTGTGCATATTCGCCTTTCCAAAATCTTCTTCTGCATAAACGTACGTACCAGTTTGAAAGATTCTCCTGAACGAAATCAGAAATGGCACGAGCCGCTTTTGTTGGTTCATAATCGGCATAGGCTTCGTCAACCGTTTTGTTTAACGAATTTAATTCCGATAAAATCCAACGGTCAATTTCCGGACGGTCTGCCAATGGCACTTCGTCTTCACTGTAGGTAAATCCGTCGATATTGGCATATAACGCAAAGAACGAATACGTATTGTACAACGTTCCGAAAAATTTACGACGTACCTCCGTGATACCATCCAAATCGAATTTTAAATTATCCCAAGGATTGGCGTTTGAGATCATGTACCAACGCGTAGCGTCAGCTCCATGTTCTGCCAAAGTTTCAAAAGGATCTACTGCGTTACCTAAACGTTTGGACATTTTTTGTCCGTTTTTATCCAATACCAATCCGTTTGAAACAACATTTTTATACGCTTTTTCACCAAAAACCAAAGTTCCGATGGCATGTAATGTATAAAACCAACCACGTGTTTGATCGACCCCTTCTGCAATAAAATCGGCAGGGAACGATTGATGATTATCAATTAATTCCTTGTTTTCAAATGGATAATGCCATTGTGCATAAGGCATTGCACCTGAATCAAACCAAACATCGATCAAATCGGTTTCGCGTTTCATTGGTTTTCCCGACGGAGAAATCAGCGTGATGCTATCTACCACATTTTTATGCAAATCGATCTTATCGTAATTGGTTTCAGACATATCGCCTACAACGAAACCAGCAAATGGATTAACCGTCTGAACACCTGCAGCGATCGCTTTTTCGATTTCGGCAACCAACTCTTCTACCGACCCAATGATGATTTCTTCGGTTTTATCTTCGGTTCTCCAAA
The DNA here is from genome assembly GCF_900108395.1 of Paenimyroides marinum. GTDB lineage: Bacteria > Bacteroidota > Bacteroidia > Flavobacteriales > Flavobacteriaceae > Flavobacterium > Flavobacterium marinum. Next base: position 82,234 of record NZ_FNXE01000005.1, on the reverse strand, counting down.
TTGGCAACGGAATGCCCCAGTAACGTGAACGCGATAAATTCCAGTCGTTGGCATTTTTCAACCAGTTTCCAAAACGACCTTCGCCGGTGGCTTTGGGTTTCCAGTTGATTCCTTCATTCAATTCAAACATCTTATCTTTTACCTCCGTTACCTTGATAAACCAGGAATCTAACGGATAATATAAAATCGGCTTGTCGGTTCTCCAGCAATGCGGGTAACTGTGAACATATTTTTCAACCTTAAAGGCTTTGTTTTCTTCTTTTAAACGGATTGCAATCTCCACATCAACCGATTTTTCGGGTGCTTCGCCTTCGTTGTAATATTCATTTTTTACATATTTCCCAGCCATATCGCCCATTTGAGCAACAAAACGCCCTTGTAAATCTACCAATGGCACAGGATTTCCGGCATCATCTAACACCAACATTGGCGGTACGCCAGCATCTTTGGCAACCTTGGCATCATCGGCACCAAAAGTAGGTGCGGTGTGAACGATACCTGTACCATCTTCAGTTGTTACAAAATCTCCAGGAATTACCCGGAAAGCTTTGTCTGCATCTTCATAAGGCAAGGCATAAGGCAACAATTGCTCGTAACGGATACCTACTAAATCAATTCCTTTAAATTCTTTTACAATGAAGTATGGAATTTTTTTATCGTTTTCTTTATAATTCACTAACTCTTCTTCTGTTTCAACTGCGAAGAATTTACCTGCAAATTGTTTTGCAACTAAAGGCTTACCTAATATTACATTTATTGGTTGGTTGGTGTATTGGTTGAATGTTTTTACCAACACATAATCGATCTTTGGACCAACCGTCAATGCGGTATTACTTGGTAACGTCCACGGTGTGGTTGTCCAAGCCATAATATCAATGGCACCGAATCCTTTTAAGAAATCAGGTAATGAATCTTCTATGGTCTTGAATTGTGCTACAATAGTGGTATCGGTAACATCGCGGTAAGACCCCGGCTGGTTTACTTCGTGCGAAGACAAACCGGTTCCCGCTTTTGGCGAATACGGTTGAATGGTATAGCCTTTGTACATCAATCCTTTGTCGTAAATTTCTTTCAGCAACCACCAAACACTTTCCATGTATTTGGGTTTGTAGGTAATGTACGGATCTTCCATATCTACCCAATAACCCATTTTTTCGGTTAGATCGTTCCATAAGTCGGTATAGCGCATTACGGTACGTTTACACGCCTCGTTGTATTCTTCTATCGAAATTTTTGTTCCAATATCTTCTTTGGTAATGCCTAATTCTTTTTCAGTACCTAATTCTACGGGCAATCCGTGGGTATCCCAACCAGCTTTACGTTTTACCTGAAAACCTTTCTGGGTTTTGTATCGGCAGAAAATATCTTTAATAGCACGAGCCATCACGTGGTGAATACCGGGTTTTCCGTTTGCCGATGGCGGCCCTTCAAAAAACACAAATGGTTGATTTCCTTCGCGAGAAGTAACCGATTTGCTGAAAATAGACTGTTCTTTCCAATACTGTAACATTTCGCTTGCTACCGTTGGCAAATCCAGCCCTTTATATTCTGTGAATTTAGTGCTCATTGTACTGTTTTTTAATTCAATGTGCGAATTTACGGAATTTCGGTTAAATAGCAGCACTTAATTTAGTTACGATATTTTTTCTACTTTTGATGAAAGATAATTAATCATGAAAAAAGCATTTTTATTATCTGCTACCATTTCACTTTTCTCCAGTTGTGATTATACAGGTGTTTATTATTATGATGTTAAAAATGAAACAGTGGAATTTCCTATTGAAATTAAGTTTCAAAAACACAACGACAGTATCTTACAATCTGTTATTGTATATCCTGCTACAACTGAAAGAATAATGAAAGATGGCAGTGGATTAATTGGTATGCATGACGATCCCAGAGACATCTTTAAGGATTCTATCAATGACTTTAAATTTATTGATCTATATATTGAAGGAAACAAAATCGAAGGAAATTTTAAAGCTCAAGACTTTTGGTCATTTATACAAAATGGAGACCAAAGCAGCACTTATAAATTGAAAATTACAGATAGTTTAATAGGTTTAAAATGATTTTAAAAAGTGCCCGATTAAAACCTATACCCCACAGCCACCGCTAATTTGACATTTGCCCAAGGACCTTTTATTTTAACATCGACCCCTTGATCATAAACATTATAGGTATAGTCAACCACAGGTAGTTCAAAATCGTTAATGGCTTTGCGAATTTCGGCTTGTTCTTCAGCGTTTAAAGTACGTTTCCCGCTTAATTCGCCCGATGCAAAACCATAACTTGCCCCCACAAAAGTAACATCAACATACCATTGCGATGCCAACCGCCACTGTGTACCAAATGCCAATCCACCGGAAAAGCCGTCCACATTTCCGTTAATGGTTACATACTCTATTTGATCATTGTAAATATAATCTACCAGTATATCTACAGCAAAGCGGTCATAGCGGAGAAATGGGGCTATATAAAAACCCTGCATTCCTTCTTTACCTACATAAAAACGGACTTCGGGAGTAAATGAAAACGCGTTCATTTTTACATCTTTTAAAATATCAATAGCTCCTTTGTCTTTTACAATATCTTCTACGGTTTTAAAAAACGGAATGCTACGTTTAGGCATCATGTTGATCGTAGCGGCAAGGCTTGTTTTAGATGCAATTAACCGTTCGTATTGCAAGGAAATAGTTGAGGAAGTTAATCCGAGAACATTCCATTTTACCATGTTTTTACTTTCTGAATGCCACGCAGTTTCCTGAGCGTTTGCAAAATATGAAATGCAACTAAAAAACACTATCATTCCCTTTTTCATAATCACTCCTATTTAAAATAGATAACGGTTAATTTACACAAAATATTTCTATAAAAAGCATAAAAAAACGAACCTGATTCAGATTCGTTACTGTTTTATCAATTCGCCACAAAGTGCTATTTGAAAAGCTTTAGAGAATTCTTCGGTTGATAAATTCTTTGGCAGTAAAATCATCATTTTTGTAATGGCGGCTTCGGTGGTAATATCGTACCCTGAGATGACACCTATTTGCTTTAAAGCACTTCCGGTTTCGTATTTACCCATGTCCACACTGCCCCCCCAACACTGAGTTACATTTACAATTTTTATACCGCGGTCTATGGCTTTTTGCAGTGTATTGATGAACCAGAATTGTGTGGGTGCGTTGCCTGATCCAAAGGTTTCAATAACAACACCCTTTAAACCGGGAATGTTTAAAACCGCTTCTAAAACACTCTGGGTGATTCCGGGAAATATTTTCAAAACAAACACATTGGTATCTAATTCTTTCTGAACTTCTAACCGGTTCGAGGTATAAAAATCATCTAACAAATGTTCGTTCACTTTTAAATGCACACCCGATTCTGCCAAATGTGGTAAATTAGGCGAAGTAAACGCATTAAAATGTTCGGCTGAAATTTTTGTGGTACGGTTGCCACGGTATAGTTTGTATTCAAAATACAAGCCTACTTCTTTAATTACCGATTGATTATTTTCTTGCAATCCGGCAATTTGTATTGCTGTAATAAGGTTTTCTTTGGCATCGGTTCGCAAATCGCCAATGGGTAACTGTGAACCTGTGAAAATAACGGGTTTTGAAAGGTTTTTAAGCATAAAGCTCAATGCCGATGCAGTATATGACATGGTATCGGATCCGTGCAATACTACAAATCCGTCAAAATCATTGTAATTTTTTTCGATGACTTCTGCAATGGTTATCCAATGCTCGGGATTCATATCGGAGGAATCAATAGGGTCATCGAACGAATACGTGTCAATGGTGCAATCTAATAACTGTAATTCGGGAATGCGTTCTAATAGCTGGTCAAAATTGAACGCTTTTAGGGTACCGGTTGTAAAATCTTTAACCATACCAATGGTGCCGCCCGTATATATTAAAAGAATAGCAGGTTTATACATTTTGCAGATTTAGTTTGTTTACAACAGGATTGGCGTACATTTCTAAAAACGTTTCAACCACTGTTTCATTATTTTTATCTACTTTAAGTTCTAAACGACGTAAAAACAATTGTTTTTCTTTATCGGAATATTCTGTTCTGAAACGATCGGTATTGTTCAGTAAATCATAAGCAATATAATTGGTTGGCCACAGTTTGTAATTACCCACAATTTGTGCGTCGATTACTTTTGCCAACAGTTGTATCTGCTTATTAACATTTGATGTTTCGTTTTTAATCTCATCAAGTTCTGTGTCTAAAACATTGCCAATATGCAAGTGAATACGCTTTTTTTGACCAACAACCCCACTCATTAGATTCAAGAAATCTTCATTTTTGTCTTTAATGTATAATTCATCTGAAAGCTTTGCCATTAACTGTGGCATTTTCAATTTATCTGTTGGGTCGTATTCATAAGAAATACTAACCGGAACAATACGCAGTTTCTTAAAATAATCCATCATTGACGCTTCATCGCAAGCCATTCCAATCATTTTCAATACCCCCTGATGGGTAGCATCGTTACCGTCTTTCGTACGTCCTTCGCGCTGTGCAATCCAAACCGAACGGTTTTCTTCTTTCAATAAATAACACATATATTCAGACAACAACTTGCTGCTATCTAACAATTCACGAGGCGAAAGTCCGCGTTTTACAATAAAGTTACGGTTTAGTTTCGCCAAATCCATAAACAATTGTTTCTGTACCAGATTATCGCCTACCGCCGAACCCGTCATTATTTTGCCGTGTTCCATCAGCAAAACGTTTAAAAAACTGGTGTCTAATAAAATATCGCGGTGGTTTGAGATAAACAAGTAAGAGGTGTTGTCATCTAATTTATCAAATCCTGAGCTGGTTAGTCCTTCAGATGAATTTTCCAAAACACGCTGTAAGGTGTGATAAATGATTTTTGATTGAAAATCACGAATGCTTTGTATGCTGTTTACAAGTTGTGCAACCTGTTCGTTGGAATATTCTGGAAACGTGTACTCTATCAACGATTTTACCATTGGATGATGTGCGATATTCTGAAGTATTCCGGGCACTTCTTCGTCATGGTAAAAACGTATCGAATCGAATTTAGACATAGTTTGATATTTTCGTAACTGAAACAAAGATACTTCCAATTTACAATTTAAAAATATTTAATGCATTTTTTGTTGTTTGTGCTGCAATTTCGGTTACCGGCAAATTATAGATAGCTGCCAGTTTCTGAGCCACCAGTGCCAAATAACTGCTTTCGTTGCGTTTGCCACGATGCGGAACCGGTGCCAAATAAGGCGCATCGGTTTCTAAAACAATGTGGTTTAACGGAATTTGATTTAAGAACTGATCAATTTTTCCGTTTTTAAAAGTGGCTACTCCGCCAATTCCCAAATGCAGATTCAGATCAATGGCGTGCTGAGCCTGTGCAAAATCACCGGTAAAACAGTGAAAAATCCCGAATAACTCATCGCTTTTTTCCTGTTCCAATACTTCAAAAACCTCATCAAAAGCTTCGCGGCAATGGATATTAATAGGTAATCCCCGTTTTTTTGCCCATTGTATCTGCGTTTGAAATGCCTGTTGCTGAATTTTTAAAGTAGATTTATCCCAATATAGATCCACCCCGATTTCGCCCACGGCAACGTAAGTTCCCTTGTTTAATTCTTGTTCAACAAAAGCCAATTCCTGTTCAAAAGTATCTGGTTTTACATAACAAGGATGCAATCCCATCATTAAATGAACATTTTGCGGATAGTGTTGTTGTATGTGCTGCATCCCTTCAAAATAAGAAGAATCAATTGCCGGAACAAAAAAATGCTGAACATTAGCTGCCAGTGCACGCTGCATCATTTCTGACCGGTCGTTTTGAAATTCTTCGCTATACAAATGGGTATGCGTATCAATTAAAATCATTTTGTTTTTTAGCTTTTGTTTTTACCACAAAGAACACATAGATTTTTATTTCTTCATAGCAAAACTACGGAAACTTTATCTTCAATGTTTTTAGACACATTCTATGTGGTTAAATTATATCAATTACCTATTTTTGTTGCGTACCAAATTTTTAAAAAATTAATGAACGATATTGTAACTGTTTTAGAACAGCAAGATTATTTCAGCATTCCGTTTCGCATCCGCAAATCGAACCATTTGTTTGTTCAGGCAAAAATCAACCGCGTAAAAGGATTGTTTTTGATTGATACCGGTGCATCAAACACTTGTATCGACAGTTCCGAACAAACTTTTTTTAATTTGCTTTCAAAAGCACATAAAGCCAAAGCGTCTGGTGCCGGTGCCAATGGAATGCACGCTGAAATTTCTGTAAACAACAACATTCAGTTAGGCAAATGGAAAAAGAACGGCATTGACATTATTCTGCTTGATTTAACGCATGTAAACATTGCGTTGAACGAATATGATTTACCAAAAGTCCACGGAATTATTGGCAGTGATTTGTTAAAAAGCCATCATGCCATTATTAATTATCCGTTACAATTACTTTTTATTAAGTGATTGCTTTTGCCATTCGGCAGCCACGTTCTCTAATTCTGTGTACCAATCTTCGCCGTATTTGCGGATTAAAGGTTCTTTTAAAAACTTGTAAACAGGTACCTCTAATTCTTTTCCCAACACACAGGCATCGTCACAAATATGCCAACGGTTATAGTTTACCGCTGAAAATTGCGAATATTCTTTTATGCGGATGGGATATAAATGACACGAAACAGGTTTTTTCCATTTAATCAATCCTTCGTTATATGCTTGTTCTATACCGCACAAAGCCGTGTCGCCGTCAAAAATAACATAGGCACATTCTTTATTGTTGATTAAAGGTGTTTCAAAATCTCCGTCTTCACCAACCACCCAGGTACCTTGTTGCTCAATGGCATCAATTCCTTCGGCACGTAAATACGATTTAATTTTAGGGTAAATCTCTTCTAAAATAGCAGTTTCGTCTTTATCTAAAGGCGCGCCGGCATCTCCGTCTATACAACATTGTCCTTTACAGGCTGTCAGGTTACAAACAAATTCTTTTTCAAGAACATCATCTGAAACAATTGTTTTTCCAATCTGAAACATACATCAATTCATTTACAGCTGCAAAGTTACAATTATTTAGTAGTTTATGAGTAATCTTAAAAAACTAAAAAATAAACGGCTGTTTTTTTCTTAATTTTTATCTGATTATAAATACCTTTGCAAAAAATATAAGACGCAATGGAAATTGATTTTAGAGAAATATTTACAGCCGGTATGATTTTGTTTGCCGTTATTGATATTTTGGGATCGATCCCTATTATTGTTGATTTACGATCAAGAGTTGGAAAAATTCAGTCAGAAAAAGCATCCATTGTAGCCGCTTGTATCATGATTGCTTTTTTATTTGTGGGTGAACGTATTTTAAATTTAATTGGTATCGATGTCAATTCTTTTGCCGTGGCAGGTGCTTTTGTACTTTTCTTTTTAGCATTAGAAATGATTTTGGGCATTAGCCTGTATCGCGATGAAGAGCCTAAAACAGCCTCTATTGTTCCATTGGCATTTCCTTTGATTGCCGGGCCGGGTATTATGACAACCATTTTAGCATTGCGTGCTGAGTATCAAACCATAAATATTGTTTTCGCAATCATTCTGAACATTATCGTAGTGTATGTGGTTTTAAAACTTTCAGGGACTATAGAACGTTTAATTGGCTCAAATGGCTTAGGTGTTATCCGCAAAGTTTTTGGCGTGGTGCTTTTAGCTATCGCTGTTAAATTATTCGCCGCTAATGTTAAAGGCTTGTTTAACTAATTAAATATTTTGTACTTTCGTTCCCTATCAACAAAATAAATCAATAATGAAATACGTTACATACATAGTTATAGCCATTGCTATTGCTTTGATTGTATTAAACATTACAAAATTAGATTTTAACAATTTATTTCAGGGCGAAAGCGTTGTTGCCCTAATTTGTATTTTTGCTGTTTTATGTGCAGTGATTTTATTACTTATTTTTAATACTTCTAAAGCAATAGACAACAAAAACAAAGAGTAATGTTTGATTGTTTAATAATTGGCGGTGGCGTGTCGGGCGTTTCATGTGCCTTGGTATTAGGTTCTGCTAAAGAAAAACCTTTTGTAGCCGATAAAAACATAGGAATTATTCTGCACCAAAAGACATCTATGCTACAAGATGCTCTCTTTAATAACGCCTACGGAATTGCCCCGGGAACTTTAGGTGCCGATTTATTAAACCAAACAGCAACCGATTTAAAAACACAATACCCACATATTACGCAAATTGTAAATGAGCGCGTGCTGTCTGTTGTTAAAGAAGCCGATTATTTTTTAGTAACCACTACCCAAAACATTTACGAAACCAAGATTGCTGTAATTGCTGTAAACTCAAGCAATCCGTTTACAATTGATGGATGTTTGCAGCCTTACGTAATTCCACATAAAAAATCACTCCCCCAAAAAAACCGCATTCAGTTAGAAAACAACGACCATTTGGTTACAAAAAATATTTATGTGGCCGGAACATTGGCAGGTCACCGCAGTCAGTTGGCAATTGCCGCCGGAAGTGGTGCTGCAGTAGCTACAGATATTTTAACTTTATGGAACAACGGTATTGAAACACACGCACATGATAGTGTTAGGGTAAAGAACTAAAACTACGTGATTAAATACTAAAACACCACCCGATATTTCGTATCGGGTGGTGTTTTTAAAGAATCTTTTTATTGCTCTATGTTTACTTTCTATAAAACAAATTATGATCAATATATTCCCAAACCTTTGTGTCTAACATGGGGCGGATGTTCTTTTTATCTTTGATGCTGTTTCTTATAAAAGTTGATGACAGTTCAATAATAGGTGCCGTAATTTTGTGGATGTTTGGATGGTTTACAAATTCCTGCGGAATTACATCTGTTGAAATTCTGGGATATACATACAAATCATAATCTTTGACAATTACTTCGTAGTTTTTCCATTTTTTTAATGACTTCAGATTATCTTCACCCATTATCAGTGAAAAAGTATGTTTAGGGAATTTTTCGTGCAGATGTGCCAACGTATTTACGGTATAATTAGGCTGCTGCAGTTTAAATTCAATATCGCTGGGCATTATTTTATCATAACCTTCGGTTGCTAAATGAACCATTTGTAAGCGATGATAATCTTCTAATAAACCTGTTTTCTTTTTTAAGGGATTGTGAGGTGTAACAACCATCCACACCTGATCTAAATTGCTGTTTTCAACTATGTGATTGGCAATGATTAAATGTCCTATGTGTATTGGATTGAATGTTCCAAAATACAGCCCTACCTTCATTTGTTAGTTATTTAAAAAGTTTGAAACCAAAAGACAGGCTTCTCTTTTAGCCGTTTCTAAATCGTGGTTTTCTAAAATGACATCAAATTCGGGTGCACGCGAAATCTCTCGTTCAGCTTTCTCTAAACGCATCGCAATTTTTTCATCGCTTTCTGTCTGGCGGCATTTTAATCTCCGCTCCAATTCTTCAACTGATGGCGGACTGACAAATACTGCCAACGTTTGTTCCGGATATTGGCTTTTAATATTCAATCCGCCCACCACATCAATATCAAAAATTACGTGTTTGCCTTCTTCCCAAATGCGTTCAATTTCGGTTTTTAACGTTCCGTAATAATTGTCTTTATAAACCTCTTCATATTCCAAAAAAGCATTTTCTGCTATTTTTTTTTGAAATTCTTCAGCCGAAATAAAATAATAATCTTTGCCGTTGATTTCTCCGTTTCGCATATATCTTGATGTTGCCGATATAGAAAAATCTAAATGCAATTGTGGCTGGGTAAGCAAATGTTTTACAATTGTTGTTTTGCCCGAACCAGACGGTGCCGAAAAAACAATCAATTTTCCTTGTTGTGTTGTCATTTTTGTTTGTTGTGATTACAGAATGTTTAAAACCTGTTCTTTAATTTTTTCCAGTTCATCTTTCATCTTCACTACCAGTTTCTGCATTTCGGAATGATTTGATTTAGACCCCATGGTATTGATCTCACGACCCATTTCTTGTGCAATAAAACCTAATTTTCTGCCGCTTTGTTCGTGGGCATCCATGGTTTCTATAAAATAATCTAGATGATTGGTTAGCCGCACTTTTTCTTCGTTGATGTCTAATTTTTCGATATAATAGACTACTTCCTGCGCATAACGACTTTCATCGATTGTTACCTCTAACTCTTTCAGGTTTTGCTGTAAACGTTCTTTTACGGTTACAATACGGTCATTTTCATAAGTTGTTATTTCTTTCATATAACTTCTTATGTTGTTGATACGCTCTGTAAAATCATTCCCTAACTTTTCTCCTTCCTGCTTACGGAATTCATTGATGTTTTTAACCGCCTGATTTAAAACTTTTACAATTTCGTTCCATTCTTCCTCATCTACTTCGCAACGTTCTACTTTTAATGCATCGGGCATGCGAACAGCCATTTTCATTAATTCTGTAGGATCGGCATCGGGAATAATGTTCCGCATTTGTGCAATATACGCTTTCACAATAGGTGCGTTCAACGTTGCCGATGTTTCCTCGCCGGTAACCTCAACATATACAGAACATTCTACTTTTCCTCGTTCTAACTGTTGTGCCATAACATTGCGGACTTCAAGTTCTTTTTCTTTGTATCCTTGTGGCAAACGCACACTTAAATCTAAATTTTTAGAATTAAGCGATTTAATTTCTACCGTAATTTTTTTTAATGGCAACTGCACCGATGCTTTGCCAAAACCTGTCATTGAATAAATCATAAATAATGAAATGTAAGCTGCAAAGTTAATATAATTGGTATAAAATAAATAAACTATTATAAAACAAAAAGCTGTCTGGAAATCAGACAGCTTTAATTTAAAATATTAAAGAAAATTAGGCTTCTTCTTTTTGTAATAAAAACTTATAAATCAATCCGCCCACAATAGCTCCTGCAATAGGTGCCAACCAAAACAACCATAATTGTGTTAACGCTTCTCCTTGTACAAAAAGTGCCTGTGAAGTAGAACGTGCCGGATTTACCGATGTATTGGTAACAGGAATTGAAATTAAATGAATCAGCGTTAGTGCCAAACCAATGGCAACACCTGCGAATTTACCATTTGCCCATTTATCCGTTGCTCCCATAATAATAATCAGAAAAAAAGCTGTTAGAAGGAATTCAGCTAAAAAAGCAGCACCCATACTATAGCTTCTACCTGCGTATCCTTCCATTTCGTAAAAGTTGGTTGCAAAGGCTCCTGCCCCTTCTGTAGAAAAAGCTCCGGCTCCGTTTAAAATTAAATACAAACAACCTGCCGCCGCAGTAGCGCCAAGCACTTGTGCAATGATATACGGAACTAAATCTTTTGCTGGAAATCTGCTTCCTGCCAATAAACCAAAACTAACCGCCGGATTAAAATGACCACCCGAAATATGCCCCACGGCATAAGCCATTGTTAAAACAGTTAAACCAAATGCCAATGACACACCGGCTAAACCAATCCCGATTTCTGGAACTCCTGCTGCAAATACAGCGGCTCCACATCCTCCGAAAACCAACCAAAAGGTTCCGAAAAATTCTGCAAATAATTTTTTCATCAACTTTATTTTTTATATTTATGTTAAAGTTAACAAAAAAATTAAATAATCATTTTTTTTTTTTAAAAAAGATTATTAAAATGCAAAGATAAGCAAAACGGTTAAACCCGTTTATAAACAATGCTTTATAAAATGGTAGTCTTGAATTGGAAGTCCGTGTCTGAATGATTTTAGGCTTAAATTGACAAGGTTAGGTTACTAAATCGTTACCGATTGAGGTCAGTAACGATACTATCTAACGGGTTATATTTCAGTGTTTTGCACCCTTTTTTATATTTCCTTGTAACTCAATGTAATTTAATTTTAAACATTAAACATTTGAGTTATGGAGCAGACAAAAAAATCAACGTACAAACTCCTTTTCTACCTAAAAAAGAACGAGCTTAAAAAGAACGGTAATGCACCGATTATGGCACGTATTACCATTGACGGAACACCCAAAACAATGGGTACAAAGTTGGAAATTGACCCTGCTGTTTGGGATTTGAAGTTCGGAAGAGTTGAGGGCAAGAGTGCCAAAGCTTTAAGCATTAATCAAAAATTAGACAATATACGTGGGCGTATCGACAAGATTTATGAAGATATGCTAAAACACGAGGGCTTTGCAACCGCACAGAAAGTAAAGATTAAATTTCTCGGTGTAGGTGTAATGGATGATGCCATATTAAAGGTTTTCAACGACCAGAACAACGAATTTAAAAAATTGGTTGATAAGGGAAAACGCTCCCAAAGCACTTATAGTAAGTATAGCACAGTTTACAACCACCTTAGCGAATTTATAAGGGAGCGTTACCACCGGGATGATATGGCTTTCCGTGAGCTCACTTCGGATTTTATCCGGGAGTTTGATTTTTTTCTTCGTATTGATAAGGAATGTACCCACAATACGGTTTGGGTTTACACAATGCCTGTTATTGCTTTGGCAGAACTGGCTATCAAAAAAGGTTTGATACGAGATAATCCGTTTGAGGATTATGAAATCAGTATGGAGGAAACCGACCGGAGCTACCTTTTAAAAGAGGATGTAGAAACCTTATTGCTTTTAAAACCCTCAAAGCCCCGATATGAACTTGTTAAAGACCTCTTTATTTTCAGTTGCTTTACAGGGCTTTCTTACATTGATATTAAGAAACTGAAATGGAGCAATATTCAGTCGTTCTTTGACGGACACCAATGGATAATCAGCAGGAGGAAGAAATCAGATGTTTCGTCCAACGTCCGTCTTTTAGAAATTCCTAAACGCATTATTGAGAAATATCGGGGAGTTACGAAAAATGATTTTGTATTCCCGATGCCGTGCAATGCGACTTGTAATAAGCATATCAGTAAACTTATTGAGGAAGCGGGTATCATTACCGAACAAAAGGTTACTTTCCACACCGCTCGCCATACATTTGCCACAATGTTTTTGACTGAGGGTGTTCCACTTGAAAGTTTAAGCAAAATGATGGGGCATAAAAATATTTCTACCACACAGATTTATGCGAAGATTACCAGTCAAAAAATCAGTAAGGATATGGATTTAGTCGCACCAAAATTCAAAGCAATGGAAAATGCGTTTCTTATCCAAACGGAAAATGAGGAAATAGAATTATTGAACGAAGCCGTTAATGTCCTTGAATTTTACGATGATGAAGAGGTTTTAGTTTAGAAAACCCTACATTCTTTACTTATCAGATTGAAGCAGGATTAAAGTCCTGCTTTTTTTATGCCCATACTTTTTGTATAACCAAAGCACATTTACATTTCCCTCACAATCCCCTCGCTGTAAAAGAGCTTTTGGCTATTTCTGAAACAGAAAATTGAAAAATGCTCCTGTCTGCTATTCCCTTTTCACACATTTTTCAACTCCCTGTTAAAGTGGCTATAAAGCCACATTACTACAAAAAAACATTTATCCATTCAGCTAAATGGAAGTGTTATTTCAATACATTATAAACCATTTTGCAATGCCATTTTCCCACTTCCACAATAGTTTTTATCCAAAGTGCCGTATGCTCTTTTGTCCCATTTCAAGAGCAAAGGTATTTCCGTGTTCTTAACGCCGACAAAAGGTCAAGCAAGTTTGAAAAAAAATCTCCACCCGTTGGGTAGTATTTGTTTTTCAAAACCTTGTGTCGCCTAAACACGAACCTTTTATGCTCGTGAAACGAAACATAGCATACTCCGGCTCTTTACACGAATAAAAAAAATGTCAGGTATGAAGATCAAAAGCATTGGAAATGGTAATGAAACGAAACAGCACCTCCTCTCATTGCCGAATAAATCAAAAAAATTAAATCAAAAATCAATCTCTAAAAATCAAAGGATATGAACATCACAGGCAGACTGACAAGAAATGCGGAGGTACGCACCTTGTCGAACGAAAAACAGGTAGTAAATTTTTCAGTAGCAGTAAACGACAGCTATCGGAACAAGCAGGGCGAACGAGTTGAGCAAACGACATTCTTCGATTGTGCCTATTGGATAACCCCGAACGTGGCAAGGCTACTGACAAAAGGCACTTTGGTAGAACTCACAGGACGAGTAAGCACCCGAGCGTGGACAGGCAAGGACGGAGAACCAAAAGCAGGTTTGAATTTCCATACCTCAAACATCAAACTGCACGGAAGTAGCAGGAGAGCCGAAACCCCACAGGCTACTGAACAAGCCGACAACAACGGATTTACAGCACAGGGAACCGAGGACGACCTCCCATTTTAACAACGAGTATTCAATCATTTTTTAACATCAAATTTTTATCAAAATGGCACATAACATTTTTTTCAACGAGCGAACAGGAAAACACAGTTTTTTTTCAGTACAGCAAAAAGCTTGGCACAACTTAGGGCAAATCGTAGAGCAATACCCAACAAGTGCAGAAGCTATCAAACACGCAGGCTTAGATTACGAGGTTATCAAATCCCCATTGTTTACCAAAGGCTCAAACATTATCGAAACTACACAGGGTATCGAGGTGGGCAGTAACGAATTGGAAGTACCCAACTATTTCGCCAACATTCGCACCGACAACAACGCAGTATTGGGGGTAGTCGGCAAGGATTACCACATCGTACAAAACCGTGAAGCCTTTAATTTCTTTGATGCTATCGTAGGTGGTGGGGACGGTATCCTGTACGAAACCGCAGGAGCATTGGGCAAAGGGGAACGCATTTTTATCACCGCCAAACTGCCCGACTATATCCGTGTAGGCAATGGCGATGATGTTACGGAAAAGTACATTTTCCTAACCACTTCGCACGATGGTAGCGGGAGTATTACCGCAGCGTTTACACCTATCCGTATCGTTTGCCAAAACACCCTTAACGCCTCATTGCGGAATATGACAAATGTAGTCCGTATCAAACACACATCGGGGGCAAAACAACGTATCGAAAACGCTCATAAAATTATGGGATTGGCGAACACGTTGAGCAACCAATTGGAGGGTATTTTTAACGAGTGGACAAAGGTAAAAGTAACCGACAGGGAAGTAAGAAAGCTAATCCAAATGGCACTTTGCCCGAACAAGGAAACGCTTGATTTACTAAATAAAGGTGCAGAAGATGAAGTTTCCACCGTGTTCAAAAATGTCGTAGATAACGCTTTTAGTTATGCTATGATGAGCGACACCCAACAAATGGACACAACCAAAGGCACTTTGTTTGGAGCGTACAACGCTGTTACAGGCTACTTTCAGAATGTACGCAATTACAGAGATGACGAAGCCAAATTACAGAGCATTGTATTGGGTGGTACTGCCCAACTTAAATCACAAAAGGCTTTTGACCTGTGTACCGCTTTTGCAACGGACGGTGCGGAAATCCTAAACCTAAATTAAACAACAACAGGCTACCGCCTTTAATGGTGGTAGCCTATTAAAAATAAGAGATATGAAAGCATTAGAAGAAATGAACAATACAGAGAGAGCGTATTTACTTGCAAAGTTATTCCCTGCAACCCTCAAAGAACTGACCCTTTTTATACAGCAGGAAATCGAACATTTCTATAAACATAAGGATTATCTGCAACGAGTGTGGCCGAAATCCATTCTAACAGCAAACTTTTGGTTTGGCTTGGTGGAAAATGTGGAGAAAGTGATACAACATCATAACCGTAGTTTACACAAAAGTCCTCGAATATTTGCAGACCACCTTTTCTATGGACATAATGCCATATTTACTATCCATTGCCTAATTAGGTATGTAGAAAAGAATGATTGCCCGAAGCCACTCACACAGGCTATACACTTGCTTTTTGGAGAGGAAAAAGTAATTGTGATAGACTTTGAAGAACAACCATAGTAATACAACAGGCTACCGCCTTAATAGGTGGTAGCCTACTAAAAACAAGAGATATGAAAGCAAAATCAATAGAAGAAGCTAAAAGTATGGCTAAAGGCAAAAGTCTTGAAACGGAATACAAAGACGAAGCTATGTATATCATTTATTGCAATAGAACGAAATATTTCTATGTAGCTACTGACGGATTAATACGGCTTTGGGAACGGCTGATAGGCTACTATGAAAACGGAGTTTATACTGCCGAAAAATCACATTCATAACCTTTAAAATAAGTGCAATGAAAACGACAGCTAAAGCAATAGCCACAAAGTTTGTAACCCACGAGATACCCGAATTGGAAACGCTTAAATCCGCAAAGGTGTATCAGTTAAGGGAAAAACTGGACAAGGGCGAAAGATTGAGCCGAGCCGAGAAAAATTGGATTGCGGAAGCAGTAAACCGTAATGCGTTTTTCAGAAAAGCCGTACCCCTTATGGGTTATCGGTTTGGGTTTGAGGATATTTTAAAAGCCTATGTAGTGAAGCAGTACGGCAGTTGGCAGGAATACAACGCTCCCGATAAAACGAGCCTACGGAGTTTCATTTTTGGTAGGATTGAACAGATAGCGGAAATCAGTAAGTAACATTTAAAATCAGAAACAATGAACACAAATTTTTTTAGTCAGATACAGCAGTTGGATTTTACAGGCAATTTACAACTTACGATAACCAAAGGTGCAGAAAGCAACCTAATCGTATCGGTATTGCTCCTTAACGAACAATGCGGAGATAGTGCCAAAAACCTCATTCCCCCATTGACATTTAACGCCACCGCACAGGAGTTTGACGAGGGATTTATTCCACAGATAACCGCACCTGTACAAAAGGTATCGGGGTTAATGGTGGATATGGAGAAATTCCAAAAGCAATTGGACGAAGCCAAAGCACAATCGGCAATCGAGAAAGCCAAAGCCGAGAAAGAGAAAAAAGAGCAGGAAGCCAAAGACAAGAAGTTTAAACAGGCTATGGACAAGGTGGACGAATTGGAAAAAGAGGGCAAGTTCCGTGAAGCGTGGATAAAAGTACCCGACATAGCGGAGTACCCCGAAAAAGCGGACGAGCTACGCAAACGCAAAACAGCATTGTCCGACAAGTTCGCAACACCGAGCCTTTTCGGAGCAATGGAAGCAACAGCACCCGAACAGCCACAAACGGAAGAAGCTACTGCCGCTTGTTGCCCTTTGGAAACAACGGACGAATAAGACGAAAACGAATATTAACCATTAAAAACGAGCATTATGTTATTAGCAACGCATTTAGATAGAGTTTTTATACTCAAAGAAAAAGGACAGGACATCAGACTGACCGACCCAGAGCCGCGTTGGAGCGTGGAAGCGGTAATGAATTATTACGCCAATATGTACCCCATTCTGACGACTGCAAAGGCATCAGCACCGCAAATCAAAGATGATGCGGTAGAGTACAGATTTGAGAGCGTAATGGGTACGAAAGGTTAAACCAAAAATTGTAAAAGCGATGAGTTATGAACAAACATATCATATCGGGAACAATCAAAATACCCGAACAGAACAGGCAAAAGGCTTTGCACCGACAATTAGGCGAGTTCGCCAATTGGCTACAAAGACCAAAGGACACAAGCCAGGTGCAGAAAGACAAGCAGAAATCCGTACCAATAGCAATGCTACCAATGGTATTCTGAAATGTACGTTTCTACCTAAACTGAAAACAGCACATTCGGTACTGGCTTGTCAGAAAACGGAAAGGGATTTTTATAATTCCCTTTCCAAACTTACCGAGCATTACAGCATTGAGCCGATGACAACACAGCCATATAATTTCCCTTACAATATTGTGTTGGGTATGTGGGATATAGATACCAAACTAAAACGTACCCACAGGAATTGGGATAGTTTGCATTTGTTTCAGGATAGTAAGAAAACCATTTTGCAGAGCAAGGAAAGATTTGAGGTAGGTACGACCTTGTTTCATATTCCCATTATACCTCTCTTTCAAATGCTTAAAGACCCGAAGCGTAAAAAGAACGCACAGCTATTGTTATCGGTTTGCAGTTACCTGTACCATATTGCCCGAATACCCTACTACCGACAGGAAGATAGCTATTTGTATTGGCTTTATGAAACGCATAAAGATTGGATTGATTATGACGACACGGATGAAACAGAAACCTACAACAGTGAGTTAAGGCAAGCCGAATGTATAGGCGACATCATAGAACAAAAACTATACAGTTCTATCAATTTAACATTGTTTGAACAGCGGTTGAGTAGTTTTAAAAGCCTTGATACATTCGACAGGGAATGTTGGCAGGTGGCTTGTATAACGCTTGCACTTTATAGGGAATACCCAAACACAACCGTTTTCAGAAATGCACCGATTAGCGAACAAGACCCCTATGACGATGATATTGAAATAGAAGCCATCACAATGGAGAAATACATTTCATTTGTTGCAGATACAAAAGGCGTGTTGTACAACAGCGTTGTAGAAAGCATAAACAACGAGTTGAACGAATACGGACGTATGGAAGAGCCGAGCATTTCCATACCCTTTGACGGAAAAAACACTTTGGGTAAAAACCTTGATTTTGAAAACCGAATGTTTGACTTATTGGACGACCTGTTTATTGTATTGAACAACTTTAATAAAACAAAAAAATGAAAGACATAACCGACAAATTTGGCACATTGTACTATCCTAAATCTGCTTTGGTATTCTATGAAACCACAGGAACGGAAACAACGGATATGTATGTAGAGCATTTCGATATGGATGAGAGCGGAACGCCAATAAATGCACACCCATTGACCGTAAAGGAAGCCGAAATGTTAGCAAAGACTTTGCAGACCGATGAAGAAAGAAGCCGAGCGTTTTTAAAGCCAAAGGGGATTTTACCGACCAACATTCTGCATATCAATCCGAGTGATAAAGGTGCGGTAATATGGTACACCAAAGCACAGCAAAGGCAGTTGTATTTTGTCAATGGTTTGGGCATACCGAACGGAACGGCACAAGTATCGCCAATGCTTTGGGTAGCGGACAAAAGCAGTCTTGCCGTTTTTGCCCTTGCCACCAACCGCAGACCCACCGAGAAAACGCCTTTGCACTATGCACCATTTTTCAATATCTACGAAAAGGGCAACGTATGTATGGGAACGGTCAGTATCGACATTAAAAATTCGGCTTCGGTTGAGGAATTTATACAGGCTTGGGAAGACTACTTTTTTAACAGCTATTTCAGCCATTCGTTGTGTGCAGACTTGACGAGAGCAAACATTATAAACCTATGGAAAGACATTATCAACACCGATAAACCTTTTCCGATAGAAGCACTAAAAAAGAACAACAAAACCCTAAAACATCTATTGTAATGAAAACAGAGAAAGAAAAAATACATTTTACGGATAAGTATCTACTCAATCCGACCAACCCGATTTCCGTTAATTTAATTGGGGGTGGCGGTACAGGCTCAAAGGTATTGACCGCCTTAATGGAGATAAACGAAAGTCTGATAGCGTTAGGACACGCAGGGTTGCAGGTGCGTTTGTGGGACGATGATATTATCACAACTGCAAATTTGGGCAGACAGCGATTTTTTGAATGTGAAACAGGATTGTACAAATCCGTTGCGTTAATCAATCGGATAAATCGTTGTATCGGTACGAATTGGAAAGCCGAAACCCAAAAATTTGAAAAGGACAATTTGGGCAGAATACCCGAAGAAGCAAGGGCAATCATTACCATTACTTGCGTGGATAACGTACAGGCGAGGTTTGAGGTTGCGGAAATTCTGAAAATAGTCAGTTACCGCAGAAGCTACCACAACCACCCAAAATATTGGTTGGATTTTGGCAACAGCCAACACACAGGACAGGTTATACTATCTACCATTGGGAAGATAGAACAACCCAAATCCGAGAAATACGAAACGATTGGAAACCTGCCTTTTGTTACCGATGAATTTGGCGAATTGCTGAAGCAATCCGAACAGGAAGACAATACGCCAAGCTGTTCACTTGCCGAAGCATTACAACACCAAGATTTGTTTATCAATTCATCATTGACACAAATGGGTTGTTCCCTGTTATGGAACTTGTTTCGTAGGGGAATGACCGAATACAAAGGCTTTTTTCACAATCTGAAAGATTACCGTACCCACCCGATTAAAGTTGCCTAAACGCCAAAATCGGCGGGCAAAAATGCAATTCCTCGCCTACGGTCGGAAACGCATTTTTACTGTCTGAATAGGTGCAACCACTTTGTCAAAATGCACCGCTCCGCACACTCCTTTCCTTACATTTTACCAAACAGGTTGCGACATTTTTTGCGTGGGATATTCGGTATCCCAAAGATTAGTTTTGGAATTGACTTCTTTTCTTTTCACACAGCGACCAAAGAAAAGAAGCAAAAGAACGTCGCTTTATTGGATAAGATTAAATGTCCCTTAAAATCAAACTATCCTTATTTTGTATATTTGAAGTTTATTACATCACAATGAAAATTGATACCAAAAACATTGTCAAGCAATCTGAAAAGTTTGCATTGAACATAGCTGACCAAATTTCAAAAATTACGGTTAAACCGTTCTGTGAAGTGTCTTTTCATTCTTTAGAGTTCAGAGATAGAACAACAGTAAAAAAACATATCGATAAAATCCCTAAAAATAATAATCCGCTTATTTATATTCTACAAGTTCAATCCCCCAAAAAACTAAAGAGATTAATCGAATGTTTTGAAGATTATCATTCCGAAAATAAGCTAAAAGCTAAAAATAAGGATAGGGTTAATCTTTCTAAATATAATAGAACTTCATCTGATATATTGTATGTTGGAAGCTCGACAACAAATTTCAAAACGAGAATTAAAAATCATCTTGGTACGGAGGGAACTCGGACTTATAGTTTGCATTTATGCAAATGGGATAATAATTTAGATTATAGCGTAAAAATTTCAGCTTACGAAGTTATTTCAGAAAGTGAAGAAGTGGTAGAGCGTTTCATTGTAGAAATTCTTGAACAGCAATTTTGGGATAAACTAAGTCCAATCTTTGGAAAACGCAGTGGCTTGTAGAAGCAAACTATTTCAAACCAACAATGAATATGAAAAGATAAATACATTAATGAAGACATTATACATTATTGGAAACGGATTTGATATCCATCATAAATTAGACACAAGGTATCAAAGTTTTGCAAACTACTTGGCTGAAAATAACAGTGAGGTTTATGACCTTTTATTACATTATTATGGGCTTCCTGATATAACAAATCCCGAATTGACTGATGAGGAATATGCCTTATGGTCAAGGTTTGAACAAGCATTAGCTGATTTAGATTACGTGGAGGTATTGGAAAACCATTCTGACTTAATTGCTCGTCCCGGTGCTGAAGATTTTCGAGATAGAGATTGGCATAGTTATCAAATTGAAATGGAGTTAATCATCGAAGACTTAACTACGACCTTAATTAATGACTTTAATAGTTTTATTCTTGAAGTCGAATACGAAAACATTCCCAATGATACTCTAATTGAATTGGAAAACGACAGCCATTTTTTAAATTTTAATTATACTGAAACATTACAGAAAAGCTATGGTATCCCCGAAGAACGAATAACCTATATTCATAACAAAGCCAATGCAGATAATTGTAATCTTATTTTAGGACACGGAACTGACCCTGCAAATTTTGAGGAGAAAGAAGAAGAACCACCACAAGGTTTAAGCGAAGAAGAATTTTACGAATGGCGTGAACAAAAAGCAGATGAATATGATTATTCTTATGAAAGTGCCAAGCAAGAAATACTATCTTATTATACAAAGGCTTTTAAAAATACCGTTTCAATTATAGAAAACAATATCGCTTTTTTTGCCAACCTTATAGAAGTTGAAAAGGTTATTGTTTTGGGACATTCTATTTCAGAAGTAGATTTAAAATATTTTGAAGTGTTAAAAGCTAAACTAAATGAAAATGTATTTTGGAATGTTTCGTATTACAGTGAACTTGAAAAACAAGAACACAAGCAAACATTGTTGCAACTTGGAATAAATGACAATAATATCGCCCAAATAAAAATTACAGATTTAAAAAGGCAGCTTTAGTTATTACCAAAATATTCCTGTGCAATATCCGCTACACCTACACTAAAATATCTTCCGCCATTGGCAACTCCTTCAATAGCTTTTTTGAAATCGTCCGCATCGCTACCAATGAGCAGATAACCTGCAAAACCAATCTCCAAAAGAGGTTTTACGGCTTGTTCGCTATCCCTGTCGCTGAAAGCAATCAGTTTCATACTTGGGTACTTTGTGTGTAGTTCCTGAAGCTCTGCCAATACGTTCTTGTCGTAAAAATCGAGGTCTATAATGCAGACTTCGGGCAATGATTTTAATGCTGATAATTGCGTTATTCCGTTCCCGATATGCTCCGAGCGATACAATATTTCAAATTCTAAATCAGTAAGGTCATTGCAGATAATGTCTGCAATAGGGCTTTTATCGTGGATAAAGGCGAGAGTTTGTTGAGAGGTGTTTACTGTTTCCATAATACCGTTTTTTTGTTGTTCGTAAACCCTACGCAAAAAAAAGAAAGCGTAGGCAATCACACTTACCGATACTATGGCACTGGTACGCCTAACCCCGAATAAGCGGACGCCCACGCCTATAGCGTGAGCGTTCTTACTTATGCCTCGGGGTTTAAAAATTACCAGTTTTTAGTATCGAGAATTAAAGCAAAAACACTTTAAGTATTTTCTATATTTTCAGATACAAAGATAGCGAAGCTATAAATGACGAGCAACATCATTTAGCATAAATAATCTGTATTGGGGATTAGATGTTGTCCGTAGTAGGAGAATTGCCTTTTAGTTCCCTTATTTCGTTTTTCAATTCTTGTAACATTCTGATAATGGCAATATTGTCAAATTGAAAATCGTCCTTTGAAAATTCCTGTGTCGCCAGACTACTTGCATACTGCCATATCTCCAAAATATCGGACAGGTGTATCTCGTAGGATTTGTAAAACACATTGTCGGCAGAAACTTCTAAAGTTTCCTTATTTACTTTTAATAGTCGTTTATAGGTAATTCCCTCGCTTCGGGTTAGGAATACATACGTTTTTCCTGTCCGCATATCGGCAAGGTTTTCTATATACTTCCCGATGATGTACGCATTGTCTTTATGCGGTGGCATAGAAGCACCGTCCGCAGGAAAAGCCCTGTATTTACCCCCTTTGAGAAACGGCAACGAAATGGTTTGCAGGCTTTCGATATATTCGGGGTCTGCATAGCCGTTCAAATAGCCCATTGATGCTTTGTGCGGTATGATTTCAATTTTGTTTTCGCCCCTATTGTCCACTTTAATAGGGAGCAGAATACGGTTGTCGGGCAGTTCCAAAATTTCTTTCAAAGGTATTTTTCGCAAATCGACCGAAACCAACAAATCAATGCTCACGTGGTAGTAACGTGATATTTTGAGCAGTATCTCAATTGGCGGTTCAGTCGCATCGTCCTCGTATTTGGCATAGCGACCACGGGTAATGATAAGGTCATCCGCAACCTTTTGTTGCGAATACCCAAGCTGATTGCGTAGATACCTTATGTTTTCTGACAATATTGACATTGCTACAATTTGTAGCAACAAAGGTAAAACATTTTGCTAAAAAACGTAGTAATTTTGAGCGTTAGATTTTGTGTGTTATGGAAAGAACGATTGTCCATTGTGATTTAGATGCCTTTTTTGTGTCGGTAGAACGTTTATTGAACAGTGACCTTGTTGGAAAACCTGTCCTTATCGGGGGCAATTCCGACCGTGGCGTAGTGGCTTCTTGCAGTTATGAAGCACGTAAATTTGGTGTGCATTCCGCTATGCCTATGCGGTTAGCAAGACAGCTCTGTCCCGAAGCCATATTGGTGCGTGGCGACCACGACCTATACAGTAAGTATTCCAATATCGTTACGGAAATCATCGAAGAAAAAATACCAATCGTTGAAAAGGCATCTATTGATGAGCATTATTTGGATATGAGCGGAATGGATAAATTTTTCGGAACGTGGAAATTGACACAGGAACTCCGCCAGCGTATCATCAAGGAAACAGGTCTGCCCATTTCGTTTGGGCTATCTACCAATAAAACCGTGAGCAAGATTGCCACGGGAGAAGCCAAACCCTGTGGAGAACGCAAGGTGGACGGTGGTACGGAAAAGCCTTTTTTAGCTCCGCTTTCCATTCGCAAAATTCCTGGCATTGGCGACAAGACTTATCCTTTGCTCCGCAATATGGGCATATCCCATATCTACACCTTACAGCAGATGAATGTCTTTACGATGAAACAGGTATTGGGCGAAAACGGTGTGAGCATTTGGAACAAAGCCAACGGTATTGACAAAAGTGCAGTTGTACCGTTCCATCAGCAGAAAAGTATGAGCAAGGAACATACATTTGAACAGGACACGATTGATATGGAACTCTTGCGGAGAATAATGCTTTCAATGGTGGATGAGCTGGCTTTTGACCTGCGGAAAGACGGCAGGCTCACGTCCTGCGTAACGGTCAAAATCCGTTACAGCAATTTCGATACGCATACCACACAAGCTAAAATGGCTTTCACTTCGTCCGAAAGGACTATATCCGAAAAAGTGCTTCAACTGTTCCACAAACTATACAGCAAGCGGATGTTGATACGGTTGATTGGCGTAAAGTTCAGTAACCTAATAGCAGGTAGCTATCAGGCGGATTTATTTGATGATACGCTCGAAGACATTAATCTGTCCAAAGCAATGGACAAGATTAGAATGCGATACGGACATCATTCGGTGGTAAGAGGTTTTGCTCTTTTAAATCCCTAATCGTTATGTTGCTCAATCTGCACAGCTATTATAGTCTTCGGTACGGTACAATGAGCCTAAAAGAACTCATTGAAAATATCCGTACCAATGGTTACGATACAGCCGTATTGACCGACATCAACAATTCATCGGCAACGTTGGATTTTATCCGTCTTTGTACCGAAGCAGGAATTAGAGGTTTGGCAGGAATGGAATTTAGGAACGACAACCAATTATTGTACGTAGGCATTGCCAAAAATGAAAGGGGCTTTAAGGAACTGAATGACTTGATGACCTTTGCCAACCGCAACAAATCGGCTTTACCAGTTATTGCACCCGAATTTAAAAACGCCTTTGTCATCTATCCATTTGGTGCTATTGTCGAAACAGATTTAAAGGACAATGAATACATCGGCATACGACCCCACGAGGTCAATAAATTCGTAGTAGCTCCCAAGAAACACTGGGAAAACTATGTGGTTTTGCAACCTGTATCGTTCAAAAGGCAGGATTTTCAACTGCACAAGCAGTTGAGGGCTATCGACAACAATATCCTTATCTCCCAATTAGAACAAACGCAGGTAGCCCGTGAGGACGAGGTTTTTATAAGCCGTGAAAAGCTGTTGGAGCTGTACAGCCCTGTACCGAAACTGATAGAAAACACCAACCGTTTGCTTTCGGAATGTAGCTTTGATTTTGATTTCAAAAGCACCAAAAACCGCAAAACCTTTACAGGTAACCGATACGATGACAAACAGCTATTGTACAAATATGCAATGGACGGATTTGGCAGAAGATACGGAGCAAACGATAAACAGGCAAAAGAGCGTGTACTGAAAGAGTTGGATATTATTGACAACCTCAACTTTTCGAGCTATTTTCTGATTACCGACGACATTTGCCGATATGCAAGAAGCCGTGACTTTCACTATGTGGGCAGAGGTAGCGGAGCGAACAGTATTGTGGCGTATTGTCTGGGCATTACCGATGTTTGCCCCATTGAACTGAACCTGTATTTTGAACGCTTTTTAAATCCCAAACGCAAAAGTCCGCCAGACTTTGACATAGATTTTTCTTGGCGGGACAGGGACGAAATGTACGAGTACATTTTCAGCCGATACCAAAGCGAGCATACCGCTTTGATGGGTGCAATGGGTACATTCCGTGACCGTAGCATTATCCGTGAATTGGGTAAGGTGTATGGATTGCCCAAAAGCGAAATTGACAGGCTCATACAAGAGCCAAATAATATGCTCAACAAAAATGAAGTAACTAACACTATCCTGTCCGTTTACAACCAAATGGCAGATTTTCCAAACCAACGGACGATACACGCTTCGGGTGTTCTGATTTCTGACAAGCCACTCACTTGTTATTCCGCACTGGATTACCCACCAAAGGGATTGCCGACGGTACAGTATGATATGTACGTGGCAGAGGATATTGGCTTCGAGAAATTCGACATTCTTTCCCAAAGAGGTATAGGGCATATCAAGGATTGCAGGGAATTGATACGCATCAACAAAGATGTAACGGTAGATACCTCAACCCCCAAACGTTTTTTTACTGACCCTGTTATAGCCGAACAACTGAGGTCGGCAAATACGGTCGGTTGCTTTTACATAGAAAGTCCTGCAATGCGACAACTGATTAGTAAATTGCGGTGCGAAGATTACCTTACATTGGTCGCCGCAAGCTCTATCATTCGCCCGGGTGTAGCTTCTTCGGGAATGATGCAGGCATTTATCGAAAGGCATCTGAACCCCGAAAAGGTCGAATATATCCACCCTGCATTCAAGGAGCAGTTGGAGGACACTTACGGTATTATGGTTTATCAGGAAGATGTGATGAAAATCGGGCATCATTTCGGGGGATTGGATTTAGCAGAAGCCGATGTATTGAGGCGAATGATGAGCGGTAAATACCGCAACGTAAACCATTTGGCAGAGATTGAGGACAAATACCACAGTAATTGCCGAGAGAAAGGCTATCCCGAACACGTAGCCAACGAGGTATGGCGACAGATGCAGTCGTTCGCAGGGTACAGTTTCAATAAGGCTCATAGTGCTTCCTTTGCGGTTGAAAGCTATCAGAGCTTGTTTCTGAAAACCTATTATCCGTTGGAATTTATGGTCAGCGTACTCAATAATTACGGTGGTTTCTATTCCCGAGAGGTCTATATCAACGAAGCAAGGAAAGCAGGCGGAAATATCTGTTTGCCTTGTGTGAATAAAAGTGTTTATGATACGAGCATCGATGGCAATGCTATTTATTTGGGCTTTGACTGTCTTTTAAATCTTGAAAACAGGTTGGCACAACTTATCCCGGAAGAACGAAAACGCAATGGGGCATATTTGAGTTTGGAAAACTTCAACCTACGTACCGGTGCAGGATTGGAGCAGATTATTATCCTTATCCGCTCGGGAGCGTTCCGCTTTTTGGGAGCAGGTAAAAAGGAGTTGCTTTGGGAAGCTCATTTGTTGCTGAATAAGAACAGAAATACCCATTCGCAGGTCGGGCAGTTATTTTCCACGAATGCCGAAAAACCACAGCTTCCCATGTTCGTTACAGACGAATTGGAAAACCTCTACGATGAAATTGAACTGATGGGCTTTCCTGTATCGGGTAGTATCTTTGACCTTGCCAAATCCGATTATCGTGGCAACGCCGATGCAGAAACTTTAGCTTCTTTTGAGGGCAAAGTAGTCCGAGTTGTAGCCCATTTGGTCGCTTCCAAAACGGTACGGACTAAAACTGGTTCATCGATGAAGTTTGGTACTTTTATAGACCATAACGGCGATTTTATAGATACCGTACATTTCACGCAAAGCCTGCAAAAATCGCCCTTACGTGGCAAAGGGCTTTATCTGATAGAGGGTAAAGTTACTGTGGATTACGATTGTCCTGCGATAGAGGTATATCGTTGTGCGATGATGCCCATCAAGCCCGACCCGAGAAGTGTTTAGGGTTTGTGGCGGATATAGTTTTGCTCTAATATACCCAGCAAATCCGTCTCCTTATAGATAATCTTGCCTCCAATCTGAATGTAAGGCAGGATATTATCATCACGATATTGCTGTAAAGTTCGTTTGCTGATGTGTAACAGCTTGCATACATCTTCGCCCGATAAATAGATTTCTCCGTTCATTACAGGACGGTAGTTTTTCAGTATTTGTTCGATACGGTTTCGCAACTGCATAATCATCTCCTGTTGTGCGATGATTTCTTCGGCTTCATTCGTCAGTAAATCCATTGTTGTTGGTATTGTTCGGATGTACAGCATCGAGCAGAGCCTGTACGTCCGAGCGTTTATAATAATTCTTGCGGTTCAGTCTGGAGTATGGCAAAAGCCCTTTGTCCTTATAGGTCTGCAATGTCCGTTTGGTAATGTTCATCATCAGACACACTTCCTGGTTATCGAGCCATTGCTCCCCTTTGAAAATGGGATTGTATTTTCGGGTAGCGTTTTCGGTCAATTCCAAAAGTGCTTCCAGCTCATTTTTCATTCCGTTCAATACGGATTTTTGTATTGCGATAACTTCCATTGTTTGCTCAATTTTGCTGTGGAAGTTGAAGATATTAAGGGTTGTTGCAAGATTTGGAAATGTTGCACCCATTGGCGTTGAAAGGCAGTATTTGGCGGTTTACGTTTGCCATAAAACAAAAAATCGGATAACCTTTTGGGCTATCCGATTTTAATATCGAAAGTATGCGTATCAGCGTTGGGCAGGTTGCTCTGTCCTTACTTCCTGTTTTTCTTTATCCTTTTTCATTTGGCTGTAAGTCCATATACAAATAGCACCTACAATAATCAAAAGGTAGGCAATCCATTTACCGATACGCTCAATAAAGCGTGTAAAAACCGATGCTTCAAAACTTGAAAAGCCTTCTGCACCCATAGCATTACGTCTGTAAAATTTCCTGCGGTTTATCCAATAGATAAGCCCTATACCAACAACGATAACAATAATACCAAACACCAATTGAGCCGTAACTGTATCCATAGCTTTATGATTTATAATGAAGTAAATTTAAACAAAATCATCCTACACCGAAAGCTAAAAAGCAAAAAACCGACCTGCGTAAAGTCGGTTTTTTAGCTTCATTTCTATTGTTCTTAATCAGTATTGTTGAACTGAAAACTAATTTGCTTTTCGTTCCCAAAACTGTCCGAAATCCAAACCTCAAAGGCTTGTGATACGGCAGATGTTGAAGTGTAGTACAACCGGAATTGCTCCGCCTGTAAAGGGTACAAATCGTTCGGCAGATATGGCGGTTCGTCATAATACTGAAGTGTGCCTTGTCCATCAAATTGGAAATAGCGGAGGTAGTATTGCGTATTTTGGTAATTGCCTGTTCGCTGAATGGTAATGCGTATTTCTACGGTCTGCCCATTGGCTACGCCTTTGGGTACAGGCATTACATTGACCTCAAAAGGAAAATCGTTCTGTATTTCGAGGTCATCATCTTTGCTACAAGATACCAAAGAAACCGAAGCCGTGAGGATTGCCAAGAGTACATATATCGGCAGTAATCCTGTTCTGAATTTATTAAATATTGCTATCATCGCTTCTACGTTTTAAAAATTAAACCTTAATCCCACACCTGCGGACGGTCGGAATTGTTCCAAATCCGTACCCCATAAGACCTTTGTACGCCCTTGCAGGACAAGTACAAATCGGTCTGACAGGTACGTTTCAAATGTGAGCCGTCCGCCAGCTCCGTAAACAAAATTGTCCTCGCTCAATATCCTTGCTCCGTCATACAACATTGCTTCGCCACGATTGATACTTTCGTAACCCACCACGCCTGTTATACCGAAGTTCAGCGTGATGTTTTTTCGGGTATCGCCCAACAAGAAGAAACTGTAACCACCCTCTGCTGTATAGGTTTCCTGTGGTATGCGAATGTCCTTGTAATCGTGGGATTGGTGCGTATATTCCAACGCCCATAGCTGATAATTTCCGTTTTTGCCGTTTACGGTCATACCAAGATTGATATAATAATCGTTACCGATTTTGTCATTGGACAGTATGCCTGTGCTTACCTCCAATCCTTTCTGTTTGGGCAACATTCGCTGTGCCTGTGCAACCGTGATGGCCACAAAGAGTAGCATCACGGTATAGATATACTTTTTCATTGTTCTTGTTTTAAAAGGTTACTAAAATTTAAGGTGCATATCGTTAATCAATCGGGCTTTGATTAAGTCCGAATTTTCGATTTGCAGGGTTTGATGTCTGCCCCCGTTTTTCTCGAAAATCTCAATCAGCAATACCTTGTCATCGGCAATCGTGAATTGGTCTAACAGGAACACATTTTGTCCGGTAGATTTTCCGTTTATGCCGTCTTCCAAAGGTTTGTAAGTTCGTAGCGGTATCAATGGGCGTTCCTGCACTACGGTACGTTTGGCTACCTTTTTATCTACGACCTTGAAATTGACAAAATCAATCTCAAACGGCACATTGGTACGGTTTCTTACTTCCGTATGGAAATAGTATTTGCCGTTGTGTATGTAAATCCCTTTCAAAATAAACTGAATACCGAAGCTCTTTGCTCCGATATGCTTTACAATACGCTTGTCTTTCTTGTAAATGGTTTCCAACAGCAAGCCTGCCAAAGACGGAGAGTTATTGCCCAATTCTTCAAAAAGCACATCGTTTCCGTTGGCTTTATCTACTGCCTTTTGCATAGTCAAAAGGTCATAGCTCAACGCATCGGGATAGCCACTATAATACACATTAAAAGAGTAAAAACGTCCGTCATTGGTAATTACGGAAAAGTTGGTTTCCGCTTCAAAATCCCTTATCGATGCTTTCACACGCAAGACGTTTTCCGCATCTTCAGCTTTTCCTGCAATCAAATATTCGCTACCCAAATCCACATACCGAATGGCGGTCGGGAAAATCAAATGCGAAGTTTTGTCGTAGGTAACTTGCATTTTATACGGCTCTATCTTGCCCAAAGCAAGCGGAGTTTTTGCAGTTGCACTATCTTGTGCAAATGAGGTTACGGCAAAGCCTACAGTAAGGGCAACCGCCCAGATTGATTTAAAAAGATTGTTCATTGTTTTAATTATTTGAGTTCAACATTATTTTTTAGATACCAAAAAGACTTGGTGTCCTGCCTTTAGCGTAACCTTTGGCGTTCGCACCTTTTTGGCGAAATAGCCCGAAATACCCTGTACCACGCCACGACTTAAATCCGCCGCAACCTGTTGTCCGGCATTTTGCGTTAGCATTACGCTCGTTCCGCCTGTTTGGCTCATATTGCCCGCCATTTCGGTAAGGGCGTTCATTTCGGGAGAATACGGAACGTACAGACCTTGCTGTCCGTCCAAATCATAAATGGTAATATCCACAGGGATAATATTGCCCTCCAATTCTATCGAGGTAATTTTAAGTTGCAAACGCCCACCTTGAAACTTGGCATTAGCCGTTACAATCGTTCCTTGTGGGATTTTACGCTGTGGTGTTTGGGCAGGCTCTAACAATCGCAAACGCACTCCTGTTTCGCCAACTACCGTTTGTGCATCGTGTACACAGGCTTTGATACTGTTTTTCGGTTGTACCACCTGTTCTACAGCACCTGCGGTATAAAACCCTCTGTTTCGGGTTTCGCTCCAATCGGCTAAAAAAGCACTATCGGTAGGCTCACGGTACAGGGCTGAAACGGTATTTTTCCTTGTCGGTGTAAACGATACAAAATGCTCTTTTTGATTAGCCCCCGAAGTTTCCGATGCTGTACCGTTTGCAGGTAGGGTTTCTGCGGTGCTTGTGTTGGTATTAGACGGAAGATACTTTGCCGCCATTTCATAGGATTTCTCCATTAAGGCAAGTTGGTCATCTACGGTTACAGGCTTGGGTACATTTTGTTCCGCTAATTGTTCTTTGAGTTCGTCCAACTGTCTTTGGAGTTCTATTGTTTCCGAATTATCGTCCTGATAGAATGAACCCAATGTGCTTTGCATATTGCGGTAGCTGTTCAAAGCAGGATTTCCATTTCCTCCCGAATTTCTGCCACTATAATCATAGCTTTCGTCTTCTTCGGGAAATTCGTCCATCGGTTCATCGCTGTCTTCGGTATTCCAATAGTCCGAAAGTGTGGCAAGTGCATTGCGTTTTTCTTGCTCTTTCTGTTCGAGCATTTCCAATTCGTAAGCCTTACCTTTATTGTCGGGCATTCCGGCTCCGGTGGCTTGCGGAACGGCATCGTTCAGACCGATATTTTCGATTTCCTTTTTGTCTTCCGACGGTTTAAAAATCAAATACATACAACCCACGAAAACAACCCCCATTAAACCAAAAATCAATGGCTTTTTGAGTTTTTCGGATTTGTTCTGAGTACCGTCTTGCAGGACATCAGCGGTTTCGTTCGGGTTACTTTCCGTTACCCGAACAACCGATTTTTTATTCTCATTTTCTTTCATAAAACTTATTTTTTAGAATTGTTGATAATGTGTCCTGCGGGCTTGCAGGACGTTCATTTTTTTTGAGGACAGGGTTTTCAATATGTTCGATGTGCATATTGTTATCGGACTTTGACGTATCGTACCACACTTTGAAAATTATCCCTGCGGTCATCAGAAAATAACCGACAAAGAGATACAGTGTGTATCGGTGCTGTTTGCGTATTGGCAATGCCCGCCAACGCTCGTCCAGCCTGTCAAAGTACCTTTCCATATTTGCTCTATATTTTTTCATACCTTATTGATTATCGGTTATCACATCCTAAACCGTCTGCCTTGTGAAGACAACTTTTGTTTAGGAGCATCGGACACCAATGCAATAGCTTCTTTTCGGGTCGGCACTGTACCTGTGGAAAGGTCTGTCAGTTTTAACTGCTTCAATAAATGCCCATATTGGTCAGTTCTTTCAATATTCATTTTCTGTACATCGAAAAGACCATCTTCATACTTTACCCACATATTGCATTCAACTCTTGGTTTGTCATCACCATTCCATTGCAGGTAGGTTTTCAGCATCAGCATATTGGGTAGCATTGGTTTATCCGCACCATTTTTGCAAGCCTCCAAAAAACCATTTAGGCTGTCTTTGATTTTGTCGGGGTATGATGCTTCCGTATGGAAATAACCGTCATATCCTTTATCGTTCAGCGTTTTTGCGAATGTGTCTAAATCAAGTAACTGTTTCATATCCGTGGTTTTTTAGCGGTTTATGACTTCTATATCCCTGTTTTCTATTACCGCAAACTTTTCGATGTTGAAGCCTTGCGGATTGTTGTCGGAACGTACTGAGTTCACGAGATAGCAGGAAGTAATCAGGTTACGACGTGTTACATTACTTGACCGTATAATGAACTGTTTGGCGTAGGTACGCACCGCATACGGATAGGTGTCGAAGTTGCACACGACACTATCTACCTCGATGCGTTGCTGAACATTTCCAGATATGATACGGGAGTAATAACCTTTCTCCGATAAGTCTTTGTAATAGTCAAAGGCGGATTTGTCGGCAAGATTGAATGCTCTACTCATATTGCTTTCAATCGCATTTTTGTCGGGTGCGAGCGTAAAGAACAGTTCGTGAAACCGTCTGACGTGTTCTCTTGCTTCCACAGGACGGTTGATACTTGCATCTTGCGACAAAGCGAGCATCAAAGATTTGCCGTTATCCAATACATAGATTTTTTGCCTTTGCTCGTCCGCAAAGCTGTACGATTTCCACACGGTATATCCTACCACACTGGTACAGAGAACGGCAAATACAATGGCGTACAATCGTATCTGCCGAAAGCTGTTTTCTATATTTCTTAATGTTTTAAATTCCATTTCCTTTTAATGATTTAATTGTTTTTATTTTCCCATTAGCTTACCACCGATATTTCCAACTGCCGAACCTGTTCCGGCTCCGGCGATATTTCCGGTTTTCATTGCCGCTTGGTTTACGTTACGGGTAAAGTTTCCTGCACCACCTGCCTGAATAATCCAGCCTGTTACCGTCGGGATAGTGAAGTAACCCACGATACCGATTATCATAAAGATGATATACACAGTATTGGAAGTATCAGGAATGTAAGTCGGGTCGGCAAGCATTGCTATATCCTTTTCGATAATGAGGGATTGTATTTTGGCAAGCATAGAGCTGAACAGGTCAGCCACGGGCAACCACAGATACACGCTTACATATCGGGTCAGCCATTGCGTGAGTGTGGACTGAAAATCATCCCACACACTTATCGCAAAGGCTATCGGCCCGAGTATGGACAGGACGATTAGGAAAAATGTCCTTATGGTATCAATGACTAAAGCCGCAGCTTGAAACAGGACTTCCAACAGGTTGCGAAACCAATTTTTGATTGCCTGTTCGGTCTGATAGGCAAACCTATCCATATACATACCCGACATCGTAATCAGGTCGCCCGGCGACCAGCCCAATTCTTCGAGCTTGTTATCAAATTCCTCATTGGACACCAAATAGGCAGTTTCGGGATTTCGCAACATCGCTTCCCTTTCCAAGAGGTCTTTTTTAGCTTGCAAATCGTTGAGGTCAAGCACCTGATTTTCGAGAATGGCGTGTGTACCTTGTACAACAGGGCTTAACACAGCATTGATTGTTCCCAATACGATAGTCGGGAAGAACATAATACAGATACCCAAAGCAAAAGGACGGAGCAACGGGTACATATCAATGGGTTCGGCTCTACTCAATGCCTGCCATACTTTTATGGCGACATAGAACAAAGCCCCCAAACCAGCTACACCTTTAGCCACTGCCGCCATATCGGCGGACAGTGGGAGCATCTCATCGTACAATGAGCGTAGGACTTCGTGAAGATTATTAAATTCCATAACTACCAGTATTTTTGGTTGGGAGTTCCATAGAGGTCAAGCACTCGTTTGGTATTATTCTGTTTCTTTGCACGCAGGATACTTACAGAGATATTTTTATTCGTGTAGTATCTTACCAAGCTGTGATATTCCTTGACCTCTTTGTAAACTCGGTCTATAATATCCATACGCTCTTTGTCATTCAATGACAGGCTTGTAGAGGTTACAATCTGTTTCAGCTCTTTGAGCAGTTCGGTACTTTCATTCAGTAAAGCCGAGTAACCATTTGCGATAGCCGACAATTCCTGTGCGGAAAAATTCGGGTCGTTCATCATTTTGCCGAAATTCTGAACATACATTTCTGAAACATCGCCTACCAGCAAAACAGTCTGTTGCACCTTGCGGGCATCTTTTACAAGGTTATTGACAGCCTTTAGCTTGTCGTAATATTCCTTGCCTTGCTCATAGACCTTTTTAACTTCGTTGAAGTTCTTAATCACATTGCTAACAGTCGAGGAAGTCTGTACGATTTCGTTCGCACTGTTGAGAATACCTGATGCTAAATTTGCAGGGTCAGTTACTACAAATTGAGCTTTTGCTGACGGTGCTACGGCAAGCATTAGTGCCGTACACACCAGATACAATACTTTTTTCATTGTACTTGAAATTTTAAATGTTAATTACTATTTGATTTGTCCCGCCTTTGCATTGCGATATGCTTAATGGCGAGTTCTACATTGCCATCGAGTTCTGAAGCTAGTTGCATTACTTCCATTTTTTCGGTTTCTTCAGTCGTATAGGCGAGATATTCCTCCAAACTCACTTCGGTGGCATAGACTGCCGAGTGCGTACCACCTAAGCCAATCCACACTTCTTTATAAAGCCGTGATGGGTCGTTGTTCATATTGATGGAAAGTACCTGCCCTTTTTCTTTGTCGGTCAACCCCAACATCTCCTGTATATCATCAAACTTGTTCATATACTTGCGTTGGTCAAGCAGGATTTTGCAGTCGGAATTGTTAATGATACTTTCCTTGACGATGGGCGACTGAATAATATCATCGACCTCCTGTGTTACGACAATGGCTTCGCCGAAGAATTTTCTCACCGTTTTAAAGAGGTATTTTATGTACTCCGCCATACCCTTTTTGGCAATCGCTTTCCACGCTTCTTCAATCAAAATGAGCTTTCTGATACCTTTCAGCCTACGCATTTTGTTGATAAAAACCTCCATAATAATAATCGTGACTATGGGAAAGAGAATTTTATGGTCTTTAATCGCATCAATTTCAAACACGATAAAGCGTTTGCTCAATAAGTCTAATTGCTTGTCCGAGTTCAGCAAATAGTCATACTCGCCACCTTTGTAATAAGGCTCTAACACGTTGAGAAAATTGGCAATGTCAAAGTCTTTTTCCCTTACCTGTTTTTCTTCGAGTACCTTGCGGTAGTCGCCTTTCACGTATTCGTAAAAGCCGTTGAATGACGGATAAATATCGTCCGCTTTGATACGTTCGATATATCCCGATACAGCATTGGATAATGCCACTTCTTCCGACCTTGTGGGCGGTTCATCGTCCCTTTTCCAAAGCGTAAGTATCAAAGTCTTGATGCTTTCACGCTTCTCAATATCAAACACACCATCATCGGTATAAAAGGGATTGAACGCAATCGGGTTATCTTCGGTATAAGTGAAATAAACACCGTCTTCGCCTTTGGTTTTTCCCTTGATGAGTTCGCATAAACCTTGATAACTGTTTCCTGTATCCACTAATAGTACGTGAGCCCCCTGTTCGTAATATTGGCGTACCATATGATTGGTAAAAAAAGATTTTCCCGAACCTGACGGCCCCAAAATAAATTTGTTGCGGTTCGTGATAATCCCACGTTTCATTGGCAAATCGGAAATATCCAAATGGATTGGCTTTCCGGTCAATCTATCCGCCATTTTTATCCCGAACGGAGAGGGCGAATTATGGTAATTGGTTTCTTCCGTGAAGAAACACAAAGCAGGCTCAATGAATGTGTAGAAACTTTCTTCCGCAGGAAAGTCCCCCGCATTGCCCGGCATACCTGCCCAATACAAGGTTGCTACGTCCGTCGTGTTGTGGCGGGGCTTGCACTCCATAAGTGCCAACGCACTGCCGCAATCGTTTTTCAACTGTTTGAGTTCCGCAGGGTCTTCCGACCAAGCCATAATATTGAAGTGCGACCGAATAGAAGACAGCCCGAACGAATGTGCTTCGTTCAGGTACTTTTCTATCCACTCTTTATTAATTTGGTTTGCCCGACTATATCGGGCTAAAGAGTGCATATTACGGGCGGATTTCTCAAACTTTTGCAGATTGTCTTCGCTGTTATCTATGAACAGGTATTGGTTATAGATATGGTTACAGCTCAACAACAAGCCCACAGGTGCGGCGAACGACAGACGGCAGTCGCTCCGGTCGGTGGACAGCTTTTCAAAACGGGTATCAGCCGATACAGTTCCCGGCAGGTCGTCCGTATCGGACAAGGTGTGCAAGGACAGCCTTTTGTTTCCGATACGGACTTCTTCCGCTCCGAGTGCGATGTCCTGCATTGCCGTTCCGGCTTCTCTCGAAAGCGTAAGGTATTGTTCCAACAGCCCTTGCTTTTCTTCCGTCCCGATGATTTCGTCTTCGGTCAGACGTTTCAGGCTTACAAAACCGCTATCGTTTACGATACGCTCAAATTGTGCTACCGCTTCCATAAAGCGGTGTATCGTTTCCTTGTTGATTTCCTTTGGAATGAGTGTGCCTTTGCAAAGCGAACTGAAATTGCTCTGCATACGCATTCTGTTCTTTGTGGTCTTCGTGAGGAACAGATAGCAATAATGGTTTAGAAATGGTCGCTCGTTGAAATGCCTTTGATAGCTTTTGGATAGGAAACTTTGGTCTTCCTGCACCAAATCCGGAGCGTAGTTTTCTTTGATGTACCAATCTTGCTTATGAATGACAGTAAAATCGGGCAAAGTTTTGATAGCCTTATGCCAAGCCGAATGTATGGCTTCATATTCTGCCGATGCTACCGTAAATAGTTCGGGCAAACGCACCTCAAAGCAAGCGGT
This sequence comes from Paenimyroides marinum, assembly GCF_900108395.1. Taxonomy (GTDB): domain Bacteria; phylum Bacteroidota; class Bacteroidia; order Flavobacteriales; family Flavobacteriaceae; genus Flavobacterium; species Flavobacterium marinum. The sequence continues at coordinate 44,675 of NZ_FNXE01000005.1, read as the reverse complement.
AATGTCCGCATCTTTTGATAAGATACAGTTGTTTTCTACTGCCAACAATGGAAATTTGCTTTCTAATGTGGTTGTTTTAGATACGTTTCTCATACTTTATTTGATTTAGGAGTGAATTTTAGATACCTGTGTACAGGCTTGCGACAAATGATGTATCGGGGATGTCTTTTTCTTGCCCCGATTTTCATTAGTCCGTGTTCGCCGTGTTTTTTGTTCAGCGAAAAGGTTTGCCACACAATCAGTGAAGCTCCGCCTGCACCGATAAACAGGCAGATGTACGGGTTTACACCTGCCATATACAGTATCATCACGAAAATGAGCGTGCCGAGCAGTCCGCCTGCGAAAATGAATAGGTATTGAGCTTTCAAACCCTTGAACTCAACCGTTCTTCCGATACCTTTGTTGATATTGTAACTCATAAGGCAACCGATTAAAGGAAGAATGAACGCAGGATAGTAGCCGCAACGATTAAGAAGATACACGCACCAAACCAACTCGCCGCAGTTTTGCTCGTGTCGGGGTCGCCACTACTGAACTTGTTGTACACTTTTACCCCTCCGATTAACCCGACCACAGCCCCGATGGCATAAATGAGCTGTGTCGCAGGGTCAAAATACGATGTTACCATTTGGGTGGCTTCGTTGATACCTGCCGAGCCGTTTCCCTGTGCGAACGCACCCATTGCTGACAGCATTGCACCGAACGTCAGCAAAATTTTTTTTCTCTGTTTTTCCATTTTGAAAAAGATTAAAATTGTTATCCTTACCCCGCACTTTGCGGGCTTTCAGGACAAATGTCTTATGGAAATGGGCGTGTTATTTTGAAGTGGCAGTCAAAGGAAGTATTTGGCTTTCAGTGGCGGTTTGAAGAATTAATTTTATATTAGCATATTTTATCAATCTAAATATTGAATACGTGTATTTATCTAACATCAAACTTTGGAATTTTAGAAAATTCGGTGTTGAGGGGGATATAGACCTTGATAAACCACATTTAGATTTAAACCTCACCAAAGGTTTGAATGTGATTATTGGTGAAAATGATTCGGGTAAAACTGCTATTATTGATGCCATAAAATTGGTTTTGAAAACGCACAGCTACGAATACATAAGAGTTGATGATAAAGATTTTTACCAAGATGCAAATCGTTTCCGCATTGAATTGAAGTTTGAAGATTTAAAACCCGAAGAGGCAAAAAACTTTACAGAATGGTTGGGCTGGATAGGTACAGGCGAAGAAGCAAAACCATTTTTGAAATTAAACTACGATGTAAAACGCCAAACAGGCAAAATAACGCCAACCGATGTAAAAGCCGGAGTTGATGAAGAAGGATATATGCTTTCATCAGAAACAAAAGAATATTTTAAAGCAACTTACTTAAAACCTTTGCGTGATGCAGAAAACGAATTGGTTGCAAAGCGTAATTCACGTTTATCACAAATTCTTTTAGGCGATGAAGCATTTAAAGGAAAAGAGAAAGACAACGATTTGGTAAAAATCTTTTCGGGCTTAAAAGAAGAATTAGAAAATTATTTCAAAGGCGTTGATAATACAGGACAACCCAAAGCCACAGAGGGAAAACAGATAAAAGATAAAATTGACAACTACATTAAAAGTTTTTACAGCAAGAATAACGAAAGCGAATTTGAATCAACATCAACCGACATCAAAAGCATTCTTGAAAAACTTGCTTTAACCCTGAAAGGCGAACCAAATCCGGGCTTAGGAACTTTGAACCGTTTGTTTATGGCTGCGGAATTGCTTCACTTAACCAAGTCAAATTGGACAGGTTTACGTTTGGGCTTGGTTGAAGAATTGGAAGCACACTTGCACCCACAGGCACAAATGCAAGTGATTGAAGTGTTTCAAAAGCAAACAGACATTCAACTCATTCTCACAACGCACAGCCCTAATTTGGCTTCCAAACTCAAATTGGAAAATTTGATTATTTGCAACAATGGAAACGCTTTTCCAATGGGCGAAACTTACACCAAATTGGGAAAAGACGATTACAAATTTTTAGAAAAATTTTTGGACACCACAAAAGCCAATTTGTTTTTTGCCAAAGGCGTGATTTTAGTTGAGGGTTGGGCAGAAGAAATTTTATTGCCAAGCATTGCAAAAGCAATCGGAATAAGCTTAACAGAAAAAGGCGTTTCCATTGTGAACATCGGACACACAGGTTTTGACCATTATTCAAAAATATACTTGCGAGAAGCAGAACCCAATATGAAAATTCCTGTTGCTGTAATTACAGATTCGGATATTAGGGAATACGAAAAAAGCGGAGATGATTTTGTAAAACGTGATGCCGAAACAATTAAGGAAAAAACAGAAGCGGAAATTAAAAAGATAGCTGACCAATCGGAAGAAAATGTAAAATACTTTGCTGCACCAAATTGGACTTTGGAATATTCCCTATTCAAATCAACAAGTTTAACAACGGTTTTTCAAAATGCAGCAAAAGCATTTCATACAAAAACAGATTGGGAAGCGGATTTTGAAAAAGCACTTGCAACAAAATTGATAAACAAAACTTTGAAAAAAACCAATATTGCTTATCACATTGCAAACGCGATTGATGAAGATTTAAGTAAAGCAGTTCAGACAATTACAATTTCAGAAGATGAAGCCGACACAGTTAATTATCTTGTAAAAGCGATTAAATATGCCACAGGAAATTAACATATCAGATGAAGAAATTCAATATGCCGAACGATTGCTTTTACCTGTAGGCAAAACATTTGACGATGAACGAAAAGTGTTTATTCGCAATTTCAATACAATAGATTTACAAGCTGTTCCCGGAAGTGGAAAAACAACGGCTTTGCTTGCAAAGCTAATTATTTTGGAAAGCAAACTTCCCTTTGCTGAAGGTTCAGGAATTTTGGTTTTGTCGCATACAAACGCAGCCATTGACGAAATAAAAGAAAAAATTCAAAAGTATTGTCCGAGATTATTTTCCTATCCAAATTTCATTGGAACAATACAAAGTTTTGTTGATGAGTTTTTAGCTGTTCCGTTTTACGTTCAAAAATTCAATAAAAAGCCAATCAGGATTGACCACGAAATATACAACGAAAAGATTAAGAATTGTATTGAAAAACCTTGGTTGTATAAGCTGGGGTTCGACAAAGATATTACCGACAAAGTTGCCTATATAAAAAACAATAATGAGGGGTTATTTTATAATTACAGATTTCAATACTCTACAGAAACTCAGTTAGTAAAAAAACTAAATGGGGATGTTTTAGAAGTTAGTAAACCACGAGGTAGAACAAGGACAGAAAATTATCGTGATTACACACCGCAAGAAAAACAAAGTGTATATAATTGGTTTTTAAGATTCAAAATTGGAATTCTTCAATCAGGTATTTTACACTATGATGATGCTTATTTTTTAGCTGACGTTTATTTGAATAAAATACCAAGTGTCAAAACCATATTGCAGACACGTTTTTCTTTTGTGTTCGTTGATGAAATGCAAGATATGGACACGCATCAATACAATTTGTTAGAAAAAGTTTTTTACGATGACGGAAACAGCATTTCAAAAATTCAAAGAATTGGCGACAAAAACCAAGCTATCTATAACTCATTTGTAAAAGCAAATGATAATTGGGTTGATAGACCAGAAGTTTTACGATTAAACGGAAGCCAACGACTAAGCAAACATATTGCAAACGTTGTAAAAAAATTTGCTTTATACAGCGATGAAACTTTTGATATTGTTGGGAAAAATGAATGTGAAATAAAACCGCATATTTTAGTTTTTGAAAATGAAACAATCGGAAACATTATTGCTTGTTTTGCTCAAATCGTAAAAGAAAAAGGTTTAGGGAATTCCGAGAAACCAATCAAAGCTGTTTGTTGGAATACCGAATGGAAAGAAGATGAAACAAGCCGTAATGATGCAGCTAAACTACGTTTAGAAGATTATCACAAAGGTTTTGCGAAAGACAAAGGGAAACCAAAACAAGATTATGACAACTTGAAAAGTTATTTGTTGTATTATGAGCAAAAGCAAACATTAGAACCTATTCGGAAAAATATCTTAAATGCTTTTCTAAAAATCTTACGTTTAGAAAACATCAATACAACAGACGACAGACCCTACACAAAGAAAAAACTAATTGACTTCATACACGAAAAAGACGTTCAAAAATATGACGAATTAAATCTTAACATTTATAATTGGTCAATCGAAATAGTTAGAGAAAAAACAAACGAAGTTTGGGAAGAAATTAAAACTTACATTCCAACATTGCTTGCAATTTTTGACAAAACTGTTTCTATAAGTTCAAATTTCATCAATGATGACAATGCAGAAATTTCTGTCGAAAATGCAGAAATTTTAGCCCCAACAAATCATTACAAAGCAGACGGCTTTGAAATTGAAATTACAAGCGTTCACGCAGTAAAAGGACAAACACATTGTGCGACATTGTATTTGGAATCATATTTTCAGCAAGACGGACGAGGAACAAATGCAAAGTCTTACGAATCGCAACGACTAAAAGACCAATTTTTAGGAACACAAATACAATCAACTGTTGGCGACAGAGTAAAACAATCAGCGAAAATGGCTTACGTTGGTTTTTCACGACCAACAGATTTACTTTGCATAGCAATTCACAAAGACAGATTTAACGCATTACAAAACACAATAAGTACAGATATTTGGGAAATTATAACAGTTTAAAAGACAAAGGGAAGTCTATATAAACTCCCTGATGTCAAAGTTTTCAAAATCATTTTTCCGCAAATTGGAAGAACCGGCTTCCGTTTCAGTTGTCAGTGTGCTGTCCAAAATCTCGGCAATCTTTCGGGAAGCACCCTCAATGGAATTTTCCATTAGGCTGAATAATTCAGTACCTTGTAATTTTTGAACTAATGCTATCGCCGTTTCTTTTTGGGGCTGTTCCAAATGTTCTTTTTGGAGCAACGCCTTTACGGTTGTTAGTTCGTCATAGGTAACCCCTTGGGCAATACTGTCATCGCCACCGGAAATTCCGTACCTGTTCCATTCTTCTTCCTCTGCTCTTAAATCAGGCATATTACTAAAAGCATCGTCCAGCTCCTCCTGCGGAATTTGAATGCCAACGGTTTCGTTTTCGTCGTATTCAATGTCTAAATTATCGGGATTTATCTCCTGTTCCGCCATTTGGCTTTCATTGGCAGTGTTTGGCATTGATTGGCTTCTTATAGGCTTTGGCTGACCCATAATATCGGGCAGATTGGGATTGACTTTTTCCTGTTTAGGCTTTTGCTCCGATTTTTTCTTGATGACAATCTTGTCCTGTACAAGCAGGACAATGATTATCAAAAGACATATTACAATTAGAGTTTCCATATCCATCAATATTAAATGGGTTTATACTTTTCGTTATAGCTCTTGGTAATCTGTTCGCTAAATTCTTCAAAATGGTAATTGAGCAGATTATCCAAATAAGCGTATATACTAATCTTGTCTTCGCCAATCACTTGAATAATTCGTGTCAGCTTTTCGTGAAATTCCGGTCTGATATAAACCGTTTTACCATCACGGGCATTCGTTTCCGATTTTTTGAAAAAGGTACTTTCATAATCGGCATCGGCAGTTCGCTTTGTCCGGCTCTTTTCCCTAACCGCAGGTTTGTTCCGTTCTACCTCTTGTTTTACTTCTTCGGTTTCCTTTTCGGGTACTTTGGCAGGTTTGGGAGGAAGCTGTATGCCTTCCTTTTTCACGCCGTCCACCATAAGGCTCATCATCAGTTCCTCGTCAATATCGGGTGTTACTTTTTTTCTGTTTCCTTTTTCCATAGGGCTTATAATTGGGTGATTTTTAAAAATTCGTTCATAAACAGGTCTAACTGACAGGTTTTCATCAGCCGCTCATCGGGAGGTAACAACGTGGAACGGAATAAGCCTTTGCTGTTCACTTCGCTTTCTTTCCGAAAGCGTGTACTGCTCTTGACTTGGCTTTGCATAAGGCTTAATCCTAATTGGTTGATAAGATTGTTATAAACTTCGTACAACGGTGTGCTTTCCCTGCCGTCCACTTGGTTCCAAAACAGGTTTATGGTTTCTATGGAAGTTTCTCCTTGTTTCATAATAACGTCCTGCAAAAGTTGCGTAAAAACGAGCGTACTTTCCATTACCACACGGTCTGCCGTAATGGGTGTAAAAATGTGGTGCATTCCTGCTAACGCTTTCAGAATACCGGGCGTGTTCACTGTTCCGGGCAGGTCGAAGAAAACAACATCAATCGGCACAGGGGAACCGTTTACATATTCCTGTGCTTTTTCCAATACGCTGTCCGCTCGATGCTGTATAATCTCATAAGCCTTTTTGTTGATGGTTATAAATTGGTTATACGCCTGTTTTTTCAAGGCTTCGTTTTCCATTACCATTTTCAAATCACGCTCTTTCATTTTCATTAGGCTGTGCTGTGGAAAATCCGTATCGAAGACGACTACATTGTAGCCCAAACGATAATGCAGGGTACTCGCAACGAGCGTTGTAAATGTACTCTTGCCGACACCACCTTTTTGCGAAGAAAAGGCGATAAATACTGTTTTGTGTTTTGTGCTCATATCTCTACTTATTTAATTATTTACTCAATTACCTATGTGCGTAAGTGCCTATGTCAGCAGTCAGATACTTATGTGATTAAGTATGTTGCTCTGTACTTGTGCAGGTAATTATCTACCTATTCACTTAAATACACACCTACATCGGTAGGCAGATAAGTAGGTCTGTACCCGCAGACTTACTTACCTATGCACTTGCATTTCTCCTTACCCAACTACATAACCAAGTATCTGAACAGGTACTTTTCTATGTACCTGTTTGCTTGATTACCTACCTCGGTAGTTAGGTGCTTATGTTGTTACCTGCATAACTATCTACGCACTTATATCCTTTTGTTGGTACAAATAAAAAGAGATTAACGAGCAGTTCTTTCAATGTGGCAGTGTTTGGCGTTCAAAGGCAGTGTTTGGCACTGCTCGACAGTGCAATCCTTTTAGAAAGAGGGCTTTACTTTGTATTGTGATTTTTATTAACGGATTTATGCAAAAGGTTTTTGACAAAACGGAGGGTAACAGTAACGGCTTCGAGCCGTTTTTTTCCTGTTACTTTCAATCCCGATTTATCGGGATTATTGTGTTCACCGGAACACGGCAAGTTGTGTTTTGAGGCACTCTAAATAGAATTTAGTGCCTCAAAACAACTTGCCCTTTGCAGGGGGCAGGAAAAACCTCCGAAGTCGGCTTTTCGTATGAATTATAAATGGATTAGTGATGAACGAGAACAATAACAACAAACGAAACAAGGGCGGTCGCAAGCCAAAGCTCAACCCAAGCATCCACCGCCACGTTTTCCGTCTTACAGACGAGGAAAACGCCAAACTTTTATCACTTTTTGAAGCGTCGGGAATGAACAATAAAGCCAAGTTTCTCATTTCGCAGGTGTTTGGAAATGAAATGAAGTCGGTCAAAATTGATAAAGGAACAGTCGATTATTATATGCGATTAACTTCATTTCACTCGCAATTTCGGGCAATAGGTGTCAATTACAATCAGATTGTAAAGCTGTTGTATCGTCATTTTTCGGAGAAAAAAGCCGCCGCTTTCCTGTACAAATTAGAAAAACAGACGGCTGAAATGGCAATGTTGTGTCAAAAAATCATTCAGCTAACCGAAGAATTTGAGGCCGAACATCTGAAAAAACAGCGTGAAAAATGATAGCAAAAATTGGAAGAAGCGAAAATCTGTATGGTGCATTGGCGTATAATAATCTAAAAGTGGAAAAGGAAAACGGACAAATTCTGTTCACAAATAAGATTATCGAAACGACAAACGGAGCATATACCGTTGCTCAATTAACCCAATCTTTTGAGCCGTACCTCATCGCAAATCGCAATACGCAATATCATACCTTACATATTTCGCTCAACCCCGACCCGAAAGATAAAGTTAGCGATGATAAATATCGGGAAATGGCACAGGAATATATGCGGGAAATGGGCTATGGCGAACAGCCTTTTGTGGTATTCAAACACACCGATATTGACCGCAGTCATATTCATATTGTATCGGTCTGTGTGGACGAGAACGGTAAAAAAATCTCTGACAAATTTGAGAAAATGCGGTCAATGAACGTATGCCGGGAACTCGAAAGAAAACACCATTTAATACCTGCCACAGATAAGGAGCGTAACCAAAAAGACAAGGTTTTCCGTCCGGTGGATTATCAGGCAGGCGATATAAAAAGTCAGATTGCTTCGGTCATTCGCCACCTGCCGAATTACTATCAATTTCAGACTTTGGGAGAATACAACGCTTTGCTTTCCCTGTTCAATATTACCACCGAAAAGGTAGGGGGCGAACTTCACGGAAAGGCACAGCAGGGTTTATTGTACATTCCGTTAGATGAGAAAGGCGAAAGAGCCGGACACCCGTTCAAGGCTTCACTTTTCGGGAAAAATGCAGGGCTTCCGGCTTTGGAATTACATTTTGCGAAATGCAAAACAAGCCAAAAAGATACGCCGACAAAACAAACTTTAAAATCTGCCGTTACCATTGCTCTGCAATCTACCGACAACGAACAGGCATTTAAAAAGCATTTAGGGGAACAAGGTATTAACGTGGTTGTCCGCAGGAACGATGCAGGGCGTATTTATGGTATAACCTTTATAGACCACAACTCAAAATCGGTTTGGAACGGCTCACGTTTGGCAAAGGAGCTTTCTGCCAATACCTTTCATGATTATTGGAACAACGACATCAAACCGAAAATAAAAGAACCTGCGAAGCCAGTACCCAAACTATCCACATCAAATGATGCGGATCTTCCTACGGAAGAACCACATCATTTCTTTGACTTCTTAAACACTGAGCCAAAACACGAAGACGGTTTGATAGAAGCCTTTGGAGGTTTGCTCATACCCGAAGCACAGGGAGAAGATTACGAGGAACAGGACTTTGCCAACAAGATGAAGAAAAAACTTAAAAAGAAAAACAGAAGATAGTATTTCAAAATTGCTCGATACATCAGTTAAAAGATTGTCTAAACTCTAATGGCGAAACAGAAGTCCTGTTTTTGAACAGACGATGAAATGATTGTGAATGCTCAAAACCTAACTGATACGCTATTTCAGATACAGACATTGAGGTCGTTGATAATAGTTCTTTTGCTTTTTCGATAACACGGTTTTGTATGTGTTGCTGTGTGGTCTGTCCTGTATGTACCCGTAGCATATCGCTCAAATAATTAGGGCTTAAATGCAATTCACTTGCCACGAGCTGAACCGTAGGAATACCTTTATCAGCTAATTTATCGTTTTTGAAATACTCATTCAACAGAGCTTCCAATTTGGTCAGCAAATCATTGTTGGCTTTCTTCCTTGTCAAAAATTGACGGTTATAAAAACGGTCGCAATATTTCAATAGCAAATCAATGTTAGACACTAATAAATCCTGCGTATAAGCATCCATATTATCATCTATCTCCTTGCTGATATTTTCTATAATGTGCATTATAGATTTTTCTTCTTTCTCGGACAGATGCAGGGCTTCATTGCTTACATACGAAAAATAACCATAGTTCCTGATTTCTGTTGCCAAAGGATAGCCGTGAAAAAAATCAGGGTGTACCACCAGAACAAAACCTTTTACACCGTTGAGAAGCACATCTTCAAATTGTAATACTTGGTGCGGGGCAATAAAATACATTATCCCCTCATCAAAATCATAATATTGCTGACCGTATTTGCATTTTCCACCTGCACAATCCTTTTTTAAAGCAACTACATAAAAATCAGTTGTAATTGTACTCAAAATCGTTTCCGGCTCTAATTTTACATCATCAAAATTGAACACACTAATCAGCGGATTGGACGGTTTGCTCAATCCTAAAAACTCATGTAATGCACTTATTGACGGTACTTTTGCCGGAGCTTTCATTTGTGGGTTGTCAGATTTATACATTGCTAAATTACTACTTTTTCTTTTGGGTTGAAAGTTGCTCATTTTTAATTTGCTCTATTCCTTGTCTGTAAGTTGTTACCTTAAAATCGGGAAAACGCTTTTTGAATTTAGAAATATCAAAGAGATTGTTGTGCTCATATCGGGGCAATAATTCCTGCAATTCTTTTGCCCTTTTATTGAAAAACGAACCAATTTTAAATACAAATTTCGGAACAACGGAATACTTTAATTCCTTACCGTAAACTTCAGAAGTCAGCGTAATAAATTCTTTGTAAGTAGGATTGCTTTCATCAACAGGCAAATGCCAGGTCTGTCCGAAAGCATCGGGCGTATTACCAATTAAAGCAGTTGCTCTACTTGCATCAGGTGTCCAAATGAGGCTTCTTTTTTTTGTATCGCTTAAAGGTACTTTGAGCTTTTTGCCCTTTTTGATATTATCGAAAATTAACGTATTGGTAATGCTTTGCGTTTTTCCCGTTCCGTAAAATTCGGGAGCACGGCAAATAACGGCATCCAATTCTCCCGATTGCATTTCTCTTAAAACCATTTCCGCCATTTCTTTTCTCACTTTTCCTTTTCTTCCCACAGGTGCGAAAGAAGTTTGCTCTGTGATTACCCTGTCGTCTTGCGGATACATATAGGTATTGTCAAAAAACACCAATTTTGTTCCATTGATTTTGCAGGCATCAATCACATTGCGGAGGATAAGCGGAAATTGCTGTTCCCATAATTCAGAACTCATTGGAAGCCCCAAAGTGAAATAAGCTATTTCACTACCTTTTACGGCTTCAATGGCTTGCTCTCTAATGGATAAATCTGCCGAAAAAACCGTATCGGTATCATTTACTTTTTTAGCCTTACGGCTTACAATCCTAATATCCGAAGTGAAATTTCTTTTTAGTTCCCGTGCCAGCTCCTCGCCAATCTGACCGTTTGCTCCTAATATCGTTTGCATCTTTTTATCTTTTATTTCTCAATTCCTGTATGACTACTTTGGCTATCTCTTTCGAGCTGAAAGGGTTTTGTCCGGTTATCAAATTTCCGTCCACGACTACTTTAGAAGTCATCGGAATAAATGCTTTTTTATAGTTGGAAGTCCTCTTTTTCAGTTCGGCTTCAAGATTGAACGGAACTTCTTTTTTTCGTTTGGCGAGGCTTTCTTCAAACCAATTAAAACCTGTTATAGTCTTGTCTTTGATTAAATATTCGTCGTTTGATAGTTTGACATTCAACAATCCACCAACTCCGTGACAGACTGCCGAAACAATTTTGCCTGTTTCATAATGTTCCCTGACAATGTTCTGTAAGGTGGAGTCATTGGGAAAGTCATACATTGTACCGTGTCCGCCTGCCAGATACACACAGTCAAATTGCTGTTCCGAAACTTCAACTAAACTCTTGCTGTTTTTCAACAGTTCCCGAAAAGACGGTTCATTCCAATATTGTTTGGAAATTTTATCAAGAGTAAAGTGTTTGAGGCTTTCGGGGTCAATAGGTACATTACCACCATTTGGGCTTGCAATAGTTACTTCATAACCATTGGTTATTGCTTCGTGATAAAGGTGGGTCAGTTCGCTCAACCACAGACCTGTTTCTAATTTACCGTTTTCATATACATTGATATTGGTTACAACGATTAAAATTTTCAAAATATTCATATTGTCCTTTTTTAATAACACAAAGGTCTAAAAGAAAATCAAGGCAGATGTAACCCAATAAAGGGAAGTTGTAACAAAATCTCTGTACTTCTATAAAACTGCCTGATTGGACAATTCCTATTCAGCCAAATACTGCCACGCAACGCCAATGTCTGCCACATTCTTCTTGCCACAGTATAGAGCTTTTAAATTCACGCCCGAACATTAAAACTGAAAAATAATGCAGGGAGAAGACGATTTAAGAGGACTTGCCAAAATAATGGCATTTATGAGGGCAGTGAGTATTCTATTGGTACTGATGCACCTCTATTGGTTTTGCTACGGTTTCTTTTTAGAGCGTGGCTGGACATTGGAAGTAATCAACAAAATATTAGGGAATTTTCAGCGAACTGCAGGACTGTTTTCGCATACCTTATATACCAAAGCCTTTGCTTTGGTCTTGTTGGCTTTAAGCTGTTTGGGAACGAAAGGCGTAAAGAATGAAAAGATAACGTGGACTAAAATCTATATCGCATTAGGCTTCGGTTTTGTGCTGTTCTTTCTGAATACGCCCTTATTAAAGCTACCTCCGGTAATCGGTACATTCTTGTATATCCTTACCATTTCATTAGGCTATATCGCTTTGCTGATGGCAGGTGTATGGATGAGCCGATTGCTCCGTACCAACTTAATGGACGACGTATTCAACAATGAGAATGAAAGTTTCCAACAGGAAACCAAGCTGATGCAAAATGAATATTCGGTTAATCTACCCACGAAGTTTTATTACAAGAACAAATGGAATGATGGTTGGATAAATGTTGTCAATCCTTTTCGGGCAACGATTGTGTTGGGAACCCCCGGCAGTGGAAAATCTTACGCCATTGTAAACAACTACATCAAACAGCAGATTGAGAAAGGGTTTAGTATGTATATATACGATTTTAAGTTTGACGACCTTTCGACCATTGCCTACAATCATTTACTGAAGAACAGGGATAAGTACAAAGTTCAACCCAAATTTTACGTGATAAATTTTGACGACCCACGCAAGAGCCACCGTTGTAACCCCCTCAATCCCGACTTTATGACGGACATTTCAGATGCTTACGAAGCGGCTTATACCATAATGTTGAACCTCAACAGGTCGTGGATACAGAAGCAAGGGGATTTTTTCGTGGAAAGTCCTATTATCCTGTTAGCTGCTATAATTTGGTATCTGAAAATATACGATAACGGCAAATACTGCACATTCCCGCACGCCATAGAATTGCTGAATAAAAAGTATTCGGACGTATTCACGATTTTAACTTCATACTATGAATTGGAGAATTATTTATCTCCTTTCCTCGATGCTTGGCAAGGTGGAGCACAAGACCAATTACAGGGACAAATCGCATCGGCTAAAATTCCTTTATCAAGAATGATTAGTCCGCAACTGTATTGGGTAATGACGGGCGACGACTTTTCATTAGACATCAACAACCCAAAAGAGCCGAAAATTTTGTGCGTGGGTAACAACCCCGACCGCCAAAATATCTATTCGGCAGCATTGGGCTTGTACAATTCAAGAATTGTAAAACTGATTAATAAAAAAGGACAGCTAAAGAGTTCAGTTATCATCGACGAATTGCCGACAATTTATTTTCGAGGATTAGACAATCTTATCGCAACGGCGAGAAGTAATAAGGTAGCCGTATGTTTGGGTTTTCAGGATTTTTCGCAGTTAATACGTGATTATGGAGATAAAGAGGCGAAAGTTATCCAGAATACCGTAGGTAATGTATTCAGTGGGCAGGTTGTGGGCGAAACGGCAAAAAGCCTTTCCGAACGCTTCGGGAAAGTATTGCAGAAACGCCAAAGTATGACGATAAACCGAAACGATAAATCAACTTCTATTTCTACGCAATTAGACAACCTTATTCCTGCTTCTAAAATTTCAACTTTGACACAGGGTATGTTCGTAGGTTCCGTATCGGATAACTTCGATGAGCGCATCGAGCAAAAAATCTTTCACGCTGAAATTGTAGTGGACAATGAAAAGGTAGCTGCCGAAATCAAAGCCTATCAGAAGATACCGCAAATCCTGTCCTTTGCAGATGAGCAGGGCGAGGACAAAATGAAGCAGGAAATCGAAAGCAATTACAAGCGTATAAAATCCGACATTATGAATATCGTTGTCAGTGAAATGGAGCGCATCAAGAACGACCCGAACTTGCAGCATTTGGTGCAAGAGGGATAAAACCATTCATTTTGTAACAAAAGTTACAGTATATAGCAAGCAGATAGTGTAAATTTGCAGGTTACGTATTTTAATATGGTAATTCGTAGAATATAACCGTGTTATGAATAAGTAACCCTTAAAAATTTGCAGATGGAACCATTGGAACAGATAACAGAATTTAAATCCTCTCCTGAATTGGTGGGGAAACTTTATGAAAACAGTATAAAAAAAGAATATGAAGCCGGAAGTGTCATCCTGAACGAAAACGCTTCTATTCGTTCTATCCCCATCGTAACCAAAGGAACGCTGAAAGTTGTCCGGACAGAAGAAGATGGCAGGGAAATTCTACTGTATTACATCAAAGCCGGGGAAAGCTGCATTATGTCATTCCTCGGTGGTATGCACAATGAAACAAGCAAGGTCAAAGCAGAAGTGGAAGAGGATGCAGAAATCCTTTTTCTGCCTATGGATAAAGTAGCCCTGTTCATCAAGGAATATCCGCAATGGCTGGATTATATTTTCCGTTTATACCACAAACGTTTCGAGGAACTGCTGGAGATTGTCAATGCCATCACTTTTAAAAAGATTGATGAACGCCTATTGGCTCTGCTGCGCAAGAAGCAGGAACTTACAGGAAATAATATCCTGAACATTACCCACGAACAATTAGCCAATGAATTGGGTACTGCCCGTGTAGTCGTATCGAGGCTGCTGAAACAATTGGAAGAAATGGGAACGGTTCGATTGGGCAGGAACAAAATCACGCTTATGTAACAAATGTAACTGTACAGGTTTTTGGATTGGTGCAAATTTGCAGTATCAATTCAGAAATCTATGGATATAGCGGGGTATTCAGCATCAATTTTTATTGGTATTTCTTTAGGGCTAATCGGCGGCGGGGGCAGCATCCTTACCGTCCCGGTACTCGTTTACCTGTTCAGCCTTGATGCAGTATTGGCAACCGCCTATTCTCTTTTCATCGTTGGCTCAACGAGCGTTGTCGGTTCATTTTCCTATTTCAAAAAAGGATTGGTCAATATCAAAACAGCCATTGTTTTCGGTATTCCGTCCATTGCCGCCATTTTTCTGACACGGGAGTACCTGCTTCCCGCTATCCCGCAGGACGTCTTCACTATCGGGAGCTACACCGTAACCAAGAATATGCTGTTGATGCTGCTCTTTGCCGTACTGATGATTGTAACATCGTACAGTATGATAAAGAAAGAAAGGCAGAAAAATGAGGAAGCTCTGCAAAAACAACCTCTCAATTACCTGCAAATTCTCTTACAGGGAATTTTTATCGGCGTGATTACGGGGCTGATTGGCGCAGGTGGCGGCTTCCTGATAATACCCGCTTTGGTAAACCTGCTGAAATTGCCAATGAAAACAGCCGTAGGCACATCATTGGTTATCATTTCCATTAATTCATTAATGGGCTTTTTGTTTTCCCTGTCCCACACTTCCGTACAGTGGGGATTTTTACTAAGCATTGCCGCTATTGCCATTATCGGCATCCTCATAGGCAGCTACCTTTCTACTAAAATAAAAGCGAACAAGCTAAAGCCCGCTTTCGGTTGGTTTGTGCTGGTTATGGGCATCTATATAGTTATCAAGGAAACATTGTTACACTAAAATCATTGTCATTATGGAAAAGCATTTTCAAATACTCATCATTGGCGGAGGTACGGGCGGTATTATGACTGCTGCGCAATTAAAGAACAAGCGACCGGATTTATCCGTTGCCATTATAGAACCCTCCGAAAAGCATTACTACCAGCCTGCTTTTACATTGGTAGGTGCAGGCACTTACAAAATGGAGAACACTATAAGGCAGGAGGCATCGCTCATTCCCTCCGGCGTGGAATGGATTAAAGATAAGGCAACCGCATTCCTGCCCGAAGAAAACAAGGTAGCAACGGAAAAAAGCGGCAGCATCGGTTATGATTACTTAGTCGTTGCTTCGGGGCTTGTGTACGACCTTTCGATGATAGCGGGCTTAGAGGAAGCCCTTGCCAAAGGCGTGGTTTGCAGCAACTATATAGACCCCGAATACACTTGGAAATGTTTGCAGAATTTCAAAGGCGGAAACGCCATTTTTACGCAACCCACCACGCCTATCAAATGTGGCGGCGCACCGCAGAAGATTATGTACCTGGCGGCAGATTATTTCAAAAGGAAAGGATTGGATAAAAAAACAAATGTCGTGTTCGCCACGCCGGGTTCGGTCATTTTCGGCGTAAAGGTAATCGCAGAAACACTGATGAAAGTCATCCATCGGTACAACATTCATTTCAAGCCATTCTATGCCCCGGTAAAGATTGACCCCGATAAGAAGATTGCCTATTTCCAGAACATCGCACCCGATGAAAACAAGTGCGTGGTCAACGAGGGCAACGTGTTGGGCGAAAAGATACAGGGGCAGTCCGTCATTGAAATACCCTTTGATTTCCTGCATCTGGCTCCCCCGCAGGTTGCGCCCGAATTGGTAAGAAAATCGGGCTTGTGCAATGAAGCAGGTTGGCTGAATGTGGATATAAACAGCCTGCAACATAAAACATACCCTAACATTTTCGGATTGGGCGACGTAGCGGCATTGCCAACGGCGAAAACAGGTGCAGCCATTCGCAAGCAGGCTCCCGTTGTCGTAGATAATATCCTGAAACTACTTGCCCATAAGCCCGCAGACAATAAGTCCTACGACGGGTATTCGTCCTGCCCGTTGGTTACAGGGTACGGTAAAATGACACTCGCAGAATTTAATTACAAGAATGAGTTCACACCCGACCCGATGCTGAAGTTTATGCTGGTGTTCAACAGCTACAAAGAGCATTGGCGGTTGTGGCTGCTAAAGAAATATATGCTTCCCTATATGTACTGGAACAAAATGATGAAAGGGAAAATGTAATCTTCCCGTCCTTATGTAACCAAAGTAGCTGTACGGGAAAAATAAGTAACGGAAATTTGCAGTAACAAAAAGAATGATAACGATAAAAATAAATCAGTATGTTTTTTCAACACGTTTATGATAAGAGTTTGGCACAGGGCAGCTATATAATAGGCTGTCAGGCTACGGGCGAGGCAGTCGTAATAGACGCCCAAAGGGATATTGATGTATATCTCGACATTGCCAAGCAGAACAACCTGCGCATCACGCACATTGCCGAAACCCACATACACGCAGACTTTCTTTGCGGTTCAAGGGAGCTGGCGGCGGTAACGGGGGCAGCAATGTACCTGTCTGACGAGGGCGGCGAAGACTGGCAATACCAGTTCCCGCACAAAGGGCTGAAAGACGGCGACATCATCCGGGTGGGCAACCTCACATTGGAGGTTATGCACACACCTGGTCACACGCCCGAAAGCATCAGCTTCTTACTGACCGACCACCCCGCAACGGACAAGCCCGTTATGGTGTTCACAGGCGATTTTGTATTTGTTGGCGATATAGGTCGTCCCGATTTGCTGGAAAAAGCCGCAGGGCTTCTCGGAACAAAGGAAGCCGGAGCCAAACAGATGTTCCAATCGTTGAAAAAGTTTGCCGCACTTCCCGAATACGTTCAGGTATGGTCGGCACACGGGGCAGGTTCCGCCTGTGGCAAGTCTTTGGGAGCGGTGCATAGCTCTACCGTAGGGTATGAAAAAATCCGCAATTGGGCGTTCCAGTATGGAGCAGATGAAAACGGGTTTACCGAATACCTGTTAGCCGACCAGCCGGAACCGCCGAGATATTTTGCGATGATGAAGCACCTGAACAAAGTTAACCGTCCACTACTGATAGAAGTTCCGAAGCACCCGAAGCTATCCAGAGAGCAGTTTGTTTCTGCCTATGAAAAAGGTATCAGGGTAATAGATACCCGCAATAAGGTAGATTTCGCAGGTGGCTTTATTCCCGGTAGCCTGAACATTCAGGGCAACAACTCTTTTTCTACGTGGTGCGGTTGGCTGCTGAACTATCAGGAGCAGTTTATTCTGATTGCCGAAGACAGCCAGATGGAAGATTTGACCCGTAAGCTGATGCGTATCGGCTTGGACAACATTTACGGCTACATTTCAGAGGTAAGCGATATGGGCATTGCCCTCCAGAGCGCAGACGTAATTGATTTGGACGAATTTAAGACCTACATCGGACAGGACAATGTGCAGATAGTCGATGTTCGGGGCGTGACCGAATATGAGGCAGGACACATAGAGGGTGCAGACAATGTCTTTGTCGGAACCCTGCCGGACAACCTCGATAAAATCAGTAAGGACAAACAGGTGGTCATTCACTGTCAGGCGGGCGACCGTTCGGCAGTCGCTTATTCCATCCTTGCCAAGAACGGTTTTGAAAACGTCAAGAACTTTTCCGGCGGGATGAAAGAATGGTTAGCGGCAGAGGGTAAAACAACCGGGTGCAAAGAGGCATCGTGTACGAACGCTTAAAATTTAAAACTATGGGATTTTTTTCAGCCATATTCGGCAATACAGATAACAGCCAGCTTACGGAAGCGGTAAAAAACGGAGCTTTCCTTGTCGATGTGCGCACACCCGCCGAGTTTGCGGAGGGAAGCGTAAAGGGAGCGGTCAACATTCCGTTGGATAAAGTGGAGGAACAACTGTCGAAGTTCATCGTCAAGAAGAACATTGTTGTCTTCTGCCGTAGCGGGAACAGGAGCGGGCAGGCGAAAAACATCTTGGAGCAGAACGGCTTTCAGGATGTCATCAACGGTGGAACGTGGCAAAACGTAAATCAGGTGGTCAACCAAGAAAACAAACAGGTATGAAAAAGAATATGGGAATGGCAGACAAGGCAATCCGCATACTCATTGCGGTTGTCATTGGTGTTTTGTACTTCACAAATACCATTTCGGGAACATTAGCCATCATATTGGGCATAGTGGCAGTAGCTTTTGTACTTACCTCGTTCATCAGCTTTTGCCCGTTGTACCTGCCCTTTGGCATCAGCACATTTAAAAAGAAACGAGAATGAGAAACTATTTAAGAAACTGGAGCTTTATGCGGGTGCTTCGATTGGCATTGGGCATCTTCATTGTTGTACAGGGCATAATGACAAAAGAATGGTTGATTGTAGGATTGGGCGGTTTGTTCTCCCTAATGCCATTGATGAATATAGGCTGTTGCGGTGTTTCGGGTTGCAGTACATCTGTTCCGAGAAGCAATAAAAAGACAGAAGATATAACGTATGAGGAAGTTCGCTAAAAAACATTTGATTACCATAACAGGCGTGGCTATCGGTGCGGTCGCAGGATATTTCTATTGGAAATTTATCGGGTGCAGTACGGGCAGTTGCGCCATTACTTCCAACCCTGTAAACAGTACCCTGTACGGAGCGGTAATGGGCGGGTTGCTATTATCAACATTTAAAAAAGACAAAAAACAATATGACGTTTCAGGAGATAATCAACAGTGATAAGCCTGTATTGGTAGATTTCTTTGCCGAATGGTGCGGCCCCTGCAAAATGATGTCGCCCATTCTCGAAGAATTAAAAGAGCGTGTGGGCGATGATGCAAACATCATCAAAATTGATGTGGACAAAAACCCGCAGGCAGCAACAGCGTATCAGGTACGTGGCGTACCTACGCTCATTATATTTAAAAAAGGAGAAGTACGCTGGCGGCAATCCGGTATTTTTCCGGCAAATGAATTAGAGAGATTGATTAACGAAAACTTATAAAAATATAAATGTTAGAATTTTTGAAACAGCCGTGGGCTTGGTACGTTGCTGGCCCATTGGTCGGGCTTACCGTACCCTTACTTTTAATCGTCGGTAACAAATCATTTGGCATCAGTTCCTCACTACGGCATATATGCGCATCCTGTATGCCTGCCAATATCCCGTTCTTTAAATACGATTGGAAAAAAGAAGTATGGAACCTGTTCTTCGTGTTCGGGATATTTTTGGGCGGAGCCATTGCCATAAGCCTGTTGTCCAATCCAAATCCTATTGAAGTCAATCCAAAGCTGGCAACAGAATTAGCGGGCTACGGTATTACCGATTACAGCAACCTAATCCCCGAAGACATCATTAATTGGCAGTCTTTATTTACGCTGAAAGGTCTTATACTAATGGTAGGCGGAGGCTTTTTGGTAGGCTTCGGCACACGCTATGCAGGCGGTTGTACAAGCGGACACGCCATTATGGGCTTGTCCAATTTGCAGTTACCCTCACTGATTGCCACCATCTGTTTTTTGATTGGCGGCTTCATTATGGCAAACCTTATTTTACCCACTATTCTATCAATGTAACCCCGACAAGCAATGCAACAAAACATAAACACAGAAAAAGATTTACAGCTTCGTGAACTGGATGCGATGTGTGTAAACGAAAGCCGTTTGGAACACAAATGGTATCATAATTTCAAATACCTGGTCATCGGAATATTGTTCGGTATTGTCTTCGTAAAATCGGAAGTCATAAGCTGGTTCCGCATACAGGAAATGTTTCGCCTGCAATCATTCCATATGTACGGCATCATCGGGAGTGCGGTCATAACAGGTATGATTTCCATTTTCTTGATAAAGAAATTCAACATCAAAACCATTTACGGCGAACCCATTAAAATTGCGCCCAAAACATTCAATAAAGGGCAAATCTATGGCAGTCTTATTTTCGGCTTGGGATGGGCTATGACCGGAGCTTGCCCCGGCCCGTTGTTTGCACAAATCGGGACAGGTGCTACCGTTGTCGCCGTTACCTTATTAAGTGCCATTGCAGGCACTTGGGTGTACGGCTTACGAAGAGAGAAACTACCACATTAATAACATTTTATGTTTGGGTTTAAAAAATTGCTGATAACAGCAATATGGGTTGCTATTGCCCAAACTTTAACCGCACAGCATCATAATAATGCTTGGTTCCGCAATACGTTGAGCATTTCTTTGAAAGAAAAAATAAAGACGGATGCTGAGTTTCAGCACAGGCGGCAAAGCGGATTTCAAAACGGGAATATGCTGGATAACAAGCTGATGTTTACATTCAGAAGTTGGGTACACTATCAGCATAATCAAAACCTGAAGTTTTCCGTTTCGCCGTTTGCCTATTTTTCCAATTACCGCATTATACAGAACAAGGCGGATGAAACAGCAGCACCCAATAGCGAAGTGCGGGTTTCAGTAGCGGAAGAATTGCAGCACAGCATTTTCAGGCATATTTACCTCATCAACAGGAATGCTTTGGAATATCGTATTATCCATAACCAGCAACCTAACATCACAAGGTTCCGCACACGTTTCGGCGGTCGGTATGAAATAACCGAACTCCTTAAACTAACCGTATTTGACGAGTTCTTTATCAACATAGCAGGAACGTCTGCCGAATATATTCCCGACCATAACAGGATAGGTATGAACATTGAATATAGCGTTTTACCCAACCTGAAATTTGATGTCGGCTACATTTACCTTATCCGGTTTGCCGTTCCCGCTGCATCGGGCAATATTAGGTTATATGAAAACAATATGTTCCTGAATGTGACCTATCAATTGAAGAATGACAGGAAGAAGCGCCGCCAATCATTTACGTTATGTAACAAAAGTTACAGTACAGGGGAAACAGATAGTTTAAATTTGCAGGTTGAGAATATCTAAAAATGTTTGATTATGCTAACGAAAGCAAAGTTTACGACTATCATAACCTTATTTGTAATCTTGTTCTTACAAGAAAATAAATTGCAAGCACAAAGCTATTTTTTTGAGCGTGTATATGATGAAACGCTCGCACAGGCAAGTTTTGTTATAGGCGATTTGCAGACCAAAGAAGCCATTGTTATTGACCCGAAGCGGGATATAGATACCTATTTGGAAATTGCCAAAACCAATAACCTCAACATAACCAAAGTAGCTGAAACGCACATCCACGCCGATTTTTTAAGCGGTTCCCGTGAATTGGCAGCCGTTACAGGTGCGGGGCTGTTCCTGTCCGACGAGGGCGGAACAGACTGGCAATACGAGTTTCCGCACACAGGGCTGAAAGACGGAAGCGTTATTACAATCGGGCAGGTAGCACTGAAAGTAATGCACACACCCGGACATACGCCCGAAAGCATTACTTATTTGGTAAGCGATACCAAAGTTCCCGCTACGCCTCAAAGAGCCATTACCGGAGATTTTATTTTTGTGGGCGATGTAGGTCGTCCCGACTTATTGGAAAAAGCAGCCGGACAGGTCGGCTCGCAGGAGATAGGTGCAAAACAGTTGTATGCTTCCATCCAAAAATTTTCCAAACTGCCCGATGATTTGGAAATATGGGCAGGACACGGAGCAGGTTCATTTTGCGGTAAAAGCCTAAGCACCATTCCGCACTCAACCTTAAAGGAAGAAAAGCAGAACAGCAAAGCCTTTCAGTTTAAAAATGATGAAAAAGGATTTGTACAATACATCTTGGACGGACAGCCGACCCCGCCCAAATATTTTGCCGTGATGAAGCACCTTAATAAAGTAGAACGCCCTTTGCTGGTACAGGTTCCCATACACCCGAAGCTCGACCAGACAGCATTTCAAAAAGCCATAGATAACAAATTGCTGATTATTGATACCCGAAGCAAAGATGAGGTTGCCAAAGGACACATTACAGGTAGCCTGCATATTGAAAACGGAAAATTACTGTCCACTTGGGTAGGCTCTTTGGTAGATTATCAACCGCAAATCATATTGATAACCGATGAAAGCCACACGGAAGATGTAACCCGTAAGCTGATGCGTATCGGGATGGACAATATCTACGGCTTTGTAACCGACTTGGATAAAATGAACGTGAGTTTGGAAAAATCAGACCTTGTTACCGCCGAAGAACTGAAAAAGCATTTAGGTAAAAACGATGTGCAAATCTTCGATGTGCGCACCGAAAGCGAATACCATAACGGACATATCAAAGGCGTGGAAAATATGGTACTGACTTCGCTGGAAAACAATTTAGACAAAATCAGCAAAGACAAACCTGTTATTGTGCATTGCCAAAGCGGGGTACGGGCTGCAATGGCATATTCCATACTGAAAAGAAACGGTGTAAAAAACCTTAAAATGTATTCAGGAGGTATCAACGAATGGATAGAAAAAAAGAATGAATTGGTTAAATAATAAATTGTAACATCGAAAAGAGGTGCTGAAAACACCTCTTTTACATTAAATTGAAATAGATATGGCTTATAGGCAAAATGCAACCAAATTCACCGTCTTTCGTGTTAATAAAATCATAAACACAATTTTGTTACTTGCTCACTTACTTAATTAGAATTACTTTTGTTAATTGATGAATAACACCTTACGAAATATTACAAATACTTTTCAGCGATACCTGTTCGTATGCGCTACGGTATTTTTGGTGTTATTTTCATCTTGTGCCGTTAAAGCAAGTGTCAAAACATTAGCTGGTATTCCCACCAAAACAGAACGGAGCGTACCCAAAGCCAGCCACAATTTTTCTACAAACACACTTGAAAAATGTGCGCAGTTTGATGCTTCAGATACACAAATCGTTCAAAAGGTTTCTTTCAATGCGAACGATTTACTGCCTGCCGTTATCTTTACGGCTGCATTCTTTTTTCTATTCGGCTTACGCCCTGTAAGCAAAGAAAGCAAACACCCGCTTTACAGTCGTAGCGGGAAAATCCGGAGTTCTATTCCTCTCTTTTTGGAATACCGGAAACTTATCATTCATCACGCCTGCTAATTCCCTTTTTCCCTGTTGATCGCACCTGTTCAACGGGACGAATTTCTATTGATTTCATTTTAAAA
Organism: Paenimyroides marinum; assembly: GCF_900108395.1. Taxonomy (GTDB): domain Bacteria; phylum Bacteroidota; class Bacteroidia; order Flavobacteriales; family Flavobacteriaceae; genus Flavobacterium; species Flavobacterium marinum. The sequence continues at coordinate 21,110 of NZ_FNXE01000005.1, read as the reverse complement.
TAATCTAAGGTCGCCGCTTGCGACCTGTCCAAAATTTGTAGAGTAATATGATAAAACATATTAGGACAACCACATTATTGTGGTTAGCCATTGTTGCTACGTTTCCACTATATGCACAGCAACAAAAGGAACATACTTTAGGCAGCCTGTGGTCTAAAGTCCAAGAAAACTATCCGGGCGTTGGGGCAAAAACATCGGCGATTGATGCCGCCAAGTTCAACCGACGGGCGGTTAAGGGCAAGATGCTCCCACAGGTAAACGCACAGGCACAGAATACTTACGGAACTTACGAGGGAAGCGAAGGAGCGTTTTTCCCTCAGGCAGGCTTTTTCAATGTGAGCGGTTCGGCAGTACCACGGGACGGTAGTTCTACGGCTGCCAATACCTTTGGCTCCGCCATTGTTCAATGGGAAGTGTTTTCTTTTGGAAAGCTTCGCAAGCAGAACGAGGCTGCGGGCGCATTGTATAACAAATCGGTCAGTGATAAAGATGCTTATTTGCTCAACCTGAAAAAGACATTATCCGAAAGGTACATTGGTCTGTTATACAATGATGCCAAACTGCAATGGGCAGAGAAGAATGCAGAACGCCTGGACGATATTCGTAAAATAACGTCGGGCTTGTCCGCTTCCGGTTTACGACCTGCGGCAGACAGCCTGCTCGCATCATCATCGTATGTGCAGGCAATGGGCGAACACGATAAATGGTTTGGCTTTAAAAATGCCGCATACATCAAGCTATTGGAACTGTACGGCAATGATACCATTAATTATACCGCATCTGCCAACCGCTTTGGCAACCCCGCAGAAAATGGCTTAAACAAGGTCAATACCATTAATCCCACGCACCCCATTTTAGATGCTTTGGATAAGCAATCGGAGTATTACACGTTGAGCGGAGAAGCGCAAAAAAGGTCTTCTCTGCCCGCTATCAACCTGTTGGGCGGTTATGCTTATCGGGGTACGGGCATCAGCCCTAACGGAACAGTATCGGGAGCCTGGAAAGACGGCTTTAATAATACGACCAATAATTTTTTGGCGGGTATCGCCATTACGTGGAATTTGACCAGCCTGCATACCAACCGTATGAAAGGCGAGCAGCTTTTTAAAGAAGCGGAAAGCACCAAATTATTGCATTCACAGTACCTGCAGGCGATGCAGGCGGATTTATCCGCTTCGCAGGCAAAAATAATTCAGCAGTATGAACAACTCCAGAAAACAAGGCTTGCCGTACAGCAGTCGCAGGATGCATACAATATGTACCTCGCAAGGTACAAAAGTGGATTAATCACGTTGAGCGAACTGTTACAGATACGCATCTTGCTCGAACAGGCGGAGAACGCCCATATCGAGGCTTCCCGTGATTATTGGGTATTGCTGGCTTACGAAGCGGAGCTTACTGCCGATTTCGACTTTTTGTTTAACAACCTTTAATTAATCGTATATGAACATTATAAGATTTGCATTAAGAAAGCCTATTGCGATTATGGTTGTCGTACTTGCGATAGCTTTCTTTTCCTACAATACCGTAAAAAAAATAAACGTAGATATATTTCCCGAAGTGGAATTGCCTGCGATGTACGTTGCTATGCCTTACGGTGGGCTGTCCCCCGCATATATGGACGGCTTTATGGCAAACGAGTTCCAAAAGGTACTCCTGTTCGTGAGTGGCGTAAAAAATATTGATTTTAAAAGTGTGCAGGGCTTAACCCTGATGAAGCTGACCTTTTATCCCGGAACCGATATGTCACAGGCTGCCGGGGAAGTATCAACGTCCGTTTCACGGGCAATGGGCTTCCTGCCGCCCGGAGCCGTTCCCCCGATGGTGGTGCGGTTCGATGGCAGTTCGCTTCCGGTAGGTAACCTTGTTTTTGAAAGCGACCAGCGTTCCGTTAATGAAATACAGACATTGGCACTGACCAAAATCAGACCGATGTTCGTACAAATTCCGGGTATTACTTCCCCTGCGCCTTTTGGCGGTAACATCCGTTCCATTGTCATTAACATTGACCCCGAAGCGATGCAGGCGAACGGGTTAAGTCCCGAAGATATTACAGTAGCCATTACTAAAAACAGTCTTCCGTCGCCTGCCGGAAATATCCGCATAGGCGATGAAAACCTGATGGCTCCCATTAACTCCATCGCCAAAGGACCGGACGAGCTATTGAAGACCCCTGTAAAAACAAGTGATAACCGTACCGTATATGTGGGCGATGTTGCCCGTGTAGAAGACGGCGCAGACCAGACCGTAGGTTACGCTTTGATAAACGGCAAACGTTCGGTTTACCTGCCTATTATTAAAAAGGCGGATGCTTCCACATTGGATGCTGTGGAGAACCTTAAGGCTGCCATTCCTATGCTGAAAGACCAGTTGCCCGAAGATGTAAAGGTGAGCTATGAATTTGACCAATCGAGTTATATCGAACGCTCACTTTCCAACCTTATCCACGAGGGGATATTGGGAGCGGTTTTCACAGGATTGGTCATATTATTGTTCTTAGGCGATACACGGGGAGCCATCATTGTTGTATTTACTATTCCGATTGCCATTCTTACGGCAGTTACGACATTGTATCTTTTCGGGCAGACCATCAATATTATGACGTTGAGCGGTCTTGCCCTGTCCATCGGTATTCTCGTAGATGAAGCCACGGTAACGATAGAGAATATACACCAGCATATGGAAATGGGCAAGCCCAAACAGCGGGCTATTGTAGATGCCCTGCTTGAAATCTCTATCGCTAAATTGCTGATATTGCTCTGTATTCTTGCGGTACTGACCCCTGCCTTTATTATGACGGGCATACCCAAAGATATGTTTATGCCTTTGTCGATGGCAGTCGCTTTTGCAATGATTGCCTCCTTTTTGGCTTCGCAGACCTTTGTGCCGATACTGGCAAACTGGATGATGAAGAACAAGCACAACACAGAAGCCAATACGCCGAGAAAGCGGGCTTTCTTTGATAAGTTCCGTGTCAACTATTCCTACCGTATGCGTAAATGGCGGGCCAAAGCCGCGCCGCTTTTTGTAGTGTACCTGCTGGTGGCAGGTGCTATCGCAGGCTTACTATTGACCGTTGTGGGTACGGATGTAATGCCTGTTTCCAATAACGGCGATTTTCAGATGCGCATACAGGCTCCGCAGGGGAGCAGGATTGAAAAAACCGAACGGATAGTCAAAGAGATTACCGAAGATATTAAAGCAGAACTGCCTGAAAACGGATTAAATATTACTTCCGCGTTTGTCGGGATGCACCCCGCAGGTTCGCCTATCAACCCGATATTCCTTTTCAGTAATTCATCACACGAAGCGGTACTGCAAATATCCGTTAATCAGGAAGTGTACGGCGGTTCAATGGAAGATTTTAAAGAGAAAGTCCGTAAAAAGATTATAGAGAAGCACCCCGAAGTCGCTTTCAATTTTGAACCGATGGAGCTGACCGAAAAAATTATGGGACAGGGCGCAATGACCCCTATTGAAGTCAAAGTAGGTGCAGGTCAGGTAAAAGGTGCGTATGCACACGCATCAAAGATTGAAGCCAACCTTAAAAAAGTTCCTTATTTGCGTGATGTCCGCATTGCGGAACCTATTGCTTATCCGAGTATGGAAATCGAGGTAAACCGTGACCTTGCCGGACAGTTCGGGCTGACGATGCAGGATATTACCCGCAGCCTTGTTACGGCTACCTCATCTACCCGTTTTACGGACAAGAACCTTTGGATTGACCCCAAATCGGGATTGGTATTCCAAACGCAGGTACAGATACCGGAGGGCATTATGTCGGAGGAAAGATTGCGGTCGCTTCCTTTGAAAGCAGGAAGTCTTCGCCCTGTACTGGAAGATGTGGCGACCATACGCAGGGCTACAGCTCCGGCACAGGTAAACCGTAAGGGACCGAACCGTTATGTAACCATTGTTGCCAATGTGTACGGTAAGGATTTGGGTACGGCTTCCGGTGCAGTGAAGCAAGCCATTAAAGATGCGGGAGAACCGCCCCGTGGTACAACCATTTGGACAGAGGGAACATTGCAGCTATTGGATGATACATTGGGCAGTCTTTTGGCAGGTTTGGGCGTAGCCATTATTGCCATATTCCTGATGCTTTCGGCTTATTACCAATCGTTCAAAGTGCCTTTGATTATCCTATCCGTATTGCCTGCCGTAATTGCGGGCAGCCTTATTATTCTATTCCTCACAGGCAGTACGCTCAACCTGCAATCCTATATGGGTATTATTATGTCTCTTGGGGTATCGGTTTCCAATGCGGTATTATTGGTCAATCAGGCGGAATATTACCGCAAAAAATTACTCCTGAAACCTGCCAACGCTTCGAGGCTTGCAGCTTCGTCAAGGTTAAGACCTGTAATAATGACCGCAGCAGCGATGCTTGCCGGAATGTTGCCAATGGCAATGGGCTTGGGCGATGGAGCAGAGCAGGTCGCACCTTTGGGGAGGGCGGTTATCGGCGGGCTGATTGCCTCTACCGTTACCATCCTTTTATTGGTTCCGCATTTCTTTTCTTCCCTGATGTCGAGGACTAAAGTCATTAGCCCGTCGTTAGACCCTGATGATTGCGAGAGCAGGTATTACGCAAAACAATCCGGTAAATAAACGATATAATAAACTTTAAAAATTAGCATTACAATGTATCAAAGCATTTCAATAAATAGAAAATCAACAACCCTACTGGCATTGACCACATCGCTGGTATTGGTGCTTTCAGCCTGTTCCCAAAAAGAGCAGGAAAAAGGACAGGCGCAAAAGGGGCAGCCTACATCCGTGAATTATAAGACGGCTCCTGTACAGGTCATCAATCCCGAATACGAAATATCCGTTCCGGCAGAACTGAAACCATTTGAGCAAGTAGCGGTGTATGCAAAAGTTACGGGATTTGTACAACGGATGTACGTAGATAGAGGCGACAGGGTGCGCAAAGGTCAGCTTTTGGCGGTACTGGAAGCCCCCGAAATGGAACAGCAGTACCTTTCCGATAAATCCAACGAGCAAAAGGTACACAGTGATTACCTGTATGCAAAACAGGCGTATGAGCGGCTGTTAGATGCTTCCAAAACAACGGGAGCAGTAGCGGATATTGAGTTGGACAGGGCTAAAAGTGCAATGGAAAGTGCCAAATCCGCTTACGATGCCTCCAAAGCAGGTACGGCACATTCGTCACAGTTAAAGCAGTATCTACGCATTACAGCACCGTTTGACGGTGTGATTACCGAGCGGAATGTTTCGGTCGGCGCATTGGCAGGTACAGGAAGTAATACGCCCCTGTTTATGATAGCACAGAGCAATAAGCTCCGCTTGACCTTATCCCTGCCCGAACGACACGCATCATCGGTGTACGAGGGTATGCCTGCCACGTTTACGGTCAGTTCACAGCCCGGAAAGACATTTGATGCCAAACTTTCCCGCACATCGGGATTGCTCGACCAGCAAGACCGTTCGCTTACACTGGAATTTGACGTAAGCAACCCGTCGGGCGAATTGCTGGGCGGCGATTATGCACAGGTAAAGCTGAAATTAAAACGTAAAAGCCCGTCGAATTGGGTGCAGACCAAGAGCGTATTAAATACGCAATCGGGAACCTATGTTTTAACGCTGAACAACGATGAAGTAAAACGGATTGCCGTAAGTGAGGGCGTTCGTTTAGATACGCTGACAGAGGTCTTCGGTAATCTTTCTCCAGCCGATAATATCATTATGAAACCATCGGAAGAAATCAAAGAGGGTAAAATCAAAAAATAAGATTATGAAAATGAACATTAAAAAAATAGCCCTGCTCCCGCTAATAGCGATTACGGGATGGGCATACGCAGCAATCAATGGCAATGCCATTGACGGTAGTATGACCGCAAAACAAGGCACTAATGGCGAAAAGCCGTTAGTGTCTAATACGCAGCAAACGCCTGATTTAAAGTTTAAGGACGAAAACGGCAAAACCATTTCGTTACACTCGTTAAAAGGTAAAGTTGTCTTTATCAATCTATGGGCAACGTGGTGTCCGCCTTGCATTCACGAAATGCCCTCTATTAACGAACTGCGGAAGACCTTTAAGGACAATAAAGATTTGGTATTCCTGATGGTTGATGTGGACGGGAAAATAGAAAAGTCAAAAGAGTGGATGAAAAAGAAAAAATTTGACCTGCCTGTACACGTTCCCGACGGCGAGATACCCCGTGAGCTATTCACTGGCTCTATCCCCACTACCATTATCGTAGATAAGCAAAACAACATCATCGGCAGGCAGGTGGGCGGCGCAGACTATTCGTCAAAGGAAGTCATCGACCTGATGACGAAACTGTTAAACGAAAAACAGGTAGCAACAATTAATAAAAATAATTAGCAACACTTAAAAGATAATACAATGAAAAGGATAATATTTTTTGTGGCATTCTTATTCATAAGTGCCGCATCATTCGGACAAATACTAAAGCCTGTAAAATGGTCGTATGCTTCAAAACGTATCAACGATAAAGAAGCGGTGCTGCTGTTAAAGGCAACGATAGACAACGGCTGGCATATCTATTCACAAACGGTTCCGAAAAATGGTCCGCAGCCGACAAGTTTTTCTTTCCTTTCGTCGAAAGCCTACCAATTGAACGGAAAGGTTCAGGCGGCTAAACCTATTGTCAAACACGACCCGACTTTCGATATGGAGGTAGGCTATTATGAAAAATCAGTAGTGTTTCAGCAAAAGGTAAAATTAACAGGCAATTCGCCTACGGTAAAAGGTACGCTTACCTATATGGTTTGTAACGACAAGCAATGCTTACCGCCTGAAGAAGTGGCGTTCAGCATTCCTGTAAAATAAAGGATATACTATGAGATTAATAGTGAAAATATTAACGGTACTATTCATCAGTGGTTTGATGGCTATTACTGCGAACGCACAGACCGACAGTCTCATTTCGTTTGATGATGTGGAATTTACGGATATTGCCGAAGAACAGCCCGTTGAGCAGGAGGACGATATTGTCCAATCCACCGACAAAGCAACACCAGAAGTGGCCCATTCGATGATAGCTGATGAAACCGAAACGGATAAAGGTTCCTTATGGGCAATCTTTATTGCGGGTTTTATTGGCGGCTTTGCGGCATTGCTGATGCCCTGCATTTTCCCGATGCTGCCCTTAACGGTAAGTTTCTTTACCAAAAGCGGGCATACCAAACGCAGGGCGGTAATGCAGGCAATGATATACGGGTTGTCTATTATACTCATTTACGTTCTATTGGGTATTCTCATTACAGTAATCTTCGGTGCAGATGCACTCAACAGCCTATCCACAAACGGGATTTTTAATTTCGCTTTCTTCGCTCTTTTAGTGGTTTTTGCCTTTTCCTTTTTCGGTGCGTTCGAGCTTTCGTTGCCGGCTTCGCTGGCGAACAAGTTAGACCGTAAGGCAGACCGTGGCGGTTTGTTGGGGCTTTTCTTTATGGCGGCAACATTAGCCGTTGTGTCCTTTTCCTGCACAGGTCCGATTATCGGAACCTTGCTGGTACAGGCGGCTACAATGGGCGAGCTTTTAGGTCCCGCCATCGGAATGCTCGGCTTTGCATTGGCATTGGCAATACCGTTTACCCTTTTTGCAATGTTCCCAAGCCTTTTAAAAAGTCTGCCGTCTTCGGGAGGTTGGCTAAACAGCGTAAAAATCACACTCGGATTTTTGGAGTTAGCACTTGCCTTGAAGTTTCTGAGCAATGTTGACCTTGCTTATCATTGGAATTGGTTTGACAGGGAAGTCTTTTTAGCACTTTGGATTATCATTTTTGGCTATTTGGGCTTTTACTTATTGGGCAAACTCCGGTTTCCGGGCGACAGCCCTGCGGTAAACATCAGCCTGCCGAGAATGGTGCTGTCAATGATTGTACTATCCTTTACCCTGTATATGCTTCCCGGACTGTGGGGAGCACCTTTAAAATCCATTTCCGCATTTTTACCGCCACAATCAACACAGGATTTTGACCTGTACACGTCCTCGTTTGGAGGAATACAGGCAAGCAATACAAATGACGGCACAACCCGTAAATATTCAGAGATATTCCACGCTCCGCTAAATCTCAATGTGTTTTTTGACTATGACGAGGGTATGGAATATGCGAAAAAAGTAGGTAAACCCGTGATGCTTGATTTTACAGGACACGCCTGCGTGAATTGCCGTAAAATGGAGGCTTCTGTATGGACGGACAAGGACGTTTATAGGTTATTGAACGAGGAACTTGTCATTATACAGCTTTATGTAGATGATAAGACCGCCTTACCGACTGAAGAACAGTATCTATCATCATTCAGCGGAAAGAAAGTCAGTACCATTGGCAACAAATGGAGCGATTTTCAAGCGAGCAAATACAATTCCAATTCACAGCCCTACTATGTGCTTTTAGACCCGTCCAATGAAGAAATATTGATAACACCTATCGGAGCCGATTATGACCCAAAAAGCTATTACAGCTTTTTGAAATCTGTAATAGACCGATACAAGAATAAAAATTAATAGAATTAGAAACAGTAAAAATTAGTTAGTATGAAAACGCAATTTAAAAATTTAGTGGTTCGTTCCGGTCTTTTCATCATCACAGCCATTTCGTTGGCAGCTTGTGGAAATACGGATAAGAACAAAGAAAACAAGGTAGAGAGCGGGAATACTCCTACAGTAGAAGCTCTGGTTTCAACCACTGCGGGTATTTCCTTTACGGACAAAGACGGGAAAACCGTATCGTTAAGCTCATTAAAAGGTAAGGTAGTATTTATCAATTTTTGGGCAACGTGGTGTCCACCCTGCATTCAGGAAATGCCTACCATTAACGCACTAAAAGAAAAGTACAAAGGCAATAACAATATCGTGTTTTTAATGGTGGACGTGGATAATAACATAGAAAAATCCACAGCCTTTATGGAAGATAAAAAATATGATTTGCCTGTGTATGTTCCTGCGAGTGAAATTCCGTCCGACTATTTGGGCAGTTCAATTCCTACTACGGTCATATTGGACAAAAGTGGAGATATGATAGCCCGTATAGAGGGTGGCAGGGATTATACAAGCCCCGAAATCATCAAAGCCCTGAATGAATTGGTGGAAAGCAATTAACAGATAAAAACGGGAATTATGCTGAACAATAAAGAAGTGCCAACAAAGAAACCGCCTGCGAATAAGTTATGGCAATACATCAGGAAAAACGGCTTTACTATACTAATGGTCGTTTTTGTCGGCGTAATGTTTGTCAGCCCCGATGCAAAATCATTTGTGCTTCGGCAGTTAATGGCAACAGGGCTTTTTAACGCAAGTATGGACGGAAAAAGTGCTGATACATCATCTGCCAATGATTTTGATTTTAAAGATGAAAAAGGGAATGTTCAAAGTACCGCATCATTACGGGGTAAGGTGGTGTTTATCAATTTTTGGGCTTCGTGGTGTCCGCCTTGCAGGGCTGAATTTCCCTCTATTGAAACGCTTTATACCCAATTCAAAGACAACCCCGATATTTTCTTTCTAACGATTAACGAGGATAACGACCCCGCTATGGGAAAAGCATATCTCGATAAAGAAAAGTTTTCAATACCAATGTATCAGTCCAACGGGAATGTTCCGGCAGAAGTATTCTCCGGTTCATTGCCCACCACCATTGTATTGGATAAGAACGGGAAAATCAGATTGCATCATACCGGATTTGCCAATTACGCATCAGCCAAATTTGTGAAGCAGATAGAAGAATTGATAAATGAACAATAAAAAAATAAAATGAAAAAACTACAAGCCTTGCTAATAGCCGTATTGTGTTTTACGTCCATTAGCGTTTTTGCACAACAAAAAACAAATACCGTTTTTGAGCCTGCAAAAGCATACAAAAAACATTACAACGCTCTTTACATACTGAACGAAGCGGAAGATAAAAAAATAAAGGGCATACTTCGCAATATCAATAATGTATTGAGTGACCCACGGCTGAAAGGCAAACTGCATATTGAAGTCCTTGCATTTTCTGATGGGGTTGAAATGTACAAGAAAGCGAACAGCTATCAGGAGCTACTGAATGCCCTGAAAGATAAAGGCGTAGTATTCGCCCAATGTTCAAAAACAATGGAAGAACGAAAAATTGAAAAGAACGAATTGTTTGACTTTGTGAACTACGTTCCGAGCGGTAACGGAGAAATCATATTAAGGCAGTACGAGGGTTGGGCGGTTGTCCATCCTTAATCAAAAACAAAAAATGTTTCAAACGTAAAATTCAATATTATGGAATTATCAATAGGATTTATAAATGACGTACACGGTTATCTCGAACCGCACCCTGAATTGTTTTACGGCAAGGACGGAGAATACATCAAAACAGCGGGAGGATATGCAAAGATTGCTTCCATTTTCGGGAAGATAAAAAGTAAAAATGAACACGCCTTATTTTTTGATGGCGGCGACACCTTTCACGGAACCCTGCCCGTGGTAGCTTCCAGAGGCGAAGCGTTAATCCCTGTTTTAAAAGAACTTGGTTTTAGCGCAATGGTGGGACATTGGGATTTTGCCTATAAGCCCGAACATCTTTTAAACTTAGACAAACATCTTGACTATCCTGTATTGGGTATTAATGTTTATAAGGACGACGGTACGCTATTGCTGAAGCCGTATTCCTTTGTCGAAGTAGATAATCATAAAATTGCCGTAATCGGTATTTGTTCCAACATTATTGATAAGACGATGCCCTCCGAATTTAAAAAGGGCATTTATGTAACCGACGGAATGGTCGAAATAGAGGGCTATGTAAAGGAGGTAAAAGAATTGGGAGCAAATCTTGTCATTCTGCTTTCGCACAACGGCTATCCGCAGGATATTGAATTGCTCAAACACACGAAAGGGATTGATGTATGCCTAAGTGCGCATACCCACAACAGGCTCTATGAAACCGTAAAGGTAAATGATACGATAATGATACAGTGCGGTTGCCACGGCTCTTTTGTCGGGCATCTGAAACTTTCCATTTCAGACAATAACATTGCCCGCCACGAATATGAGCTTATAGAAGTTGATGAGCATATTGTCGGCGATAAGACTGTGGAGCGGATGATAAACGACATTATGGCCTCGTACAGGAGCCTGCAAAAGCAGGTTGTCGGAAAAACAGACACTATCCTGCACCGCTATTCGGTCTTCTCATCATCAATGGATAACCTGCTGTTGAAAGCCATCGCTAAGGCGGCAGGCGTGAACATAGCATTCTCGAACGGGTGGCGGTACGGTGCGCCTGTTGATAAGGGAGATATTACCGTGTGGGATTTGTACAATATGGTTCCGATGAACCCCGCTATTTCCGTAGTGGATATGACAGGTCAGGAGATAATGGATATGCTTGAAGAAAACTTTGAGCGTACTTTTTCAGCCAATCCTATGCAGCAAATGGGAGGTTATTGTAAGCGGTATTTAGGCTTGCAAATCAAATTCCATATTGAAAACCCGTATGGCTACCGCATAGAGGAAATCTACCATCAGGGCGAGCATTTGAAAAAGGAAAAAGTATATCGGGTTGCCTACATCACAGAACAAAGTGTATCGAACAAATACGGTGGCAACAGGACACATTTGGAAACCACCGCAGTACAAGCCCTGATTACCTATTTGAACGATAGTAGTTACTGTTCAGACACCAATTTTTCAGAACAATAAACCTTTACAAATTGTGCCGTATGGTAAAAACGATATAGAGCTTTTACTCATAGTGAGTTTAACGTAAAACTAAAGGCTATGGAAAAATACTACAACGAATATGTACAGAAACTGGAAGAAAAAATCCAAGAGCTGACAATAGAGTTAGATAACCCAATTCTATTGTCCCAAGAAATTGTCGGTCTTCTGATAGCGTGCTTAGCTAAGCTAAAACAATTTGTATTAGAGCGTGGGTTTAAAAATATCGAAGAAGAAATCCATTTCTTCAAAAGGCTAAAACCCGTCGTTCTCGCAAAGCTGATTTATTACAATGCCATTTATAAAATAGAAGCCAAAAAGCCCTATGGCAACGGGAAAACCATAAAGAACTATATAGATAATGAATTGGCAAAACTGAAAAGGTACTTTGATAACAACCTCGAATTTTATAAGTATTACAGAACCAACAGCACCTATCTTGATGAGAAATATTTTGTCAGGGGCAAGTACGATATAAAGTTGAGCTTAGATACCTATTATTTTGAAACCGACCATAGTTTTTCGACTTCCCACGATTACAAAGTGGCTAAAATAATTGCCAACGATTTGATACAGGTCTATCTCGAAGACCAATTGAATAGCACCAACAAAAAGAGGAAATCTGAAAATTCCCCGTTGAGTTGGACGGGAAGCAAAACAGCACTAACCGAACTGATTTACGCCCTGTATGCACAAGGCGTATTTGACAATGGCAATGCCGACATCAAAGTGATTGCCAAAGTATTTGAAAAGATGTTCAATATTGATTTGGGCGACTTTTACCATACGTTTATGGAACTGAAAGCCCGCAAAATAAACCGTACCAAATTCCTTGACAGCCTGCGTGATGCACTGATTAGGAAAATGGACGAGCAAGAGGAATAGCGGCTAAAGCCTTTACAACACACCTCTTGGCAAATGAATACCTTTTGTTCGTACTATACTTTCCGAAACCTTTGGAGTTTCTTTTTCGGTTTGCTTTTCAGCTTGTCCTTCGGGTGCTTCTTTCGTTTCGGGCGTGATAGATAGCTGTATTTTCCGTTCAACGGAAGCCAATTCCGTTTTAAGTTCGCTCAACCGGCTTTCCTTGCTCCACGTACCGTTAAGCACTTCCTGAAGAACAGGTAAATCCTTTTGTATTTCGGCTATTTTCTTTTGTTCCTGTTCGATATAGTTAGGTATCTTTTCCAATGCGTTGAGGAAATTCATAGATGCCAATTTCTCATCTTTGGCAATGATACCGTTGTTGTAAGTATATTTGATATTGCCCTCGCCCTGTATCAAAAATCGGTTTACCCGAATATCCATACCCTCTTTTTGAGACATTTCTGTTTTGACCAAAAGTTGAAAACCGTACAAACTACCGATTTCTTCATAATCCCCACCTGTACGGGATTTGTCGGCAAGCTGATTGAGCTTTGCACCGATTTGTTTGATGTCCGCATTGGGCGATAAGCCTTCCAACTGAACAGGATTAGCAATAGTACCGTCAGAACGTTTTTGGATACGTCCTTGCAGGTTATTCCAATCAAGGCTCATACGGTCGTAGCGTGATTGGGCTTTATCCAGTTCTGCTGTATAGTCTTCCAATTTGTATTTAGCACTGTACTTGGAACGGTTGAACGCTTGTCGTTCGCTCTCCAATCCGGCAATCTGTTTTTCAATTTTAGCTTTGTCCAGCAGGTCAGTATTGCCCATAAGGATAGCCACATATTCCGAGAAATTCATTCCTGATTTTTCGTCCATACTGCCCTCGTCAATCGTCCGTTTGCCGAGATTGTTGGATTTCAATTGGTCTATAAATAGCTGTTTGTTGTACAGCAGATTAAACTTATAACTGTCCAGCGATTTTTCAACTGCATAAATAATTACATCCACTTTGTTGTTGTTAAAATGTTTAGCGATTTCATTTCCTTTTCGGATAGCCCGACCGTCCCTTTGGGCAAGGTCGGACGGTCGCCACGGCGTATCCAAATGGTGTATGGCAACGGCTCTTTTTTGTGCATTAACACCTGTACCTAACATACTCGTAGAACCGAACAGCACACGGATTGTACCGTCGTTCATTCCCTTAATCAATGCCTTGCGTTGCTTGTCGTTCTTCGCCTCCTGTATAAATCGGATTTCGTGTGCAGGTATGCGGTGGTCTTCTACGAGTTTGCGTTTGATTTCAGCATATACATTCCATTCGTTGGGCTTGTATGTTCCCAAATCCGAGAACACGAATTGCGTACCTTTTTGTGCGTTGAACTTATTGTAATACTTGGCGATATTATTGGCACAATGCGAAGCCTTGTTGTCGGGATGGTCATCGTAAATATCACTTACCATACGCATATCAAGCGACATCTTACGGGCATAATCCGTAGCGATGAGCATTTTTGCTTTCTCTTCCGATTGCGATAAGGGTGCTCTACCCAATAATTCGCCTTTGCCTGTTTCGGCAAACTTCATCAGCTTTTGGATAAATTCTTCCTGGTCTGGAGTTGGCGGTATGTTATAGAATATCTCGTTCTTTTCGGGGCGGTCAATGCCTATCATTTCCGCAGTGCGGTAATCCGTTATTTCGGAATAGAATTGAGCCAATTCCGGCACTTTGATAAAGTAGCGGAAACGCTCTTTTGCCACGATGTTGTTAGCCACCGAAAACTCATAATCAGTCGTTTTCTTGGCATAAATCGCCGCCCACGCATCAAAAGAGTTGATACCCTGTTTTGCCAATGCTCGTGGTCGCAGATATTTAAAGAGCAGGTACAGTTCTGTTAGCGAATTGCTGATAGTTGTTCCCGAAAGAAAGGTCGCACCCATATCCGCTTGGGTACGCTCCTGTATGGTACGGATAGCAAAAAGTAGGTTCAGTGCCTTTTGGCTTCCCTGTTGATTGCCCAATCCGGCAACCCTTGAATGCCTTGTGTTGAACATCAGGTTTTTGAACTGATGGCTTTCGTCCACAAACAAATGGTCTATGCCCATCATCTTGAAATCCACAATATCATCTTTGCGGTTTTCAATATCGTGTTGCAGGGTTTTGAGCTTTACTTCGAGGTTTTCCTTTTGTTTTTCCGCTCCCTTTAGCATCCATTGTGTTATTTCATCGCCTTGACTTCGCATCACGTCAAGGTTTTCCTCCACTGTATCCAATTCGTCTTGGAGAATTTCCTTTTGTATTTCGGGCGATTGGGGTATCATTCCGAATTGGTCGTGTGTCAATATCACACAGTCCCACTCGTTGTTTTTAATGTCGCCAAAAATTCTTAATCTCTTTTCGGGCGTAAAATCATCAACGCCCGGATAGAGGATTTTGGCGTGGGGATAGGCTTTGCGGTAGGCTTCGGCTATTTCGGGAATATTGGCTTTCAAGCCTATAATCATCGGTTTGTGAGCCATTCCCAAACGCTTCATTTCCTGTGCTCCGGTACACATTATCAAGGTCTTTCCTGCACCTACTTCGTGGTCGCAGATAGCACCGTTGTTGAGCTTTATCATCCAAACGGCATCTTTTTGGCTCGAATACAAGTCTTCAATGCCTAATCCCTTGCGGTCTAATCCCGGAAACTCCTGATGTGAGCCGTCATAGTCCGGTCGGACAAAACAGTTAAAGGTGTCGTTGTATTGGTCGGTCAGTCTTGTTTTGAACTCATCATTCTGGGCGTGAAGCCAATCGGTAAAAGCAGTGCGGATTTCGTCAATCTTGGTATTCGCCATCTGGATAGCTTCCATATCGCGTATCTTGACATCTTTGTCATCGACCTTTATTGTTTTAGAAATATCGGGTGTGGTATTGACAAGGGCGTGTTTGAGCAGGGCAATTCCGTCATACGTCCGGCTTTGGGCTTTGACCGCATACTTGTCCCAAATGTGTACGTTCTTCTGTTTGCAGGTAACGGAAAAATCATCGGCACTATCAGCATAATGGATATTGACTTCTGCCTCGAACAAGTACGAAGCAAATCGGGCGTAAATGCCTGTCGGTATCCAACGCTCGCCGAGATTAAAATCGAGTTCCTCAAATTCGATACGTCTTGGTCTTGCTTCTTCCAAAACGGTAAGGCTTTCTTTGGCTTCTGTATCATCGGGGTTGCTTTCGAGATAGGCTCTTACTTCATTGGCTTTCTCCACTACGTTACCCGTAATCCAGCGTTCGGATATTTCATATTCCTTTTCTAATGGGTTGTAGTAGATACGACCGTGTAAGACTTCTTTTAAAGCATCGGCAGGCATACCGCTGATTTCGGACATAAAGTCCAAATCCACATTTCCGTATTTATTCAGCGAAGCCGATAAGGCTTCTTCGGGATTGTCAGTTGCTATGGTTGCAGTAGAAAAAGTTACAGGACGGTTGAATATATCTGCCTTATGGATTACACCGCCAACAACACGCTCCAAATAGGGCATTTCCTTACCTGCACTGTCCGTTTTGATGAGTTCGATATTTTTAGCATCGTTGAGGTTTCCGTACCTTTTTATAAAAGCATCGTAAAGGCGGTTAAGGGTTTCCCTTTCTTCTTTGTGTTCGGTTTGCTGTTCCGCTTCTTTGATATAAAGCTGTTGGTAAACATCACGCACCCCGATATACGCTTCGGCTCTTGCTTTTTGTAAGGACGGCAGTTGCAAAGGGTGGAAAACAGCCGTACCGTCTGCGGTATCTACGTCTTGCAGATGACCGACCCAACCGTTATCCACCACAAGGCAGTCGTTTCGGTGGAAGGATTGCAGTTCGCCACTGTACGGAGCAGGCTCGGGAATGGTGTTAATGGTAATGTTGGGAATGGCTGGCGTGTCCGCTTGGCCATTCCCGTTTGCCTGTGAAAACAAATCTCCGATTGCTTCCTGTTTTTTGCCATTTATTTGAGTTGTTCCGTTCGTAGTTCCGTTAAGTTTTGGCGGAGTATAAGGCTGTTGCATCGCACCGCCGAACAGGTTTGTTTGACGATTTATTACACCTCGACTTTTCTTTGCGGTTTGTCTTTTGGTTTGTGTAGTTCTTTTGGGCGGAGCTACCACCATTACAGGCTCGTTAGCATTTTCAAACAGGTCAAAAATGCTCAACTGTTTCAGTTCCTGCGGGCTTTCCTCCCGATGAATTACCGGAGTTGGTGCAGGTTGTGACTTTTGTTGAATTATAACAGGCTCAACAACCGGAGGTGTTACCTTTGGCTCAATAGGAATTTGGATAACAGGTTCATCGTTGTGTTCGCCTTTGTATAAATCCAAATTCAGGAGCTTTCCAAAATCTTCAGAAAGCATTTGCTTCAAATCTTTGGCAATTCCGGCAACACCGTCTTTGTGGGTATAGATAATTGCAGGTTTTCCGTATAGGTCGGTGTCAATTTTTCGGTCGGTATGTATGACCCTCGTACCATTGCGAAAAAAAGCATTGCTTGGCGTATTGTGTTTGGTCATTTTGCTTTGGCAAAACAGTTCTTCCGTTTCGGTCAAACCTTGTTTTGCCGTATTCTTTTGCAGGATTATCAAATCACTTCCGACCTCCGTACCTGCATATTCCGTAAAGAGGTCATTAGGCAGTCGGACAACCGAAACCAAATTGTTGTTCTCCATTAATGCCCTGCGTATCGGCTCATTCTTCGGGCTGTTCAGAACGCCTTGCGAAGTAATAAACGCCTGCAAACCGCCCTCACGGAGCATATCGTTTCCTTTCAGAAAGAAGTAATTATGAATGCTTCGGGAAGCCTGTACTTTTGCATTGTCCTTGCTTCGGGAAAAGGACAAATCGAATACAGAAGTATCGCCAAAGGGAATGTTGCTTGCAATTACATCATAGCTGTTTTGTTCCTTTTCGGGAATTTCTTCAAAACCGCTTACACGGATATTGCTTTCGGGATAAAGGTGCTTTAAAACTTTGCCTGTCAGCAAATCCTTTTCATAGGCAGTAACTTTGGGTTGTTGGTTGTCGGAAAAGGATTGTATAAATGAGCCGATACCTGCGGAGGGCTCAAGGAATTTCTGAATATTTACACCGCTTTCACGCAAGGTTTCGGAAATTGCATCAATGACCTGCGGTGGCGTATAAAAAGAGGTCAGTACCGAGCTTTTCATACTATCCACGTACCTACGGTATTGCTTATCGTCCGTAGAATTTTCCTTTAATAATTGGTGGAGTTCCTGGGTAATGGGGAAAAGGTCGTGGTCGTTTTTCCGCCAATGGTTGATGTCTATATCGTCCGATATGGGGTTGAGAACGAATTTAAGACCGCCAAATCCGCTGTAACGCATCAATGACAGTCTTTCGCCTACGGTGGCTTGCCGTTTCTCCTTTTCCAATGTAAAAGCAATCCGTAACGCATCAATATTCTGTTGGAGGTGTTGCTTTTTACTGAAGCCCATTTTCCTCTATCCAAATGGCGATTATTCCGGTTATTTCGGTGTAGAGCAAATCAAACTCATAACCGTATGCGAAATCATCGGTTAGTTCATATCGGGCAAAAACAGGTTCGCAAACAGGGAGCATTTTAAGGGCGAACGGTCGCAGTTCCTCGTCTGCCATCAGGGTATCAAACTCATTGCATACCACTTGGAAAACCGTGTCAAATTTGGAGAAGTGCAAACCCTCAAAGAGTATGTAGTTGGCAATCTCGTTGCATTGCTCAATCGGGTTTCCTGAACGAAAAGCACCCTCATAGGCATTGGAAGCCCACGAAGAACGCTGGTCAATAAATTTTTGGTCGTGTGCCTTTTCGGGGAAGCTACTGTTTAAAAGTTCTTGCAGTCGTAATCTGAAATACGACAAGTCTTTTTGCTGTGTACTCATACTATAATTTTGTTTAGAATTTTACTGAAAGCCTAAAATTATAGCGGTACAGATATGCCTTTGAAGATGTGGCAGGGTTTGGCGTTGAGAGGTAGGATTTGGCGTAACTCTAATACTTAAAACCACCTAACATAAATGGCTTTTAATTAAATTTGACAATTAAACTGTTTGAGAAAAGATGGCTAAGAAAGATTATGAGAATAAAGCACCGAGTAATATCAGAGAATATGTAGTTCTCGCAAATGATATTTCAGACTACCGAAATAGATTGAAAGCAATAGACTTCCTTTCACAATACAAATGCTATGAAAGCAAAAAGGAACTGTATCGTTTGATGAAAACGGATAAAATATTCGATGTTAAAGAGCAAGCCTTTAGAGCATTGCAAAATTTTGGCGAAGATGTTAGATTAACCAAAAAAAAGAAAGGTAAGCCCGTTAAAACCATAAATGATAAACTTATGATTTTACACAATTCATTTAATGGCGACCCTTATACATTGACAGATTTCAAGATTAAGTTTAAAGACTTATATCCTTATGTTTATGATATTTACAACTATGAAAAGAAGTCAAAATTTGATGACTTTATTACAAGCTCTATTAACACATTCGCAAAGAAAAAAATAAAGCACAATTATTCGGTCAATATAAGTTTTGATGCTCTTGACATTTCAATTTCTCGGGAAATTTTTGGAATGGAGTATAACGGAAGTTCAGGCACAAATGATGAGTTAGTGATTGAGGATAATACACTAACAATAAAGTGTAATAGAATTGCAAAAATCAATCTTATAAATATCATCTTTTCAGAAAGCAGTTCTATTCACGACCAGATTATAAAATCTCTGATTTATTATTATATCAAATTAAACCGCTTTGTTCCTATAAAGAATATTGCTATTAACCGAATAAAGCAAACAGGAGAAGAAACGATATTTTTCTTACCAACTACAAAAATTAGTATTGAGCAAATATTAAGCGATAAATTTAAAGGTATTGATATTTCAACATTGGATATTACCGACATTTTTAAAGTCGATGACAAATCCAAAGCAATCCAATATGCTTTAACCTACCTTTTGAAATCTAAAATTACCAATCAAGAAAGTGAACGATTTGAAAAATTATGGAAATCCTTTAATTCAATCTATTACTATTTTGGAAATGGTGCAAACGAAAATGAGTGCCACCGATTAATGAGAAGTTTTATACTTTCAAACCCTACGTTGTTTTCAAAATCAAAACGTAGAGCAAAAAGTATTACGGCAAAAGAGCTTCGGGAGAAAGTTCGTTTTTATGAGCTATTGAGTAATGATTATGACACTAAAGAAAAGATAGTTGCTTTTATTGCTTTTGTCTTTAGGTATCAAAATAAAATCATTAGTAAAAACCTACTTGACAACATCAGCTATTTTGAAGCCGATTTAAAAAGTATCTTCAATCTGGATAAGATTGAAAGTAAGTTTAACAAGTTTGACTATATCAAAGACCTCTATCACAATAATAAGTCTTCAACAGACAACGAAATAATCTTTAAAAAGGTTAAAGGATATTTAGAAGATAGGGTTAAAAATCCTGTAACGAATACAGATTTGGAAATCGTTGTTTTTATCTGCATCAAATACTGCTACTATTTACGGAATAAGATATTCCACGCAGAAAAGCAAGATTTAACTTTTAGGTTTGCTAAAAACAATTTAATTTTTGAATTGGAGTGGGTAAATGAAATATTGGAAACTTTAATAGTTGAGTTAATTACAGCCAATTTAAGTTGGACAAGAAGAAGTTAAAATCCCTGTTCTGACAGGGATTTGTTTATATATTCTTCAATATTTGAAGCATTCTGCCAACTTCAATATCCATTCGAGAAAAGGCAAACCATTTTTTGCCCAGGTCTTTGAGCGATGCTCCAATATGGTACAGTTCTGTACCGTCAATAATCAAAAATCGGTCGTGTGCATCGGAGAAAATCTCCACTTCAATAGGTGGATATTGACTGTTGTAACGTTGTAAATCCAACCGTAGCTGATTGCTGATGCTTTTGGTGTAGATAGTAGCGGTTACATTGGTATTGCGTTTTCCCAATAAGGTCAGCACCGTATCGTCCACATAATTATCCAGCAGGATAATGGAGCTTTTGGCACTTCGGATAATATCGGAAACAAAGGTATAGGCATCAAATACCTGCCCATTGTAGAAAATGCCTTTTTCGGCGTGGAGCTTGTCGCTTTCAAGAGCCTTAAATATTTCCTCAAATTTTTGGTCGGCTTGTAATTGTTTCAGTTCTATATTGTCCAAACGATGAAACAGCGAAGCGTTGCTAATGAGCATTTTTCGCATTTCTACAAAGGCATTCATAATCTCAATGCTGACTTTTACAGCTACATCGCTACGCAATAATGCGGACATCATTGCCACCCCTTGCTCACAAAATGCAAAGGGTAAAGTACGCCGACCGCCCCGTCCAACGTTTGAAGTACCAAATTGGTACTTCAAAGATTTTGCTTCCTGTTCGGTAAGCTGAAAGCAAAAAGTTTCGGGAAAGCGGTTCTTGTTTCTCTTTACAACCCTGTTTAACCCTTTTGTTTCTACCTGATAGAGCGTTGCTAAATCATTGTCGAGAATGACCTGTTTATCCCTAATGGTGTGGATAAGCGGAGC
>NZ_FNXE01000080.1 GCF_900108395.1 Paenimyroides marinum | reverse complement strand
ATGAATTTATGAAATATTAACTATATTTGAAAGGAGTTTGTGTACTTTTTTCACAGACTGACGTTACCTGCCATTTCAATGAACGACACCGTCCAAAATAAAATACATATCGAAAAGACAATGGGAATGTTCGTTGGACAGTTTAACGACAACGTTTCGCATAAACATTTCGCTTTACAAATCAGTGTCGCATCACAAAAAAAATTTAAAATTACAGACGAGAAAGATAACCAAAATTCTTACACAACTTGTTTCATTAACAGCAATGTTCAGCATCAATTTATAAGTAATGAAACTTCTTTGATTATTCTTATAAACCCGATTAGCAGTGTAGGTCATCAATTATACAATAAATTCAGAAACATTAAGATTATAAGTTTGGATGAAGACTTTGAGCAACTTGTAGAAATTTTTGAAGAATATTCACAAAATGATTCTGACTTTATCAATTTGACTAATAAGATTAACAACTATTTCGTAAACTTCAAATGTCAATGTGAACTTGAAAATCACTTTGAAGACGAAAGAATTTATAAAGCAATTCAATATTTAGAACAAAATTTTGACCGAATTGTATCGCTTGAAGAAATTGCGAATATTTGTTTTCTATCCAAAACACGTTTTTTACATCTTTTCAAAGAGAAAACAAATTTGAATTTCAGACGATACCAACTTTGGAATAAACTCATAAAATCATTACCTTACTTAAAAGAACATTCGATTACCGAAACTGCACATCTGTTCGGATTTACAGATAGTTCTCATTACAGCAGAACATTCAAAGACACATTTGGACTTTCGCCTAAATTTTTGTCATCATTAAAATAGCCACTTTATACAAGTTTGTTTTATTATTGCTTTTCATCTTTGCAGTATAAAAAAGCGATATGAACAATTATATTAAAGAAACTAAAATCCTTGACTTCTCTGACGCTTCCATAAAGGAATTAGTGGAGCAAAGGCAATGGAAACGACTTGACACTATTGCAAGGATAAAAGCAATTTACAACTTCGTGAGAGATGAAATAAAATTCGGCTACAACATTTCGGACGATATTCCTGCATCAGAAATACTGAAAGACGGATATGGACAATGCAATACAAAAGCCACATTGTTAATGGCTTTATTGAGAGCTACGGAAATACCGAATCGTATTCACGGATTTACGATTGATAAAGCATTGCAAAAAGGAGCAATTACGGGAATTTGGTACAAGCTTTCACCTAAAAACATTCTGCATAGTTGGGTTGAAATATTGGTTGATGGACAATGGTATTTTTTAGAAGGTGTGATTTTGGACAAAACATATTTAACCAAGCTACAGGAGAAAAATAGCGATTGTAAAACTACTTTTTGTGGTTATGGTGCTTACACTGATAATTTTAAAAATCCACCAATTGATTGGAATTTAAACAACACATTTATTCAAGACAAAGGAATTAATCAGGATTTTGGTTTATTCGATACACCTGACGAATTTTACGCAAAACATCAACAAAAATTAAATGCTTTTGAAAAGTTTGTTTTCCGAAATATAGTTAGACACAAAATGAACAAAAACGTTGAGAAGATAAGAAACGGCAGGTAACATCGCATTGGTAAAATGGCGGGTTAAGTGCAAACTTCAACTTTTGTGCTTTTTTAGCCGCCGAATGTGTTCCACATTCAGCTTTTTTTAATAATTTAGCTTCTGAGGAAACACATCGGCTACGTTACTGCTAAATTGAACTTTTCGTCCAATTTATCCGCCACTTCGCCAATGCGTTTCCCGTTAGCGGTCATTGTTAGGACGACCACATAAACAGACAAAGCAATGCAAGATTTTTAATGACAAACTAATAAAATAGCAACAAGACATGACAAGTGACCTTCGACCAAACATTTCAACCCCTTACGACACATCACCAATCGAAAATTTTATTTCCGAATTACAAGATGCAATTGACACGGGTGATGTAGAGTTATTCAACAAGCGTTTTGCCAAGGATATTCTGTGGGGAAGTCCATTTGCAGCAATTGCAAGTGGTTATGAACAAATTCATTCAATTCACAAACAAATGTTTTCTTCTGTGACACCTATGAAAGGAGCTGCCAAATACGAAGCAGAGCATATACGCTTCGTTTCAGAGCAAGTGGCAATAGCTTATGTACGGAGAATATCTAAAATTCCAAATATGTCAAACTCGGGAATAAAACCTGGAAGTTTTGATGAACTAGCTTTATTTGTATTGGTAAAAGAAAACGAACAATGGTGGTTGGCAGCAGCACAACATGTTCCTGACAGAAGAGACGTTTATCTAAAATAATTCAGCGTAGGGCAAACGCTAATAATTTTGAACACAGGAAATGCTGTCAATTAAACACTTTTGATGGAAGAAAAACAACGAACCGCTAACATCTCATTGGCGTAGCGGTCATTGCAAAAGACGACATCATAAATACAAACAGACAACAAAAAATGCAAGACTTTATTGACCAAGCAAGGAAAAATGAAGTGACACTTTTCGACAAAGGGAAATGTCAGTTTTGCGGTGCAGACTATCAAAAAGGCATTTTTGACTGTATGGACAATTACAACAATGGACTTGAACTTTTAGACTTTAATAATTCGGAATATCACATTTCAAGATTTTTAAGCGTTGATGCACACGCCTTGCAACATCCAGAAATTCACGGACGGTGGAGCAATCATTTTCACTTGACAAGACTGAATTTAATACTTGACAAAAAACAACAATGGGATTACAAAAAATCTCCATTACTAAGTGACTATTTGAATGAATATAAATTAAACAGGTAGAATGAATTTCTTGCTGTTCCAAAACCTTTGGAAAGGGGAAACATAACGGCAAAAGACTTGACTAAGGCGACAACGGCAGACGAATGTGTTGAAATAATAAAAAAATGGGCAGACGAAGTTTATTATGCTTGGAGTTCTAATCATTCATTAGTTTCACAAATTGCAGACGGGTTTTTAGACAAGAATGACAATAGTAAAACATATGACAGAAAAACAACGAACCGCTAACACGGGTTTTGCGTCAGGCGGGCTGAAGTGCAAAATTCAACAGTAGTTTTTCAATTGAGCATTAGTAATAAAACCAGCTTTTGTGCTTCGGTTGCCCGCCCGAACGCAAAGCCCCGAAACGTCAGGCTGTGAAAAAAGTCCTTTTCAGCAAGGAAACAGCTTGTAGAATGAATTTATACACACTTATAAGGTGCTTTTAGAGCACCTATTTT
>NZ_FNXE01000037.1 GCF_900108395.1 Paenimyroides marinum | reverse complement strand
TATGCTTGTAGACAAGCATATCAAATTTATCTTTTGGAATAAAATTGATGATTTGTTTGAAAATCGGCTGACCGACTAATTTCTTTTCTGTATCTTTATTGCTCATATTTTTGATTTGTCGTAAAACCAAAATATGAAAAAAGGAGCTAACCACAATGGGAAGCTCCTTAATTTTGAAAAGTTAGTCGGTTAGTAGTGATAAATAATCAATTTATTTTTAGTGTTGAAACAGTAAGAAAATGGTTGTTTGCTAAAGAGAAATATCAAATCATTGATGCCTTTGGGAAGGTTCAGTTATTTTTTTATCTAAAACATGGTTTTGGATTTAGTAAAATTGTCTTTATAGAAAACAACCTTTTAAGTTCTTATGAATTTGTTCAAAATAAAAATACTTTTTATTGGATAAATAATGGACATAGATATTATGTAAAGCAACCTTTTTCATTTTCTTACAAAATGGAATTCTATAAAGACCACCAGTTAATTGGACACTCATTAAAAAACTCTTTTTGGAAATCGTATTTAGATGAAATCAGTTTTTCCTTTTTAAATTTTATAACAGATGAAGAAATTGAGTTATATTTAATACTTTACGCTATCCATTATGCGTATTTTGGATTTGGAGATTAGAATATTTACCTATGAAAAACTCACTAAAATTAGCTATTCCTAAACCTTGTGAAAAACAAGAGTGGAGTTCGGAATTTATTTCGAATAAAGAAGAATTCTGTTTGCTTTGTAGTGAAAAGGTTTATGATGCAACAACTTTATCTGATACAGAATTACACAAGTTGGTTAATCAAAAAGACCGACCAAAGTGTATGAAGTTTAAAAAATCGCAATTAAACCGCCTTTTAACTGTTTCTTCAAATCATTTCAACTATATACAACTATCTAATGCTTTTTATGGTTTATTGGTTGTTGGATTAATGACTTCTTGTTCGGTACAAAAACAGTCCGAAAAATCTATTGCTGATTATGAACAATTATTTCAAACCGATTCCTTTTTTAATGATACGTTAAAGTATGCCATAAGAGGAATTATTATTGATAGTGAAACTAATAAAAGTGTAACTGTTAAATGCTTTGTAAACTTACAATATAATGGTTATGGTGTTTGGAGTGATGATAATGGGCGATTTAAACTTAATATTCCGGAATATTTTGTAAAAGATACTTTGAATATTTCTATTGTTGGAGGAAATTATAAAAATGATTATTATAAAGAATTTACTGTTCTGAAATCAGAAGTGCCAACAAATAAAGTTATTATTGTTGAACAGATGGAAGAGATTGTGATTGGTAGTTATATAACATTTGATTGAGAAACTACCATTTGAAAAGGATCTCTTATACTTCGTTAAGAAATATAATCAAACAATTTTAATAATTGGTTTCATTGATTAGCACAAAAAAGCCGTTTCAATTGAAACAGCTTTTTTATTACCAAATTCTAACCCGTTTTTCAGGAGCTAAATAAAGTTTGTTTTCTGGTTGTACGTTAAATGCTTCGTACCATGCATCTAAATTTTGTAACGGTACATACGAACGATAAATACCAGGTGCGTGCGGATCAGTTTTAACCTGATTTTTCACATATTCATCACGTGATTTTGTTCTCCAGATGGTTCCCCAAGAAATAAAGAAACGTTGTTCAGGTGTGAACCCGTCAATTTTATCTTGTGGATGTTCTTTTAAGAAAATTTGTAAACCATCATAAGCAGCGGTAATTCCGCCTAAATCACCAATGTTTTCACCTAACGTAAAATCACCATCAACGTAAATACCGGTAAAAGGTTGTAAGGCACTGTATTGTGCGGCTAAACTTTTTCCTAATTTGGTAAACTGTGCTAAATCGGCAGGTTGCCACCAATCTACTAAATTACCATCGGCATTGTATCGTGCACCCTGATCGTCAAAGCCATGAGAAATTTCGTGTCCAATAACAGCTCCAATTCCACCATAATTCACAGCCTCATCAGCTTTGTAATCATAAAAAGGAGGTTGTAAGATAGCTGCCGGGAAAACAATTTCGTTATAAGCCGGGTTGTAATATGCGTTTACCATTTGCGGTGGCATACCCCATCTAGTTTTATCAACCGGTTTGCCGTAATCATCAAAATTCTTTTGAATGCTCCATGCAGTTACCGCTTTCATGTTATCGTAATATGTACCGTTTTCTGCCGGACTTTTAATGGTTAATTTTGAATAATCTTCCCATTTATCAGGATAACCAATTTTAATGGTTAATTTTGATAGTTTGTCTAACGCACCCTGACGTGTTGCAGGAGCCATCCACGGAAGATTTTTGATGCGGTTTTCATAAGCTTTTACAATGTTACTGATCATTTCCTGAGCTTTGGTTTTGGCTTCGGCAGGAAATTTCTTTTCTACATACAATTTACCCAAGGCTTCACCTAATGATCGGTTTACAATATCAACACCGCGTTCTTCGATCGGTTTTTGTTTTTGTGCACCAGATAATACTTTGCTGTAAAATTCCCAATTTGCTTTTTCTAATTCAGGTGATAAAACCGACGCTGATCCATTGATTAAATTCCATGTTAAATAAGCTTTTAAATCTTCGATAGGCGTAGCGGTAAGCAACTTGTTTAAATTTGCCATTGCTTTTGGCTGGGATACAACAACCGAGTCGATTTTTTTTAATCCGGTTTTGTCGAAATAGGCCGTCCAGTCAATGTTTGAGACAATGCTTTGTAGTTGGCTTACCGGCATTGGATTGTATGTTTTGCGGTCGTCGCGTAACTCTACACGGGTTAGTTCTGCTTCTGATATTTTTGTTTCAAAAGCTAATATTTTAGCAGCTTTTGTTTTGGCATCGCTTTCGTTATTACCCACCGCCTGAAGCATTCTTGCCACGTGTTGTTCGTATTTGTTACGGATTTCTTTCGTTTCGGCATCGTTCAACAAATAGTAATCGCGTTCACCCAAACCGGTTGCTGTTCCGTAAATGTAAATTACGTTTTTGTTAGAATCTAACGCATCGGCACTGATATAAGTGCCAAATAATCCGGTACCGCCTTGCATAATGGTACTTTGAACCAAATTGTTTACATCGGTAAGGTTTTGAATCGCGTTTATTTTTGCCAGATCGCTTTCAATAGGTTTAATACCCAATTCTGAACGTTTGATGGTATCTAAATACGTTTTGTAAAGATTTACCGCTTTACCTTCATCTGAATTTGATTTCAGGTTTTTGTCCTGAGCGGCTTCTTTCAGCATATTTAACACATCTAAATCGGTGTTTTTAGCCAGTTCGTTAAAACTGCCCCAAGAAGATTTATCTGCAGGAATTTCGGTTTGATCAAACCAGATTCCATTTACGTAACGATAAAAATCATCGCCTGGTTTCACGGTGGTATCCATATATTGTAATGCCAGTCCGTGTGGTTGGTCGTCGGTTTCTACTTTGTCTTTTTTACAAGAAACCAAAGCTAAAACAGCCAACAAACTTAATTGTGTTACTTTTTTCATCTTTTTAATGATTGATTTGTTGTGATTAGTATAAAAAAACTGCAATTGTTACATTGCAGTTCAATATTTTTACTACCAGATTTTTACTCGTTTTTCAGGAGCAACATATAGTTTATTGCTTGGTTGAATATCAAATGCTTCATACCACGCATCAACATTTTGCAACGGAACATACGAGCGATACATTCCCGGTGCGTGCGGATCTGTTTTTACCTGGTTTTTAATGGCTTCATCGCGCATTTTTGTTCTCCAGATGGTTCCCCACGAAATAAAGAAACGTTGTTCAGGCGTGAATCCGTCAATATTTTCCGGACGACCTTTGTCTTTTAAATACAACTGTAATCCGTCGTACGCAGCATTCACTCCGCCTAAATCGCCAATGTTTTCGCCTAATGTAAATTTACCGTCAACAAAAGTATTTGGCAATGGTTCTAAGGCTGAGTATTGATCTGCCAACGCACCGCCCAATCCGGTAAATTGTTTTAAATCGTCATCAGTCCACCAGTTTACTAAATTTCCTTCGGCATTGTAACGAGAACCGGAATCGTCAAATCCGTGCGAAATTTCGTGACCAATTACGGCACCAATACCTCCAAAGTTAATTGCCATATCGGCTTTGTAATCGTAAAAAGGAGGTTGCAAAATAGCTGCCGGGAAAACAATTTCGTTATTTGTTGGGTTAAAATAGGCGTTTACGGTTTGTGGAGACATACCCCATTTGGTCTTATCTACCGGTTTGCCATATTCGGCGATGTTTTTGGCAAAACGCCAACGAGCCACGTTTTTCATGTTTTCGTAGTACGTTCCGTTTTGTTCCAACGGTTTTATTTCTAACTTAGAATAATCTTCCCATTTATCAGGATAACCAATCTTAACGGTAGATTTATGTAGCTTTTCAATAGCGCCCTTACGTGTTGCAGGAGTCATCCATGGTAAGTTATTGATGCGGTTTTCAAATGCTTTAAACACATAATCAACCATTTCTTTGGCAATTTCCTTAGCTTCAGCAGGGAATTTTTTCTCTACATACAATTTCCCTAAAGCTTCACCAACCGTTCCGTTGACTACCTGCAATGCGCGTTCTTCAATAGGTCGTTGGGCAACCGCTCCGGTCAAGGTTTTACTGTAGAAATCAAAGTTAGCCTCGTCTATTTCAGTTGTTAAAACGCCAGTACTTTTGTTAATCAATGTCCAGCGCATATAAGCCTTAATCTCATCAATTGACGCCGTTTTAAAAATAGACTCCAGTGTTTCCATGTACTTTGGCATAGAAACCACTACCTGATCTACGTTTTTTAATCCGGCAGTAGCAAGATAATCAGCCCAATTAACAGACGGTGTTAATTTTTGTAAATCGGTAACCGGCATGGGGTTGTAAGTGTTTCTGCGGTCTCGGCGTGCTACACGGTCTAAACGTGCTTCTGCCATTTTGGTTTCCAATTTAACTACTTGTGCCGCCTGTTTTTTTGCCGAAGCGTCATCAATTCCTAAAAATTGCAGCATGCGTGCAACGTGTACTTCGTATTTCTGTTTCTTTTCTTTAGAGTCGGCATCGTCAGATACATAATAATCGCGGTCAGGTAAACCAATGCTTCCCGGCGAAACATAAATGGTATTTTTATTAGAATCCATTGCATCGGCACTCACATACAATCCAAAGAAACCCAAACCGCCTTCGGGCATTTTTTCTTTTAACAACGCAACAACATCGTTTACATTTTTAATTTTGTTGATTTGATCTAAGGTTGATTTGATGGGCGAAATGCCTAATTTGTTGCGGGTATCTAGATCTAAATAAGTTTTAAAGACATTTACCGCTTTCATTTGATCTGAATCGGCAGCCAGCGATTTATCGTTTACTGCATCTTTTAAAATGGTTAAAGCATCGATATCGGTATTCTGACGCAATTCGTCAAAACTTCCCCAACGGGTTCTGTCGGCAGGAATTTCGGTTTTGTCGAACCATTCTCCGTTAACAAATCTAAAGAAATCATCGCCCGGTTTGACTGATTTATCCATATATTCCAAATTAATCCCGTGATTCTCAGCAGAAGGAGCTTGTGCCTGAACCGATGTTGCAATCATTAATAAAGTTGCAGGCAAGAACATAAATTTTTTATTCATTTTTCTTATTTTGATTAGGTAAGTAACTACAAAAATAAAAACTATGCGGAATTAAAAGGGTGTTTTACCACTTATTTAACCTTTTTCGGTAAAAGCTTTTGTGAATTTCTGTTGACAAGAATTTGATAAAAATAATATACTTGAAATTTAACTAAAAAAACGTTATATGTTCTTTTTTTAGTGATATTATAATAATAATAATTATCTTTAACAAGATTAAACTAAAAATATGATATAGATGAATTTTTGACCAATACAGATTTAATATTAACATGACGGCAGTATAATAATATTTAAAATTGGTTTATGACACTGATAATGTGTTAATAGTGTTTATAAAAATCACTTTATAATTCCGTTGGGTTAATAAAATAAATAGCGATTTAGAGCAGTTGAAAAATAAAAAAATACCTAAAGACTATTTTAATGATTAAGATTTTTACAAGATTGACTCCATTACTGTTTATTGCAGTAATGGGATTTTATTGTTTCTATACTTTTAATAACCTGCAAAAAATAGATGATTGGGTGGGGGAATATGAAACTGTTAATGCTAATATCGTTGAAAGAAAATTGATTCTGCAAAAAAACAAGAAAAAAGGCTATTTTGCAGCAGGCGGTGCACAAAAATTTATTTGAATAATGATTTTACAATGATGAAAATGTTGATCTTCGGTAATGGGGATACTGTGTCTTATGAAGGGAAATGGGAAATAGCAGACAATAAACCTTTGTTACATATCCATAAAAATAGTTATTATCTACAACATTCTAATATTTCAAAAAAAGTATATTACATAGAATTTTTACGATCTTGTCAAGATACAACTAAAGGAGTTTTCTTTTACAATGTTTTCAAGAAAAAAAAGTAACAAACAAATACCTAAAAACTATCTTAATGATTAAGGTTCTCACAAGATTAATCCCATTATTTTTCATTACTGTAATGGGGTTTTACACTTTATTTGGTATCGATCAACAAAAAAATGCAGAAGATTGGGTAGGCATCTATGAACCACAAAAACCAAATTTAATTGAAAGAAAATTTCTTTTTAGAACGTATAATTTAAAAGGTGCATATTTTGCCGATAAAGAATCAGCTAAAGTTATATTAAGCAGTGATTTTTCATTACAAAGAGTAATCAACGACAGCATCGTTTATGAAGCAAAATGGGAATTAATTAAAGAAAATCCATTATTACATTTTACAAATAAGGATCATTATTTTAAACGAATAAAATTATCAAACAAAGTATATTATTATGAAAAAGTAAAGACTTGTCAAGGAGATTCAATAGATTATTTTGTTGTTTTTAAGAAGATAAAATAAAAAGTGTTTTACCACTTATTTAACCTTTTTTAGCTGAAACGTTTTGTAATTTTGCACAAAATTTAAGTAATGAAAGATCTTTTTTACCGCTATCGTTATTTGTTTCTTACCCTTGGTATCTTGTCGGTTATTATTTTATCGTTGTTTTACAATGCGTTAAAACCCGAAAAACAGCTGCCTGTTTATACACCGGCAATGGTAAATGCAGAACTGGTAGATAGTTTGGTTCAGCATAAAAACAATAAAATGGAGCACAAAATTGCCGATTTTTCGTTCCAAAACCAAAACAATAAAACCATTACGCAGAACGATTATAAAGATGTAATTTACGTGGCAGATTTCTTTTTTACCACCTGCCCGACCATTTGCCCGATTATGACCGATAATATGGTTTGGCTGCAAGATAAAATAAAAGATATGCCCGATGTAAAACTGCTTTCGTTTTCGGTTACACCCGATATTGATACACCCGAAGTTTTAAAAAAATATGCCGACAAAAAAGGAGTCATGGACAGTAAGTGGAACCTGGTTACCGGCGATAAAAAAGAAATTTATTATTTGGCACGCCAATCGTTCTTAGCGGTAAAAACCGGTACTTTAGGCGAGCTATATGATATGGTACACACAGAAAATTTTATTTTGGTTGATAAAAACGGACGCATCCGCGGCTTTTATGACGGAACCAACTTAAACGAAGACAAAAACGATGATACCAAAAACGTTACACAATTGCTTGAAGACATTAACTGGCTGCGAGAGAAGAAGTAAGCTTTTTATATAGACTTTACAGGTTTTAAAACCTGTGGGGTCTGAATGAGGTTTGAAATTGAAAAGTTAAAATAGTTATAAAAGCCGCTAAAAATCAATGGGAAATCAAATAAAGTTCGGTTTTCCTTTTTTAATGGTTAAATTTGCAATCTGAACTAAATCTAAATAAAAATGACCACTCTTAATGTTTTAAAAAAGAGCCAGAAAGGAACCATTATTGAAATAAACAGCGATAACGTTCCTTTGAAATTAATAGAAATGGGGTGCTTACCGGGAAACGTTGTTGAAGTATTGCAAATTGCACCTTTAGCAGATCCGATCTACATAAAAGTAAACGATTCATTTTTAAGCATACGAAAAGATTTAGCAAAACAAATACAAGTTGAACTGATATAGCATTTAATGAAACCACTAAAAATAGCTTTAATTGGAAACCCGAATGTTGGTAAAACTTCTGTTTTCAATGCATTAACAGGTTTAAACCAACACGTAGGAAATTATCCCGGAGTAACCGTAGAACGCAAAACCGGAACGGCTCATTTGTCTAAAGACGTCAAGGCAAGCATTATTGATTTGCCGGGCGTGTATTCGGTCAACCCAAGTTCTAAAGACGAGGAAATTGCGTTAAATGCCATTTTTGATAAAACCAATAAAGATTATCCGGATGTTGTGGTGATTGTTGCCGAAGTTGAAAACTTAAAACGTAACCTTTTGCTTTTTACACAAGTAAAAGATTTAGGTTTTCCGGTGGTTTTGGCATTAAATATGGCAGACCAAATGCAGAAAAAAGGTATTTCGGTTGATGTACCTGCTTTAGAAAAAGCCTTGCAGACTAAGATTGTTCTGATTTCTGCCCGTAAAAATCAGGGCATTGAAGAGTTGAAACAAGTCGTTTTAAATTATTCGTCTTACCCAACCCGCCCGGTATTTGATCTAAAAAGTATTGATAAAGAGTATTTCTCACTTTTAGAAAATCTTTATCCTAAGCAGAATCCATATAAAGTATGGCTTTCGCAAACCAACGTTTATCCGTTTGAAAATATCGGCAATGTGGTGTCAAGCAATGCATTTGTCCAAAAATCCGATTCAGAAATTAAAAAGTTGCAGCACCGCGAAACCATAAAAAGATACCAGTTCATCAATGATATTCTGAAGGAAACGTATAGCATCGATACGTCAAAGGCTACAGATATCCGTATGCGTTTTGACCGTATTCTAACGCACAAATTCTGGGGATACATTATCTTCTTTTTTGTTTTGTTGCTGATTTACGGATCGATCTTTGAGCTGGCCGCTTTTCCAATGGATTTAGTTGATGGATTTTTTGCCGATTTATCAGCCTGGACAAGTGCCACTTTGCCCGAAGGCAAATTAACTGAACTGATTGCCGATGGTATTCTACCCGGATTGGGCGGTGTGTTGATGTTTGTTCCGCAAATTGCCATTTTGTTTTTTATCATCTCCATTTTAGAAGAAACAGGATATATGAGCCGTGTGGTTTTCTTAATGGATCGTATTATGAAACCATTTGGTTTAAGCGGAAAATCGGTTGTGCCGTTGGTTTCAGGAACCGCCTGTGCCATTCCGGCAATTATGTCGGCACGAAACATTGAAAATCCAAAAGAACGATTAATTACCATGCTGGTAACGCCGTTTACCACTTGTTCGGCACGTATTCCGGTATATATCATCATCATCTCGTTAATCATTCCAAAAACGTATATTTTAGGATTTATTCCGTTGCAGGCTTTTGTAATGACGATGATGTACGTTATTGGATTTTTATCTGCTTTAATCGCCGGAATGATTTTAAGCAGCATTATTAAAGCCGACAGAAAATCGTTTTTTGTAATTGAGATGCCTACGTATAAAGCACCTATTTTAAAGAATGTGTTTTTGAATATGTACGAAAAAGTGGTTTCGTATATTATGGGTGCCGGTAAAATTATTTTAGCACTTTCGGTAATCTTATGGTTTTTAGGATCGCACGGACCAAGCAGTACGTTTGGCAATGCAGAAGAAATCATCACTGAAAAACATATTACCGACCATTTAACCGAAGACGAACTGGCAGATGAATTAGCCGGGTACCAGTTAGAAAATTCATATATCGGAATCATAGGAAAAGGAATTGAACCTGTTTTCCGTCCGTTGGGATACGACTGGAAAATAAGTATTGCCGTGCTGACTTCTTTTGCTGCCCGCGAAGTGTTTGTGGGTAATTTAGCTACGTTATATAATTTAGGCAGTGAAGCAGAAGAAGACGAAGCAAAAATTATTGACCGTATGGCAAATGAAAAACGCGAAGATGGTACTGCCGTTTACGGTTTTGCTACCGGAATTTCACTGTTGTTGTTTTACGCTTTTGCCATGCAATGTTTGTCAACGGTTGGGGTAACCAAAAAAGAAACCAATTCGTGGAAATGGACACTGATTCAAATGGTTTTCATGACCGGTGTGGCCTACATTGCTGCGTTAATAGCGTACCAACTTTTAAAATAAAAGAACATGCAAAACATTATTGTTTATATATTATTACTTGCTGCTGTTGCCTTTTTGCTAAAGAAATTTGTCTTTAAAAAGAAAGGTAAAGGCGGTTGTGGAAGTGATAATAATTGTGGTTGTGGATAAATAAAAACAATTTCGGTATGTTAGGAGTAAATTTAAAAAACAATATTTATGAAAAACATCTTTGTCAAATTGAAAAATGGAAATATAGAAATCAATCATATTCGTGAAATAATTGAAGAAATTGAGAAGAATCATTACACTTTCACAAATTGGTTTCCTCGTCCTGGACTAAAAGAGAAAAATACTGATTTTGTAGCTAGATTATATATTGGTCAATCCTATGACAAAAATCAATTCGATCTTGTTGAAAATGGTTGGATACATGATCATTGTGAAATTTGCTTTCAGACAATTGGTAAGGAAACGAATGAATATACTGAAACTTCAGGCTATTTCGATGGATACGATTGGATTTGTAAATCTTGTTTTGAAGAACTTGTAATGGCTGAAAATATAGAAACTGTACTAAAAGATATAGAAAAGTTTAAAGAATAAAACTAATTAAAGGCTTCATAATATTTCTTTAAATTTACCCCAAAGCCACATCAAGCATCATCATTACAATAAAACCGCCAACGAAACCTAATGTAGCAATGTCGCTGTTATCGCCTTGCTGGGTTTCGGGAACCACTTCTTCAATAACCACAAAAATCATGGCTCCGGCGGCAAAAGCCAGGGCGTAAGGTAAAATCGGTGTGAAAAAGCCAACGGCCAAAGCGCCAATTACTGCGGCAGCAGGTTCAACCAAAGCAGAACTTTGTCCGTACATAAAACTTTTTGTTTTACTCATTCCGGCTCTTCGCAAGGGAAACGAAACCGCCAACCCTTCAGGTAAATTCTGTAAACCGATCCCGATTGCCAACGTTAAAGCTCCGGCAATGGTCGCTTCGGGAATTCCGGCTGCAACACCG
This sequence comes from Paenimyroides marinum, assembly GCF_900108395.1. Lineage (GTDB taxonomy): Bacteria > Bacteroidota > Bacteroidia > Flavobacteriales > Flavobacteriaceae > Flavobacterium > Flavobacterium marinum. The sequence continues at coordinate 14,604 of NZ_FNXE01000037.1, read as the reverse complement.
CCAAACAACACGCCCACCGCCAAACCTTCGGGAATGTTGTGTAGGGTAATTGCCAAAACCAAAAGGGTTGTTTTTTGCCAAGGCGTTTTAGTTTTAACACCCTCGGTTTTCGATACGGGATGGTTTAAATGCAGGTGCGGCAGTAGCTTGTCGAGTGCAAATAAAAACAATGCACCCAATGCAAAGCCTATGGCTGAGGGTAAAACTTTTGTAAAACTTTCGCCGGGACTCATATTTATTGCCGGTGCAAGCAAACTCCAGAAACTTGCAGCAATCATTACACCACCGGTAAAGCCCAGCATACCGTCTAATAACTTTTTGTTGGGATTACGGAATACAAAAACCAATGCTGCGCCAATTGCGGTTAATGACCAAGTGAAAATTCCTGCGAAAAGTGCCGCCCATACCGGGCTAACCGATTCAAAAAATGCAATTAACTGATCGAACATATTAAATTTGTTTTACAAATAAGTTTTGGGCAACTACTTTAGACAACGTAAGTTCGTTTTCTTGAAATAAAATGGTTACTGAATGGTCAAAATTTTCGTGCTTTACTATTTTAAATGTGCTGCCCAAAGCAATTTTCTGTCGGTCTAAATATTGCAAAAATTCCGGAGAAGTGTCTTTTACGCCCACACACATATAATCATTGTTGACTTTTGTTTCGGTCAATAATTCTTTTTCGCGATAAGGAATTTCGCCTTTAGCATTTGGGATAGGGTCGCCGTGCGGATCTTCTTTGGGATATCCCAGAAAAGCATCCAGCGCATTGATCAGTTTCTCCGATTTTATATGTTCTAATTCTTCTGCAACATCGTGTACTTCATCCCAGTTAAAATGTAGCTTATCTACTAAAAAAACTTCCCATAAGCGGTGTTTTCTGATAATCATTTTTGCGGTTTGCTTACCTAATGCCGTAATAAAAACGCCCTGGTATTTTTGATGAGAAATTAAATCTTTTTCTTTTAATTTTTTTATCATATCGGTTACCGACGATGCTTTCGTGTCGATTTTTTGTGCAATGGCATTTGTTGAAATTCCGCCGTCTTCGGTTTGAGACAAATGATAGATAACTTTAAGATAATTTTCTTCAGAATGTGTTAGCATAATCAAATAAAAGTCAAATATAAGAAATAATTCGATTTATAATTAAGTTGTATGAAATATAATTTTTAGATTTGTCTAAAATTAATTTTATTATGAATTGTAAAATATTTTTGTTCTTTTGTTTTCTTTTTAGCTTTTCGGTTTTTTCTCAGGTAGAACAAGATACGCTTACTAATGATATGGATGATACTTTAGAAGAAATTGTAATTTCGGGAACCATGAAACCGGTTCTTCGTTCAGAAAGCTTGGTGCCGGTAGAGGTTTATACACCTACATTCTTTAAAAAGAATCCAACTGCCAACGTTTTTGAAGCGTTGCAAATTGTAAATGGCGTACGTCCGCAGGTTAATTGCAGTGTTTGTAATACGGGAGATATACACATAAACGGATTGGAAGGTCCTTATACATTTGTTTTGATCGATGGTATGCCCATTGTCAGCGGACTTTCTACCGTTTATGGTTTGTCGGGAATTCCAAATTCATTAATAGAACGTGTTGAGGTAGTTAAAGGTCCGGCTTCTTCTCTTTACGGAAGTGAAGCTGTTGGGGGTTTAATTAACATTATTACTAAGAATCCTAAAAACGCACCACTTTTTTCAGCAGATGTTTTTGGAACATCTTGGGGCGAAGTGAATACCGATATTGGCGTAAGCACAAAAGTTGGCGAGAAGGCACATTTGCTGTTGGGTATTAACTATTTTAATTATTCTAACCCTATTGATAAGAACAACGATAATTTTACCGATTTAACCCTGCAAGACCGTAGTTCGGTTTTCCAAAAATGGAATTTTACCCGCAAAAGCAATAAATTATTTTCTGTAGCGGGGCGTTATTTTTATGAAGACCGCTGGGGAGGCGAGATGAATTGGAATAAAAATTACAGAGGTGGTGATGAAGTTTATGGAGAATCCATCTATACCAGCCGATATGAATTAATGGGAACGTATGAACTTCCCGTTGCAGAAAAAATGTTTTTCTCATTTTCTTATGCAGATCACGACCAAAACTCAGTTTATGGAAACATACCTTATATGGCAAAACAAAAAGTGGGATTTGGACAATTAACTTGGGACAAGAAATTGGGAAATCATGATATGTTGTTTGGAGCAGCTTTTCGTTACACGAATTATGATGATAATACTCCTGCCACCAACGATAAAGATATTACTACGATGCCTGGAATTTTTGCCCAAGACGAAATTTCTTTTAATAATAAACACAGTATTTTGTTGGGTGCACGGTATGATTATAACAACAATCACGGATCTATTTTTACACCGCGTTTTGCTTATCGGTACAAATCAGAAAAAGGAGATGTGTTGCGATTAAATGCCGGAACCGGGTTTAGAGTAGTAAACCTGTTTACCGAAGACCATGCGGCACTTTCAGGAGCAAGAGATGTAATTGTTTTAGAAGATTTAAAACCTGAAAAATCGTACAATCTAAATTTAAGTTACTTGAAACAATGGTATTTTGGTTCAAATGTATTGCAGTTAGAGGCATCAACTTGGTACACTTATTTTACAAATGCTATTTTACCGGATTATGATACCAATCCCAATCAAATTATTTATGATAATTTAAACGGACATGCCATATCTCAAGGAATAAGTGCAAATATAGATTTGATTTTAGGAAACGGGTTAAAATTTATTGTTGGCGGAACGTTAATGGATGTATCTACAGAAGAAGAAGGCGTGAAGCAACGCCAGATGCTTACCGAACGCTTTTCGGGAACATGGGCTGTTTCTTATAGTATTCCGTCTTTCAACTTAGACATTGATTATACAGGTAATCTGTACGGACCAATGCGTTTGCCTTTGGTTAGTGAATGGGATCCGCGTCCGGAATATTCTGAAACTTATAGCATTCAGAACATCCAACTAACATATAAAGGTTTTAAAAACTTCCAGATTTATGGCGGAGTAAAGAACTTATTGAATTGGACACCAAGTAAAAATCTACCTTTCTTAATTTCCAGGGCCAATGATCCTTTTGATAAAAATGTACAGTTTGATCCTAACGGAGATGCGTTGCGAACAACAGATAATCCCTATGGTTTAGTATTCGATCCGTCGTATGTGTATGCAGCGAATCAAGGTATAAGAACTTTTTTAGGCGTTCGATATAATTTTTAAACTATTTAATTTGAAGCAGTTATTTTTAGTATTATTTTTTATTTTTTCTGTTCAGGGCAATTCACAACAACTGCAAACATATAGTTTTGAACAGGTAGAGCAATTGGTCGGGAAAAATCCCCGACCAATACTGCTTTATTTTTATACCGATTGGTGCCGGTATTGTAAAATGTTGCAGAAAAGTACGTTTAAAGACTCAAAAGTAATTGAAAAGCTAAATAAATATTATTATGTAATCTTTTTTAAAGGTGATAGCACAGAAACAATACATCATCTTCATCAGAAATTCAAGTTTGTACCTACAGGTATAAAATCGGGTTACCACGAAGTGGTTTATCATTATCTTGGAAAAAGACAAGAAATTTATCCGACCATTATTTTTTTAGATGAACATTTTAAAGAAATCTTGTTCTTACAATCATATCTTTCCTCAGAAGAATTACTTGAAATTTTGTAGAATAATTTTTTTTTGGATTGTTAAACACACCTTTTAATAACGTTAAAAATACGCTTGAAAATGTTAAAAAAAATTAAATTTATATTTTAATTTTCCTATGTAATTGTAATTCAGTATATTTGCATTTGTGTTAAAATGTAAGGATAGGTTTTTACAAATAAAAAAGGCTATCTTTGTGAGCAAACAACAATAATATAAACTATGTACACAGGTTTACAACACGCACATTCTTACGTTGCTTATTTTGCTTTAATCTTGTTGATTGTAGCTTCAATAAATGCAATTATCGGAATGACATCTAACAAAGAATTTAAGGATGGCGATCGTAAAATATCGTTATTTGCTTTAATTTTCACACACACACAATTATTAATTGGTTTGATTTTGTATTTTGTTTCGCCAATGGTTAAAGTTTTTGATATGCCAATGGGTGAAGTAATGAAAAATGCCGATTTAAGATTGTATGCTGTTGAGCATCCGTTAATTAACATTATTGCTGTAATATTAGTTACCATTGGGTTCTCTAAGCACAAAAAAGCGACGACCAACCAGTCGAAATTTAAGTCAATTGCAATCATGTACGCCATTGGAACGATTTTGATTTTATCAAGAATTCCATGGAATAACTGGTTATAAAATAAGACCTGACTTATATTAAGTCAGGTCTAAACTTTTGCAAGTTTAAAGCTTTATAGCAAATGTTTAATTTAAAAGTTTTACAATGAAGAGGCATTATTATTTTATTTTAGCTGGATTAATCACATTAACAGGGATATTAAGTTTTACTGTTAAAACACAATCAGATACAGAGGCAGCTAATAAAAATTCAATGGGGAAAGAAATGGCTTATGCAGAAACCGTTTCTTCAGCAAATTTTATAAGCGACTCAGCTAAAATAAAAGAAAAAGAGGCGGAATTAAATAACGAATTAGTTAAATTAAATGCCGAATTAGAAGCTTTGGAAAGCGAAGTTGAGGTGGTTCATGAAGAAGCCCAGGCATCATACTATCACGATAAGTTCAATGGTAGAAAAACCGCAAACGGAGCAGTTTTTAGCAATAAAAGTTATACCGCAGCACACAAAACACTTCCTTTTGGAACAAAAGTACGCGTTACCAATTTAGTTAACGATGAAGAAGTAATTGTTGAAATCAACGACCGCGGACCATTTATAAAAGGTCGTCAGATAGATTTAAGTAAAAAAGCGTTTATGGATTTAACCCATAACAGAAGCCGGGGCATACTAAAGGTAAAAGTGGAAGTATTGCCAGAGGATTACGAAGAAAAACGCATTGAATTACAAGAAGAATTAAATACCGTAGCGGCCGTTAATGGTTTAGATTTAAATGAATTTGCGTTATAGTATTTTTATAATTTTAGTGCTTGTTTGCTTTACAAGTTGTAAAACAGCAAACAGCGGAAAATATACAAAAACCTCATTATACAAAAATGAGGTTTTTGCATGTTATTACCACAATAAATTCAATGGCAGAAAAACCGCAAACGGTGATACTTTTTCTAACAATAAATTAACCGCCGCTCACAAGAGTTTAAACTTTGGTACCAAAGTTAAAGTAACCAATATAAAAAATAACAAAAGTGTAATTGTAACCATTAACGACCGCGGACCTTTTACAAAAGGGTTAGAAATTGATTTAAGCAAAAAAGCGTTTGATGCGATTTCACACGACAAAAAAGCCGGTAAGCTGCATGTGAAATTAGAATTAATGAACGATTAGTGCTGTTTCCAGGTTGTAAACGGATGATTGCTTAAATACGCATTGTAAAAACGCTCGTCACCTGTTAGTTCATCAGCTAACCAATTGGGTTTTTCAAACTGTTGATCGGTTGACTGCAGTTCCACCTCGGCAATAATTAATCCCTTATTTGCTCCTTCAAAAACATCTACTTCAAAAATAACATCGTTAAAAGGGATCGTATAACGTGTTTTATCAATCACAAAATCTTCGCATAAAAGCAATAAGGCTTCTGCATCTTTCACAAGAATTTCTTTTTCCCACTCAAAACGCGATAAACCATTGTCAGAGCTCAATCCTTTAACAGTAATAAAACCTTTGTCGCCTTTAATACGTACACGTACGGTTCGTTTTTTATCAGAATTTAGATAACCTTGAGTTATCTTAAAGCTTTCTTTAGCGTTAACCAAAAAATTAGTATTTTTAACACTGAATTTTCTTTCAATTTCTACCATATATTTTTATAGTTTTTGAAAATCAAATATCGTAAAAAAAGAGTTTATGAATCTAATAAGAAAACAAATTGCCTATAAAAGCATCAATGAAATTTTTGAAAAATACATCATTGACAATCAGGTTGTTTCGCAAGAGAATTTGTTTTTCTTATATGAATTGGTACGTTATTTTCGTCCCAAAAGACCAAAAGCAGTTGCGAATATCACGTTGCGCCCCTTATTAGATCATTTAATTGAGTTTGATAAGCACCGCACCATTTTAAGCGATTATCTAAAAAATATTCTTTTGGATAAGAAGTTCCATTTAATGGTTTCAGATGCCGGAATTTTACAGGATTCAGATTTTTTATATGAAGTCCGAAAAAGGATTTCTGCTAAAATTTTACCATATCAGCCACAAAAAGATACATTAGAATATGTGTTGAATCAGGTTTTTTATAAAGAAAACGATTTTATATGGATTAATAAAATTCCGTTAGACGAATTAGTTGAACTGATGGAAATCCTTAACGGAGAGGATATTTACCAATTTGAAAAAGCAGAGAACGGAGCGCTTTCTGAAATTTTATATTCTATGGGACTATTGACCCAACGAATGAGCGGGCGTTCAATGGATACCAGTATTTTAAATATGATTCCTAAATACAACCACTTGGAAAGTCCGTTTTTAGGTTTTGAAAATGAGTTTTTAGAAATCGAAAGTCGTTTGCGTAAAGGAGAAATACAATTTGTAAATTCTAACGATTTAAATTACAAACAAATGGTTATTCTCTATAATCAGTGTGTAGAATTGGTAAAGCACGCCTATAAAAATAGTGCGGTTTTTGGAATCACGCTCAAGGTAAATCAAAGTTTATTGCGGATCAGGCAACAATTAGACCGAATAAAAATTTTAATGGATTTTTTGGTTGTTGATAAACCACAAGACCGTTTAACAAACACCATTAAGCTCTCTTTAAAGCTTATAGAATACAACTGTTATAAAAATAATATCAGTAAACTGATCTCAGAAAGCACCCATGTGGTTTCCTATGAAATTACACAGTATACGGCCAAAACAGGCGAACATTACATAACCGAAACGGCAAAAGAATATTTCTCAATGTTTAAGGCATCTTTAGGTGCTGGTCTTGTGGTAGGTTTTTTGTGTATTTTTAAAGTGTTATTGTCAAAAGCAGATACCAGTGATTTTGGTTTTGCCTTTTTATACAGTATGAACTACGCCTTTGGTTTCATTGTGATTTATCTGTGTGGATTTGCCCTGGCGACCAAACAACCAGCAATGACTGCCGCAACCATAATCAAAGCAATTGAAGAAGGAAGAAAAAATCAGTCTGCAACCGAACAGCACAGTGCTTTTGCAATTTTATTTGCCCGTTTGTTCCGTTCTCAATTCATCGCTTTTGTGGGAAATGTGATTATGGCGTTTGCAGTTGGTCTTTTATTGATCTGGTTAATTGACAGTACCACCGGCATCAATATTACAGATACCAAATGGCCTACAATGATAAAAGATTCAAGTCCCGTACACTCGTTAGCTATTTTTCATGCAGGTATTGCGGGTGTGTTTTTATTTTTATCGGGAATTATTTCAGGAAACGTATCCAATAAAAACAAACACAACCAAGTATATTACCGTATTCAGGAAAACCCTATTTTAAAAAGTGCCTTCGGAGCATTTAAAACTGCGAAATTAGCCAATTGGTTAGAAAAAAAATGGTCGGGTATCGTGTCGAATTTCTGGTTTGGTGTTTTTATGGGAAGTACCCATTCTATTGGTATCTTTCTGGGACTGAATTTAGATATTCGTCACATTACTTTTGTGAGTGGTAATATTGCATTAGGGGCTTACGGGGCCGATTTTCAGCTACCTGCAATAACATGGTTTTGGTGTTTTATGGGAATATTTTTTGTAGGATTCATGAATTTCATTGTTAGTTTCGGGCTTTCATTGAGCCTGGCATTACGATCGAGAGATATTCCGTTAATCGAAATCTTTTCGCTTCAAAAATCTGTATGGAAACATTTTAAAAAACGCCCGCTGCATTTTTTCTTTCCACCAGGTAAATAACACGTTAAATATTTAATAAATCAAAGGGTAATGACTGTAACGCATCGTAAAATAATACATATTGATATGGATGCGTTTTATGCTTCGGTAGAACAATTAGATTTTCCCGAATTAAGAAATAAACCTGTTGCAGTAGGCGGTTCAGAAGAGCGCGGAGTGATTTCGGCAGCCAGTTACGAAGCCAGAAAATTTGGTGTAAGAAGTGCCATGAGTGGAAAACTGGCAATAAAGAAATGTCCTGAACTGATTTTTGTGAAACCACGATTTGATCGATATAAAGAAATATCAGGTCAAATTCGCAAGATCTTTTTAGAATACACCGATTTAGTGGAACCCCTTTCGTTAGACGAGGCTTTTTTAGACGTTACCCATAACAAGAAAAATTTAAAAAGTGCCACTTTAATTGCAGAAGAAATCAGGCAAAAAATAGTTGAAGTTACCGGGTTAACGGCTTCGGCGGGTATTTCGATCAATAAATTCCTCGCAAAAATAGCAAGTGATTACAACAAACCCAACGGGCAAAAGACGATTAATCCCGATGAAATAATTCCTTTTTTAGATTCGCTGGAAATCAAACGTTTTTTTGGTGTGGGAAAGAAAACCTGTGAAAAAATGTACCATTTGGGTATTTTTACCGGAGCCGATTTGCGAATGAAATCGGTTGAATTTTTAGAAGAACACTTTGGAAATTCAGGGTTACATTTTTATCAGTTGGCCCGTGGTATTAGTAATTCCCCTGTTGTTTCAAACCGTTTGCCTAAATCCATTGGGGCAGAGCGTACTTTTCGGAAAAATTTTACCTCTATCATTCCTTTAAAAGAAAAGTTGAATGATGTTTGTGAGGAGGTTTCGATTCGGCTGCAAAAACGGAATCTTTCCGGGAAAACAATTACCCTTAAAATGAAATACAGCGATTTTTCTTTACAAACGAAGAGTTTGACTTTACCTTACTATATTAGCAGCTATGATTTGCTTTTAGATACCGCACTGGAATTATTGCAACAAACAAGGTTAAGAACATCAGTTCGGCTTATTGGTATTCAGGTAAGTAATTTAAATATCAACGAGAAAAAAGCAGAGTATATACAGTTGAGGTTTAGGTTTTAAAAAGAGTCGGTTTTTATAAACCGACTCTTTTATTCTTAATTATTTATTTTCGAATTTTTTATAAGTAACCGAAATATCTCCAGAACTAAATTCAGACCCACTAGTAGAGTTTGTTACCGTAACTCCATTTACATCATTAACAGCTTTAACAACACCATTATGAACGAATTCTTTTTTCTTACCTTTTCCTCCAAAATTTGAAGTGTAATTTTCTTGAGCTAATATTAAATTATCTTCAACTACATAAACTACATATTTCAAATCTGAATATGATGCATTAAACTTTAGAGAAACATTAATCTTACCTGAAGTATCTCCTAATTCTGAAGATATTTTGATTCCAATTTCAGAATTGTTTTTTGCTAAAGCTAATGCTTGATTTGTTTTCATTGTATTAGACGTAGCAGCCTCCCATTGTTCTGCTCTATTTAATACAGCAAAGGGAAATGATCGTCCTTTAGATATATCCACTCCTATTTTATTTGCGATAGCAGTATATAAATTATTTTCATGTGGGGTGAAAGCGAACTTATCTCCATTGTGTAAACCTATTCCAATAATTTTATCATTGTCAGTCTTCTCTAAATCTTCAATGCTTTGAGTAACACGTGGGCACCAACCACACCAAGCTCCGGTAAAATCTTCAATTAATACTCTGTGTTGAAAACCAGAGCCAGCTATTACATAATCTTTAGTTGTATTGGCATCAGCTGACTGAGCATTTAATACATTGCCTTCGTTGTCTAAAACAGCAACTACTACTCTTTTTTTAGGCTGTGAATTATCTTCTGTGGGTGTGCTACTATCATCGGATGAACAAGCAAAGAACATGCTTGATAGAGCAACTGTACTAAATAAAAGTATTTTTTTCATAAAAAAGTTTAAATTATTTGTTAACTAAAAACAAAGTAAATGTAATTTTTTTTAGAATAAAAAAAAAAGTTGTTAAAAAGTTTTATAGATTTGTTTTTCTAATTTTTTAAACAAAATAATTATGTCAAAATTTCAATTTTGTGTTGCCTTTATGTTAATGAGTTTGGTTAACTACGCACAAAAATTACCGAATGTTACTTTGAAAGATTTAGATGGAAGAGCTGTAAATATATCTAAATTTAATAATTCTGATAAGCCTGTTGTTATAAGTTTTTGGGCTACATGGTGTGGGCCATGTTTAAAAGAATTAACTGCAATTAATGAAGTTTATAGTACTTGGCAAAAAGAAACCGGAGTTGAATTAGTAGCAGTTTCTATTGATGATTCTAGGACTAAAGCACGCGTTAAGCCTCAAGTAAAAGGGAAATCTTGGAAGTATACTGTTGTTTTAGATGAAAATCAGGAGTTAAAACGTGCTCTAAATGTAGGTAATGTTCCATATACTATGGTATTATATAAAGGGAAAGTAGTTTATTCACACTCTAGTTATACTCCAGGTATAGAAAATGAAATCTATACGCAAATTAAAAAAGCTATTGGTAAATCATAATGAAATCTAAATATTTAGTGACAGTAAGCTTAGTTGTATTGTTGTCTTATCACGGTAAAGCTCAGGTAAATGTTGGTATTGAGTCTAACTCGCAATATTACACAGAGGACGATAAAATTAAGTTAGACGAAAGTGCGAAAGAAGATCCTTTCCGTTCAAATAATTATATTAAGATAGATTATTTCAAAAACTATTTTGAAGTTGGTCTGCAAGCAGAAGGTTATTTGCCTAAGGCACTTTTAAATTATAATCCTGATTTAGAGGGAATCAATTTAGGAACTGTTTATGCCCGTTATAATAATTATGATAAAGGTGTTGATATTACATTAGGACACTTTTACGAACAGTTTGGTAGTGGATTGGCGTTGCGTTCATGGGAAGATAGGGCATTAGGAATCAATAATGCAATTTTTGGTGGACGTTTTAAAGTGAGGCTACATCCCTCAACTAACGTAACATTATTAGGAGGAAAGCAACGTATAGGAATGGGGTTTGATTTATCCGATGGTGTTGTATATGGGGCCAATGCTGAAGTTGATATCACAAATATTCTTGAAAAAGAAGATTATATGTTGAAATTTGGAGCGTCGTTTGTTGGTCGTCATGAAGACATTACGAAAGAATATCCAACTATTGATCCAAATACCAATGTAATGTCTACACGCTTAGAGTATGTTGGTGAAAAACTTTCAATTGGAGGAGAGTATGTCTATAAAACGGAAGATGCTATAATGGATAATTTTGCAGGTGTAAATTCTTTATATCCCGAAAGATCACGTTATGGAAATGCATTTTTAGTAAATATGGGGTATACAACTGAAGGTTTTGCTGCAAATGTTAATTTACGACGTATGGAAAATATGACGTTCTATTCAAATCGTAAATTAAACGGAAATGCTTATAATGCGGGTATGATTAATTATATTCCGGCATTGACCAAGCAATATGATTTTGCTTTACAGAATATTTTTGTTTACCAAGCACAGCCTAAATACGGATATATGACAATGCAGAAGTTAGGTGAAATTGGTGGGCAATTCGATGTGTTCTATGAATTAAAAAAAGAAACTTTTTTGGGCGGTGAATACGGAGCAAATTTAATAGTAAACGGTTCATATTGGGCGGGTTTAAAAACAGAAGAGAAGCCTGATGGTAATTTAAACTCTACAGGTTTTTTAGATTTTGGTACAAAATATTATCGTGATATAGCTGTAGAATACAGAAGAAAATGGTCTGATAAATTTAGTTCTATTTTCATGTATTTAAATCAATATTATAATAAGGAATATGTTGAAGAAACTTATGATGAAATTCATTCTGATGTAGCTGTAGTAGAAGGATTGTATTTTTTTAAACCGACAAGTTCAGTTCGGTTAGAATTACAACATCAATGGGCTGATGGAGATCGTAAAAATTGGGCTGGTGGAACTTTAGAATTTATGCCAAATAGCAAGTTCTCATTTTTTGTTCACGATATCTACAATTACGGAAACGATGATCCTGATATGCAGTTGCATTATTATAGTGTGGGAGGAAGTTTTACAAAAGGAGCTACTCGTATTGCAGCAAGTTATGGACGTCAGCGAGGAGGTTTAATTTGTGTTGGAGGGGTTTGTAGAATGGTTCCAGAAGCAACAGGATTTACTTTAAACCTAACAACAAATTTCTAAATAACTAAAAAGTCTGAATGTAAATTCAGACTTTTTTTATTGATTATTAGGTAGATAAAAAAAAACAACGTAAATTTGCACCACTTTTTAATCGAAGAAAAGGATTGGGTTAAAAAGCTGGAATATAAATCAATAACAACTTCTGTTTTAAATCTTCTTTCAATCCTTAAAAAACAGAATACAAATTTATTATCAGACATGTCTGAACAAACACAAAACACAAAAGAATTCTTAGACACTTTCAATTGGGAAAGCTATGAAAATGGTATTGATGCAGTTGATGCTTCTAACTTAAAAGAATTCGAAGATTTAGTAGAAAAAACTTTCATTTCAACTGGTGAAGAGGAAGTGGTAGAAGGTGTAGTTGTAAGAATCACTGACAGAGATGCAATCGTTGACATCAACGCTAAATCTGAAGGTGTTATTTCTTTAAACGAATTCCGCTACAACCCTAACTTAAAAGTTGGTGACAAAGTAGAGGTTTTAATTGACGTTAGAGAAGACAAAAACGGACAATTAGTATTGTCTCACCGTAAAGCCCGTACAATCAAAGCATGGGATCGCGTGATCGCTGCTCACGAAACAGGTGAAATTGTTAACGGTTTCGTTAAATGTAGAACTAAAGGTGGTATGATCGTTGACGTATTCGGAATCGAGGCATTCTTACCAGGATCTCAGATTGATGTAAAACCAATCCGTGATTACGATCAATACGTAAACAAAACTATGGAGTTCAAAGTTGTTAAAATCAACCACGAATTCAAAAACGTAGTAGTTTCTCACAAAGCATTAATCGAAGCTGATATCGAAGTTCAGAAAAAAGAAATCATCGGTCAGTTAGAAAAAGGTCAAGTATTAGAAGGTGTTGTTAAAAACATTACTTCATACGGTGTATTCATTGATTTAGGTGGTGTTGACGGATTAATCCACATTACAGACTTATCTTGGTCTCGTATCAATCACCCGTCTGAAGTATTAGAATTAGATCAAAAATTAAACGTTGTAATCTTAGATTTCGATGACGAGAAAACACGTATCCAATTAGGTTTAAAACAATTAAACGCTCACCCTTGGGATGCTTTAGACGCGAACTTAAACGTTGGTGACAAAGTAAAAGGTAAAGTAGTTGTTTTGGCTGATTATGGTGCATTCATCGAAGTTGCTGAAGGTGTAGAAGGATTGATCCACGTTTCTGAAATGTCTTGGTCAACTCATTTACGTTCGGCTCAGGATTTCGTTAAAATCGGTGATGAAGTAGAAGCAGTTATCTTAACATTAGACCGCGAAGAGCGTAAAATGTCTTTAGGTATCAAACAATTAACTAACGATCCGTGGACAGATATTACATCTAAATACCCTGTAGGTTCTAAACACACAGGTACAGTTCGTAACTTTACTAACTTTGGTGTATTTGTTGAATTAGAAGAAGGTATCGATGGTTTAGTTTACATTTCTGACCTATCTTGGACTAAAAAAGTAAAACACCCATCAGAATTTGTTAACGTAGGTGACAAATTAGATGTTGTTGTTTTAGAATTAGATGTTGAAGGTCGTAAATTATCTTTAGGTCATAAACAAACTACAGATAACCCTTGGGATGCTCACGAAGCAGCTTACGGTGTAGGAACTGTTCATAACGGTACAATTGCTGACTTAAACGATAAAGGTGCTACTGTAAACTTCGAAGAAGATGTAGTCGCTTTCATTCCAACTCGTCACTTAGAAAAAGAAGACGGAAAAAAATTGAAAAAAGGCGATACAGCTGATTTCAAAGTGATCGAATTCAACAAAGAATTTAAAAGAGTTGTAGCTTCTCACACCGCTACGTTCCGTGAAGAGGAAGAGAAAAACGTTAAAGCTGCAGAAGAAAAAACTGCTGCAAACAACGCTGCAAACGAAAAAACAACTTTAGGTGATATCGATGCTTTAGCTGAATTAAAAGCTAAAATGGAAGGTAAAAACTAATTGTGTTTTTCATAAAACTAAATCTAAATCCCGGTAGATATTATCTATCGGGATTTTTTCTTTTAATGGCACCCTTTACATTTATTTTGAGTCAATCGGTTTTTTGTAAAGAAAATTATTCTGTTTCCTAAGCTGATAAGGAAAAATAGTTGGCGTTCTATGTTTTTCTTTTTCCTAATACAAACCACTTTTGGTCTGCCAGATCAGATCCGGAATCTCATTCTACACATAAGCCATCCTTGGTAAAAGCACCACGCGGGCATTGGCATCCAGTAACTTACAAAAAACATTAAAAAAAATCACAAAACCATTTGCAAAGTTCAAAAAAAGGTTGGTATATTTGCAACCGCTTTTCAGGATACGGAAAGCCATGTTCATAGAAAGAAAAGGTTGC
>NZ_FNXE01000038.1 GCF_900108395.1 Paenimyroides marinum | reverse complement strand
GAACTATGCTTGTAGACAAGCATATCAAATTTATCTTTTGGAATAAAATTGATGATTTGTTTGAAAATCGGCTGACCGACTAATTTCTTTTCTGTATCTTTATTGCTCATATTTTTGATTTGTCGTAAAACCAAAATATGAAAAAAGGAGCTAACCACAATGGGAAGCTCCTTAATTTTGAAAAGTTAGTCGGTTAGTAGTGATTTTAAATATTTAATTTTTAGTATCGGTAATAAACAATTATCTTTGTACTGTTAAAGAAGATTATGGAAGAAAATAAAAACCAGGAAATAGTAAAAAACGTTTTCACTAAGTATTTAGAAGAAAAAGGTCATAGAAAAACACCTGAACGCTATGCCATTCTTCAGGAAATATACGAGAGCGAAGAGCATTTCGATATTGAATCGCTGTACATAAAAATGAAAAACAAAAACTACCGTGTTAGCCGGGCAACCCTTTACAATACGATAGAATTGCTTTTGGAATGTGGTTTGGTACGCCGTCATCAATTTGGGCAAAACCAGGCACATTACGAAAAATCGTATTTTGACAAGCAGCACGACCATATCATTTTAACCGATTCTGGTGAAGTTATTGAATTTTGTGATCCGCGTATTCAAAGCATCAAGCAAACCATAGAAGAAATCTTTAACATTAAAATACACAATCATTCTTTATATTTCTACGGAACAAAAGAAGAAGACAACACCACAACTAAAAATTAAAACGAACAAACATATTTTATATACAATGACAGCAGATTTGTTACTTGGTCTTCAATGGGGAGATGAAGGAAAAGGAAAAATTGTAGATGTTCTTACCTCAAAATACGACATTATTGCTCGTTTTCAGGGTGGACCAAACGCAGGACACACTTTGGAATTCGATGGAATTAAACACGTTTTAAGAACAATTCCTTCAGGAATTTTCCACAAAAAATCAATAAATATCATAGGAAACGGTGTGGTAATGGATCCCGTAGTATTTCAAAAAGAAATTGAAGGTTTACAAAAATTCGACATTGATGTACAATCACGACTTTTAATTTCAAGAAAAGCACATTTAATTTTGCCAACACACCGCTTATTAGACGCTGCTTCAGAAGCTTCAAAAGGCAAAGCAAAAATTGGTTCTACGTTAAAAGGTATCGGTCCAACATATATGGATAAAACCGGAAGAAACGGTTTACGTATCGGCGATATTGAACTGGCTGATTTTAAAGAGCGATACAATACACTGGCAGAAAAACACATTGACATGATTAAATTCTACGATGTGGATTTACAATATAATTTAGCTGAAATGGAGGCTGAATTTTTCGCTGCTGTTGAAGAATTAAAAAAATTAACGTTCATTGATTCTGAATTTTATTTGAACCAGGCGTTAAAAGAAGGAAAATCAATTTTGGCTGAAGGCGCACAAGGTTCTTTATTGGATATCGATTTTGGAACTTATCCCTTTGTAACATCATCTACCACTACTGCTGCCGGAGCTTGTACAGGTTTGGGAATTGCACCAAATAAAGTAAAAGATGTTTTCGGAATTTTCAAAGCATATACCACTCGTGTTGGTTCAGGTCCCTTCCCTACTGAATTATTTGATGAAATTGGTGAAACCATGGCAAAAGTAGGTAACGAATTTGGTTCGGTTACCGGACGTGCTCGTCGTTGTGGCTGGTTAGATTTGGTAGCGTTAAAATATGCTGTTGAAGTAAACGGCGTTACTGCTTTATACATGATGAAAGGCGATGTTTTATCTGGCTTTGACACCTTAAAAGTTTGTACTGCTTATTCTTATAAAGGCGAAGAAATTGATCATTTACCTTATAATATAGAAGCTGAAAATGTTCAGCCTATTTATGTTGAGAAAAAAGGTTGGAAACAAGATTTAACAGGTTTAACATCGTATGATAAATTACCGGACGAATTAAAAGAATACATTGAATTTATTGAAGAATACGTAGGCGTACCCATTAAAGTAATATCGGTTGGTCCGGATCGTAAACAAACAATAATGAAATAATCATACAAAGCACTCTAAATAGAGTGCTTTTTAATATCCTTAAATTCTTCTTAACGTAGGCTTTGCTTGTTAAAAAAAGCGTAATTTTGAAAAAAATTATTCTCAATTGAAAACCATTTTTTTACAACTTATATTTTTACTTTTCTGTAGCGGTTTCGTATCTGCACAAACACCTGAATCTAACGGGAAGATTATTAAATTGCTTCATTCTAATTTTACCGATGTAAATGAATATGAAGTTCCGGGAGCCAAAATAGCAACGGGAAATGTTCAGATACAGCACGACAGCATGTATATTTACTGCAACAAGGCTTATTTGTTTGAAAAAGACAATTACGTAAAATTATTTGGAAATGTAAAAATCATCCAAGACGATACACTCCAAATGACCAGTAAGTATGCCGAATACAACGGTGTAGATAAAATTGCCTATGCATCGGGAAATGTGGTAATGACATCTCCCGATTCCTCTTTGAAATCTGAAAAGGTCTATTACGACCGTAACACCGGCATTGCTTATTATAACGATCACGCAACCATAACTAATAAAGAAAATACCTTAAAATCTAAATCAGGAAAGTATTATTCACGTGAACTGAAATACGAATTCAGAACCGAAGTGGTTATTACCAATCCAGAAACTATCATTAAATCCAATCATTTAGATTATTATGAAGATTCGGGTCACGCTTATCTGTTTGGCCCATCAACCATAGACAACAAAGAAAATCATATTTATACAGAAAACGGCTTTTATGACACCCGTTTAAACGAAGGAAAAATGATCCAAAACTCGTTTATTTTATATGATAACAAGCGTATTGAAGCCGATGAAATGTATTACGACGAGAAAATATCGTACGCCAAAGGAATCAATAACGTGAAAATTACAGATACCATAAACAACACCATTGCCACCAGTCATTTTGCTGAAGTTTTCAGGGCAAACGATTCTGTTTACATGACTAAAAAGCCTTTGATTGAATATTATACCGAAAAAGACACCTCTTATTTCCACGCAAAAAACATCCAGATTGTTGGTCCGGATAAACAGCGTATCATTAAAGGATATCCCGATGCACGAATGTACCGTACACCCGATATGAGCGGAAAATCAGATTCACTGCATTACGATCAGAAAATCGGATTATTACAATTAATCGGCAAACCGGTCGTATTCAATGGCGAAAGCCAGCTAACGGGCGATTTGATCCATTTAATCAACAATGTTACAACCGAAAAATTAGATTCGTTAAAAGTCTTGAACAACGCTTTTGTTATCCAGAAAGATACCTTGGGAACAGGTTACAATCAGGCAAAAGGAATCAATATGTACGGAAAGTTTATCGATGATGAAATCAGGCAGATAGATTTGGTTCAAAACGCCGAAATGATTTATTATCTGTATGACGATGGGGTTTTGCAAGGAATTGATAAAGGAATTTGCAGTAAGATTGTTTTAGAATTAGAAGAAAAGAAGATTACCACAGCCACCCGAATGATTAATCCGGAAGGAACAACCTATCCGCCGGAAGAATTTCCTGAAAACGCACGAAAATTAGCAGGTTTCAATTGGCGGGGCGATGAACGGATTTATACTGTTGATGAACTTTTTACAGATGAAGAACTAAAACACGACAATACCGCTGAAGAAGAAGTTAAAGAAAACAAGAAAATAAATGAGCAGCCTATGGAAATTCAAGAAAAAACCTTGAATTTCAAACGAAAAGGCAAAGCACCAAACGTCATCAAAAACCGGGACGAATAAAAATGAAAGAAGATTTTTTTAAATATCAGGCACAAACCACTTTACACCCGCTGGAAGTAGAAATATCACATGCAAAAGGAAGTTACATCTACAGTACCGATGGCAAAAAACATCTCGATTTTGTAGCAGGTGTGTCAGCTTGCACATTGGGGCACCAGCATCCGCGTGTGGTTACTGCCATCAAAGAGCAATTAGATAAATATCTGCATGTTATGGTTTATGGCGAATACGTTCAAAAACCAGCAGTAGATTTCTGTAAATTGCTTGCACAGCAGTTACCGCCAAGCTTAAACAAAACCTATTTGGTAAATTCGGGTACCGAAGCCATTGAAGGTGCGTTAAAATTAGCAAAACGCGCCACTGGCAGAACACAATTAATCTCTTGTGTAAACGCGTATCACGGCAACACGCAAGGTTCTATGAGTATTTTAGGTAATGAAGAACGTAAACGGGCCTTTAGGCCTTTGTTGCCCAATGTAGGTTTCATCACTTTTAATAAAGAAGCCGATTTAGAGCAAATTACACATCAAACAGCGGCGGTGGTTTTAGAAACCATTCAAGGCAGTGCAGGTTTTATCACACCTGAAAACGGTTATCTTTCTAAAGTACGAAAACGCTGTGACGAAGTAGGTGCCTTACTGATTTTAGACGAAATTCAACCTGGTTTTGGACGTACCGGAAAATTGTTCGGTTTTCAGAATTATGATGTAGTTCCCGACATCTTGGTTATGGGAAAAGGCATGGGTGGCGGTATGCCTGTAGGTGCTTTTACGGCACACGAAAAACTAATGGATTTATTGACAAACGATCCCAAATGCGGACATATCACTACTTTTGGAGGTCATCCGGTGATTGCTGCAGCAAGTTTGGCAACTTTGCAAGAATTGTTAGAAACCGATTTAATGGAACAAACATTGGTAAAAGAACAATTATTTCGTAAACTGTTAAAACATCCGCTGATCACCGAAATTCACGGAAAAGGATTAATGCTGGCTCCCATGACACCATCAGAAGAGATAACCAATCAAGTCATTTTAAAATGTAAAGACAAAGGTTTGGTATTATTTTGGCTGATGTTTGAAGGAAAAGCTATTAGAATTACGCCGCCACTAACCATTTCAGAAGAAGAAATTAAAGAAGGCTGTGCCATTCTTATTGAAGCACTTAACGAAATTCAGGAGGAATTTTGTTAATTAAAATGTTTATAAGTATCGTTCAATGAGAAACAAAACCGTTTTAAATTGAGCTATATTTAATAATAAAAAATAGTCGATTATGTTTACAAACGACGAAGAAGAATTTTTTAGAATGTCTATTTCAAAATTCGAGAATATGCTAAAAACAAATAAAATTTGTTTTTTCGATTCAGAAGAATTTGAAAACATTATACTGCATTATCTTGATTCCGGTAAGTTAAACCTTTCTAAAAAGGCTTTAAAACTGGGGTTAGATCAACACCCAAACTCCCTTGGTCTAAAATTGGTTCAGGTAGAGCTTCTGGTTTTTGAAAACAAACTGGATAAAGCTGAAAAACTGTTGAACGAATTGCAGGCAATAGACCCAAGAAACGATGAAGTTTATATACAACGTGCCAATATTTTTTCAAAACAAGGCGCTCACAACAAAGCAATTGAATGTTTAAATGTTGCCCTGCAATATACCGAAGATTTTGCCGATGTCTATTCTTTACTGGGTATGGAATTTTTGTTTATCGATGAAATTTTGCAGGCAAAAAATGCCTTTGTGAAATGTTTAGAACACGATGCCGAAGACCAAACCGCTTTGTATAACGTGGTGTATTGTTACGATTTTTTAGACAACCACACAGAAGCCATTCAGTTTTTAGAAGAATTCATTGATCATAATCCGTATTCAGAAGTTGCCTGGCACCAGTTGGGCAGACAATATTACAGCGTAAAAGACTACCGAAAAGCTATTCAAGCTTTTGATTTTGCCTGTGTTATTGATGAAAATTTTGTAGGTGCGTATATTGAAAAGGGCAAATCGTACGAAAAGCTAAAAATGTTTTCGCAGGCCATTACTTGTTATAAAGAAACGTTGCAATTAGAAGATCCGTCGTCTTATGTATATCGCAGAATTGGTTTTTGTTATGAAAGTTTAAAAAATTACGACAAAGCCTTAAAATACTATTTAAAATCGGTACACGAAGATCCGCTAATGGATAAATCGTGGATTTCTATTGCCGATTTATATCTAAAAAAGAACGATTTTAAAAAGGCCTTACAATTTGTAAACAAAGCATTGGGCATTGACGAATACAACCATTTATACTGGCGTCGTTTTGCAATCATCAACAAAGATCTACTATTTTTTGAAGAAGCCGAATTAGGTTTTAGAAAAGCAGTTGAACACGGTGATACGTTTTTAGACACCTGGTTGCTATGGAGCGATTCATTGCATTTACTTGAAAATTACGAAGATGCTATAGAAAAACTGCTGAAAGCCCGCGGAATGTTTAACGATGAATATGAAATTGAATACCGTTTGGCAGGTTTATATTTATTGACGAACCAAACCGAAAAAGCGTGGTATCACCTAACAAATGCATTGGCATTGAATTATACCAACCGCAGTTTGTTACAAGAATTATTTCCTACTGTTTGGAAAAACGAAATGGTTCAGCGTTGCATTCAAAGTTTTGGTAAAGAAGAATGATTTTACAAAGTTAAAATTTTCCTGCAAGGTCGGTTCGGTTTGTCCTGTCGGAGTTAAATAAATCAAATGACGCAGCAAAAACTAAAAAGTATTTTCTTTTATTCTTCACCTACCTTAAAAAATATTGATCCATATATCAAATTTTTAAATATTGATAAACTTGACTCGCTATGAAAAATGGAAGAAGAAGTGACAGAAGATAAATTATATAGTTTTAAAAGAACAATTGATAATTTAGGTTTTATCAAAGTGTTTGTAGAAAAATATGAATTATATCTTATAGAAGAATTAGATATAGATCCATTTACTACATTCTCTTTAGAATTTAGTTTGGAATATTGGTATTTAAAATATCATTTGTTAAGAGATAAAAAAATTTTATTGACAAAAGACGATTTAATTTTATTTGAAGAAACTAATATGAATATTGTTTTTTTCAAGTTAAGTGATTTAAATAGTTTTATAATAGAATGTAATGATGGAAAATGGTCTTTTAAACTTAATAAAATACAGAAAAGAAGTATTGATATACACAGTTTTTTAAAAAAAGAAGGTTATTTGTAACTAACATTCCAATAATCACTAACAATTAAAATCGTATAATTTAAAAAAATTAAGTACAAGGAACCGATGAAAACATACGGCTTAATCGGAAAAAATATTGACTATTCTTTTTCTCGGAATTATTTTAATAATAAGTTTAAAAAATATAATATTTTAAATTCACAATACATTAATTTTGACATAGATAACTTGTCTCAACTAAATAATATATTTAATAGAAACGACAAAGGATATAACGTTACCATTCCGTATAAAAAAGAGATTATTCCGTATTTAGATGCATTAGATATTCATTCAAAAAAAATTGGAGCCGTAAATACCATCAAAGTCGAAAACGGTCAAAAAATCGGCTTTAATACCGATTGGATTGGTTTTAAAAAATCAATAGAACCTTTATTAAAAACACATCACACCCAGGCATTGATTTTAGGAACTGGCGGATCAAGCAAAGCTGTTGCGTATGCGTTAGAGCAACTGCAAATTACCTACAAAACGGTATCTCGTAATAAGGGCGATTTTGCGTACGACGAACTCAGTCAAAAGATACTTTCTAAATATCTTTTAATCATTAATTGTACGCCTTTAGGAACTTTCCCTGTCGTTGATGTTGCTCCGGAAATTCCATATCAATACCTTACAGACAAGCATTTGGCTTACGATTTAATTTATAATCCGGCAGAAACACTCTTTTTAAAAAATTGCAGAGAAAAAGGTGCTGTTACCAAAAATGGTTTGGAAATGCTCGAAATTCAGGCAGAAGAATCGTGGAAAATATGGAATAGTTAGTCATAATTTTAAAAAAAATATTTGTTGACTTTCAATTAATTATTTATCTTTCAAAAATAATTTGTAAAACTTAAACATTAAACCGATGTTAGAAGAAAAGAATGATAACCTGCCACAAGCAGATGGATTAACTACTGAAAACAATACAGATACAATTGTTGACGCAATAAATTCAACAAACGCTGAAGAAAACGAAACATCATCTATCAATGAAAACCAAGAGATTCCGTTGTTAAATTACGACGAATTATCGTTAGATGAGTTGAACTCAGAATTGAACAATTTAATTAAAAACGAAAAAACAACTGCGATTCGCGAACACGTTGAAAACATCAAACGCAGTTTTTTAACTAAATATAACGAGTTTATCGATGAGAAAAAGGAGGCTTTTTTAGAAGAAAATCCGGATGCTTTTTCATCTGATTTTCAATACGACCTTCCTGCAAAAAATCTTTTTGATTCCCTGTATCACACTTATAAAGAGCAAAAAAACGCACATTTTAAATCGATTCAGGATCAATTAAAGAAAAATTTAGCCGAACGCAATCAAATCATTGACGAATTAAAAGATTTGGTTGAAAATACCGATAATTTCAATGCTGCTTTAAAGGATATTCAACAATTGCGTGAACGCTGGAAAACTGCTGGTGCCATACCCAAAGATAATTACAACCACGTATGGAACAATTTTCATTTTCACTTAGAGCGTTTTTACGATCAGTTGCATTTAGACCGTGAAGCACGTGATTTAGATTTTAAAAACAATCTGGAACAAAAGCAAAAAATTGTTGAACGTGCTACCGAACTGCTTAATGAAACAGATATTCGTAAAGCGTTCAGAGAACTGCAGTTATTACACCGTATCTGGAAAGAAGAAATTGGACCGGTTGCCAAAGAACATCGTGAAGAAATCTGGCAAAATTTTAGTAATGTAACCAAACAATTACATGAAAAACGGGAAGCATTGCAAAGTAAAATCCACGAACAGGAAGAAAGTAATCTTGTTAAAAAGAACGAAATAATTTCAGAGATCAATCAAATTTCATCTAAAGAATTTACGTCTCACAACGATTGGCAAAATGCTATTAAGCAAATTGAAGTATTGAGAACTGCTTTTTTTAGCACAGGGAGAGTTCCGGCTGAACAAAACGAAGAAACGTGGACTTCTTTTAAAACTGCTACAAGAAAGTTTAATGTGTCAAAAAATAATTTTTATAAAGACATTAAAAAAGAACAGCAAGATAATTTACAGAAAAAACAAGATTTGGTCAATCAGGCAAAAGCATTAAGTGAAAGCAGTGATTTTGATTCAGTTACACCTGCAATGAAAAAAATTCAGGAAGACTGGAAACACATTGGTCATGTGCCACGAAAATTTTCAGATAGTTTATGGAAAGAATTTAAACAAATCTGTAATTCTTATTTTGACCGTTTGCATGCTGAACGAAATAAGGAAATTGAAGCAGAAATGCAAAATTTCAACAACAAAAAAGAATATCTTGAAGGCTTGAAAGATTTTCAGTTGACAGGCGACCATAAAACCGATTTAGATGCCATTAAAATTCATATTGAAAACTGGAAAAACATTGGAGCTGTTCCTCAAACCCGCCGTCACATCGAAGGGAAATTCAATAAAATTTTAGATGCTTTGTTTGACAAGCTGAGTCTTTCTAAAAAAGAAGCAGAATTGGTAAAATTCCATAATAAAATTGAGCATTTAGTTGAAAACAATGACAGCCGGCGTTTACATAATGAATCTGTTTTTGTTCAAAGAAAAATTGACGAAATTCAATCAGAAATTTTCCAGTTAGAAAACAATGTTCAGTTTATTTCTAATGCGAAAGCCGATAACCCGTTAGTAAAAGAAATCAACAAAAATATAGATCGCCACAAAGACGAATTAAAGTTGTGGAAAGAAAAGTTAATGCAATTAAAAAACATCAATAAAAATGATGAATAACATACAAAACCGGAGATTTCCGGTTTTTTTCATTTCTAAATCAGCAATCATTTGTTTGACATTATTCCTGTGGATCGGCTGTAAATCTAAAACCGATTGGCGTGATAATTACAATAAAAACAAAACATCAAAATCTACCGTTGCTAAAAAAACAACTGATAAACCAAGGGATTTAGCCGGAATTAGTGAGTTACTTGATGTAAGTGAAACCACTTTAAAAAACAAAGCCTTATACTATTTTATTATTGATTGGTACGGCACGCCCTACAAATTTGGAGGCACTTCAGAAAAAGGCATTGATTGCTCTGGGTTTACAAATATTTTATACAAAGAAATTTATAATATACAATTGCCCAGAACATCAAAAGATATTGCCGATAATGTCAAACGCAAATTCACAAAAGATTTAAAAGAAGGCGATTTGGTGTTTTTTTCATTCGGAAAAAGCGGCACTGTAAACCATGTTGGAGTTTACTTACACAACAATAAATTTGTACATGCATCTACATCAAAAGGTGTGATTATTTCTAATTTATCCGAGCCTTATTATGGAGATTATCTGGTAAAATGTGGTTCTTACAAAAATTAAAAAGATGAGTTTTGCCGATAAAATAATAACTTTTAACACGCAATTAAAATACCAAGGAAATTTGCTGGAAGGTTTTCAAGTGTTAAATCCATATTTGAATAATCCGGAAACGCTGACGGTTATGCGCCGGTTTTACCATAAATATTATAACGATAACAACCAACGAAAATTCATTATAGGTATCAATCCAAGCAGAAACGGTGCCGGGGTTACAGGCATACCGTTTACTGATACCAAACGACTTAAAAGTGTATGTGGTATTGAAATGAAATCGGCACACACCCACGAAATTTCATCCGTTTATCTGTATGACGTGATTGAAGCATTTGGAGGAGCAGAAAAGTTCTATCATCAGTTTTATATCAATTCTCCTTTTCCGCTGGCAATTATCAGGCGTACAAAAGGCAATAACTGGGTAAATGCCAATTATTATGACGATAAAAACCTTTTTACTCATGTAAAAAATTTTATGATAGCATCTTTAAAAGATCATATTACATTGGGTTTAAATACCGATGAAGTTTTTGTTTTAGGTGTTAAAAATGCTTATTTCATTAAGAAAATCAATGAAGAAATGAATTTCTTCAACAAAATTACGGTTTTAGAACACCCCCGATATATCCAACAATATAAATCAAAAGAAAAACAGCTTTATATAGATAAATATTTATTAGCTTTTGAAGGGATGTTGGAAAGGTAACAAGCTAACACAGTTCAAATTGGTGTTAAAATATCACTCTACTCCAAATTAAAACCAATTTGTCCGTCTTCTTCAACGGTTAGATTGTTTTCATCAATTGTATCGTTAAATTCCTTATTATCTTCGGGGTTCTGTTCGGTTTCTTCTTCATAAGGAAGAGATTCCAACAAATTAATCATTTTTATTTTATCGCTTGTAAGTTGGTTTCCTTGTGCCTTGATTCCTTTTACCGAAATAAATTCTTCAAAATTAACGATCAATGGTTCTTTTTCTACACCTTTTACCTTAGCAAACAATACCTCTGCCATTGGTCGGTAATCGGTTGAAACGATTTCTAATTTTGAATACGGATGCTCAGAAATAAAAAGTTCTTCTTTATTTACCGATTCTACCAAGAATCGTTTTACATAATATTTGTCTTTTTCAGGATCGAAATAAATGGCTGAAATGGGTTTTTCAGGAATCCATTTTTCTAAAACAATGATATCATCTTCAAAATGAGTGGATAATTCTGGGATAATTGTTTTTAATTTTCCACTTTGATTGATAATCAACAAACGGTCTTCCGGTTTAAATTCACCTAATAACTCTCCTCTTCCATCTACATTCAATCTGTTAACAGTATCGTCAAACCATATTTTTCGCGGACGTAAGGTGGAAATTCCTTTCTCTTTTAATTCGATTTTTTTAATAGGATATTTCGTTACGAGATTTCCTTTAGAACTACGTCCTTTGATTAATAAATCGGCAAAATCTAAATCGAATTTGAGTTTTTTAACGTTACTTAATTGTCTTAACAAAATAGTAACTACTTCAGCTTCACCGTTGGGATTGTTTGAAAAATAAAGGATTTGAGACCCGGGCTTTTCTTGAGTTAAATTATATATTTTATCACGGGTTACACCTGAAACATTAAATCGTTTTACATAAGAAGCACCTGCCTTACCATCGCGGTAAATCATGTTATAAATGGTTCGCTTATCGTTTTTGTTGAACACCGCCGCATGAATAATGTCTTTTCCTATAAATTTCTTTTCTTCGATTTTTGATACAATCATGCTGCCATCTCGCAAGAATACAATGACGTCGTCAATATCCGAACAATCCCCCACATATTGATCCTTACGCAAGGCTGTTCCAATAAATCCTTCTTCTTTATTAACATATAATTTCTGATTTCGCAATATCACTTTTGTAGCTTCAATGTTGTCAAAACTACGTAATTCTGTTTTACGTTCCCTGCCTTTACCGTATTTTTCTTTTAAAGTTGTAAAAAACGAAATGGTAAAATCAATAATATGCTCAATATGGTATTTCACCTGTTCGATTTCGCATTCTAACGCATCCAATTTTTCTTGTGCTTTATCCAAATCGAAACGGGAAATACGCTTGATTCTTATTTCTGTCAATCGGACAATATCATCAGTGGTCACGGCACGTTTTAAATGAGCGGTAAACGGTTTTAATCCTTCATCAATAGCTGAGATGACACCTTCCCAGGTTTCTTCTTCTTCAATTCTGCGATAGATCCTGTTTTCGATAAAAATTCGTTCTAACGAAGCAAAATGCCATTGCTCTTCCAACTCACCTAATTCAATAATCAGCTCTTGTTTCAGCAAATCAACCGTTCGTTCTGTGGAATGTTTCAGCATATTTGAAACACCTGTAAATAATGGTTTATTGTTTTGAATCACACAACCCAAAGGGGCAATAGAAACCTCACAACTTGTAAAAGCATACAAGGCATCAATGGTTTTATCAGGAGAAACACCGGGTGGCAAATGGATTAAAATTTCAACGTCAGAAGATGTATTGTCTTCTACTTTTTTAATTTTAATCTTTCCTTTTTCATTAGCTTTTAAGATACTGTCAATTAAAGTAGTGGTTGTAGTAGAGAAAGGTATTTCTTTGACAACCAATGTGTTTTTATCTAACTGAGAAATCCTGGCACGTACCCGTACTCTACCGCCACGGGCACCGTCGTTGTAATTAGAAACATCGGCAATTCCGGCAGTGGGAAAATCGGGATAAATAATAAATGATTTGCCTTTCAGGATTTTAATTGATGCATCAATGAGCTCATTGAAATTATGTGGAAGGATTTTTGTTGATAACCCCACAGCAATTCCTTCTCCACCCTGAGCTAAAAGTAATGGGAATTTCACCGGTAAATTAATAGGCTCATTCCGGCGACCATCGTACGATAACTGCCAAGGTGTGATTTTTGACGAATACAAAACGTCTAATGCAAATTTGCTTAAACGTGCTTCGATATAACGCGAGGCTGCTGCTTCGTCACCAGTTAAAATATTTCCCCAGTTTCCTTGGGTATCAATTAATATGTCTTTTTGACCTATTTGAACCATGGCGTCACCAATACTGGCATCACCGTGCGGATGGTATTGCATGGTGTGACCAACAATGTTCGCTACTTTATTGTACCGACCATCATCTAACTCTTTCATAGAGTGCATAATTCTGCGCTGAACAGGTTTAAAACCGTCTTCGATCGCCGGAACCGCACGTTCTAAAATAACATACGAAGCATAATCTAAAAACCATTCTTCATACATACCCGATACTTTTTTAATGGTTTCGGTTTCTGTATTGGTTAAATCCTGATGATTTAACTCGTTTTCATGATTATTTATGTCAGATTCTTGGTTATATTCTTCGTTATTCATTGTGTTATTATGCTGTTAATATTTCGAAAATATCTCTTTCAAATTATGGAAATATTAAATTAATTTTCCACTTTATCCAATTCAACCTTTAGATTACCAATGATAAATTCTTGTCTGTTTGGTGTGTTTTTCCCCATATAAAATTCTAATAATTTTTCTATAGACGATGTTTTATCTAACATAACCGGTTCTAAACGAATATCTTCACCAATGAAATTTTTGAATTCGTCGGGAGAAATTTCTCCCAATCCTTTAAATCGGGTGATTTCGGGTTTTGGTTTTAATTCTTCAATTGCCGAAACGCGCTCTTCTTCTGAATAGCAATAAATGGTTTTCTTTTTATTGCGGACCCTGAACAACGGTGTTTGTAAAATATACAAATGCCCTTCTTTAATCAATTCGGGAAAAAACTGCAAGAAAAAAGTAATCATCAACAAACGAATGTGCATACCATCTACATCGGCATCGGTTGCCAACACAATATTATTGTAACGCAAATTTTCATAATCTTCCTCGATGTTTAACGCTGCCTGCAACAAGTTGAATTCTTCATTTTCATAGACAATTTTCTTTGTCATTCCATAAGTATTCAATGGTTTTCCGCGCAAACTAAAAACAGCCTGCGTATTCACATCTCGTGATTTTGTGATGGATCCCGAAGCAGAATTTCCCTCGGTAATAAACAACGTGCTTTCTAAACTACGTGGATTTTTGGCATCGGTTAAATGTACCCGGCAATCACGTAATTTTTTGTTGTGCAACGATGCCTTTTTGGCCCGGTCTTTTGCTAATTTTCTAATGCCCGACAATTCTTTACGTTCGCGTTCTGCCTGAAGGATTTTTCGCAATAAAGCATCGGCTACCTCCGGATTTTTATGTAGGAAATTATCCAGATTGGTCTTGATAAAATCATTTACAAACGTACGAACCGTAGGTAAATCAGGTCCCATATCGGTTGATCCTAATTTGGTTTTGGTCTGTGATTCAAAAACAGGCTCTTCTACCTTTAATGAAATGGCAGAAACAATGGACTTACGAATATCCGAAGCTTCAAAATTTTTATTGTAAAACTCTTTTACGGCACGAACAACTGCTTCTTTAAAAGCAGCCAAATGGGTACCGCCCTGCGTGGTATTCTGTCCGTTTACAAACGAATAATATTCTTCTGAATATTGTGTTTTACTGTGTGTTAAAGCTATTTCAATATCATTTCCCGTTAAATGAATAATCGGATAAATCATATCATCTTCGGCAATGGTTTCCTGTAACAAATCTTTCAATCCGTTTTCTGAAACAAATTTTTCGCCATTGTAAATAATAGTCAGTCCTTTATTTAAATAGCAGTAATTTTTAAGCATCCGCACAATATAATCGTTACGGAATTTATAGTTTTTAAAGATGGTATCGTCAGCGATAAAAGTAACTTTTGTTCCTTTGCGTTTGGTGGTTTCTACCAAATCTTCTTCTAAAGTTAAATTACCTGCACTAAATTCGGCTGCTTTTTGCTGGTTATCACGAACCGATTCAACCCTGAAAAAAGACGACAGCGCATTTACTGCTTTGGTACCCACACCATTTAATCCGACCGATTTTTTAAACGCTTTGGAATCGTATTTACCACCGGTATTCATTTTTGAAACCACTTCAACCACTTTTCCTAAAGGGATTCCACGACCGTAATCGCGTACCGAAACTGTACGGTCTTTTATGGTAACTTCAATGGTTTTACCGGCACCCATAACAAATTCATCGATACAGTTATCAAGCACCTCTTTGATTAAAATATATATACCGTCATCGGGCGATGAACCATCGCCTAACTTGCCGATATACATTCCGGGACGTGTACGAATATGTTCTTTCCAATCGAGCGATCGGATGTTATCTTCAGTGTACTGAGATTGTTCTTGCATAAGTGGTAGTGAATTTGTGTAAAAATACAGATTTTTATGCAGATTTAAAAGTATTTAACCTTGATTTGAATCTAATTTTTTATTGATTTCCTCATCTGTTTTGGCATATTTCACTTCTTCTTCTTTATAAATTACCCGCATGGTGTAATCGTTAGGCTCTATGGGTTTCCCGTACATTTCTGAGTAATTTTTCGTAAAAACCGCTCCAAAATACAATATAATAGCAGAATAATATACCCAAACCAGAATAATTAAGACAGATCCGGCGGCTCCGTATAAATCCATTTTGTCTGAACTTCCTAAATAAACGCCTATTGCCCATTTACCGATCATAAACAAAATAGCCGTAAAGCCTGATCCCACAGCCGTTTCTTTCCATCTTAATTTACCATCGGGAAGGGTTTTAAAGATGAATCCAAAGATCAACGTAATAATAATGGCTATAACGGCAGTATTGATTAAAGAAGCTATGAAAACCGTATCTCCATGGAAAAAATTATTTAACTGATCGTATAAATAATCTATGACCGAATTTACAATTAAACTGACTAAAAGGACAAATCCTAAAGCTCCAATCATTGAAAAAGATAATAAACGATTGACAATGAAACGCATAAATCCTTTTTTGGGTTTTGGTTTCAATTCCCAGATATAATTGATGGAACTTTGAATTTCGGCAAAAATACCCGAAGCTGAAAACAGCAAAGTGATCCCCCCTATTAAGGTTGCAATATTTAAATTATCAGACAATTTAATATTTTTTATGGCATCTTGAATTTGCAGTGCTGCACGCTCTCCAACCAAACCTTGTATCTGGCTGAAAAATTCTCCTCGTACGGCTTCTTCACCAAAGAAATAACCCGCCAAAGAAATAATGAGAATTGCTAATGGCGGAATGGAAAAAATGGTATAATAAGATAATGAAGCACTGAATTTTATACAATTGTCGTCTAAAAATTCGTTTACCGAAATTTTGAACAAATTAAATATTCCTTTAAATTTTTCTTTAATCATAGCTAAATCTTTTTAAATGAATCATGTAAAAATTAGGTTCATTAAGGAATATACAAGATAATAACTTTAATTGAATTTTGAAAAGATCTTAAGGGTTTAAGTTGTTATGGTGAGGCTTTTTATAATGATAAAAAATACCTTTATCCCAAAGAGTAAACAAACAAGCTTTTAATCCGGCTGCTTTTAGAGCATTGTTTGCCCATGTATTACAAGTGTAGAAAAAGTTATAAGTTCCTTTTGCATTGTAAAATACATCGTTTGCACCATAATTTTGATCGGTATCAATCAGTTGTAATTCGTTGTTATCTATATCAAATTGATTTAAAATAAAAGAGCAAAGTTGCAAGTATTGCTGTTTGTTAAGCTTTATTTCAATACAATCTTCGTTTTGAACCATTCTGTTGTAATAAGTTACATGCATTGCCGATTCACTTAAACCAAAAGCTGCATTAAAAGCTACTGATGCTTTTAAATCTTTCCACTCAGGGGTTTGCAGATAAAAGCCTTTATCACCCCAACCAAAACTAACCCATTTTGCCGATGTCAGTTTTCCCGGAGTATGTGTTGTATCTAAATACGTACGCCAATCATAAATTTCATTAAAATATGGTACCACAATATCGGTATGTACGCCATTGGTCAAAATATAAATCGATAAATTTTGATCTTCATATTGAGATTGATCCTTGTTAACCGGAATGTAAGCAATAGCGGTGGCAATGATTAGATAAATAACCAGAAGGCCAATCAGTATTAAGATGTACCCAATAATTTTTCTAAGTGTTTTCATCTGGATTTTTTCTTTGAAAATAGTAATAATAATGAAATTATGGTTCCTTATTTTTTTACAATTTTGAATCAGAAATATATTCCTGCTTGATTTTAATAAACGATTTAGTGCTGTGAATTAACTGTTGGATAAAAAAATTTTTTAGTACTTCGTAATCATTGTATTCTAAATGCTTTGCCCAATCAGCCGTTTGTTGAATTTCAGTAATTTTCTTCAATATCTTGGCAGTTTCGCTTGCCGTACGAAAAACAGCCTGTTCATTTTCAGCATTGTTTTTATGATTGTATGAATAATGATCATTGTCTGTTTTTTCAATAAAAAACAACGGTAATCCTTCTTCATTAGTATAAAAATGAATCCATTTGCAAAATCCCCAGTAATTAGTTTGCTGTTTATAATCAATGTTTTCCAACCGCCAACGACAGTTTCCTACCCTCCCCCAATGGTTAGAATATCTGTAAACGCCATCATTCGTAAAGAAATACTGACTGCCGTGCTTGCTGATATAATGTGCCTTAACAAACCCTTCCGGTTCATTGGTTTTAATGAAAACAGCAAAGGTGTTCTTATGGAACGTAAAACGATTGTACATATTTAGAATTTTAGACAATAATCTAACCCAATGACGTGTTCGTAATCAAAACTGTTTCCTGATTTTCTAAAACTATAAATTGCCGGATTATATCGGATACCGATATACATTATTGGTGTTATCTGATAATTTATTAATGAAGAAAAACCCGCAGTTTTATACGACTCTGTAAAATGGCGTCGTTCGTCATCGCTCATAAAAGGTTTTATCGGACTGTCATTAAACGGAAGGGAATATTTGTAATTGGTATAGGTAATTGATATTCCATAACTGTATTCAAAACGATGGATTCGATGTCCTTTTCGTAAAGAAAAATCTAATTTGTGAGCCATAACATCATGTGATGACCAGTAAAAATCTTCGAACTGATTTGCCCTGTTCGATAATTCCATCGAAACAAACCGGTTGTTTTTGTAGTAATAATCAAATCCGAATCCAAAACCTATTCCGCCAACAAAATTGCTGAACTGATCTATATTTGGATTTTTAGAAGAGAAACCTACTAAAGATAAGGTAGGCGGTGCTATAAAAATTTTAAATGTACCCGCAGTGGGGTTAAAACGTTTGAAATTTTTTTCTTCTTTTAATTTTCTTGCTCTTTCTTCTTTAAAATAACTTCTTTTAAAATGATAATGAAGGTCTTCAATTTTTTCCTGATCGGTTATATTATGTCTATAAATATATTCCTCTACTCGTTGTTCATAAATTTCTAAGCTGTCCTTATCGTTAAAAAAGATATTTTTTGGATAGGCAAATCGTTTTTTATTGGTTAAATCTACCAGATATCCCGCACCAAATGCAGGAATGGTTGTAAGATTTATTGCAGAAAAAACAGGGGATATTTTGCTTTTAATAATGCTGTCAAACTGTTTATTTGTAGAACGATAACTGATTGTAACAGGTTTCTTATCGCGCACAAGTTTTATTTTTGCAGG
The DNA here is from genome assembly GCF_900108395.1 of Paenimyroides marinum. Lineage (GTDB taxonomy): Bacteria > Bacteroidota > Bacteroidia > Flavobacteriales > Flavobacteriaceae > Flavobacterium > Flavobacterium marinum. The sequence goes on along the minus strand of NZ_FNXE01000038.1, from coordinate 6,281 downwards.
CAGCGTATAAACCGAATCGTTTACGGTGATTTCTGCATTTTCTGCATTTGAGAAAACATTGATTTTCTGATTTTTTCTATGCAAAATAGTAGTGCACGATGCAATAGTTACTAAAGTACAAAGCAACAATAGTTTATGTAAGAAGTGTTTCATATCATTTGATTTGGCTTCAAATGTAGAAAAAAATGCAAATAAAAAGCCGAATTTAACATTCGGCTTAAAACTTTTACACATTGAAGCGGAAATGCATCACATCGCCGTCTTTAACTATATATTCTTTACCTTCTACCCGTAATTTACCGGCTTCTTTTACTTTTGCTTCAGAACCGTACGTCACATAATCATTGTAAGCAATAACTTCGGCACGGATAAAGCCTTTCTCAAAATCAGAATGGATCACACCTGCTGCCTGCGGAGCGGTATCGCCCACATTGATTGTCCAGGCACGTACTTCTTTAACACCGGCAGTGAAATACGTTTGTAAGTTTAATAATTTGTAAGCTGCACGAATCAAAACTGCCGAACCTGGTTCTGTTAAGCCCATATCTTCTAAGAAAATCTGACGTTCTTCGTAACTTTCCAATTCGGTAATATCTGCTTCAGCTCCAACAGATAAAACAATTACTTCAGCGTTTTCATCCTTCACCAATTCTTTTACTTTTTCAACATATTCATTTCCGTTAACAGCCGCTTCTTCGTTTACGTTACATACATAAAGCACCGGTTTTGATGTTATTAACTGAAAACTTTCTAATAAATTCTCTTCGTCCTGATTTTGAGCAACTACCGTACGAGCCGATTTTGACTGTAACAATGCTTCTCGAATCCGTTCTAATAAAGCTGTTTCTGCCTGTGCTTCTTTATTTCCGGTTTTAGCGGCCTTTTTGGTTTTTTCTAAGCGTTTTTCAACCGTTTCCAAGTCTTTTAACTGCAATTCTATGTCAATGGTTTCTTTATCACGAATAGGATCCACACTACCGTCAACATGTACAATGTTATCATTGTCAAAACAACGCAAAACGTGAATAATTGCATTACACTCGCGGATGTTTCCTAAAAACTGGTTTCCCAAACCTTCACCTTTACTGGCACCTTTTACTAAACCTGCAATATCAACAATATCAACAGTAGCCATTTGTACACGCTCTGGCTTCACCAATTCTTCTAATTTACTAATTCTAGGATCCGGTACGTTTACAACTCCAATATTTGGTTCTATTGTACAAAAAGGAAAGTTGGCACTTTGTGCTTTTGCATTTGACAAACAGTTAAACAAAGTTGATTTTCCTACGTTTGGTAGTCCTACAATACCTGCTTTCATATAGTTGAGTTTATTTTATATCGATTTTTAAAACGTTGCAAATATATCGTTTTAAATTGAAATTTTTAAATATATTAGTAGGTTCTGTTGATTGTGATTTTGTTTTATTAGGAAATAAAAGCTTATTGGTATTTCAAATTAAAAAATGAACAATCGGTCATTCCTAAAGAGCTATATAAAAAATTGGAAGAAAAAAACAACAAACAAAAAGATGAACTCTAATATAGAATTCATCTTTTATCAATATAGACCTATTTTTTTTACTATTCTGCCAAAGCTTCTTTTATTCTTTTAAAGGCTTTAGTAATCATTTCTTCGCTGGTTGCATAAGATAATCGTAAACAGTTTGGGTTTCCAAATGCTGCTCCGGTTACTGTGGCTACATTGGCGTGTTCTAATAAAAACAGTGCCAAATCGTCGGCATTATTGATTAAAACACCTTTTAATGTTTTACCAAAATAATAAGAAACATCAGGAAATACGTAAAAAGCACCTTCGGGTTGGTTCACTTTTAAACCGGGAATATCGCTAACCAATTGCATCACCAAATCTCTGCGGCTGTGAAATGCTTTAACCATATATCCAATTTCAGACGGATCGGCCTCTAAAGCGGTAATTGTAGCTCGTTGTGCAATAGAATTTGCTCCACTGGTTACCTGACCTTGTAGTTTGGTACACGCTTTGGCAATAAATTCTGGTGCACCTATATATCCAATTCTCCAACCGGTCATTGCAAATGCTTTGGCAACACCGTTTACCGTAATGGTACGCTCGAACATTCCGGGAACAGAGCCAATACTGCAATAACCACCTGTAAAATTAATATGCTCATAAATTTCGTCAGAAACCACGTAAATATTTTCGTGCTGTTTTAGAACATCTACCAAAGCGGTCAGCTCTTCTTTACTGTAAACCGATCCTGATGGGTTACAAGGCGAACTAAACCACATCATTTTGGTTTTTGGGGTAATTGCCTGTTTAAGTTGTTCAGCAGTAATCTTAAAATCATATTCTACAGATGTAGGTACTTCTACCGGAATACCTCCTGCCATTTTAATAATTTCGAAATAACTTACCCAATAAGGTGCCGGTAAAATAACCTCATCGCCTTCATTTAACATTACCTGAGCAATATTGTAAAGCGATTGCTTGGCACCGGTAGAAACTACAATGTTTGCAGGCTGATAGCTTAAACCATTATCGCGGTTAAATTTTTTTACAATTGCTTGTTTTAATTCCAAATATCCGTCAACAGGCGGATAAGTACTCCAGTTTTCATCAATGGCATTTTTAGCGGCTTCTTTGATAAAATCGGGCGTATTAAAATCGGGTTCGCCCAAGCTTAAACTAATAATATCTTTACCTAACGCTGTTAATTCTCGGGCTTTTGCTGCCATTGCCAAGGTTTGTGAAACAGACAAATTATTTATTCTATCTGACAAATGTTGTGCACTCATTATTTTCAAATTTATACGCTCAAAGGTAATGATATTGCAACATAATATAAAAATAACCTTCTTCTTTTTAGGTTTATTTTAGATTTTATTTTTTAATGAATTTCAATACGCCATCATTTTGATTCATTTTAATGAAATATAAACCCGAAGAAAGATTTTCGGTAGAAATAACAACACTTTGCCTGTCATTGATTCCTACTGTTTTTACCAATTGTCCTAAAGAATTATAAACAAGCAACTGATTATTTTTAGCATTTATGTTAGATACATCAACCCCTACAACTACTTCTTTATTGCTTATATTCGATGATTCAAACCACATCAGCGGATTGGTTTCAAATGATTTTACAGCCAAGGGTTCGTTAATTTGAAACTGCATCACCACCGGTAAATGATCACTCATATTGTATAAATTATCGCGAAGGGTCTGTGAAAAAATACCCGTACACCCCACATCGTTTACACTTTGATTCAGGCAGTTTCCGTTGTTGCCATACGCTTGATAACTACCGTTTACATACGAAAACCGAGTGCTGTTAGTAAAATTCTCACTCATCATTATAAAATCAAAACGATCGTCTAACCCACCCGAAGCTCCTGCGTTGGCTCCGCCGCCAAAGCCCGAATTAGAGAAGCGGGTGCTTTGTGTGTGCAAATAACTAAATGATGCGTTGTCTTGCCAGCTTCCCGGTGCATTAATGGGATCGATCATCACAATTGCATTCGCCGGATTCAGAATTTGCTGATAGCCGATTTCTGATGAATTATAAAAATTAAAATCACCCGAAAAAAGCACATACGTATCAGGCTGCGTCAAATTTTGCAATTCTTGGGTAACCTGTTCTACCATATCAAACCTCATTTGTCGGTTTGCCGGTCCCGTACTTGATTTTAAATGTGCTACGAAAACTTCTAAATAAATGGGATCGTTAGCTTCCACATTCAATTCAAACGAATAATGATTGATGTCGCGATAGACCGTTGGCAGCGTTTGCTGATTTACCAAAGTCAATTTACGTGTATTGTAAAAAACCATTGTTTGCAAGGCATCTGAAGGATTTGTAAGATCCGGAATAAAAACAGCACGTGCAAAAGTATCAGTTTGATTTTGTAAAGACGTATTTAAGATTAAATCGGCTCCGTTTTCATTAACCAACTCACAAATCATAAACAAATCGGGCTGGTATTCATCTAAAATATCGCGTAAAATCAACTCGCGGTTCTGTGGTAGCGAAGTGGGAAATTTAAACACATTGTAAAACATTGCATTCAGTGTTTCTTGTGAATAAGCACACACCGAAAACCACAAAAAAACGTACGTAATTATTTTTTTCATATCGACATATTTTTGAAACAAAGAAATAAATTTAATGTAACCTAAAAGTTATTTCGAAAATAAGTTTACTGAAACCTAAATATACTTATTTTTATGCTCAAAAAACTGTATTTTTGCCAAAAATTAATGATAATGGAAGAAATTTTAGTTCAATTCCCTGATTTAAACGATGTACAAAAAAAACAATTTGAACAGTTATATGATTTGTACCACGATTGGAATGCTAAAATTAATGTGATTTCAAGAAAAGATATCGACCAGCTATACACCAAACACGTCTTGCATTCGTTGGGAATTGCAAAAGTTATGGTATTTAAACCAAATGCCGATGTGATGGATGTGGGTACAGGTGGCGGTTTTCCGGCAATTCCGCTGGCTATTTTATTTCCCGAAACTAATTTTTATGCCATTGACGTTATCGCCAAAAAAATTAAGGTGGTAAACGAAGTTGCTACTGCCTTACAACTAAAAAATATAAAGGCTGAACAAAAAAGAGCTGAATTAGTTACCGATAAATTCGATTTTATCGTAAGTAGAGCCGTTACCAATATGCCCGATTTTGTTGCCTGGGTGAAAGGTAAAACCAAAAAACAATCGATTCATGAGTTGGAAAACGGCATTTTATACCTAAAGGGTGGCGATTTAACCGAGGAATTAAAAGATTTTCCTAAAGCAAACTTATACAACTTAAGTGATTTTTTTAACGATGAGTTTTTTGAAACCAAAAAAGTGGTGCATTTACCGTTGAAGCTTAAGGGTTAAAAGCGAGTAAGTATCATAAAATATACATCTTTATAATTCATAAAATCTTCGTATCCTAAACCTAAAGAGATATTATCTATTGGTGACCTGTCTCCTAAATTAAAATTTCTTTCTATATCAATTTTATAGTTGATTTGATTATTAAATATAGATGAGTAAATCGTTGTACTTAAATTAAGCTTTTTAAAATATCTGTCTGCATAAATGAGAATTCCTGTTTTATCAATAGTTTTTTCTTTTAAATAATCAAATCCAGCACCTACTCCAAAATTATCAAAATATAATCCATATAAAAACTGATGATTTTGCAAGTGACTATTTATTGATTTTATATTTAATTTTCTGTTTTGATAACTGTAAAAAGCAAAATCTCGTAATTTTTCTTCCTTAAAAAATAGTACACTTTTTGACGCGCGTAAACTTAAATAATAAAAACCATTAGAATCAAAATTATATTGAACTAATCCTCCAACATTCACTTCTTTATTTCCCAAATAAGATGTATAATGTGCTGCAAAAAAACCTAAAGGTAATTTTGTTGCGCCGCTGTATCCTAAATATGTGGTAGAATAAATACTATATCGTGTTGATATAGAACCTACATCATAAAACCCGGTTCGTTTGGGTAAATTAACTTCAAATCTCTCATAATCTTCTGCTAAATTCAAAGTATCTTTAAGAACATTAATAAATTTTTGAATTCTTGCTGCTTCAGGTATTTTTTGACCTTCTGGACTCCAATAATTTTTAAAAGAGTAAGTTGATTTATCTGCACATTCAAATATATATGTAATTCCATCAAATCCTTGCGACCAATTTTTAATATCTTTATCAGAAGGCAACTCTGAAATTTCTGCATTTTGAACAATTTCATAAATATTTTTAGCTTGTGCTTCAGATAAAAATTCTTTTCTAAATAAAGTTTTTCTTTCACTATTTTCTTTCCTTCTATAATATAGATAGTTTGTTACTGAACCTGAAATATTTGTACTGTCTTTAATAATTTCAACAACTTGACCATAATTTCTAAATCGAAAAGAAAATTTACTGGTTGTTTTCTCGAAATCTGTTAATTCAATTTTTTCTTCAAGTTCTTTTGCATATTTATACCAATAAGCCGTATCTCCCACAATTTGTTTATTTTGGGAAAAAGTATAGTAAAAAAACAAAAAAAATCACTACTAAACGGGCAATCTTTCAAATAGGGCAAAATTAGTTGTTAATCTATTGAATATCAATACATCTTTTTAGTTTCCCCAAAACCCACCTCCCCCTTATTTTAGAACAAAGAAGTCTGAAGGCAGGGTGATTTATTTCGCTTTTTTCGTTTTTGGTATGTCCTTCGGCTATTTTGCACCATCCAAAACACATCAACGTGGCTGATCAGGTGTATTCTGACCAATGC